>NZ_JBIVSD010000030.1:0-76465 GCF_044756065.1 Kitasatospora sp. NPDC092039 | reverse complement strand
TGGGGAGCGTTGGCAGTCTGAAAATCACCCGTCACGCCCCTCTCCGCACCCACCCCCTGCGCCGCCCCCTTCCGCAGCGCGTCCCTCTCGCTGGGATGGGGGAGGGGTGGGTGGTGGGGGTGGGTGGGGGTGCCTGCTGCTGGGGTGGGGTGCTGGGGGGATGTCTGCTGGGGGGTGGGGTGCTGGGGGATGCCCGCTGGGGGGTGCCTGCTGCTGGGTGTGTGCGGAGGGGGGTGGTCCGGGGTAGGGGCTTCGGTATGGGCTTTGAAGAGATGTTTGTGCCGGGGACCGAGGCTGGGCGGGACGGGGTGCGGGCTGTGCTGGCGGCGCCCGGGGATGCCGTGGTCGGGTTGGACTTCGACGGGACGTTGGCGCCGATCGTGGCGGATCCGGAGCGGGCGCGGGCGCATCCGGGGGTGGTGGGGGCGTTGCGGCGGTTGGGGTCGGTGGTGGGGGCCGTGGTGGTGGTGACGGGGCGGCCGGCCGGGGTGGCGGTGGAGTACGGGGGGTTCGCGGGGGTGCCGGGGGTGGTGGTGCTGGGGCACTACGGGGCCGAGCGGTGGGAGGACGGGGAGCTCTCGGCGCCGGAGGTGCATCCGGGGGTGGCGCGGGTGCGGGCGGCGTTGCCGGGGTTGTTGGACCGGGTGGGCGCGCCCGAGGGAACGTGGGTGGAGGACAAGGGGCGCGCGGTGGCCGTGCACACCCGGCGGACGGCGGCGCCGGACGAGGCGTTGGCGCTGCTGCGGGCGCCGGTGGGGGAGCTGGCGGCGGAGCACGGGCTGGTGGTGGAGCCCGGGCGGCTGGTGCTGGAGCTGCGGCCGCCGGGGGTGGACAAGGGGGCGGCGCTGACCGGGTTCCTGCGCGAGCGGGGGGCCCGTTCGGTGGTCTACGCGGGGGACGACCTGGGGGACGTGGCGGCGTTCGCCGCGGTGGAGAAGCTGCGCGGCGAGGGTGTGGCCGGGGTGCTGGTGTGCGCCGGCGCGGTGGGGGACGCGCCGGTGCGGGAGCTGGCCGACCGGGCGGACCTGGTGGTCGCCGGGCCGGAGGGTGTGGTGGAGCTGCTGGAGGCCCTGGGGGAGGCGCTCACAGCGCGTTGAGCTGGTCCAGGAACCACTGCTGCGGGGGGAGCGCGGTGGCCGCCGCCGCCAGGCGCTTGGTGCGGTCGGCGCGTTCCTCCTGGCTCATGCCGAGGCCGGCGTGGAGGGCGTCGGCGGTGGCGATGACGTCGTACGGGTTGACGGTGAGCGCGTCGTCCCCGAGTTCGGCGTGGGCGCCGGCCTCGCGGGAGAGGACGAGGGCGCAGCCGTTGTCGGAGACCACCGGGACTTCCTTGGCGACCAGGTTCATGCCGTCGCGGATGGGGTTGACGAGCGCCACGTCGGCGAGGCGGTAGGCGGCGAGGGAGCGCGGGAAGTCGTCGTCGACGTGCAGGATCACCGGCTGCCAGGTGGGGGTGGCGAACTCGGCGTTGACGGCCTCGGCGAGCTCCCGGACCTGGGCCGTGTAGCTGCGGTACTCGGCGAGGTCGGTGCGGGACGGGTAGGCGAAGGCGATGTGCACCACCCGGTCGTGCCACTCGGGGCGGGTGCGGAGCAGGTGCCGGTAGGCCTGGAGGCCGCGGACGATGTTCTTGCTCAGCTCGGTGCGGTCGACCCGCACGATGGTGCGGCGGTCGCCAACGGCCTCGCGGAGGGCGGCCAGCCGTTCGTCGACGTCGGGGCGGTGGGCGCGCTCGCGCAGGAAGTCGGCGTCGGCGCCGAGGGCGTGGACGCCCAGGTGGGTGGTGCGGCCGTCGAGGGTGACGGTGAGCGCGTCGTGGTCGACGGTCGCCCCGAGGAGGTCCTCGCAGCAGGCGGCGAAGGCGCGGGCCCAGCGTTCGGTGAGGAAGCCGGCCCGGTCGGCGCCCAGGATGCCGGTGAGGACGGCCCGGGCGACGTCGTCGGGCAGCAGCCGGAAGTACTCGGGCGGGGCCCACGGAGTGTGCGAGAAGTGGCCGATCCGCAGGTCGGGGCGGGTTCCGCGGAGCAGGGCCGGGGCCAGCGAGAGGTGGTAGTCCTGGATGAGGACCGCGGCCCCCGGGGCGGCTTCGGCGGCCAGCGCCTCGGCGAACGCGCCGTTGTAGGCCTGGTAGGCGGCCCATTCGGTGCGGAAGGCGGCGTCGAAGGAGGGGGCGGTCGGGGTCGCGTAGAGCAGGTGGTGGACGAACCAGAGGGTGGAGTTGGCGACGCCGTTGTAGGCGCGGGCGAAGGTCTCCGGGTCGATGTCCAGCATCCGTACCGCCTGGCCGCCGACCTCGTGGCCGGCCAGGTCGAGGCGGCCGCGGGGTGCCTCGGCGGCGGCTCTGCGGTCGGGGTCGCCGAGGGCGGCGCAGACCCAGACGGCGTTCGGGTCCTCGATGGCGGACAGCCCGGAGACCAGGCCGCCGCCGCCGCGGCGCAGGGTCAGTGTGCCGTCGTCGGAGGTGCTGAAGGACACCGGTCCCCGGTTGGATGCCACCAGGACGGAGGCGGTGCCGGTCGCGCTCGAACGGTTGGTCGTGAGATCGCCCATGGTTGGGATGTTGCCGGGGGCCCGGCGTGGCAAACCCGTCAGTGGCGGGTCGCGTATTCGGGGACGGTGTGCATCGGGGGGCGTTCCAGGGCGGTCACCGGGTGGGTGTGGGCGGTGAACGCGCGGGTCTCCGGGTGGCGGGTGAACTGGGTGAGGTGGGGGTGGACGAGGTCGGCGGAGGCCTTGAGGCGGTGGGTGCGGTCGAGGCGTTCCAGGGCGGTCCGGTAGATGGTGGCGGCCATCCGGCCGAGGGCCTGGCCGTCCTGGTGGCGGTGGTGCCGGACGCCGACGTCCACCTGGGCCAGGGCGTCCAGTCCGGCCAGATCCAGGGCGTCGACCAGCAGGCCGAGTTCGACGCCGTACCCGGTGGGGAAGGGCAGCCGTTCGAGCAGTGAGCGGCGGGCCGCGTACTCGCCGCCGAGGGGCTGGACGAACCCGGCGAGCTCCGGCCAGTGGAGGTTGAGCAGGGGGCGGGCGACGAGTTCGGTGACCCGGCCGCCGCCGGCGGGCAGCACCGCGCCCTCCGACTCCAGCGGACGGTCGTACATGGCCTTGACCAGCTGGATCGACTCGTCGGTCAGCAGCGGGCCGACGATGCCGGAGACGAAGGCCGGGTCGAACTCGCGCAGGTCGGCGTCGACGAAGCAGACGATGTCGCCGTGGGTGACCAGCAGCGAGCGCCAGAGCACCTCGCCCTTGCCGGGGACGGCGGGCAGGCGGGGGAGGATCAGGTCGCGGTGTTCCACCCGGGCGCCGGCCTCGGCGGCGACGGCGGCGGTGGCGTCGGTGGAGCCGGAGTCCACGACGACGAGTTCGTCGACGAGCGGGAGGCGCTCCATCAGCTCGCGGCGGACGGTGCGGACGATGTCGCCGACGGTGGCCTCCTCGTCCAGGGCGGGGAGGACCACGCTGACGGTGCGGCCGGTGCGTCGCTTGGCGTCGAGGAGGGTGCGGACCGGCCGGTCGGCCGCGCTCCAGGAGCGGCGGCGCAGCCAGGACGCCGCCTGCGGGAGGAGCTCGGGGGTCGGGTCGGCGGGCACTGGGGTCTCCTCGGCGGGTCGGGTGGGACGTGTCATCTCGCTTGGCGGACGGTCCCGTTCAGGATTGACGCCTTCGGATACAGTCTTCGTACAGCGGTCGGACCTTTGCACACCGGGGTCGCCGCTGAGTACCACCACAATTTCACAAGCTCATCCAGAGGGACTGAGGGAACGGCCCGTTGACGTCCCGGCAACCTTCTCGCGCGGCTGTCGACGACAGGCCCCGGCGGGACAGGTGCCAATTCCGGCCCGTGTCGCGACCGCGCCACGGGGAAGATGAGGAGAGAGGCCTCGCCGTCATGGCTATCGACACCGCCGCACCCGTTTCCGTCGACCTCGGCCCCGCCGCCGCGCTGTCCTGTCGCGAGTGCGGCACCCGCTTCCCGCTCGGCCCCAGCTTCGCGTGCCTGGAGTGCTTCGGCCCGCTGGAGATCGCCTACGAGTTCGGCAGCGAGGGCGCCGAGGAGCTGCGCAAGCGGATCGAGGCCGGTCCGGCCTCCATCTGGCGGTACGCGCCGCTGCTGCCGGTTCCGGCCGACGTGGCGTCCAAGCCCAACCTGAACCCGGGGTGGACCCCGCTGGTGAAGGCGGACAACCTGGGCCGGGAGCTCGGTTTCACCGCCCAGCTGCACGTCAAGGACGACTCCGGGAACCCGACCCACTCGTTCAAGGACCGGGTGGTCGCCTGCGCGATCGAGGCGGCCCGGGCGTTCGGGTACACCACGCTGTCCTGCTCCTCCACCGGCAACCTGGCCGGTGCGGTGGGGGCGGCGGCGGCCCGGGCCGGGTTCCGGTCCTGCGTGTTCATCCCGCACGACCTGGAGCAGGGCAAGGTCGTCATGGCCGGGGTGTACGGCGGCGAGCTGGTCGGCATCGAGGGCAACTACGACGACGTGAACCGCTTCTGCTCGGAGCTGATCGGCCACGCGGCCGGCGAGGGCTGGGGCTTCGTCAACGTGAACCTGCGGCCGTACTACGGCGAGGGCTCCAAGACGCTGGCGTACGAGATCTGCGAGCAGCTCGGCTGGCGGCTGCCGGAGCAGATCGTGGTCCCCATCGCTTCGGGCTCGCAGCTGACGAAGATCGACAAGGGGCTCCAGGAGCTGATCAGGCTCGGCCTGGTCGAGGACCGGCCGTACAAGGTCTTCGGCGCCCAGGCCGAGGGCTGCTCGCCGGTGTCGGCCGCGTTCAAGGCCGGCCGGGACGTGATCAAGCCGGTCAAGCCGGACACCATCGCCAAGTCGCTGGCGATCGGCAACCCGGCCGACGGCCCGTACGTGCTGGACATCGCCCGCCGCACCGGCGGCGCGGTCGAGGACGTCACGGACGCCGAGGTCGTGGCGGCGATCCGGCTGCTGGCGCGGACCGAGGGGATCTTCGCCGAGACCGCGGGCGGGGTGACCGTCGGCGTGCTGAAGAAGCTGGTCGAGACCGGGCAGCTGGACCCGGCCAAGGAGACCGTCGCGATCAACACCGGCGACGGCCTGAAGACCCTGGACGCCGTCTCCGACGCCGGGATGACCGCCGTCATCCGCCCGACGCTGGACTCGTTCCGCGCCGCCGGCCTCGCGTCCGTCTGAACCACCCGCCCCCCGCAAGGAGAGTCATGAGCGCCAACGTCCGCATCCCCACCATCCTGCGCACCTACACCGGCGGCGCCGCCGAGGTGACCGCCGAGGGCGCCACCCTGGCCGAGGTCATCGCCGACCTGGAGAAGAACCACGCCGGCATCTCGGCCCGCATCCTGGACGACACCGGCAAGCTGCGCCGCTTCGTGAACGTCTACGTGAACGACGACGACGTGCGCTTCGCCGAGGGCCTGGCGACCGAGATCAGGGACGGCGCCGGAATCTCGATCATCCCGGCGGTGGCCGGCGGCTGCTGAGCCGTTCGCGAGAACCCGCGGTCGCCCGCGCGTACGGAATTCCGCTCTCCGTATGCCCGGGCGACCGCTCGCATTCTTGCGGGAATATTTCCGGGTCGAGTCGGAGTAGAGTGTCGCTCGGCTGGGAACAAGGTTTCCCTTTCGGCCTCCGCAGTGCTCGGCCCGGGGGCGCCCGGCCGCCGGACCGGCCCGTGAAACATGTCAGGCGGATGTCAGAATTCCCGCGGACCTTTGAGTAATTCGTCCGCTATGTCCGGCGTGGAATGCCGAGATTATTCCGATTCGGCCCGTACTGTCCCCCGGCGCCTTGCCGGAATTACCGGCGGCTGACCCTGTTGCAGAGGGCGTCGGTCCGGATACATTCAGCGGCGGTCGACGCAATCACCCGCTCACCGGGCGCCGCCTGGCGTCCCGCGCGGAGGGCTGCGGCGTGCACGGCTGCGCCCAGGGGGGGTTCCCCGGGCCGGCCTTCAACCAACCCGGGCCCGCGACCTGCGGGCGCGTGAAGGGCCCAGCACAGCACTAGGGGAGTTCGGAATGGCTCAGGGCACCGTCAAGTGGTTCAACGCGGAGAAGGGCTACGGCTTCATCGCGGTCGACGGTGGTGCGGACGTCTTCGTCCACTACAGCGCGATCCAGATGGACGGCTACCGCACCCTCGAGGAGGGCCAGCGGGTCGAGTTCGAGATCTCCCAGGGACAGAAGGGCCCGCAGGCGGACATGGTCCGCGCCGCGGGCTGACGCCTTCCGACCCCAGGAGCTCGGCGCGGCCCTACGGCTGGTGACCACTCGCTTCTCGACGGGCCCGTACGACGCGTGTCGTACGGGCCCGTCGGCGTTCCCGGCGGGCCCCGGCGGCGGCTCGCGGATCGTCGATTGGGCTTGCACTCGACCACCCGGAGTGCTAATCATTGGCGTTAGCACTCACAGCGTGAGAGTGACAGCGGACCGGGTCGGTGAGGCCCCCGGGAGCGGTAGGGGAAAAGACCCCCGCACACCAGGGCCGTCCGTCGCGGGCACCCCTTGGTCCGAGCAGTCGACCGTGTCCCGGAGGACCACTTCTGATGGCCAAGATCATCGCCTTTGATGAGGAAGCTCGCCGCGGCCTTGAGCGTGGCATGAACCAGCTCGCCGACGCAGTGAAGGTCACGCTCGGCCCCAAGGGCCGCAACGTCGTGCTGGAGAAGAAGTGGGGCGCCCCCACGATCACCAACGACGGTGTCTCCATCGCCAAGGAGATCGAGCTCGAGGACCCGTACGAGAAGATCGGTGCGGAGCTCGTCAAGGAGGTCGCCAAGAAGACGGACGACGTCGCGGGTGACGGCACCACCACCGCCACCGTGCTCGCCCAGGCCCTGGTTCGCGAGGGTCTGCGCAACGTCGCCGCCGGCGCCAACCCGATGGCCCTGAAGCGCGGCATCGAGAAGGCCGTCGCGGCCGTCTCCGACCAGCTGCTGGCCCAGGCCAAGGACGTGGAGACCAAGGAGCAGATCGCCTCCACCGCCTCCATCTCCGCCGCCGACACCCAGATCGGCGAGCTGATCGCCGAGGCCATGGACAAGGTCGGCAAGGAAGGCGTCATCACCGTCGAGGAGAGCAACACCTTCGGTCTGGAGCTCGAGCTCACCGAGGGCATGCGCTTCGACAAGGGCTACATCTCCGCCTACTTCGCCACCGACCTGGAGCGCATGGAGGCGACGTTCGAGGACCCGTACATCCTCATCGCCAACTCCAAGATCGGCTCGGTCAAGGACCTGCTCCCGCTGCTGGAGAAGGTCATGCAGAGCGGCAAGCCGCTGGTCATCATCGCCGAGGACGTCGAGGGCGAGGCCCTGTCGACCCTGGTCGTGAACAAGATCCGTGGCACCTTCAAGTCCGTCGCCGTCAAGGCCCCGGGCTTCGGTGACCGCCGCAAGGCCATGCTCGGCGACATCGCCATCCTCACCGGTGGCACCGTGATCTCCGAGGAGGTCGGCCTCAAGCTGGAGAACGCCGGCATCGACCTGCTGGGCACCGCCCGCAAGGTGGTCATCACCAAGGACGAGACCACCATCGTCGACGGTGGCGGCGACAGCGAGCAGGTCGCGGGCCGCGTGAACCAGATCCGCGCCGAGATCGAGAACAGCGACTCGGACTACGACCGCGAGAAGCTCCAGGAGCGCCTCGCCAAGCTGGCCGGCGGCGTGGCCGTCATCAAGGCCGGCGCGGCCACCGAGGTGGAGCTCAAGGAGCGCAAGCACCGCATCGAGGACGCCGTCCGCAACGCGAAGGCCGCCGTCGAGGAGGGCATCGTCGCCGGTGGTGGCGTCGCGCTGCTGCAGGCCGGTGTCGCCTTCGACAAGCTGGAGCTGGAGGGCGACGAGGCCACCGGTGCCAACATCGTCAAGGTCGCGCTGGAGGCCCCGATCAAGCAGATCGCGACCAACGCCGGCCTGGAGGGTGGCGTCGTGGTGGAGAAGGTGCGCAACCTCCCCGCCGGTCACGGCCTGAACGCCGCCACCAACGAGTACGTCGACCTGGTCGCCGAGGGCATCATCGACCCGGCCAAGGTCACCCGCTCCGCGCTGCAGAACGCCGCCTCCATCGCGGCGCTGTTCCTCACCACCGAGGCCGTCATCGCCGACAAGCCGGAGAAGGCCGCCGCGGCCGCCGGCGGCGGCATGCCGGGCGGTGACATGGACTTCTGATCCTGATCGTTCCGATCGGATCGGCTGGTTCCCCGTCCGTGTGGGCGGCTCCCTTCGGGGGGCCGCCCACACGGCGTTTCGGCGTTCGGGGGAGTTGGGGAGAGGATGGACGGATGGCTGCCGACGACATCGAGACCGCCCTGCACAACGCGCGGGCACTGATCCTGGCCGACCTCACCGCGCGGGACGTGGCGGACGCCGCCGTCGTCTCGCTGGTGGAACAGGCCGTCACCCACCGCCGCTGGTGGCTGGAGCAGTGGCCGGACGGCACCGAGTACGTGCTCGGACTGGTCGCCCAGGACGTTCAGGACGCGCTGCTGGAGGCGTACGGGCGCTGGCCTCTGTGCGCCGACTGCGCGGCCGACGGGGACCCGCACGCGCTGAGCGTGGAGCCCGAGCTGGGACCGGATCCGCACTGGGTGTGCGGCAAGCAGGGCGCGGTGGTGGCGCCGGTCGGCAAGCTCGCCTAGACCGCCAGCTCCCGGAGCTCGGCCGTCAGGTTGGCGCGGGCGGCCGCTGTGAGGCGCTCGCGGGCGGCGGGGGTGCGGTAGAGCGCGGGCAGGGCGAGCAGTCGGCGCAGGACGGCGGCCCGGCCGGCCGTGAAGTCCGGCGCGGGGACGAAGCCGTACTCCTCGCGGACGGCGGCCGTGTACGCCGCGTAGGCCTCGGGGGTGCCGCCGAGGACGGCCAGGTCCGCGTCGCAGAGCACCTCGCCGTTGCGGTCGCCGGGGGTGGGGTCGTGGCCGACGGTGAGCAGCACGAGGCGCTCGACCTCGGCGACCCGCTCGGCGGGCAGTCCGGCGGCGGTCAGCGCGCGGACGGCCAGGGCGGCGCTGCGCTCCTCGTTCTCCGTGCGGTCGGGGCGGTAGACGGCGTCGTGGAACCAGGCCGCGAGGCGGACCGCCTCCGGGTCGGCGGCGTGCCCGGCCAGCTCGTCGACGTGCCGCAGCACCGCGTGCAGGTGGGCGGCGGTGTGGTAGCGCCGCCTCGGCTCCGACCAGCGGCGCAGCAGCTCCCGGCCGTACGGCTCGGGGTCGACGGCGGCCCCGCAGCGGTGCAGCAGGGCGGTCCAGGCGGTGAGCAGTTCCCCGGTGAGCGGGTCCTCGGCGGTCGGGGCGTGCTCGGTCGTGGAGGGGTGGTGATCGGCGGTCGGCATGGCGACCATTGTGGCGGCCGGGCCGGGCACTGGACCTATAGGTAGGTTGGCGATATATGTAGTCGTATGACAGAACGCTCCATGCAGGAGCCCACGCTGCTGCTGCTCACCGCGCTGGCCGACGCCCCGCGCCACGGCTACGCGCTCATCCAGGAGATCTCCGCGATCTCCGACGGCCGGGTCAAGATGCGCACCGGCACGCTCTACGGGGCGCTCGACCGGCTGCTGGGCCAGGGCCTGATCGAGGTCGCCGCCGAGGAGGTGGTGGACGGCCGCGCCCGGCGCAGCTACGCGCTGACCGACGCCGGCCGGACGGCGCTGGCCGCCGAGGCGGAGCGGCTGCGGGCGGTCGCCACCGAGGCCGAGCGCCGGCTGACCAGGATCCGGTCGATGCTGCCGGGAAGGACCGGGTCGCAGGGGCGGCCCGCGACGGGGGGAGGCCTCTCATGAGCACGCCCGCGATCGGTGCGGCGCCCTCGGCGGTGCTGCGGGCCGCACTCCAGCTCTACCCGGCGCGGTACCGCCGCGAGCGCGGCGAGGAGTTGGCCGAGGTGTTCGCCGACACCACGGCGGCCGGCGGCCGGCTGGCGGTCGCCCGGGAGGTCCTCGGCCTGGCGGTGTACGGGCTGCGGGTGCGGCTCGGGCTGACCGGCGCCTCGGCGGCCGGGCGGCTGCTGGCGCTGGTCGCGCCGATGCTGGCCGGCGCGGTGGCCGGCGCCATGCTGCTGGCCTGGCTGACCACCTCGTACCGGGTCACCAACCGGCTCTCCTGGGACGACTCCTACGGCGCCTACGCCGAGCTGTTCTCCCGGCCGGTGGCCGCCGCGCTGCTCCTGGTGGCGGTGCTGCTCGGACGGTGGGCGGCGGTGCGGGGCAGCGCGCTGATCCTGGGCGCGGTCGGACTGTACGACCTGGTGGCCGCCGCCTGGGACTCGTCCTTCGACCTGTGGTGGAGCGGCTACATCGGGATGGCCTCACTGCCGTTGGTGGTGGCCGCGCTGCTGCTGGTCGCGGCGCCGACCGACCTGCTGCCCCGGCCGACCTGGCGCACGGGCGCCCTGGCGCTGGCCTCGGCGGCCGTGGGCGGGCTGCTGGCGGTGGCCCAGAGCTGGGACGACACCACTTTTCCGCGGGACCTGGGCTGGTTCGTGGTGATGCTGGTCGCCCCGCTGCTGCTGACCTTCGCCGGGCTGCGCGGGCGGGTCGTGCCGGCCGCCGCGGGCGTGGCGATGCTGGTGCTGACCGGGCCCGGCTGCCTGTTCAACATCTGGCGCGAGTCCCGCGGGGTCTCGCACCTGCTGCCGGCGGCGGCGCCGACGGTGGTCGTGCTGGCGCTGCTGGCGGTGGCGGTGCACCGGTTCGGACGGCGGGCGGCGGTGGCGGCGGTCCACGGGTCGGTGTGACCGTGTGACCCGAGATCCGGGGGGGCGTTCCGGCGTGACCGGATCGGCCCCCTCGGTCGTTCCCGGGGGTCGCCGGGGACCGGTGGATGTGGCAGGCTGTCGAATATGTCTAGACCAATTTTCGAAGTCATCGCGCTGACGCCCCAGGACGCCCAGGCCGCCGAGTCGGGCGGCGCCGACCGGCTCGAACTGGTCACCGACATGGCCGCCGACGGGCTCACCCCGTCCGTCGAGGACTTCGGCCGGATCCGGGCCGCCGTCGGCCTCCCGCTGCGGGTCATGCTGCGGATCCGGGACGGCTTCGCCCCCGGCGACGTGGACGAGCTGTGCGCCCGGGCCGCCGCGCTGCGGGCCGAGGGCGCCGAGGAGTTCGTCCTCGGCTTCCTCGACGCCGACGGCGCCGTCGACCTGGCCGCCACCACGGCCGTCGCCGAGGCGGTCGCCGGCTGCCGCTGGACCTTCCACCGGGCGATCGACCACAGCGCCGACCGGGCCGCCCTGCGGGCCGCCGTCGCCGGGCTGCCCGGCCTGGACACCTTCCTCACCTCCGGTGACCCAGCCGGGGTGGACGCCGGGCGCGAGGTGCTGTCGGCCGAGCTGGCCCGGGCCGGCGAGCCCGGGTACCGGCAGCGGATCCTGATCGGCGGCGGCCTGCGGGCCGAGCACCTGAAGGAGCTGCGGGCGGAGGGCTTCGACGCCTTCCACGTCGGCGGAGCGGTGCGGGTGGACGGCTGGCGGACGCCGGTGGACGCGGCCAGGGTCGCCGAGTGGCGGGCGCTGATCGACGGCTGAGTGCCCGGCCCGGGTGCGCGTGCCGGTTCGCCCCGGGTGCTCGTGCGGAGCTTCCGAGCGCTCGTCGGAGGGGGCCGGCCCCCCCGGCCCGGCCCCCTCGCGTGCTACCGCAGCTGCTCCGGCAGCGGCTCGCCGTGCAGCACCGTCAGCCCGGAAACGGCACGGGTCAGCGCCACGTACAGCCGCCGCAGGCCGGTCCGCTCGTCCGGCTCCCCGGCGATCACCGCGGCCGGCTCGTCCAGCACCACGTAGTCGTACTCCAGGCCCTTGGCCAGCGAGGCCGGGACGAGGGTGAGCCGGGCCTGTGCGCTGGTCTCGGCGCCGGGGGAGAGGTGCGGCAGGCCGGCCGCGGTCAGCGCCTCGGCGAGCCGCGGGATGCGGGCGTCGGCGGCGATCAGACCGGTCGAGCCCTCGTGCTCCAGCGCCTCCCGGCAGGCCGCCAGGACCGCCTCCGTGGTCTCCCCGTCCGCGACCCGGCGGACCGTCAGCGAGCCGGGCGCGGTGCGGACCGAGGAGGCCGGGGCCAGGCCGGGGGCGATCGCCGGGAGCAGCCGGGAGGCGTACGCGATGACCTCCTCCGGTACCCGGAAGCCCTTGGTCAGCTCCTCGACGTGCGCCTCCGGCTTGCCCAGGTGGCGCAGCGCCTCCGGCCAACTCGCGGTCGCCCAGGGGGTGGTGCCCTGGGCGAGGTCGCCGAGGACGGTCGCCGAGCCGGTGGTGCAGCGGCGGCCGACCGCGCGGTACTGCATCGGGGAGAGGTCCTGGGCCTCGTCCAGCACCACGTGCCCGAGCGAGGGGGTGCGCTGCACCAGGTCGGTCGCCTCGTCCACCAGGACGGCGTCGGCCGGGGTCCAGCGGGCGGTCCGCACCGAGCGGCCGGGCTTGGGCCACAGCACCGCCCGCTGCTCCTCGGGCGTCAGCACGCCCTCGGCGCACGACGCCAGGAACTCCGGGTCGGAGAGCAGCCGCAGGACCAGCTTCGCCGGGTCGACGGCCGGCCAGCACTCCTTGACCACCGCCTTGACCGCGCCGTTGCGGGCCACCGCGTCCTGCACCCGGTCGTCCGGGGCCTCGCCGCCCTGCTCCATCTTCAGCAGCACGGCGTGCGCGATGCGCTGCGGCAGGGCGTCCCTGGCGGCGCCGTAGCGCACCTCGCGGCCCTTCAACTCCTCGATGATCTCGACGAGTTCGTACACCGGCACGCGCCAGCGGCGGGAGCCGCGGACCACCACGCAGGGCTCGGTGGGCAGCGTGATGCCCGACCGCACCGCCCGGCGCAGCACCTCGGCCATCCGGGCGTCGCCCTTCAGCCGGGCCGCCTCCGGGTCGTCCTCGCCCCTCACCTCGACGTGCCCGACCAGCTGCTGCACGGTGGCCTGGGCGACGTCCAGCTCGCCGAGGGCCGGGAGCACCTGCTCGATGTAGGAGAGGAAGGCGTTGTTCGGCCCGATCACCAGGGTGCCGGTACGGGCCAGCCGCTCGCGGTGGGCGTACAGCAGGTAGGCGACGCGGTGCAGGCCGACGGCGGTCTTCCCGGTGCCGGGCGCGCCCTGCACGCAGATGGTGCCCGTGATGTCGGAGCGGACGATCTCGTCCTGCTCGGGCTGGATGGTGGCGACGATGTCGCGCATCGGGCCGACGCGGGGCTTCTCGATCTCGGCGGCCAGCAGGGCGGAGCCCCGCTCCGTCTCGGCCGGGTCGCTGAGGTGCTCGTCCTCGTAGGCGGTGAGCTCCCCGCCGGTGTAGCCGAAGCGGCGGCGGCGCTCGACGTCCATCGGCGCGGTGCGGCTGGCCCGGTAGAACGGCTGGGAGACCGGTGCGCGCCAGTCGATCACCATCGGGTCGCCGTCGGCGTCGTGGACGTGCCGGCGCCCGATGTAGAAGCTCTCGCCGCCGCTGCCCTCGCTCAACTCCTCGCTGATCGCGTGCAGGTAGTCGAGGCGGCCGAAGAACAGCGGGGTGTGCGAGAGGTCGGCCAGTGCGGCGATCCTGGCCTCGATCTGGTTCTGGAGTACGAGGGCGGTGACCCAGGTGCCGGTCACGTCGCGGATGTCGAGCGACTCGACGTCCTCGCGCATGGCTCGCAATGCGGCCCGGGACGCGGCCAGGTGCGCGCGTTCGCGCTGGAGCGGGTCGGTGGTGGGGGTGGCGGGCACAGCGAACCTTCCCGGCTGCCCCGGTGGCGGGCGCAGCGGATCGTAGGAGCTCACGGTGGGTACGGCCGACCGGTTGCCGTGCGGTCGACACCTCCCCCGGCTGCCTGCGGGACTTCAGCAGGTACCACGGTTCGGGAGGGGGCAGACGGACGATCTTAGTCCCGTCCGTCCCGGGGTTCCAGCCGTGCGGGTCTCGGGGTCGCCCCCTACCCCGGCCCCGGGGTCGCCCCCTACCCCGGCCCCGGGGCCTCGTACACCGGGAGGACGATCCGCGCACCTGCGGATACGGCCTTTGGAGTGATGCCCGCGGCCGCCCGGGTGCCTACCGTTGAAGACATGAGCACCACGAACCGCACCCCCCGATCCGGCCCGTCCGGCGCCACCGCCGTCTCCGGGCGTCACCGCAACCCGCTGAGCACCGCCGTCCGCAACGTCGGCATCGCCCTGGACACCGCCGCGCGCGTGATCTTCCTCGGGCGCGACGGTGTCCGGTACTGACGCGACGGCGTCCTGTGCCGGACCGCGGGCCTACAGCACGTCGTCGGCGTCGATGATCCGGTACGCGTAGCCCTGCTCGGCCAGGAAGCGCTGCCGGTGGGCGGCGAAGTCCTGGTCCACGGTGTCCCGGGCGACCACCGAGTAGAAGTGCGCCGCGTGGCCGTCCGCCTTGGGGCGCAGCACCCGGCCGAGGCGCTGGGCCTCCTCCTGGCGGGAGCCGAAGGTCCCGGAGACCTGGATGGCCACGGTGGCCTCGGGCAGGTCGATCGAGAAGTTCGCGACCTTGGAGACCACCAGGACGCCGATCTCCTTGTTCCGGAAGGCGTCGAAGAGCTTCTCGCGCTGGGCGTTGCTGGTCTCGCCCTTGATCACCGGGGCGTCCAGGGCCTCGCCGAGCTCGTCCAGCTGGTCGATGTACTGGCCGATGATCAGCGTCTGGTCCTTCTCGTGCTTCCTGACCAGCGCCTCCACCACCCGCCGCTTGGTCGCCGTGGTGGCGCAGAAGCGGTAGCGCTCCTCCGGCTCGGCGGTCGCGTAGGCGAGCCGCTCGGAGTCGGTCAGGGTGACCCGCACCTCGCAGCAGTCGGCGGGCGCGATGTAGCCCTGCGCCTCGATCTCCTTCCACGGCGCGTCGAAGCGCTTGGGGCCGATCAGGCTGAACACGTCGCCCTCGCGGCCGTCCTCGCGCACCAGCGTGGCGGTCAGGCCGAGCCGGCGGCGGGCCTGGAGGTCGGCGGTGAACTTGAACACCGGCGCGGGCAGCAGGTGCACCTCGTCGTAGACCACCAGGCCCCAGTTGCGGGCGTCGAACAGCTCCAGGTGGGCGTAGACGCCCTTCCGCTTGGTCGTCATCACCTGGTAGGTGGCGATGGTGACCGGGCGGATCTCCTTCCGGGTGCCGCTGTACTCGCCGATCTCGTCCTCGGTGAGCGAGGTGCGCTTGACCAGCTCGTGCTTCCACTGGCGGGCCGAGACGGTGTTGGTGACCAGGATCAGCGTGGTCGACTTGGCGTGCGCCATCGCGGCCGCGCCGACCAGCGTCTTGCCGGCGCCGCAGGGCAGCACGACGACGCCCGAGCCGCCGTGCCAGAAGCCCTCGACGGCCTGCGCCTGGTAGGGACGCAGCTGCCAGCCGTCCTCGTCCAGGTCGATCGGGTGCGCCTCGCCGTCCACGTACCCGGCGAAGTCCTCGGCGGGCCAGCCGAGTTTGAGCAGCACCTGCTTGATCTGGCCGCGCTCGGAGGGGTGCACCACCACGGTGTCCGGGTCGACCCGGTTGCCGACCAGCGGGACGATCTTCTTGGAGCGCAGCACCTCCTCCAGCACCGGCCGGTCGGTGGTGGTCAGCACCAGCCCGTGGGTCGGGTGCTTGACCAGCTGGAGCCGCCCGTACCGGCCCATGGTGTCCGCCACGTCCACCAGCAGCGCGTGCGGCACCGGGTAGCGCGAGTACGTCACCAGGGCGTCCACCACCTGCTCGGCGTCGTGCCCGGCCGCCCGCGCGTTCCACAGCCCGAGCGGCGTCACCCGGTACGTGTGCACGTGCTCGGGCGCCCGCTCCAACTCGGCGAACGGTGCGATGGCGCGACGGCAGTCGGCGGCCTTGGGGTGGTCGATCTCCAGGAGAAGAGTTTTGTCGCTCTGGACGATGAGCGGTCCGTCGTTCACGCGGGGGAGCCCTCCACTGGCTGACAGGCTGGATTGACGCAGACCCTCCAGTGTCGCGCATTCCGCGGTGAACGTGGACGGGCTCCCGTGGACGGGCGTGGACGGGCTCGGTGGACGGGCTACTTCCACTCGTAGAGCTTGCCGGTGATCCTCTCGTCGGCGTCGGTGTCGAACTCGAAGAGGCCGACGACGCCGTTGAGGCGTTCGAGCTGCGGGGCCGCGGTGGAGAAGAAGAGCGCGCCGCGGAAGCTGGTGCCGCCGTTCTCGGTGAGGTGGCCGAGGCCGTTGCCGTGCCAGGTGACGCTCTGGCCGTCGGCCGTCATGTCGACGCCCTGGCCCTCGCCGTAGACGGTGCCGTCGGGGCGCGGTTCGGCGTCGTAGGTGCCGAACCCGTTGACGGCGGTGCCGAAGTAGCTGCCGGTGATCCGGATGGATGTCTCGATCGTCACGTGGCCGTCGCCGACGGCGACGACCCGTCGGCCGGTGTTCTGGCCGTGGAATTCGCCGATGAGTTCGCCGAGCATGGGTTGCCTCCCGTTCGGAACCCCTGCTTCCGGACTACGCCGAAGGGGCGGGCCCGTCAATGACTTCGAGTGACCACGGTGCGCACTCGCTCGTTGAGCTGGCCATGAAGAAGTCGAAGCGTGTTCTCACCGCCCTCGCCCTGATGGGCTCGGCCTTCGCGGCCACCGCCTCCTCGGCCGGTTCGGCCCACGCCCTGGCGGGCATCGGCGAGGGGCCCGGCGGCCTGCTCGCGGCGCCCGGGTTCCTGCTGGCGGACACCGTCACCGGGGGTGCGATGCCGATCGGGCAGGGGCAGATCGGCAGCCTGGCGGACAAGGCCGTCCAGGACAAGATGAAGGAGGCGCAGCAGGGGCACTGAGGCCGGGGCCCCGCCCCCGGCGGGCGTCAGGGCGCGCCCGGGGTCACTCGTCGAGTTCCGCGACGCCGGTGATGCGGTGCAGGGCGAAGGTGCGCAGTTCGTCGGCGTGGTGGTCGAAGGCGGTGACGAAGCCGCCTTCGACCTTGACCGGGTCGATGATCCGCTGGCTGGCGATGCCCTCGGCGTTGAGGTAGCCGATCCACATGCGCTCGCCGAGCAGCACGGCCGTCTGGAGGGCGGCCAGGGTCTCGGCGGCGGCGGTGCGGGGGAGCCGGCGCGGGTCGGCGGCGGGCTCGCGGCGGGCGGCGGTGGCCGCGCGGTCGCCGGCCCGGATGGCCTTGATGGCGGCGGCGAGCAGGGTGTCGTCGGGGCTGGGCGGCCCGTCGGGGACGGGCACGGGCGCCGTCCGGGGCGGGGTGCGGTGGGTGTCCGGGCGGGTGATCAGCACGTCGCCCTCGGCGGACTCGGCGGCCGGGGCGTAGCCCATCGTCCGCAGGGTGGCGAGCAGGACGTCCGGGGCGGCCTGGGCGGCGACGACGGTGGGGGCGAGCAGCCGCAGCCGCAGGTCGGCGGAGCGGCGGTCGGCGAGCACCTCGCCGAGCAGGGACGGGTCGTCGCAGCGCAGGTAGGAGGAGGCGGCGCCGACCCGCAGGACGCCGTGCCGGCGGGCGACGTCGTCGATCAGGTAGCCGAGCGGCTGCGGGACGGGCGTCCGGCTGTGCTGCTCCAGGAAGGCCCGCAGGTCGGCGGCGGTGCGGCCGGCGTCGAGGGCGCGGCGCACCGAGGCCGGGGTGAAGCGGTAGACGGTGGCGCCGCCCTTGGACTCGATGTCGGCGCACAGCGCGAGGGCCTGGGCGAGCGGGGTGAGCAGCGGGCCGGGGGCGATCGCGGTGAGGTCCGGCTGGAGGATCACGTGGTCCAGCGGCTGCGGGAGCAGCGGGGCGAGCACCTCGGCCGGGTCGGACTCGGCGGTGAGCAGGGCGCGGGCGGGGGCGGCCAGGGCGCCGCGGCCGGTGACGCCGAGCAGTTCGGCCTCGTCGAGGGTCCAGGCGGTGAGCTCGTCGCGCAGCTCGCGGCCGTCCGGGCCGGTGGGGCCGCCGCGCAGCGGGCGCTGCCAGCGCAGGGTGGGGAGCAGCTCCTCGGCGGTGGCCGGGGTGCCGGGCGGGAGTTCGGCGAGCAGGGCGAGGGCGGCGCGGCGGACGGACGGGGCGAGGGTGCGGTCGAGCTCGGGGCCGAGGGCGGCGCGCGGTTTGCCCCGGCCGTCCGGGGTGCCGGTGAGGGCGGGGACGCGGGTGGCGGCGAGCCAGGCGGTGGCCAGGACGGACCAGCGTTCGGCGGTGTCCAGGTGCAGCCAGGCGTCGTACGCCGGGGTGGGGGCCCAGCGTTCGTCCACCTCGCCGTCGGGGGCCAGCAGCCCGGCGGTGTAGGCGAGTTCGAGCCAGAAGGCGGTCTGCTGCTCGGTGGTCTCCAGGGCCTGGGCGGTGCGCTTGAGGTCGCGGACGCCGAGGCCGCCGGCGCGCAGGGTCAGCGGCGGGGTGAGGCCCAGGCCGTCCAGCAGCTCCTCGACGGTCTTGACCGCGGTGTGCGCCTGCCCGGCCGCGGCGCTGTCCACCACGCCGGGGTCGCGCGGGGCGGCGGCGGGCGCGGGTTCGGGCTGGATCGGTTCGACGGTGCGGTGGGTGCGGCCGCCGCGCAGGTGCAGGGCGAGTTCGCGGGGCAGGACGACGCTGCCGGGACTGCTGGGCAGCAGCAGGCCGCGGGCCAGCAGCCACTCGACCGGACTCTGCGCGTCCTCGGCGGTGACCGGGCGGACGGCGTCAGGGACGGTGCCGGTGGGCGGCCCCCAGACCAGCCGGTCCAGCAGCCGCAGCGCGGCCTCGGGCGCGGTGTCGAGCAGCGCGGCGCAGCGGGCGCGGTCGGTGAGCAGCGCGGTGAGCGCGGCGACGGCGCTGACCGGGTCCGGGGTGGCGGGCTGCCCGGCCGAGGCGAGCAGCTGCTGCAGCCGGGCCGGGGACATGCCGACGGTGGCGTCGGCGAGGGTGGGGCCGAGGCCGGTGCGGCCCGGGTTGCCGGCGGTCGGGGCGAGCGCCTCGCGGACGGCGAGGACCAGCCGCAGCCCGTTGTCGGGGCCCCAGAGCAGCGCCCGGTCGCGCAGGGCGGCGATCGCGCGCGGCAGGGCGCCGACGACGGCGGACCGGTCGGCCGGGGTGAGCGGGGTCGCGCCGGGGTGCGGCTTGACCTTCGCCGGGCCGGTCAGCAGGGTGCGGACGGTGCTCAGCGAGGTGCCGTCCGGGGCGGTGGCCAGCGCCTCGGCGACCTGGAGGGTGAAGCGGTCGAGCCGCTCCAGGGCGCGCAGCGCGGAGGCGCGCGAGGAGAGCCGGGCGGACAGCTGGGTGAGGTCGCCGGGGACGGGGTTCAGCAGGTCGGGGCGGGCGCGGAACAGGGCGGCGAGCGCGTCGTCGGGACGGGCGCGCAGCTCCTCGGCGAGGGTGCGCGGGCCGGTGGCGGACCTGCCCCGGCGTTGAGGGCCCTGCTGTGTGGTCATTCGACCTAGGTTAGTCGGGCGTGGGGACGACGGGGTGTCCCTCGCGCGGCCGCCCCTCCGGCGCAGCGCCGTACCCGCGGACGGCCGCTGACGGACTCGCGCGGGCGGGGGCGGGGTGGGTAGCGTCACGCCGAGGGCGGTTCGGTGGGCGGCCGGTACGGATGAGGCGGGGTGGTCGGTGATGACGGACGGCGAGTGGTGGCGCAAGAGCGGGCCCTGGAGCGAGCGTTCGGGCGGCGGCCCGGGCAGCGGCTCCGGGGAGCGCGCGTCCGAGGGGGCCGCCGAGGTGCCGTCCGCTCCCGCTCCCGTTCCTGACCCCGACCCCGACAGCGTGTACGACCCGCCGGCGCCGAGCGCGGCGGGCATCCCGTCCGTACCGCTGGACCTGCCGGACCTGGCCGAGGCCCGGGAACGGGCGGACGCGATCCCGCCGCCGACGGTGTCGAGCACCGGCCCGTGGACCATGACGCTCTTCGACTTCTCGGACGGGCCGCGGCCCGCGCCGAAGCCGATCCCCGAGCAGCGCACCGCCGAGCAGCCGAGCGCCGAGGAGGCCGCGGCGCCGGCCGGGCCCGCGGACCCGAAGAAGAAACCGCGCCGGGGCCGGCGCAAGCAGGCCCCGGCCCCCGCCGCTCCTCCCGCACAGCCCGGGGCCGCCGCCGGGAAGGCCGGGGGCAGGAAGGGCAAGGGCAAGGCCAAGGCCAAGGGGAAGGAGGCGGAGCAGGGCGCGCCCGCCCGCAAGCCCTCCCCACTGATCCTGCTCTCCTGCGGCCTGCTGGTCGGCGGGGCGGTCTCCGGCTTCTTCCCGGCCATGCTGGCCGGCTGGGGCCTCGGCTACCTGTCCCGCCAGATCTCCGACCTGATGCGCAAGTTCGTGGTCCTCGGCATCCCGCTGGCCACGATGAGCGCGACCACCCTCTTCTCCATGCGGCAGGCCAAGCAGGCGGGTGGCCAGGGCGGCGGCCTCCAGTCGGGCTCGCCACTGGGCCAGATCAGCTGGTCGGCGGCCCCGGACGTGCTGCGGGTGTCCGCCGTGCTGTCGGCGGTGGTCCTGCTGCTGCTCGCCATGCGCCGCCGCCCGCCGCAGCAGGGCTGAGCCGCGGCGGTACGGGTGCCGCCGCCGGGTGGCGGGTCCGTCGGGCCGGCCGGGTCAGTCGTCCGCGAGGTGGACCAGGTGGCGGAAGGTCGCCGGGTCGCCGAGGTGGCCGACGATCCAGTGGGCGACGGTGGCGCGGGTGGCGGTGCCGGCGCGGGGCAGCGGCCGGTCGTACGAGACCTGGGGGCCCGCGGCCGGCGGTCCGTCCTTGAGCATCGGCACCCGGACGACCGTCCACGCCGTGTCGGACCGGGCGAGCACCGCCTCCATCCGGGCGAGGTCGTGGTGGACCTCCCGGTAGAGCCGGTCGACCACCAGCCCGGTCACCACCCGCTGGGCGAACGGGAGCCGGCTGGTGTCCAGGCCCGCCGAGCTCATCGTCACCAGGTGCCGGACGCCGCCGGCGCGGACGGCCGCGGTCAACTCCCGGGCGCCGTCGGAGAAGACGGTGGTGGCCCGGCGGCCGGTGGTGCCGAGGGTGGCGACGACGGCGTCCTGGCCGTCCAGCGGGCCGTGCAGGGAGCCGGGTCGGCTGACGTCGGCCCGCGCGGCGCGCGGGGTGCCGTGGGCGTAGTGCGGTAGTCGGGCGGGGTCGCGGGCGACGGCGGTGACGGTGTGTCCGGCCGCCAGGGCGAGGTCGACCACCAGGCGGCCGGTGCGTCCGGTGGCGCCCACGACTGCGATCCTCATCGGTTCCTCCTCGGGATTCCCGGGACCCGGACTCGGGACCCGTGACCCGTGACTCGTGACTGGTGCTCGTGACTCGCGCTCGGGACTTGCGACCCGTGGCGTGCGACCGGGCACCGGAGCGGTGCTTGTTATTCATTCAGACGGACTGTATGAATGAAACCAAGTGAACCACAGTGCACCGCGAGTGCGACCCCGAAGGAGCGATGGAACATGGGAGTTCGGCAGACTCGTTACCGCGACCTGGACGGCCGGGTGGTGGTGATCGCCGACGGCAGCCGGGGCATCGGCGCGGAGACCGCCCTCGCCTTCGCCCGGCAGGGCGCGGCCGTCGCCGTCCTCGGCCGCGACGCGGCGGCGCTGACGGAGGTGGCCGAGCGGATGCGGGCGGAGGGCGCCCGGGCGCTCGGGCTGGTCGCCGACTGCACGGACGCGACGGCGCTCGGCTCCGCCGCCGCCCGGATCGAGCGGGACCTCGGCCCGGTCGACGTCCTGGCCGCCTTCGTCGGCGGCGACGGCTACCCGGTGCCCACCGTCCGCGAGACCGAGGAGCACTGGCGGGCCGTCCTGGACGGCAACCTCACCGCCACCTTCCTCACCGTCCAGGCCTTCCTGCCCGGTCTGCTGGCCCGCGGCAGCGGCTCGATCGTCACCATGGCCTCCACGGCGGGCCGGCTGCCCAGCGGCGCCTCCGCCGCGTACGCCACGGCCAAGGCGGGCGTGCTGATGTTCACCCGGCACCTCGCCCTGGAGGTCGCCGGTGCGGGCGTCCGGGTCAACGCCGTCGCGCCGGGCGCCGTCCGCACCGAGCGGACCGCCGCGCAGATGCCGCCCGAGGTGCGGGCCACGGTCGCCGCCGCGCACCCGCTGGGCCGCCTCGGCGAGCCGCAGGACATCGCCTCGGCCGCGCTCTTCCTGGCCTCCGACGCGTCGTCCTGGATCACCGGGCAGACCCTGGACGTCAGCGGCGGGCGGATCATGCTCTGAGCGGCGGGCCGCCCCGCCGAGCGCCGGGGCGGCCCGGCCCGGGTGGACGGATCGGCGATACTGCCAGTTCACACGGAACGAGTGGAGGCGAGCGGGATGAGCCCCCGGTCCTACCGGATGGGACAGCGGCAGGCGGAGGTCGACGAGACGCGCGCCCGGATCGTCGCGGCCGCCCGCGCGCACCTGGCCGAGACCGGCGGGGCCTCGCTGGACGCCGTCGCCCGTCGCGCGGACGTCGCCCGGGCGACCGTCTACTACCAGTTCGGCTCCAAGGCGGGCCTGCTGGAGGCGGTCTGCGACGCCCTCGCCGAACAGGGCGGCATGGCCCGGCTCGCCGAGGCCTTCACCCTGGCCGATCCCTGGGCGGCGGTCGACCGCTTCGTCGAGGTGATGGGCGGCTTCTGGGCGGTCGACCGGGTCTGCACCCGCCGACTGCGGGCCCTCGCCGCGCTCGACGAGGAGGTGGGCCGGGTCATCGCCGACCGCGACGCCCGCCGTCGCGAGGGTGCCGCCGTGCTGACCGGCCGGCTGCCCGCCGCCCCGCCGGACGCGGCGGGCCTGCTGTTCGTCCTCACCGCCTTCGAGACCTACGACGCGCTGGCGACGGAGGCGGCGGCCGGGGCACCGGACGGCGACGGCGCCCTGACCGCCGCCACCCCGGCCGTCACCCGCCTGGTCCGCGCCGCGCTCGGCGGTCCGGCGGAGCCCTCCTGAGGGACTCGGCGCGGTGCCGCGGCGGGCCGGTGCGCCGCGCCTCGGGTCGGCACCCCCCGCCTCGGGCAGGCGCACTCGCCTCGGGTCGGCACCCCCGGCGGCAAGGGGGTTAACACCCGTACGGGACGGGTGCTTTCCCCGTTCTGCGGGCGGGCCGGTCGCGGCCAGACTCGGGGCATGCCCGCGCAGCCCGTGATGACGACCGAAGCGCCCGAAGCCCCCGCCCCCCGGTCGGGGAGCGGCGGCAGCGACTTCGCCCAGTTGACCCGCCGAATAGCCGCCGAGGGACTGCTCGCCCGGCGCCACGGCTACTACGCCGTCCGCGCGGGCCTGGTGCTCGCCGCCTTCCTCGGCGGCTGGTACGCCCTGTTCGCGCTGGGCGACACCTGGTGGCAGCTCGGCCTGGCGGCGGCGATGTCCGTGGTGTTCGCCCAGATCGGCCTGCTCTCCCACGACCTGGCGCACCGTCAGGTCTTCGACCGGCGGCTGCCGAGCGAGGTCGGCGGCCGGATCGCCGCCAACCTGCTGATGGGCATGAGCTACGGCTGGTGGATGAACAAGCACACCCGCCACCACGCCAACCCGAACCACGAGGAACGGGACCCGGACGTCGCCCCCGACCTCCTGGTGTGGTCCAAGCGGCAGGCCCGGCAGGCGGGCGGCCTAGCCCGGTTCATCGGCCGCCGGCAGGCGTACCTGTTCGTGCCGCTGCTCCTGCTGGAGGGCCTCAACCTCAGCTTCAACAGCTTCCGCGCGCTGCGCGGCCCCGCCATGAAGCGCCCGGTGCTGGAGGGCGCGCTGCTGGTGGTCCACTTCGCGGCCTACTTCGGGCTGGTGTTCGCCGCCCTCCCGGTCGGCAAGGCGGTCGCCTTCCTCGCGGTGCACCAGGCGCTGCTCGGCGTCTACCTGGGCTGCGTCTTCGCCCCGAACCACAAGGGCATGCTGATGGTGACGCCGGAGATGAGGCTCGACTTCCTGCGCCGCCAGGTGCTCACCTCGCGCAACGTCCGCGGCGGGCTGCTCGTCGACTCGGTGATGGGCGGGCTCAACTACCAGGTTGAGCACCACCTGTTCCCCAGCATGCCGACCCCGGCGCTCGGGCGGGCCGCCCGGATCACCCGGGAGTTCTGCGCCGAGAAGGGCGTCCCGTACTGCGAGACGGGCCTGTTCCGCTCCTACCGGGAGATCTTCGCCCACCTGCACCGGACGGGTGAGCCGATCCGCTCCGGCGGGTGAGCCGATCCGCTCCGGCGGGTGGGCTCCGGCGCCGGGTGCGCGGCGGCCGGCCGGCGGGCGGCCGTCACATCCGGCCGCCGGGATCCGTCGGTGGGGCAGTGGGACCACACCGACGGTACGGAGGAACAGCGGGATGCTGACGAACATCATGTACGTGACGGTCTACGTGACCGACCAGGACCGCGCCCTGGAGTTCTACGTCGACGGGCTCGGCCTGGAGAAGCGCATCGACCACCCGGGCCCGGACGGGCGGTTCCTCACCGTGGCCGTCCCGGGCGGCGGGCCGGAGATCGTCCTGTGGCCGCACCCGGAGTCGGCCGGGCTGCCGACCGGTCGGCAGCCCGGAGCGGGCGTGCCGGGGCCGGTGTTCATCGAGTCCGACGACCTGCGGGCGGACTTCGAGGTGCTGCGCGGGCGCGGGGTGGCCTTCGAGCAGCCGGAGCCGGAGGACTACGGCTTCGGCATCCGGATCGAGGCGGTCGACCCGGACGGCAACCGGATCGCGCTGCGCCAGCGCGCCGCCTGGCAGATCGACGGGCGGGCCGACGTGGCCGAAGCGAAGGCCGAAGCGAAGGCCGAAGCGAAGGCCGAAGCGAAGGCCGAAGCGAAGGCCTGAACGGCACCCTCCCGTACGGGGGGGCCGAACGCACCGGCCTCCCGTGTCGGACGGCACCGCCCGCCCGGTTCCGCGTCCGCGCCCGTACGATGCCCGAGCGGGGTGTGCGGAGGCCGGGGGTGGATGTGGTTCGGTTCTGGCTGCGATGGGTGCTGATCGCGGCGCTGGCGGCGGCGGTGGTGTCCGTCGGCTGGGCGGGGTGGCGGCAGTACCGCGACACGGCCATCCCGGCCCCGCCGGACGTCCCGGGGCTGGCGCGGGACGCGGCGACCGCGGAGGCCCGCCGGGCGGCCGAGGAGCGGATGGCCGGACGGATCGACCTGCTGCCCGAACTGCTGCCGTGGGCGCAGGGGTTGGCCCGGTCGACGGTCGACGTGTGTCGGACCGACTACCGCGGGGACCTGTTCGCCCGGGGCAAGTGGCTGCCGACGGCCTGCGAGCGGACCGTGAACGTCTACCTGGCCTTCGACGGGAGCGACGTCCGCTCCCGGCTGGCCGATCTGGACCGGTACCTGGACGGCCAGGGCTGGCTGAGCTCGCAGCGGTGGAAGGGCCTGGTCGAGGCCGACGAGTACGACCACCAGCCGCCCGCCGACCCCACCCCGGAGGAGGTGGCGGAGGCGGCGGCCCGGCCGGTCTCCCCGTCCGTGGAGTTCGAGCTGTCGACGGACGAGGCGGTGCGGACCGAGCTGTACGTGAGCGTCGCCCGGGCGCCGGGCCCCGAACTCCTGACCTCCGGCGAGGACTACTGGTACGAGAAGTACGGCGGCCGGCGCTACCGGAACGACGAGGGGCAGCGGTCCGAGTACCTGGCCTGGCAGCCCGTGCGGCCGGGCGAGGTCACGAGGCCGGCCGAGGGCCGGTACGTGGCGGTCCTGGGCTTCACCACCCGGTACGCGCAGGAGCAGTGAGCGGCCGCGGACCGGCCGGTCAGCCGGCCGTGGCGGGGGGCGGCGAGAGCGGCAGGGTGGCGGTGACCCGGAAGCCCGAGAGGTACGGCGAGGCGGTCAGCTCGCCGCCGAACAGCGCGATGCGCTCGGCGAGCCCGAGCAGGCCGTGGCCGGTGGACAGTTCCCGGGGGGCCTCGGGGCGGCGGCCGGCGCCGTCGTCGACCACCTCCAGGGCCAGCACCTCGGACCAGCGGATCCGCACCGCGGCGTGGCTGCCGGGGCCGGAGTGCTTGATGATGTTGGTGACGGCCTCCTGGACCAGCCGGTAGGCCGTCAGGTCGACGCTGTCGTCGAGGCGGGCCGGGTGGCCGTGCACCTCCAGGTCGATCAGGATTCCGGCGCGACGGGCGTCGTCCAGCAGCAGGCCCAGGTCGGCGAGTCCGCGCCGCCCGGCGCCGTCCGCCACGGGCACGTCGGCGGTGCGCAGCAGCCGGAGCATCCGGCGCAGTTCCGCCATCGCGTTGCGGCCCAGCTCCTCGATGTCGCCGAGGGTGGCGGCCAACCGCCCGGGGTCGGTGGGCGCCGTGCTGCGGGCGGTGTCGGCCCGCATGACGATGACGGCCACCGCGTTGGCCACGATGTCGTGCAACTCGCGGGCGATCTGGACGCGTTCGTTGCGGACGGCCCGGCGGGCCAGCGCGAGCTCGCGCCGGTCGCGTTCGGCGGCGACGGCGGCGGACCGGATCCAGCGGCCGGCGCCCCAGGCGACGGCGGTGATCGGCAGGTAGAAGGCGATGCCGCTGATGACGAGGGCCGTCTGGCGGTCGGGGCGCACCGCCCCGGTGGCGATCGGATCCCAGATGCCCAGGGCGACCGGGAGGCCGGTCAGCACCAGCGCGGTGAGGGCGACCGGCCGTGCGCCCAGCCGGGCCACCGAGTACAGCGCGATCAGCAGCCCGAAGAAGGGGGTGAAGCCGAAGTCGGAGTCCAGGGAGAGCAGGGCCGCGCCGACGGCCGCGGCCCAGACCACGGCGAACACCGCCGTCGGCCACCGCCTGCGGAACGTCAGCGCGACGACCTCCGGGAGGGCGAAGGCGGTCAGCAGCAGCTGGTCGCGCCCGTTCACCTCCGGCGCGAGCGGGGTCGCGTAGAAGAAGACGTCGGGGACGGTGACCGCCAGCGCCAGTGCGGCGTCCTGCGCCGTGACGGTCCGTGACCACGGCCGACGGGCGGGGTCCGTCACAACCGGAGCTCCCGGCAGCACGTGTGGTTGGAGCCCAGGCAGCACCAGGTGTCGGCGAACTCCGCGAACCCGCCGGCCTGGCTGTCGGACCACCACGGTTCCACCGGTGCGGTGTGCTCCGGCGGCCGGATCGGGTAGCCGAGGGCGAGGTGCGCGGCCCAGAGGTCGCCGTGGTGCTGCCGGAGGGTCTCGACGAACCGGTCGCGGGTGATCTCCCCGACGGCGGGACCGTGCCGCGACGGCGTGAGCAGGGCCAGGAAGGCCGCCGCGCCGGTGGTGCCGTCGGTGGCGAAGGCGGCCAGGCCGATGCCGGCCACCCGCAGGGCCTCGGCGCCGTCCCCGGGGGCGGGGTCGACGGTGATCCGGACGGCGAGGCTCTGCCACGGGTCGCCGACCGTCCTCGGCGGGTCGGGCACCAGGACCGACCGGGAGTCGAGCAGGAAGCCGTGAGCGAGGACCGGACCGGTCTCCCCGCCCGGTTGGACCTGGTGCACGGTGGCGCCGACGGTCGGGGCCGGGGTCGTCCGTTCGTTCATGGTGGGGCTCCCTGGGGGGAGTGGGATGACTGGGGTCCTTCACCCCAGTCGTAGCGCGCCCCGTCCCGCGTCGCCTGCGGGCATGACCGCTCGGGTGAGTGGCCGGCCGGGCGGGTCGCGGTCCCTCGTACGGGCGGGTGCGAGGGGCCGGGCGCCCGGTCAGCCGCCGAAGCCGGCGAGCAGCCCGCGCGGGTCGAAGGTCACCCGGATCCGGGTGATCCGGCCGTCCTCGACGTGCATCCAGTTCGCGGTCGGCGCCGGCGGGGCGATGCTCGTGCACAGCTCGAACCAGGTGATCACCTCGTCGCCCTCGGCCACCCGGACCTTCACGTCGATCCTCTCCAGCACCCGGCCGAGCCCCTTCAGCCCGGCCAGCGCCTCCTCCACCCCGGAGGCCGTCCCCAGGGCCCCGACGAAGTCGACGTCGTCGGCCAGCAGGTCACGGACGGTGTCGAACTCGCCCGCCTCCCAGGCGGTGAAGTAGGTCTCGGCGATCTCGCGCGCGCTCTTCGTCGTCGTCATGCCTCCATCCTCCGACCGGCCGAGCCATCCGTCCAACAGATGGATCTGATGGCTCCTATCTGTTGCGGTGATTGAAATGGCGCACGGTGCGTGAGCGGTCGGGCACGGTCGTCACGCTGAGCGAATGTCAGCTGAGGTGGTTTCGGACCGCCGGGCCCGGTAAGGCGCTCAGAGCTGGAATGTGAAGGAGGCGTGAATCGTGATCACTGAACAGCAGGCCCGTTCCATGCTGCACCACCCCGTCCATGACGCCCAGGGCAACAAGATCGGCAAAGCGGACCACATGTTCCTTGACGACGCCACCGGAAAACCGGAGTGGGTGAGCGTCAAGACCGGTTGGTTCGGTGCGAGCGAGTCGTTCGTGCCGATCCGCGACGCCCGGGTCGTCGACGACCACCTGGAGGTGCCGTACCCGAAGGAGAAGGTCAAGGACGCGCCGCTGGTGGACGTGGACAGCACCGGACACCTCTCCGAGCGGGAGGAACGCCGGCTCTACCAGCACTACGGCATCGCCTGGGACGACGCCTGGAAGTCCGCCAACCAGCCCGGCGAGGGCGGCTGGGCCCACGCGGGCGGTGGTACCGCCGCCGCCGCGGGCGCCGGTGCCGCGGCCGGCACCGCCGCCACGACCGGCCGCGCCGGTACGACCGGTACGACCGGCGTCACCCCGACCGGCACCACGCGCGCCGCCGCCGCTCCGGGCACCGCCGCCACCGGGCGGACCACCGGCCACCTGGGCAAGGACGGCGCGATGACCCGCTCCGAGGAGCGGATGAGCGTCGGCGTCGAGCGGTACGAAGCCGGCCACGCGAAACTGCGCAAGTACGTCGTCACCGAGGAGGAACGGCAGACCGTCCCGGTGCGGCACGAGGAGGTCCACCTCGAACACGAACCCATCACCGACGCCAACCGCGGCGCCGCGATGTCCGGTGAGCCCATCTCGGAGGCCGAGTACGAGGTCACCCTGCACGCGGAGCGGCCGGTGGTGCGCACCGAGGCCGTCCCGGTCGAGCGCGTGCGGCTGGTGACCGAGGAACGCGTCGAGGAGCAGACCGTCACCGGCCAGGTGCGCAAGGAGCGCATCGAGGCCGACCTGCCCGACGGGAAGTCGGGGCACCTGCGGGACAAGGAGTTCCGGGCCCAGGAGCTCCGCGACAAGGACCGCCGCCGGTGACACCCGGCGGGCCGTGACCGCCCGGGCGGCCACGGCCCGCTCGTCGGCCGGGCCGTTCGTCGGACCGACCGGTCGCCGGATCCTTCCCCGGGCCCGTCGGGTGTTTCCCCCGACGGGCCGATCGGCCGAGCGGATGGAGCACCCGGTCGCATATCGTCACCGGTCATGGAGATGCACCAGCTGCGCTACTTCGCCGCCGTGGTCGACGAGGGCACCTTCACCGCCGCCGCGGCCCGGCTGCACGTGAGCCAGTCCGGCATCAGCACCCAAGTGGCCAAGCTGGAACGCGAACTGGGCCAGCAGCTGCTGGACCGGGCCGGACGGCAGGTCCGTCTCACCCCGGCCGGCGAGGCGGTCCTCCCGCTGGCGAAGAACGCGCTGGCGACCCTCGAAGCCATCCAGCACACCGCCGCCGAGTTCGCCGACGCCGTCCGCGGCCGGGTCCGGCTCGGCATGATCACGGGCTGCTCGATCCCGCCCTTCCTGGACGCCGTCGCCGACCTCGGCCGCAGCCACCCCGGCATCGAACTCAGCCTGCACGAGGGGCACTCCGAGGACCTCCAGGCGCAGGTCCTGGCCGGCTCCCTCGACCTGGCCCTGATCGGCTACGCGGGCGAGGTGTCCCCGGGCCTGGAGGCCACCGTCGCCGTCGACGAGCCGATCGCCGCGGTCGTGCCCGTCGGGCACCCGCTCGACCGGGCGCGGCTGCGACTCGCCGACCTGCGGGGCGAGAAGATCCTCTGCCTCTCCCCGGGCACCGGCATCCGCGCCGCCTACCAGGACTCCTGCCGCCGGCTCGGCCTGGACCCGCGGGTGGACATCGAGGCCAGCTCCCCGGTCGCGCTGCTCCGGCTCGCCGAGCGCGGCGCGGGCGTGGCCGTGCTCAGCGCGTCCTCCGCCGCGGGCACCGCGGGCGCCGGGCTGCGGACCGTGCCGCTGGCCGACGCCGCCACCTGCGCCCGGCTCGGCCTGGTCGCCCGCCACGACCAACCGTCCCCGGCCGTACGGCTGTTGCGGGCCAGGCTCCGGGCGGCGCTCCGCTTCGAGTGATCGTCGGCCGCAGGCACGGAGGGGTCCACCGGTCGCTCCCCGCGGGGCTCAGGCCTTCCAGCGCGGATCGCGTCCCGAGGCGGCCAGCGCGCGGTCCCAGGCGGAGGCGTCCTCCGGCAGCGCCACCGACGCCGCGAACCCCGCGTACTGCCGGTACAGCTCGGCGTTCTCCGCCACGATCTCTCCGACCAGCAGGGCGAGTTCCTCGTCGACCTCGATCCGCCCGCCGGTCGCCCGGGCGACGTCCCAGCCGTGCAGCAGCAGCTCCAGGACCAGCATCCGGGCGATCCCGACCGCCGGCACCGGCGAGCCGCCGAGGTCGACGTCCCCCTCCCAGGCGGCCGGGTCCGCCCAGGCCGCGACCGCGCGCTCCAGCTGGGCCGCGTAGGCGGAGCGCCAGTCGGCGTCGGCGGTGAAGTCGCGCGAGCCCAGCTCCTCGGGCAGCTCGGTCCGCCGGGCCCGGTGCTCCAGGCCGTGCGAGGTGTAGAGCACCCAGTGGTTGATCAGCGCACGGGTGTCGAACTCCGTGCAGGGCGTCGGCCCGTCCAGCGGCCGGTCGGCCGGGACGGCGGCGGCGACAGCGGCCGCCGCGGAGGCGGCGCGGGCCAGGAAGGGGTGCATCGGGTGGGCGTTCATGCGTCGATTCTGGCGCGGGGGGCACCGGCCGGTCTTGAAGAAACGCGACGGCCGTAGCCTGGCGGCATGGCGATCGACCTCCGGGACCTCCAGGAGCCCCCGGGTTCCCAGGACCCTCAGGACCCCTCCGACCTCGGCCGCGGCGTGCTCCACCCCGCCCGGGCGGCGGAGCTGATCACCGTGGACCGGCTCGCGCCCGACCCCGCCGTGGCACGGTTCGTCGAGTACTACTGGCTGGTCCGCTGGGACCTGCGGGGCCTGCCGCCGTACGAGCAGAAGGTGCTCGCCCACCCCAACGTCCACCTGGTCTTCGAGGCCCCGCGGGCGCGCGTGTACGGGGTGGACCGCTCGCTCTTCGTGCGCCGCCTGGAGGGCGCCGGGCACGTGCTGGGCGCGCGGTTCCGCCCCGGCGCCTTCCGCCCCTTCGCCGGACACCCGGTGAGCGGGCTGGCCGACCGTTCCGTGCCCGCCGCCGAGTACTTCGGGCCCGAGGCCGACCGGGTCTGCGCGGAGATCCTCGCGGCGCCCGGCAGCCCCGCCGCCCTCGCCGACGCCTTCCTCCGCCCCCGGCTGCCCGCGCCGGACCCGGTCGCCGCCGAGGTCGCCGCCATGGTGGACCGGATCACCGGCGCGCCGGACCTGTGCCGGGTGGACGGGCTGGCCGCCGAGCTGGGCCTGACCGTCCGCCGCCTCCAGCGCCTGTTCGCCGAGTACGTCGGCGCCTCCCCGAAGTGGGTGCTGCGCCGCGCCCGCCTCCACGAGGCCGCCGAACGCGCCGGGGCGGACGGCGGGTTGGACCTGGCCGCGCTCGCCGCCGAGCTGGGCTACGCGGACCAGGCGCACCTCACCCGGGACTTCACCGCCGCCGTCGGCGTCTCCCCGGCCCGCTACGCGGGGACGCGCTGAGACGGCGGCCCCCGGGCCGCCTACGCCCCCAGGAAGCGCTGCAACTCGTCCAGCAGGTAGTTGGCCCCGGTGTAGCCGATCCCCTGGAACCAGAGCTGGTCGTCCACCGGGAACGCCCGGTGCCCCCTGACCGCCCCCAGCGCCTGCCAGCCCGGGCTCGCCAGCACCGCGTTGGCGCCGGACGCCTCCGGACCGCCGTAGACGGCGTACAGCAGCAGGTCGCCGTCGGCCCTGGCGAGCTGGTCCAGCGGGATCTCGAAGTCCGACTGGTCGACGTTCTGCGCGTCCGGCCGGCCCACCTGGGCGTCGGCGAGCACCGTCCCGGGAAAGCTCTGCCGGCCGAACAGCCGGATGCCGCCGCCCTCCACGAACCGCACCAGGCTCACCCTGCGCCCCGACGCCTTCGCCGCCGCCAGCGCCTGCGCCACCTGCCCGGCGTGCTTCTGGTACGCGCCGGCGAAGGCCGCCGCGGCCGCCTCCCGGCTCAGCGCCTGGGCGTGCAGCTGGACGTTCGCCTTCCACGGCGCCCCGGCGGTCTGGGTGAGCACGGTCGGGGCGATGTCCCGCAGCTGCTCGTAGCGGTCGCCGTCGCGGGCCTGGTTGGAGAGGATCAGGTCCGGCCGCAGCGCCCGTACGGTCGGCAGGTCGGGCGCGCCGGCCGGGCCGACCAGCCGGATCCCGGCGGTCCGGGAGGCCGGCCAGTATTGGGGGTAGCCGGTGTCGCGGCCCGCGAGCGCGGCGCCGACCGGGGTGATGCCGAGGGTCAGCGCGGAGTCGAGCACGTCGGTGTCCAGCACGACCACCCGCATCGGCGCGCCCGGCACCACCACCGGGCCGGTGGCGGCGTTCACCGTCACCGGCGGGACCTGGACCTGGGCCGGGGACGGCGTGGCGCCGGTGCTGAGGCCGTCCGCGGTCGGCGGGGCCGGGCGCCGGGTGGTGCAGCCGGCGGCCGCCGCGAGCGCGCCCGCGCCGAGACCGGTGAGGAGGGTGCGGCGGGAGATCCGGGGCATCGGCGGTCCTCAGGCGGCGCGGTCGGGTCGGGGCGCCGTCGATTATGTCCGAAATGGCCGCTGAAGCGCCGTTAGGCGTGGGTGCCGCCGGGGGTGAGCGCCGCCCAGGGAGCGCCCGGGACGACCAGCGGCGTGCCGGTCACCGGGTCCGGCACGACCACCGAGTCCAGCCCGAACACCTCCCGCACCAGCTCGGCCGTCACCACGTCCCCGGGCGCGCCCTGCGCCACCACCCGGCCGTCCCGCATCGCCACCAGGTGGTCCGCGTACCGGGCGGCCTGGTTGAGGTCGTGCAGCACCGCGACGACGGTCCGGCCGCGCTCGACGTTCAGCCGGCGGACCAGGTCCAGCACCTCCACCTGGTGCGCGATGTCCAGGTAGGTGGTCGGCTCGTCCAGCAGCAGGATGTCGGTGCCCTGGGCGAGCGCCATCGCGATCCAGGCGCGCTGGCGCTGGCCGCCGGACAGCTCGTCCATGCTCCGCTCGGCCAGGTCGGCGGTGGAGGTGCGCTCCAGCGCCTCCGCGACCGCCGCCTCGTCCTCCGGCGACCACTGCTGCCACCAGCTCTGGTGCGGCTGGCGGCCGCGGGCGACCAGGTCCGCCACCGAGATGCCCTCGGGGGCGGTCGGCGACTGCGGCAGCAGGCCGAGCCGCTGGGCGATCCGCTTGGTCGGGATCCGCGCCAGCTCCTCGCCGTCCAGCAGCACCGCGCCCCGGACCGGCTTCAGCAGCCGGCCGAGGGCCCGCAGCAGGGTCGACTTGCCGCACGCGTTCGGGCCGACGATCACCGTCACCCGCCCGTCCGGAACGGCCACGTCCAGGCCCTCGACGACCGTGCGCGCCTCGTAGGCCAGGGTGAGGCCCCGGGCCTCCAGGCGGTGATCGGACATCAGGAACCTCCACGGCGGGAACGGATCAGCAGCCACATCAGGTACGGCGCGCCGACCATGCCGGTCACCACGCCCACCGGCAGCTCCGTCGGAGCCAGCAGCCGCCGGGCGACCAGGTCGGCGAGGACGACCACCAGCGCGCCGGTCAGCGCCGAGCAGAACAGCGGGACCTGCGCCGAGCGGGCCAGTCGCAGCGCGATCTGCGGGGCCATCAGCGCGACGAAGTCGACCGGCCCGGCGGCCCCGGCCGCGCACGAGGCCAGCACGATGCCCAGCAGCGCCATGCCGAGGCGGATCCGGTCCAGGCGCAGGCCCAGGCCCACGGCGGTGGCGTCGTCGAAGGAGATCGACCGCTGGGCCCGGGCGGCCCACAGCGCGACCGGCAGGGCGGCGAGCAGCACCCAGGCGAGCCGGCCGGCCTGGTCGTAGCCGGCGCCGTTCAGGCTGCCGGTCATCCAGACCTTGGCGGCCTGGGCCTGGAAGCCGTCGCCCTTGGTGAGGAAGACGGAGGTCAGGGAGGACAGCGCGACGCTGATGCCGATGCCGATCAGCACGAAGCGCTGCGCGTGCAGGCCGCGCCGCCAGGCCAGCGCGTACACCAGCAGCCCGGCCAGCAGGCCGCCGGCCACCGCCGCGTACGGGGCCTCGCCGGTGGAGCCGACCACGCCGTACGCCATCAGGCCGACCACGGTGGCGGTCGCGCCCCAGGTCACGCCCACCACGTCGGGGCTGGCCAGCGGGTTGCGGGCGACGGTCTGGACCAGCGCCCCGGCCAGCCCGAGCGCCAGGCCGACCAGCAGCCCGACCACCACCCGGGGCAGCCGGAACTCGCCGACCACCAGCTCGTGCGGGCTCGGTCGCCCGAGCACCACCTTGACCACCTCGCCCGGCGCGACGGTGGACTCGCCCAGGCAGAGCGCGGCCACCGCGGTCGCCGCCAGGGCCGCCAGCAGGCCGACGGCGACGGCCGCCGAGCGCCGGTGCACCAGGAACGACGCCCGCCCGGCCCGGACGGCCGAGTAGCCGCGCAGCGACACCGAGGTCATGCCGCCACCACCTTCCGGCGGCGGACCAGGGCCACCAGCACCGGGACGCCGACCAGCGCCGTCATCACGCCCGCCGGGACCTCGGACGGCGGGAACAGCACCCGGCCGAGGGTGTCGGCGAGCAGCAGCAGCGCCGGACCGAGGACGGCGGAGAAGGCGAGGATCCAGCGGTGGTCGGCGCCGGCCACCGCGCGGGCCGCGTGCGGGACGGCGAGGCCGACGAAGGCGATCGGCCCGGCCGCCGCCACCGCGGAGCCGGTCAGGACGGTCGCGCCGAGCGCGCCGACCGCCCGGACCAGGCCGGTCCTGGCGCCCAGCCCCTTCGCGGTGTCGTCGCCGAGCGCCAGGGCGTCCAGCCCGCGCGCCACCGCGACCACCAGCACCGTGCCGACGGCCAGGAACGGCAGCAGCTGCCAGGCCACGTCCGCGGTCCGCCCGGAGAGCGAGCCGACGTGCCAGAAGCGGAACTGGTCCATGGTGGCCGCGTCGGTGGTCAGCACCAGGGTGTTGAGCGAGGCGATGAAGGCGGACATCGCCGAGCCGGCCAGCGCCAACTTGATCGGCGTGGCGCCGCCCCGGCCGCGCCCGGCGAGCCCGTACACCAGCACGGTGGCGACCACCGCGCCGGCGAAGCCGAACCAGACGTAGCCGGTGAGGGTGGAGACGCCGAAGCCGGAGATGGCGACCACCACGCCGGCCGCCGCGCCCTGGGAGACGCCGAGGATGCCGGGGTCGGCGATCGGGTTGCGGGTCAGGCCCTGCATGACGGCCCCGGCCAGGCCGAGCGCCGCTCCGACGGCCAGCCCGACGACCGTGCGCGGCACCCGCAGCTCGCGGACCACCACGGCGTCGGCAGTGTCGCCGCCGTGCAGCAGGGCGTCGAGGGTGTCGCCGAACGGGACGGTCCGGCTGCCGACCGCCAGGCTCAGCAGCACCGCGGCGGCCAGCACGGCGAGGGCGGCGGCGAGCCACGGTATTCGGCGCCGCGGCGCGCGGGGCGTGCCGGGCGGTGCGCTGGTGTTCATGGGCCCTCTCCGGAGACAACTGAGGCAAACCTAAGTTCAGCTCCGGAGCCCGGGCAAATTGCCTCGTCCTCCGCGGCACCCGTTGGGTAGCCTGACGGCATGCCCGCGACCTCAACCGCTCAGCTCACCGTCGGCTTCGACCTCGACATGACGCTGCTGGACACCCGGCCGGGTATCCGCGCCACCTACCTGGCGCTCTCCGCCGAGACCGGTACCCGCATCGACGCCGACCTGGTGGTCACCCGGCTCGGTCCGCCGCTGGCGGACGAGATCCGCAACTGGTTCCCGGAGGCCGAGGTGGAGCGGGCCGTCACCCGCTACCGCGAGCTCTACCGCGACCACGCCTTCGCCCCGACCACGGCCCTGCCCGGCGCGTACGCCGCCGTCGAGGCGGTCCGCGCCCACGGCGGCCGGGTCGCGGTGATCACCGGCAAGTACGAGCCGAACGCCCGCCTCCACCTGGAGCACGCCGGGCTGGTCGCGGACACCGTGATCGGCGACCTGTGGGCGGAGACCAAGGGCGAGGCGCTGCGCGAGCACGGCGCGACCGTCTACGTCGGCGACCACCTGGGCGACATCCGGGGAGCCCGGCACGCGGACGCCGTCGCGGTCTGCGTGCCCACCGGCCCGTACAGCGCGGACGAGCTGCGCGAGGCGGGCGCGGACGTGGTGCTGGACGACCTCAACGCCTTCCCCGACTGGCTCGCCGGGCACCTGGCCGCCCTCTAGGGGCCCGCGGCGGGCCCTCAGGACCCGACGGGCCCGGTCCGGCGGCGCTGGGCCCGCGCGTTCAGCAGCAGCCCGGTCAGCGCGGCCAGGAAGCCGGCCGGCATCAGCATGCTCAGCCAGTACGCGGCCGTCGGCAGCGGCGTCAGGTGCAGGAACAGCGGGACGAAGGTGACCAGGGTGGCGAGTGCGCCCAGACCGAAGACGATCGCCCCGGCCTTGACGTACACGTCGCCGGGGTCGGCGCTCTGGCTGCTCACGTCTGCTCACTCCTCGGGACCGGTCGGGACTGCCCCCAGTCTGGCAGAGCGGCCGCCGGGGCCGTCGGCCGGAGCGGGCCGGTCACGTTGCGCAGTTTCCCGGCAGCTGAACGTTTTGATCCCTGTTGAGCGGGGGTATGCACGGGGTGCCGAGGGGCGCTACAGGTGCGCCCCGCGTCCTCAGACCCGGGGGTGTGAGCCGATGGACTGCGCGGAGCCGCGCCCCGGCCGTGCCAGTGCCGGGTCGCCCGTGACCGCGAGATCCCGCTCCCGCCGCCCCGACCGGGCCTCGGAACGCGGTTCCCTCGCGGAACGCGGATGAGGCAGTGACGGACCGTTAGTCTGCTCCTGACCGCGTGCCGACCATGAGCGCCCACGGGCGCCGACCCGGGGTCGGACGCTTTTCCCACCACCCAGTGATCCCCGGCCAGGGCCGGGATCCCTCACACCCATTCGAGGACTGTTCGAGATGCCCACCGGCCAGGTCAAGTGGTTCAACGAGACGAAGGGCTTCGGCTTCCTGTCGCGCGACGACGGCGGCGACGTCTTCGTCCACACCAAGGCGCTGCCCGACGGTGTCACGTCGCTGAAGCCGGGCCAGCGGGTCGAGTTCGGCGTGGTCGCCGGGCACCGCGGGGACCAGGCGATGGCCGTGCAGCTGCTGGAGGCGCTGCCCTCGGTGGCCGCCGCCCAGCGCCGGAGCGCCGACGACATGGCGCCGATCGTCCAGGACCTGATCACCACGCTGGACTCGGTGCTGCCCGGCCTCCAGCGCGGGCGCTACCCCGCCAAGCCGACCGGCCAGAAGCTGGCCGGGCTGCTGCGCGCGGTGGCCGACCAGTTCGACGTCTGACCGGCCGGAGCCGGAACCGGGGCCGACCGCCGGGACAGCGGGCCGGAACCGGCGGCTAGAACGCGAGCGCACCCGGGTCGAGCGGGGGCACCAGCCCCTCCGCGGCGGCCCGGGTGAGCAGTGCGCGGACGGCCGCGTAGCCCTCCTCGCCGAGGTCCTCGGTGAACTCGGTGACGTACAGCCCGATGTGCTGCTCGGCGACGTCCAGGTCCATCTCCTGGGCGTGCGCCAGCACGTACCCGCGGCTCGCCGCCGGGTCCGCCCAGGCCTGCCGCACGGAGGCGCGGATCGCGTCGGCGATCGCCCGCAGCCGCTCGGCGCCGAGCGAGCGCCGGGCGACGATCGCGCCCAGCGGGATCGGCAGGCCGGTCTCCCGCTCCCAGGCCTCGCCCATGTCGGCCAGGCTGTGCAGGCCGTACTGCCGGTACGTGAAGCGGGCCTCGTGGATCACCAGGCCGGCGTCCACCCGGCCGTCCCGGACGGCGGGCATGATCTCGTGGAACGGCAGCACGACGATCTCGCCGAAGCCGCCCGGCACCGCCTTCGCCGCCCAGAGTCGGAACAGCAGGTAGGCGGTGGAGCGCTCGGAGGGCACCGCGACGGTCTTCCCGGCCAGGTCGGCGGGGGAGTCCACGCCTGGCAGGGTGAGCACCAGCGGGCCGCAGCCGCGGCCCAGCGCGCCGCCGCAGGGCAGCAGGGCGTACTCCTCCAGGACCCACGGCAGCGCGCCGTAGCTGATCTTCAGCACGTCCAGTTCGCCGCGTTCGGCCCGGCCGTTGGTGACGTCGATGTCGGCGAAGGTCACCTCGGGGGCGTCCGCGCCGGGCACCAGGCCGTGCGCCCAGGCGTGGAACACGAAGGTGTCGTTCGGGCAGGGCGAGTACGCGATGCTCAGCCGTTCAGCCACGGCCGGCCTCCTCAGTCGGTTCGTGCCGCGCGGCCGGTGGCGGCGACCAGCCCGGGCAGTTCGTGGACGGGCAGCGCGGCGAAGGCCCGCTCCAGGGCGGCCAGCGCCTCGCCGATCCGCCAGGCGGCCCGGTCGCGCGGGCCCACCGGATTGGACACGGTGCGCAGTTCGAGGGCCGGCACGCCGTACCGGGCGGCGGCCTCGGCCACGCCGAAGCCCTCCATCGCCTCGGCGACGGCGCCGGGGTGGCGGGCGGCCAGCTCGGCGGCCCGCCCGGCGCTGCCGGTGACGGTGGAGACGGTCAGCACCGGGCCGACGGCCAGGCCCGGGCCGGCCAGCGCCCGCGCGACCAGCGCGACGGCGGCCGGCGGCGGGGTGTGCCGGACGGTGCCGAAGCCCAGTTCGGTGACGTCGGCGAAGCCATCCGGGGTCTCGGCGCCGAGGTCCGCGGCCACGATCGCGTCGGCCAGCACGGTGCCGCCGACCGGGGCGAGCGGGGCGAAGCCGCCGGCGATCCCGGCCGAGACGGCCAGCGCGTACGGGTGGGCCGCCAGCGCGGCGGAGGCGGCGGCAGCGGCGGCGGCCGGGCCGACCCCTGCGGCCAGCACGTCCACCGGCGCCTGCTCGGCGCGGTGCAGGGTGCCGCCGGGCAGCGGCAGCGCGGCGGACCCGCCGGGCAGGCCGCGCAGCACCGCCTCGGCCTCGGCGGCCACCGCGACCACGACGAGCAGCCGGGCCCGGGCGGGGCCCGACCGCTCGTCGGGGCCGTCGGTGACGGCGGGCGCGGTCATCGCGGGACCGTCAGCTGTCCTGGGTGTTCAGCTGGAAGTACCAGACGGCGATCGGGTTGTCCGAGTTCTTGTCGCCCTCGACCACGGTGACCAGGGTCTTGCCGCTGGCGTTCAGCACCTTGTTGGCCTGCTGGGAACCCGACCAGGTCGGGCCCTTGGCGTACGAGAACAGGCTGAAGCGGCCGCCCTGGCCGGTCGAGCCGCCGTTGGTGAACGCCCACCAGCCGGTCTCGGCCACGTTCGGGGAGACCCCGACGCCGACCCGGTCGCTCGCCACCACGTCCGAGGTGGGCAGCGTGCCGTTCTTGAGGGCCTCGGTGGCCTTGTCCTGGCACTCCTGCTGGAGGTCCTCGGTGATCGGGTTGCCGCCGTTCCAGCACAGCGGGTCCGTCTCGACCGAGGAGTTGCCGACCGTGAGGGTGGCCCGGTGGGAGCTGTGCTCGGTCTGGTCGGCGGCGATGGCGACGGAGGTGCCCACCGTGGCGGCGCCGACCACGACGACGGCGCCGAGGGCGGCGATGACACGGGAATTGAGGCTCATGCGTCAGAATCTACCGGGCCTGGCCGATCACGCGACGCGGGGGTCGGCACCGCGTGTTGCCGCCCGCCCCGATCAGGCCACCCGGGGCGCCGTCGGGTGCCGCCGCAGGCCCACCCGGAAGAGCGAGCGGAGCGTCCACAGCAGCATCAGGCCGACCACCCCGGCGGCGATCGACAGGCCCAGCTTCCCGTTCAGCGGCAGCAGGATGCCGACCGCCCCGCCGGCCACCCAGGACAGCTGCATCAGGGTCTCCGAGCGGGCGAACGCCGACGTCCGCACCGCCTCCGGGACGTCCCGCTGGATCAGCGCGTCCAGCGCCAGCTTGCCCAGCGAGGCCGCCATCCCGGCCACCCCGGCGACCAGCACCACCGTCACCACGCCGTACCAGAGCGCGGTCGCCGCCGTCACACAGGTCGCCAGCAGCAGCATCGCGGTGACCGTCGCCTCCGGGCCGCGGGTGCGCAGCCAGGAGCCGAGCACCGAACCCAGCGCGTTGCCCGTCCCGGCCGCCAGCGCCACCAGGCCCAGTGCCACCGTCGGCCGCAGCCCGCCGACCGGCTCCTCCCGCAGCAGGAAGGCCAGGAACATCACCAGGAAGCCGACCAGCCACTTCATCGCCGACATCGCCCGCAGCGCCAGGATCACCGAGGGGCCGACCGTGCGCAGCGAGGCCTTGACCGGCGGCGGCCGGTGGTGGATCAGGTGCGAGCCCTCGCCGTGCACCTCGGCGTGCAGGACGGCGCGCTGCTCGCCCTTCGCCGAGTCCACCGCCGGCGGCAGGTGGAAGGCCATCAGGGTGCCGACCACGAACACCAGGAAGGCGCCGCGCAGCGGCCAGCCGGGCCCGATCAGGTGCAGCAGCCCGCCCACCGCGGCCGCCGCGCCGGTGGCCAGCAGCCCGGCGAGGGTCACCCGGGAGTTCGCCTTCACCAGGGACAGCCGGCTCGGCAGCAGCCGGGGCACCACCACGCTGCGCACCACGCCGTACGCCTTGGACGCGACCAGCACGCCGAGCGCCTCCGGGTAGAGCGCGATGCCGCCGCCGACGATCACCCCGGCCATCGTCCAGGCCAGCACCGCCCGGGCCAGCATGGCCATCGCCATGGCCGCCCGGCGGCCGTGCGGCAGGCGGTCCAGCAGCGGGCCGATCACCGGGGCCAGCAGGGCGAACGGGGCCATCGTGATCAGCAGGTAGAGCGCGACCCGGCCGCGGGCCTCACCGGTCGGCACCGAGAAGAAGATGGTGGACGCCAGTGCGACGGTGATCAGCATGTCGCCGAAGGAGTTGAGCGCGTGCAGCTCGATCAGCTTCGCGAGGCCGGACTCGCCCGCGCCCTCGGCGGCGGTGGCCCGGCGGATCCGCCGGCCGGTGCCGTGCACCACCTTGCCGGTGCGGGAGCCGACGGCGGAGGCGGTGCGGACCAGGATGTTCCGGCGGGGCTCGGGGGCCTCGGCGCCGTCCTCGTCGTCGTGCGGCTCCTGCCCGGCCCGGCCGGGGGCGTCGGGAACGTCGGGGGCCGCGGGCCGGGACGGGCCCACGGGGGCGGCGGAGGCCCCGGTCTTGGAGAGGTCGACGGGCCCGGAGGGCGCCCCGGCGCCGTCCGCCGGCCGCGGTTCGCCCGCGCCGGGGACCGGGGGCTGCTGTCGCGGCACGGCGTCCGCCTGGTCGGGGCTGCCGGCCTGCGGGGCGCGGAGTGCGTGCTGCGACGGGTCGTGGTCCGCCACAAGCCCATCCTGCCCCAGAATCGCCGAGCCGACGCGGGACCGGGCTCCGCTCGGCGCGGCCCGGGGACGGCCGTGTCCGCCCCGGACTGTGCCGGGGCACCGACCGGCGGGTAGCCTGCCCAAGGTCGACCCGCCGGGGCGCCGGGGCGCCGGCAGGCCGGTCGAGCGGCGCGGCCGGTACCCGAGGGGGCTCCGGGTCGCGCAGAATGGACGAGGGACACCGAGCCGCGACGGATCAGGCAACACGCCGTGGGCGACAGAAGAACTGGGAGAGAATCGACGCCGTGAGTGCTGCGATGCGAAGCCGTACCCCCGACCGGCTCTGTGCCGAGGCCGTCGAACTCGCCCGCCAGGCCGCCGAGGAGGCCGTCGGTGCGGAGGCCGTCGGGCCGCACCTGGGTGTCCAGGCGGACGCCGACCGCGTCGTCACCCACACCTTCGAGTGCCTTGACGCGGCGTACCGGGGCTGGCACTGGGCGGTCACCGTCGCGCGTGCGCCGCGCGCCAAGAACGTCACCCTGGACGAGGTCGTGCTGCTGCCCGGCCCCGACGCGGTCCTCGCCCCGCAGTGGGTGCCGTGGAGCGACCGGCTGCGCCCCGGCGACATGGGCCCGGGCGACCTGCTGCCCACCGACGCCGACGACCTGCGGCTGGAGCCCGGCTGGACCGGCGAGGACGAGCCCGCGCCGAACTCCGCGGTCGCCCTGGTGGACGACGAGGACCTGGTCGTCACCGACCCGCACGTCCAGCCCGCCCCGGCCCGCGCCCGGATCAACGCCGTCGCCGAGGAGCTGGGCCTCGGCCGCAGCCGGGTGCTCTCCCGGCTCGGCCTGCACCTGGCCGCCGAGCGCTGGGAGAAGGTCCACGGCCCGCAGACCCCGATGGCGCAGGCCGCGCCGGCCTCGTGCGCGAGCTGCGGCTTCCTGGTCCCGATCGGCGGCTCGCTCGGTCAGGCGTTCGGCGTGTGCGGCAACGAGTTCGGCCCGGCCGACGGCCAGATCGTCTCCTTCGCGTACGGCTGCGGCGGGCACTCCGAGGCGGCCGTCATCCCGGCCCCGCCGGCGCCGTCCGAGCTGATCCTGGACGAGCTGGTGGTCGAGCCGCTCCCGCTGCACCCCGACCGCGCCTCCGGCTCCGTCGAACCCGACGCCCCGGCCGAGGAGCTCGGCCACTCCTGAGGCCCCGGGCCGCACGGCCCGCCCCGGCGACGAACTGGGGCGGGCCGTCGGCGTTCCCGGGCTCAGCGGCGGCCGAACAGCCCGCGCCCGGGCGGGGCGGCGCGGTCGCGTTCGACCAGGACGTACCAGGACGTACCAGGAACCGTCGGAGACCGCGTGCCCTCCCCCTCACCGACCGGAACCCGGGCCTCGGCATAGGCAGCGGGCGCCCGTGGTCCGTCGGGGGTGCCCGGGCAGGGAAGAATGCCCTACGACGAACAGGGCAGCGGAAGGCGGCAGGTCCAGTGGAACCTCGGATCATCGGCAGCGGCACGGACGAGCACCTCGCGGACCCCTTCGGGAGCGCCGCGCTGCGGCGGCGGGTGCTGGACGCCTGGGCCGCCTCGCCGGCCCGGTTCCGGGAGGACGCCAACGCCGAGGAGGAGCTGGCGCTCGGCGGCTACCGGGACCGCCTGGTGGTCGAGTTGGCGCAGAACGCGGCCGACGCCGCGGTGCGGGCCGGCCACGGCCCCGGCCGGCTGCGGCTGACCCTCGCCGACGGCGTGCTCGCCGCCGCCAACACCGGTGCCCCGCTGGACGCGGCCGCCGTCGAGTCGCTGTCCACCCTGCGCGCGTCCTCCAAGCGCGGCGAGGAGCCCGCCGTCGGCCGGTTCGGGGTCGGCTTCGCCGCCGTCCTCGCGGTCAGCGACGAGCCCGCCGTGCTGAGCGCCACCGGCGGGGTGCGCTGGTCGCTCGGCGAGGCCCGGGCGCTGGCCGGGGCCCAGCCCGAACTGGCCGACGAGCTGCGCCGCCGGGACGGCCACGTGCCGTTGCTGCGGCTGCCGTTCGCCGCGGAGGGCCCGGCCCCGGACGGCTACGACACGGTGGTCGTGCTGCCGCTGCGGGACGCCGCCGCCGAGGACCTGACCCGCCGTCTGCTGGCCGGGATCGACGACGCGCTGCTGCTCACCCTGCCCGGCCTGCGCGAGGTCGTGGTGGAGACCCCGGACGGCACCCGCACACTCACCCGGGCCGCCGCCGAGACCCGCCCGGACGGGGTCACCGAGGTCACCGTCACCGACGACGCGGGCGGCGGGCTGCGGCAGACGGTCTGGCAGACCGCCGGCGCCTCCGGCACGCTCGCCGCCGAGCTGCTGGCCGACCGGCCCACCGAGGAGCGCGCCCGCCCGTACTGGACGGTGACCTGGGCCGTCCCGGTCGGCCCGGACGGTGCCCCGCAGCGGCCCGGGATCGCCTCGGTGCTGCACGCGCCCACCCCCAGCGACGAGCCGGTCGGCCTGCCCGCGCTGCTGATCGCCTCGTACCCGCTGGACTCCACCCGCCGGCACGTCGCGCCCGGCCCGCTGGCCGACTTCCTCACCGAGCGGGCCGCCGACAGCTACGCCGAACTGCTGCGCGCCCGTGGCGCCGACCTCGGCTCGCTCGGCCTCGTCCCGGCCCCGCTCGGCCAGGGCGCGCTGGACAACGCGCTGCGCGCCGCGGTGCTCTCCCGGCTGCCCGGCACGCCGTTCCTGCCGCACCCGGCGCCGGTCGAGCAGGGCACGCCCGCGCTGCGGCCCCGCGACGCGACGCTGCTGGAGGGCGCGGACGGCTCGGTGGTCGAGGCGCTCGCGCCGATCTTCCCCGGGCTGCTGCCGGCCGGCCTGGAGCGCCGCACCGAGCTGCGGGTGCTGAACGTGCGCCGGGTGCCGCTGGCCGAGGTGGTGGACCAGCTCGGCGGCCTGGACCGCGAGCCCGCCTGGTGGCGCAACCTGTACGCGGCGCTCGGCGCGGCCGACCCGGAGGCGCTCGGCGCGCTGCCCGTCCCGCTCGCCGACGGGCGGACGGTCACCGGGCCGCGGCGCGTGCTGCTGCCCTCCGAGGACGCCGACTGGGCGGCCTTCCCCGGCTACCCCGGGTCGCTCGCCGGCGCGCTCGCCGCGCTCGACCTGCGGCTGGCCCACCCCGAGGCCGCCCACCCGCTGCTGGCCAAGCTCGGCGCCGGCACCGCCACCCCGGCCGGGGTGCTGGACACCCCCGAGGTGCGGGCCGCCGTCGCCCGCTCCTACGAGCTGGCCGAGGACGACCTCGACGCGGCGCTCGAACTCGCCGACGCCGTCCTGGCGTTGGTGAAGGCCGCCGCCGCCGAGCCGGGCGCCCACCCCTGGCTGGCCCGGCTGGCGCTGCTCGACGACGAGGGCGAGCCCGCCCGGGCCGGCGAACTCGTGCTGCCCGGAAGCCCGTTCGCCGCGCTCGCCCGCGAGGAGGACGCCGGCTGGGTGGACGACGAGCTGCTGGAGCGCTGGGGGCCGGAGGTGCTCGCCGCCGTCGGCGTGCTGGCCGACTTCGTGCTGGTGCGCGCCGAGGACGTTGTGCTCGACCCGGACGACCTGGAGCGGCTGGACCCCACCGTCCCGGCCGACCGCGCGGCCGGCGGCCACCCCACCGGCCTGCTGGACGAGGCGCCGGACGGGCTCGCCGAGTGGGCCGAGGACGCGCTGGAGGCGCTGCAGGCCGACGAGGCGGTCGGTGTCCCGCCGGTGGCCGCCGAGCTGCTGGCGGTGCGCGACCTCGACCTGGTGGACGACGACGCCTGGCCGGAGGCGCTCGCCGCGCTGGCCCGCCCGCCGTACCGGGACGCCGTCGTCAACCCGGTGCGCACCCTGCTGCCGGACGGCTCGTACGCCGACCTGCCGCCGTACACCGCGTGGTGGCTGCGCGACCACCCGGTGCTGGCGGGCCGGGAGCCGGCCGGTCTGCGCGCCGCCGGCGCCGACCCGCTGCTGCGCGGCCTGTACGACGAGGCCCGCACCACCCTGGACGACCGGTTCCTGCACGCGCTCGGGGTGCGCACCACGCTGGCAGCGCTGCTCGCCGAGCCGCACGGGCCGGACGAGGTGCTGGACCGGATGACCGACCCGGCCGCCGAGGTCGGCCACCGCCAGCTGCACGGCATCCACACCGCGCTGGCCCGGGTGGACCGCGAGCGGATCGAGCCGCTGGACGTGGTGCGGGCGCTGCCGCCGCTGGACCCGGCCACCGGGCGCCGGCCGGACCACACCGTGGTGGTGGACGCCACCGAGGCGGTCGTCGCCGACGCCCCGGACCTGGTCCAGCTGCTGCACCCGTACCCGCTGCTGCCGGTCGCCCCGGCGCTGGCCGCCGACCTCGCCGAGCGGCTGCACGTGTCGCTGGCCAGCGAGGTGGCGGGCGGCCGGGTGCTCTCCGAGGGCGCGCTGCACCGGGTCCCGGCGGTGGTGCGGGAGCTGCTGCCCGGCTGCCCGGTCGCCTACGAGGAGCACGAGGAGCTGCTGGTCGTCGGGCCGGACGGCGCCGAGGCGGCGGTGGACTGGCGCTGGGACACCGGGGCGGACACCCCGGAGCCGCCGTACGACCCGGAGCTGGCCGAGGCCGGCGACGAGGACGACGAGTTCGAGGTCCCGCCGGTGTCCGGCCTGCTGCACGCGGCCACCCCGGAGGGCCTCGCCGCGGGGCTGGCCTGGTCGGTCGGGCAGTGGCACCGCCGCTTCGAGGTGCTGGCCGCCCTCAGCGAGCCGGACCGCGCCTACGAGCTCTCCGCCGCCCGCGACTTCGAGGGCTGAGCGGGCCGGGGCCCCGGGGGCCGGGCGTCAGCGGGCCGAGTCGGCCCGGCGCGTCCGCCCGCGGCGCTTGAGCCGCAGGTAGAGGCCGACGGTGGTGGCCGGCCAGACGGCCGCCACCAGGGCCTTCACGGCCGTCGGCAGCCACGGCCGGGCCGGGGCGGCCGGCCCGCCGGCGTCCGCCAGCCAGCTGCCGCCCAGCAGCGCCAGGACGGCCAGCCCGGCGGCCAGCGCGCCGCCCAGGAAGGCCGCGAAGGCCTCGACCTGCCCGGCCTCACGATCGGGTTCCCCACCTCGGTACGCCATGTCGGCACCCCCTCCCGCCGGGCACGTTACTCGTACCCGCGGCGCTTCATCCAGGCCCAGGCGACCTCCAGCGCGATGCCGCAGACCACCGCGATGGCCACGCCCGTCAGCGGGTCGCGGAAGCCGACCAGGGAGAGGTCGAAGAACGTCTTCAGCGGGGGCACCAGCAGGACCAGGGCGAAGGCGCCGCCCATGCTGCCGATCAGCAGCAGGCGCCACCAGTTGTACGGGCGGGCGACGATGGCGAGCACCCAGATGGCGATCAGGAAGAGCGTCAGGGTGGCCACGCTGGTGTCGGCCGTGAGGTCGGTCGCGTGGTCGGTGCGGGCGAGGGTGTAGGCGACGAAGGTGCCGGTGCCGGCGATGGCGCCGCCGGGGATCGCGAGGCGCAGCACGCGCTTCACGAAGCCGGTGCGGGCCCGCTCGTTGTTGGGGGCGAGCGCGAGGAAGAACGCCGGGATGCCGATGGTCAGCGAGGACAGCACGGTGGAGTGCCGGGGCAGGAACGGGTACGGCGAGTGGGTGAAGATCACCAGCAGCGCCAGCAGCACCGAGTAGACGGTCTTCACCAGGAAGAGCGAAGCGACCCGCTCGATGTTGCCGATCACCCGGCGGCCCTCGGCCACCACCGAGGGCAGCGAGGCGAAGGAGTCGTTCAGCAGCACGATCTGGGCGACCGCCTTGGTGGCGTCGGAGCCGGTGCCCATCGCCACGCCGATGTCGGCGTCCTTGAGCGCGAGCACGTCGTTGACGCCGTCGCCGGTCATCGCCACGGTGTGCCCGCGGGACTGCAGGGCCCCGACCAGCCGGCGCTTCTGCTGCGGGGTGACCCGGCCGAAGACACTGGTCCGGTCGGCGGTGTCGGCGAGCTCCTCCGGGTCGGCGGGCAGGCTGCGGGCGTCCAGCGGGTGGTCGGCGCCGGGCAGGCCCAGGTGGCCGGCCACCGCGCCGACCGAGACCGCCGCGTCGCCGGAGATGACCTTGGCCCGGACCCGCTGGCTCTCGAAGTAGCGCAGGGTCTCGGCGGCGTCCGAGCGCAGCCGCTGCTGGAGCACCACCAGGGCGAGCGGGGTGAGGTCGGCCGCCGGGTCGGGGGCGTCCAGCGGGACGGGGGTGCGGCCCAGCAGCAGCACCCGCAGGCCCTTGGCGCCCAGTTCGTCCACCTCGGCCAGCGCCGGGTGCCCGGCGGGCAGCAGCACGTCGGGCGCGCCGAGCAGCCAGCTGGCCTCGCCGCCCTGCGGCTCCAGCAGCTGCACGCCGCTCCACTTGCGGGCGGAGGAGAAGGGCATCGCCTCGATCACCCGCCAGCCGTTCCCCGGCGCGCCGTCCGCACCGCCGTCGCCGCGCCCGTACGCGTCGATGACGGCCCGCATGGACGGGTTGGGGCGGGCGTCGGCGCCGGCCATCACGGCCAGCGCGTGCTCGACGGTCTCCGGGGTGACGGCGGCGGGCTCCCCGTCGGCGAGCACCCGGAGGTCGACCACGTCCATGCCGCCCTCGGTGAGGGTGCCGGTCTTGTCCAGGCAGACGGTGTCCACCCGGGCCAGGCCCTCGATCGCGGGGAGCTCCTGGACCAGGCACTGCTTGCGGCCGAGCCGCACCACGCCGATCGCGAAGGCGACCGAGGTGAGCAGCACCAGGCCCTCGGGGACCATCGGCACGATGCCGGCCACCATGCGCCGGACGGCCTCCTTCCAGTCCCGGCCCTCGACGGCCAGCTGGCTGATGATCAGGCCGAGGGCGGTGGGGACCAGCAGGTAGGTGATGATCCGCAGGATGCTGTCGATGCCGGAGCGCAGCTCCGACTTCACCAGGGTGAACTTGCTGGCCTCCTCGGCGAGCTGGGCCGCGTAGGCCTCGCGGCCGACCTTGGTGGCGGTGAAGGCGCCGGCGCCGGCCACCACGAAGCTGCCGGACATCACCTGGTCGCCGGGCTGCTTGAGGACCGGGTCGGGCTCGCCGGTGAGCAGCGACTCGTCGATCTCCAGCCCGTCCGCCTCGGTGACCTCGCCGTCCACGATCACCTTGTCGCCGGTGCCGAGCAGCACGGTGTCGTCGAGGACGATCTCGGAGACGCCGACCTGCTGGGCGGAGCCGTCCCGGCGGACCTGCGGGCGGGCCTCGCCGATCAGGGCGAGGCTGTCCAGGGTCTTCTTGGCGCGCAGTTCCTGGATGATGCCGATCGCCGTGTTGGCCACGATGACCAGGCCGAACAGCCCGTCCTGGATCGGACCGACGACCAGGATGATCCCGAACATCACGCCGATGATCGCGTTGAAGCGGGTGAGGACGTTGGCCCGGACGATCTCCGCGGTGGACCGGCTGGACCGCACCGGCACGTCGTTGACCTGGCCCTTCGCGACCCGCTCGGCCACCTCGGCGGCGGTCAGGCCACCGCGCCGGCCGGGCAGCAGGCCGAGGGGGTGCGCTCCGTCCGGCCATTCCCCGTCGGTCGGCCGCTCTTCCGCTGGCTGGGCAGGCTGCGTCATGGCACCGACTCTACGGGCGCCTTATGTCCGATGCGTGCTACTAAAGGACTATTCAGTCCGACCGGGTGGCCTGGTTCCGGCCGTCGTCTCCGGCCGTCCGTCCGACGGTCCGTCCGGCGTCCTCGGCGGCGCGGCTACGGGCGATCGCGTCCCGCCGGGCGCGGCAGTACCAGAGGCCGATCAGGCCGAGCAGGCCGCCGGAGAGGCAGATCCAGGGCCAGGTGCCGTGGCCGTGCTCGGAGAGGGTGCCCTGGAAGGGGAGCAGGGCGAGGAAGGCCACGAACCACAGCACCGTGCCGCCGCCGACGATGGCGACGTCGTTGGCCTCCAGCGGAGGGGGCGAGGGGTGCAGTGGCGTCTTGGGCATGGGGCCTAGCGTACGGTGCGGTGGGGCGGCTGTGCGGGCGCCGTGACCCCGTACGGGCTCTACGCGCGAAGATAGCGCGTGTGCGATCGGGAAACCATACTTAAAGATCTGCGCCCGGCCACCGTCGCCCCGGGCGTCCCCTCCCTCTCCTCAGCTCCCCCACAGAGGACGCACGCATGCCTGTGGTCCAGCCGACCACCGAGTCGCCCGAACCCGCCGACGCCGCGCCGAAGCCCCCCACCGGCGCCGTCGACCGCTTCTTCCGGATCAGCGAGCGCGGCTCCACCCTGCCGCGCGAGATCCGCGGCGGTGTCGCCACCTTCTTCACCATGGCGTACATCCTGGTGCTGAACCCGATCATCCTGGCCAGCGGCACGGACGTCACCGGGGCCCACCTGGACAGCGGTCAGCTGGTCACCGCCACCGCCCTCACCGCGGGTCTCACCACCCTCCTGATGGGCGTCATCGGCAACGTCCCGATCGGCCTGGCCGCCGGACTCGGCGTCAACACGATCGTGGCGCTCCAGCTCGCCCCCAAGATGACCTGGCCGGACGCCATGGGCATGGTCGTGCTGGCCGGCTTCGCGATCATGCTGCTGGTCGCCACCGGGCTGCGCGAGCGGGTCATGAACGCCGTCCCGCTCGGTCTGCGCAAGGCCATCGCGATCGGTATCGGTCTGTTCATCAGCCTGGTCGGCCTGGTCGACTCGGGCTTCGTCAGCCGCATCCCGGACGCCGCCCACACCACCGTCCCGCTCCAGCTCGGCGGCAACGGACACCTGCTCGGCTTCCCGGTGCTGATCTTCGTGATCGGCCTGGTGCTCACCCTGATCCTGCTGATCCGCAAGGTGCCCGGCGCCATCCTGATCAGCATCGCGGTCTCCACCGCGCTCGCCGCGATCATCGACAAGGTGGCCGACATCCCGGCGCTCAAGTGGGGCCTCACCGTCCCGACCTGGCCCGGCAACCCGGTCTCCGCGCCGGACTTCGGGCTGGTCGGCAAGGTCAGCCTGTTCGGCGGCTTCGAGAAGGTCGGCGTGCTGACCGGGCTGCTGTTCGTCTTCACCGTGCTGATGTCGTGCTTCTTCGACGCGATGGGCACCATCCTCGGCGTGGCCGACGAGGCCCACCTGCTGGACCGCAACGGCGACCTGCCCGGCATCAACAAGGTCCTGATGGTCGACGGCATCGCCACCGCGGCCGGCGGCGCCACCTCGGCCTCGGCCAACACCTGCTTCGTCGAGTCCACCGCCGGTGTCGGCGAGGGCGCCCGGACCGGCTTCGCCTCGATCGTCACCGGCCTGCTCTTCGTGGTGGCGCTCTTCCTCACACCGCTCGCCACCATGGTCCCGGCCCAGGCCGCCACCCCGGCCCTGATCACCGTCGGCTTCCTGATCCTGGCCAACTCGATCAAGGAGATCGACTGGGCGGACTACACGATCGCGATCCCGGCCTTCCTGACCATCGTGATGATGCCGTTCACCTACAGCATCACCAACGGCATCGGCCTGGGCTTCATCGCCTTCTGCGTGCTGCGCCTGGCCGCCGGTCGCGGCCGCGGGGTCCCCGTCCCGATGTACGCGGTGGCGGCGGTGTTCGCCTTCTACTACCTGATGCCGGCCTTCGGCCTGCTCTGACGCCGTACGGCCGCCCGTGGCCCCGTCCTCCCGCCGGGGAGGACGGGGCCACGGCGTTTCCGCGGGCGGTCCACCGGTCAGTGGACGCAGAATTCGTTGCCCTCCGGGTCCCGCATGACGGTCCAGGCGCCGCCGGGCTCCTCGACCTGGCGCAGGACCGAGGCGCCGAGGCCTTCGAGGCGGGCGACGGTGGCCGCGCGCTCGCCCGGGCCGGGGTGGACGTCGAGGTGCAGGCGGTTCTTGCCCTGCTTGGCCTCGGGGACGGCCTGGAACAGGACACGGCGGCCGAGGCCGGTGTCCGAGGCCGGGTCGAACGGGTCCTCGGGATGGCGGACGGCGGCCAGCGAGCGCCAGGCCGGACGGCCGTCCAGCTCGGTGAGGGCCTCCGGGCCGACCGCGCCGGCGGCGAGCAGCCGGGTGATCAGCGTGCTGTGGTCCTCCAGCGTGTACTCCAGGGCGGCGGCCCAGAAGGCGGCCTGGCGGTGCGGGTCGGTGCAGTCGATGACGAGCTTCCAGTGCAGCGGCATGTAACTGTTTATATCGGTTACAGGGCGGCGGATCAACGGTCGGCCGTCAGAAGTTGTCAAAAAGGCACCCGTGTAGGCGAGTTGCCGACGGGAATACTGGCTGGACGGAGAAGGGGGAGGGGGCTCGACCGATGGTGCAACAGGATCCGCCGGGGGGCGTCGAGGCACAGCTGCTGCCGGAGCTGTTCTGGACGGCGGACAAGGCCTCGCTGGACGGCCAGCGCGAGACGCTGCGCTGGTACCGCGGACTGATCGCGATGCTGGTGGTCGCCGCCGTGATCGGGTCGTTCCCCGGCCCGGACGACAAGGGCGACTTCGACGTCTGGCCGCTGTTCTCGGTGGCCGCGTTCCTGGTGGCCGGCTACTTCTGGTCCCGGCTGCGCCGCGGCAACCCGCAGGGCCGCTGGTACCAGGCCCGGGCGGCGGCCGAGTCGGTCAAGACGCTCGCCTGGAAGTACACCGTCCGGGCCCGGCCGTTCGACGGCCCGGCCGAGTCCGCGGACGTGGACCGCGGCTACCTGCTCCAGGTCGAGGACGTGCTGCGGGCCTTCGAGGACCCGGAGATCGTGCCGCCCGGCAGCGTCGCCGAGATCACCCCGGAGATGCGCCGGCAGCGCGCCGGGAACCTGACCGCGCGGCGCACCCTCTACCTGCGCACCCGCGTCGAGGGCCAGCGCACCTGGTACCGCTCCCGGGCCGAGGCCTGCGACTCGCAGGCGGTCTCCTGGGGGCTCGGCATCGCGGTGCTGATCATCGTCGGCGCGGCGGCGGCCGTCGCCCAGGCCACCGGCGCGCTGTCGGTGCACCTCTTCGGCGCCAGCTCGGCCGCGGCCGCGGCGATCATCGCCTGGACGCAGCTCAAGCAGCTCGGCCCGCTGGCCGCCGCGTACCAGCTGGCCGCGCGCGAGCTGGAGAACGTCGGCAACCAGCTGTCCGACCTCGACCTCCGGGCGCCGGACGCCGAGGCGAGCTGGGCCCGGTTGGCCGCCGACGCGGAGGACGCGGTCTCCCGGGAGCACACCACCTGGCGGGCCCGCCGGGCGTTCCCGCGCTGAGCCGTCGTCCCGCGGTCGGCGTTCCGGGGGCCGTCGTGCCGGAGCCGGGAGGCGGGAGGCGTGGCACGGGAGGGTACTCCACCGCAACGGGGACTTGGGGAGATCCGGCGAAGCGCGGCGCACAGGTGTGCGGGGTGCGTGAGAGTAGAGCGCCGAGGTACGGACCGTAATCATTACGTGTCCATGCCCTGGTTTCATCGCCTGCGCGCGACCCCAGTTCCCGCCGGAGGCCCTCCTTGCGCATTCTCCTGATCGCCAGCGCGTTCAACAGCCTGACCCAGCGCGTCCACACCGCCCTGCGCGAGCGCGGCCACCAGGTCGCCGTCCAACTCGCCCTCGGCGACGAGCAGATGAGAGCGGGGGTGGCCCGCACCGATCCCGAGCTGATCGTCTGCCCGATGCTCACCAAGGCCGTCCCGCAGGACATCTGGTCCACCCGGACCGTCCTGATCGTCCACCCGGGGCCCAAGGGCGACCGCGGCCCCTCCTCGCTCGACCGGGCGATCACCGAGGGGGTGGAGCGCTGGGGGGTCACCGTGCTGCAGGCCGTCGAGGAGATGGACGCCGGCGACATCTGGGCCTCCGTCGAGTTCCCCGTCCCCGCCTGCGGCAAGAGCGAGCTGTACCGGGGCGAGCTCGCGGACGCAGCCGTCGAGGCCGTCCTGCTGGCCGTCCAGCGCTACGAGGGCGGGGTGTACACCCCCGAACCGCTGGACTACTCCCGGCCGGACGTGCACGGCGAACCGCGGCCCTTCCTGCGCCAGGAGGAGCGGCGGATCGACTGGGAGCGGGACGACACCGCCACCGTGCTGCGCCGCCTGCGCGCCGCCGACTCCCAGCCCGGCGTCCTGGACGAGCTGTACGGACGGGAGTTCTTCCTGCACGGCGGCCACCCCGAGGACCAGCTGCGCGGCCCGGTGCCCGGCGCCGTGCTGGCCACCCGGGACGGCGCGATCTGCCGGGCCACCGTGGACGGCGCGGTGTGGATACCCCAGCTGCGCCCGCGCCGCACTCCCGGCGGGCCGGCCACCTTCAAGCTGCCGGCCGCCACCGTGCTCGCCGACGAGCTGCACCGGGTCCGCGAGGTGCCGGTGAGCCCGGAGGCGGCGGGCCGCCGGGACACCTGGTCGGAGCTGCGCTACCGCGAGGAGGGCGACGTCGGCTTCCTCGAATTCGCCTACGCGGGCGGGGCGATGAGCACCGAGCAGTGCCGCCGGCTGCTCGCCGCCTACCGGGCGGCGGCCGAGCGGCCGACCTCGGTGCTGGTGCTCGGCGCGCCCCGGGACTTCTACTCCAACGGGATCCACCTCAACGTCATCCAGGGCGCGGCCTTCCCGGCGCTGGAGTCGTGGGAGAACATCAACGCGATGGACGACTTCGTCGAGGCGGTGCTGACCACGACGGACAAGGTGACGGTGGCGGCGCTGGCCGGGAACGCGGCGGCCGGCGGGCTGATGATGGCGCTCGCCGCCGACGAGGTGTGGTGCCGGGAGTCGGCGGTGCTCAATCCGCACTACCGGCTGATGGGCCTGTACGGCTCCGAGTACTGGACGTACACCCTGCCCCGCCGGGTCGGCGCCGAGCAGGCCGAGCGGCTCACCACCGAGGCGCTGCCGGTCGGCGCCGACCACGCCCGCCGGCTCGGCCTGGTGGACCGTACGGTCGGCGGGGACGCGGCCGGATTCCGCCGCTGGGCGGCCCGCGAGGCGGCCCGGATCGCCGCCTCGCCGGAGCTCACCGGGCGGCTGGTGGACAAGAAGCGCCGCCGCGCGGCCGACGAGGAGGAGAAGCCGCTGGCCGAGTACCGGGCGGAGGAACTGCGCCGGATGCACGCCAACTTCTACCGGGCGGGCGAGCCGTACCACGCGCTGCGGCGGGACTTCGTGCACAAGGTCTGCCCGGTGGCCACGCCGGAGCACGTGGCGGGGCTGCTCGGGCGGCCCGAGTAGCCGTACGGCCTTGGGCGGTCGTGCGGCCCGGGCCGTCGTCAGGGGGAGCGGGCGACGCCCGGCCGGGGTGGGGGGCCCGGCCGGGCGCCCGATCGGGCCCCGCTCCCGACCCGGCGCGTCAGCGCCGGGTCGCCCCGCCCACCGGCCGCCGCCGCCGCTGCTGCGGCGGGACCAGTGGGCTGTCCGGGCCGCCCGGGGTGCGCGCCGCCCGCGCGGCCCCGGGGGCACGCGGGGGCAGCGGGGCGGCCGGACCGGCCAGCAGGGGCTGGGCGTCGGACCGGCTCGGCGAGACGGCGAACGCCAGCGAGCCGAAGAACACGTAGCAGCCGAGCCCGACCCCGAGCGGGAAGATGAACTGGAGCGCCATCACCCCGTCCTCGGTGGAGCGCGAGAAGTCCAGGTGGACGGAGAGCGCCGCCATGCCGGTGTAGTGCATCGCGCAGACCGCCACGCCCATCACCGGCGCCGCCGCCAGCACGGCGATGGTGCCCCGGATGTTCAGCGCGGCCCAGAGCGCGGCCGTGGCCGCGACCACGGCGATCACCACCGAGGCCGCCACGGTGAGCCGGTCGTAGCCGAGCCGGCCGGGCAGCACCATCGCGGCCATGCCCAGGTAGTGCATCGCGGCGACCCCGAGACCGGTGGTCAGCCCGCCGACCAGCAGCGCCAGGGCAGGGTGCCGTCGCCAGTACCCGACGGTGAAGAGCCCGACGCCGACCACGGCGACGGCGACCAGCAGGCTGAGCACGGTCAGGCCGGGCCGGTAGCTGATCTCGACGCCGGTCACGGAGAAGCCGAGCATCGCGATGAAGTGCATGGACCAGATCCCGGCCCCGAGCGAGGTCGAGGCGAACAGCAGCCAGACGGCCCGGGTGCGGCCCTGGGAGACGAGTGCCCAGCGGGCGCTGCGCAGCGCGACGAAGGCGCCGACGCAGGCGACGAAGTACGAGACCGCCGGGGTCACCCAGCCGTGGTCGGCATGGTGGATCGCACCCAATAGAGCTCCCTGGACGAGGGTTGAGGGCACCAGGGCGTGAGCGGACGCGGCTGGCCGGGGAAGGCGCGCGGCAACGGGCACCGGAACGGGAGCGTGGTCCCGCGGGAAGGAGCCTGTCATGTGGTGCCCCTGACAATCGGGCAGAGTAGCCACTGCCCGGTAGTCGCACAATGTTCGTGTTTTTCGTGAAGTGCCAGGTCAGAAAGGACCTTTACGAGGCCTGCATGATCCCGGCACCAACCCCTGACACCGCCTGCGCACCGCCCCCCAGGGCCCGTTCGGTGCTCACTCCAGCGGGGCTAGCCCGAACGGGTGGCCGGCCGGGTCGATCAGCACCCGCAGTGTGCGGCCGTGCTGGTAGGCGGGCTCGGTGGCGCCGAGCGCGAGGGCCTTCGCGGTGGCCTCGTCCAGGTCGTCGACGTAGAAGTCGAGGTGGAAGTGCTTGCTGCCGTCCGGTTCCGTCCACGGCTCCGGCCGGTACCCGGTCACCCGGCCGAAGCCCAGCGGGCTGCCGCCCTCCGGGTTGTCCAGGATCGCGAAGTGCTCGTCCGCGTGCCTGGTCTCCCACCCCAGCAGCTCGCCGTAGAACGCGGCCAGCGCGACCGGGTCGGCGCAGTCGATGGTGACCATGGCGAGCCGGGCGAAGCCGGTGTCGCCGGGCCCGGTGCGCTCGGACCGCTCGGACCGCTCGGACGGCCGCGGCCGTTCGGACCGCTCGGACTGCTCGGTGGCGAGGTCGGACATGGCAGGTCGGCCCTTCTGGGAGTCGAGAGCTGGGGCCCAAGACCCAATATGGCACCGGGGTGACTGTCCTGTCTCCCCCATCGGAACACTTGGCACGCTCGCCGACCTGGCGGGTGAATGGTAGGGCTACCTACCTCTGGTTCGCGTGTCCAGCCGAACTCTTCAGATCTGGGCCACGACAGCGTTCTCAGACCAGAGCGGAACGGGCAGGCTGCCGATCCATGGTTCCAACGGGTGTGGTGCCACGTGAGCCCAAGGCTTGGCTTCGTTGAGCTGGCCTTCAGCTCTGCACGCCGAGCTGAATGAACATCAACTAGCGAGAGGGACAACGAAGTACGGACTCACGATGTCACTAGTGGCCCCTATGATGGTGGCCATGGAGCGCGTAGTGGTCCAGGACTATCAGGTCCTGGTGCTGGCATCAGGAGACACAACCGCAGCGAAGAATAATTCAAAGGGCCGCCTCTTTGAGAAGTTCGTCGCCCTCCTATTGCATGAGTATGGCTATGAAGCGCCAACCGTAGGAGACTTGAATGTAACGGCGGATGGCATCGAAATCGACATAGCTGCCACAAGCTCCATCGGCGGGCAGTCTGCGATTGTTGAGTGCAAATCTTACACGTCGAATGTGAAAGCCCAAGCATGCACGTCATTCCTGGGGAAGCTGCAGCTAGCGCGATATGAAGGCGATCCGAACGTCTCCGGCTACCTGTTTGTAATCCCGAGGCTTGTTGCGCAAGGGGAAGAAGTATCCAGAAAAGCCGCAGCCATGGATAAGCTCTTTAGATACTTCAATGTTTCTGACATTGTTGAGCTACTGCGCGGGCGCGGGCTAATTTCCGAACTTTCACAGTTGACCCCAATTGTTCCCGCGCATAGTGATCCGGCTATCATTATTGCGGAAGATGGAATCTTCACATGTGTAAAGATTCTTGACCCAGAGTCTCATCGGGCGGACTCGATCCTTATTTGGTCTGCCAGCGGATCCAGGGTGCCTGCCAGCGTAAAGTCCCTATTGAAGGGGGAAGTCTATGCTGCCGGCCTGCCCATAAAGACAGTCTCAGATCTAGGGAAGGTAGAAACGCACGAAGAGCGCGAGGATATTTTCCCATTCACGATCGTAAGGGTGCGTGGAAGTTCGGCCGATTTTGAGTACCAGCTTCCTGCTTCGCCAGAGTACTTCGTGGGTCGAGAATCAACGATCCTGGACCTAAAGGGGTTCGTGCGGAAGCGTTCCGGGACGCTAGTCTTGAATGCTCAGTCCGGCTGGGGGAAGAGTTCGCTTGCGCTACAGCTTCAGAGAATTGTAGAGGACGAGCGCGGCTACTCTATCGTAGTAGATAGTCGAACGGCCACAAATCCGAGATTTGTATCAGAAGTCTTGCGCGAAGCTGCCAATGAAGCGCAAGAGCACGGACTCGTAACGCTTCCCAGCGATTCGTCGTGGGCCAGCCTGGCTAGCTCTATCTGGACCTTGAGGCGCGCCCGCTGGGCGGATGATGGGCGTCCGATCCTGATCTTCTTTGATCAATTCGAGAATGTTTTCCAGAGCGAAGACGTAACGCGAGAATTCCGTGATCTGGCATTGATGGTGCCGGATTCAGGAATCCCGCTCATGGTGGGTTTCGCCTGGAAAACCGACTTGGTTGCCTGGACAGAGTCGCATCCATTTCGCCTGCGTGATGAAATTCGAAGCAATAGCACATTTGTTTCCGTTGGGCCAATGGGTGCTCAGGAAGTGGACGCTCTACTCAGGAGACTTGAGCACAGGCTTGGCGTGAGAATTTCCCGAGACTTGCGCCAGCGGATTCGAGAGTACTCCCAGGGCCTTCCGTGGCTCTTTAAGAAGTTGAGCGGCCACATTATTAGTGAGCTTGAGACTCGCCAGAAGACGCAAGAGCAGCTGGTGAGTGAGTCTCTTAACGTGCAGAGCTTGTTCGACTCGGATCTGGCGGGTCTTTCACCGATTGAGAGTGATGCGCTTAGGCACATCGCCAGGTTCGCTCCAGTCTCCGCAGTCGATGTGACCGAAAAGTACAATGGTGCCGCGATTCAGTCTCTTCTGGACTCGCGCCTGGTTGTAGCGGTCGCAGAAAAGCTGGATACTTACTGGGATACCTTTAGGGACTTTCTTAACACAGGGCGCGTGCCAATCGAGGACTCTTATATTGTTCGACAGAGTCCGCGAGCCGTGGCAGAACTGATCTTTGCCGTGTTGGAGCTGGGAGGCGATGCCACCGTATCGGATCTTGCGACAGATCTCGGCGTCAGCACGAAAGTCATCTATAATCGGTCGCGTGAGCCGCGCCTCTTCGGCCTTACGGCATATGAGCCCCAGCGTGTTAAGATTCTTGACGACGTGATCAACGCGGATAGCATTGAAACTGAGATCCGGCGCAGGGTTGCGGCAGCACTTAAAAGAAATAGGGCCTACTCGTCATTCACGAGCTTGGCTGAGCGGGGTGGTAATGGCGTTGCGGCGGCAGCATATGCCCGAGAACTTACGAATGCTTTCCCGGCGGTAGCTGCCCAGCCCCCATCATGGCTTGGCTATGCGCGGTGCTTTGCCCTCTGGTTTGACTATGCGGGTCTTGCCGTCTTCGAAAACGATAGGCTTTACCTTCCGCCAGATGGTCACGTACCGCGAGGATCGTTGCGTTCTCGCCAGTCGCCCGGGCGGGCGAAGGGATTCGTTCTCAGAACTCCTAAGCCAGCTTTTGACCTCCTGGCCGAACTGGCAAATGGTTCAGTTGCTTTGAAGGTTACCAGCTCTTGGAGCAGGGCAAAGCGGATGGCCATGCGGGAATTGATTACCCTGAAGCTTGCATCCGAGAGCAATGGGTTATTGTACATCTCGTCAAATGTCGCCGATGGAAATGGGAATATCGTTCCAGGTTCCATCATTGAGGCGATCAGGTCGATCCCAGGCGGCTCCGCGGCTCTAGAGTTGCTGCGTAAGGATCCGCGCGTTAACAATCATGAGCTTGGCTTGCTTATGTGTGCTGGATATGGGGCAGGATGGGGTGATTCGACGATCTATAAGGCTGGGAAGGACTTTCGAAGTTGGGCGAGGAGGGCTGGTATTGATGTAGTCCGTGCACGACCCGTTGTCGAGGAGCCAGCTGAGGGGACCACGCTATTCTGATGGCAAGTCATGTGAATTCCTTTCTGTGGATGTTTTCCTCATGAGATTCACGCTTGTGTCTTTGCTGTGCCAGATGCACCCCTCAATCCGCTCAAACTTTGGATTCCAAGCGCGCTCTATCGCGGGCGCCACGCGGCGGTGGCGGAGAATGTTGGATCCTGCGCGGCGGTTGCGGCCATATCACAATGCACTGCGGGAATTGCGTTCAATGCTACTCTCGTGTGGTAATTTTACTAATGCGCTAGTTTGCCCTGGAGAGTATTCTCGAGTCGTTGATCTGTCGCCAGCTGACTGGCAGAAGCTCCAGATAGTCCTCACCGGACAGTGTGAGCGGAAGGTAGCCGCATGCCTGCACGAGCGACGTGTACTTCTCGTTCGGCGACATCGCCCGTTTCGGCCGGTATGGGTTTCGGAGGCTGTCATGAGGCCGGGCTTGCCAGCCCGCGATCAGCCACTCGTCGAACAAGTTCTGGAGCTCAGGGACGGTCCAGGGCATCAGCCTCAACGTTCGCGCCGCGGCGGGAGACGTTCGGCCCCATGTAGCCGGCGACGTGCTGACAGAACAAAGGTGTTGATCGCTCTGAACGTGGCCTCGACGATGGTGTCCGATAGAAATACCTTCCCGCCGTCGATGACGATCGTGTCCGGGACGATCACTGGCCGGGCGGCGGCCTGTTCCATCCGAGCATCCACGTCCAGCAGGCGGGCATGCGGCAGCTGCGAGGCGGCCATCCGCAGCGAGGGGGACCAGCCTGGCCATCGGCTCAGGGACCAGCATTTTGGCCAGCAGCAGCGCTGCATCCACCGCTTTCGTGCCGACCGGCCGGAGAGCGGCCGCACAGAAGGTCCGGGTGGCAACATCGACCACAATGGGCAGGTCGGCGCGAATGGTCTGCCCGGAGTCCACCACCACCATCACGTCGATCGGGGTGGAGTCGATCTGCACCTGCTCACCAGGCCTTGCGGCGAGCGTCGGGGTGAACGTTCCCGCTGGACGATTCGCTGTCTGCCGTCGGGTCACCGCCGAGCCGAAGGTGTGACGGCCGGTGGAAAGCACGTCGACGAGCTTGTAGAACGTGCTCCGGCTCGGCTGCGGAACCACTCCGGGCCGTACGTCGCCTCCACCGCATTGACCACCCGACGGATCAGCCTCGAACGGGTGCCCGCCGAGACATCGGTCTCCGCGTCCAGTGCCTGGCGGATCACCTCGATCAGCCGGGCGTCTGCCCGGCCCGTCGCTTCCCACTCCTGTACCGCGCGCTGATCGACCAGGCCCCATAGGCCCTGACTCGTGTACTTGGACCGCTTGGTTTGGACAGTTCGAGTGCTCACGCCCAACTCGGCAGCCTTCGCCTCGGTGCGTTGCACGACCGACTGGTTCTGCGGGTCGAACTCCGGACACGGTTGGGTGCCCGGCGGCGCTTCAGGTGGGAGCCCCGTCTCGACCTCCACCACGTGTCGTTCCCAATTCCGGGCATCAGCCAGGACCCGCTCAGGCAGGCTGTCCAACGGCGTGAACGGTTCCAGTGAGGGAGGCGCATCGGAGCCCACGACTGCGAAGTCGGGGGCGGCCATTGGGAACGACGCGAGCACGACTTGGTCAGGCCCGTCCAGAGATCGCAGACGGATCGCCGTTCCAGCCAGTGCGACGACCTGGTGCTCGCCACCGTCGTAGACGACCCAATCCCCCGGCCGCAGTACCGGGGCGAACCCGGCGGCCCATCAGCTACGCTCCGCGGGACGGACCATGCTCAACGCATGCAGCGGTACGGATGTTTCCGCCAAGAGTTCATGACGCCACAGCAGGTGAAACAGCACCGGAAGGGACCGCGATCGGATCCCCTGCCACCTGGGCTCCGTCCATGACAGGCCGTGGCTGGCTGAAGACGTCACGAAGAGCGTGGGCAACATCCGTCAGGTGGTGACGGGGGCGCCGGTATCCCGACAGCCACCGCATGTTGCTCACCAGGACGGAGTCAGGCGCACCGACCAACCGGTACTCCCGGCCGAGCACCTCACAAGCGTGGCGTGTGGCCTCGAATTCACCAGGTCACGTGGCTTCCTGCGTTCAATCGGCCGGCAGTCCACGACCACCGCTGACCCGTCGCACTGGCGGGCGAAGTAGTCGGGTGCGTGGGACAGGCTCCGACCCTCGTCGGTCGTCCAGAAGAGCCAGAACGGCTGCGAGGTGATCCCAACGACCGCCGGATCGAAGTCCAGCAGCAGCACGTGATCCCGCTCCAGCCACGACTCGTAGCCGACATGGCGTTCCACTGTGGACGACCACCACCGGTCTGGGAGATTGTGCTGGCCCTTGTACGACCGGATCTCGCGTGCCGGAGCAGCATCCTCGAAGGGTACTGCCCACGCGTCTGCCAATGGCAGCCGGACCTCGCTACCGACACGCCTGCTGTACCCGACCTCGAACCCGCCAACGGACGTCTCGTGTGTGCCCCCAGGCAGGACGCGTAGCCCGACACTCACGAACGGAGCAACGGCACAGCAGGCGGAAGGTAACCCTGAGCACTGAAAGATCACAAGCAAGGTAACTCAGGACGGTGAAGCCATCACAGCGACAGGACAGTGACCCTCCGGCACGGCGGCGGAATCCCATTTTCCTTAGCGAGAGTAATGACGTAAGCTAAAGAGATGCCCGAGATGTCCGAGCAGGACCTCGCAGCGGTCAGTCAGCTGCGATCGTCCACGATGCGCCTCTCCCGACGACTCAAACACCAACGGGTGGAGGAGTCGCTGAGTCCCACCGAGATGGGAGTGCTGGGCACCCTCGCCCGGTGCGGAAAGGCGACGCCGGGTGAGCTCGCCCGGAAGGAGCACGTGCAGCCCCCTTCGATGACCAGGATCGTCGCGATGCTGGAGGAGAAGGGGCTGGTGCGGCGCGAGCCGCACCCCGAGGACCGCCGACAGGTGGTCGTCAGCAGCACCGAGCAGGCCGAGACGATCCTCGCGGAGAGTCGTCGACGCCGGAACGTCTGGCTCGCCGAGCTCGCCCAGGGGCTCGACGAGGAGGAGTGGGCCGTCCTCAGGGAGGCCGCGCCCGTGCTCTACAAGCTCGCACACCTCTAGGCACACCGAATCCGGCAAGCCGCCGGAAGAACGAGGAGCACCGCATCACCGCAGGACCGACCACCGACACCAGGAGCGGGGCGGCCCCCCCCCAGGCCCGCGCGCCCCCCGGGGGGGCCCCCCCGGCACCCCCCGCCCCCCCCCCCCCCCCCCCCCGGACCCCCCCCCCCCCCCCCCCCCCCCCCCCCCCCCCCCCCCCCCCCCCCCCCCCCCGCCCGGCGGGCCCCCCCCCGCCCCCCCGCCCCCCCCCCCCCCCCCCGGGCGCCCCCCCCCCCCCGCCCGGCCCCCCCCGCCACGAGGGGAGACCACCGTGACACCGCCGGCCGCAGCCAGCGCCGCCATCCGTACCGACGACCCGACCACCCACCCCGCCGCGGCCACCGCGACCGCCGACGCCCAGGCCCCCGCCCCCGCGGGACTGCCCGGCAACGGCGACGACGACCCCGACGAACGCACCGCGGCGGACCCCGCCGCTCCCGGCCGGACCCGCCCGGCCACGTCTCCCACAGGCGCCGAGTTCACCCGGCCCCGGGGGATGTTCTCCTCACTGCGCGTTCGCAACTACCGCTACTACTTCGCCGGCCAGGTGGTGTCCAACACCGGCACCTGGATGCAGCGGATCGCCCAGGACTGGCTGGTGCTGAGCCTCACCGGCAGCCCGCTCGCGGTCGGCATCACCACCGCCATGCAGTTCCTGCCGATGCTGCTGCTCGGCCTGTTCGGCGGCGTGCTCGCGGACCGGATGCCCAAGCGCCGGCTGCTGATCTACACCCAGGGCGCGATGGGCCTGCTGGCCGCCGGCCTCGCGGTGCTGACCGTCGGCGGCGTGGTGACGCCGTACTACGTGTACGCCTTCGCGCTGCTGCTCGGCCTGGTCACGGTCGTGGACAACCCGACCCGGCAGGCCTTCGTCTCCGAGATGGTCGGGCCCAAGGACCTCGCCAACGCCGTCAGCCTGAACGCCGCCAACTTCCAGACCGCCCGGTTGGTCGGCCCCGCCGTCGCGGGCCTGCTGATCGCCGCGGTCGGCAGCGGCTGGGCGTTCGCCGTCAACGCGCTGTCCTTCGCCGCCGTGATCGGCGGACTGCTCGCGATGCGGGAGGGCGAACTGCGTCCGACCGAGCCGATCGCCCGCGAGAAGGGACAGCTGCGCGAGGGCCTGCGGTACGTCAGGGAGCGGCCCGAACTGCTCTGGCCGATGGTGCTGGCCGGGTTCATCGGCACCTTCGGCTTCAACTTCCCGACACTGCTCTCCGGGTTCGCGTACGACACCTTCGAGGTGGGCGCCGGCCAGTACGGCCTGCTGAACACCGCGATGGCGATCGGCTCGCTGACCGGTGCGCTGCTCGCCGCCCGCCGGGGCGCGCCGCGGCTGCGCCGGCTGGTCGGCGCCGCGCTGGCCTTCGGCACGCTGGAGGTGGTCGCCGCGTTCGCGCCCGACTACTGGACCTTCGCGCTGCTGCTGATGCTGATCGGGGTCTTCGGGCTGACCTTCAACACCTCGGTCAACGCCTCGCTGCAGCTGGCCACCGACCCCGAGGTGCGCGGCCGGGTGATGGGCCTGCTGGTGCTGGTCTTCACCGGCGGCACGCCGATCGGCGCCCCGATCGTCGGCTGGGTCACCGCCTCGTACGGGCCCCGGCTCGGCCTGCTGGCCTGCGGGCTGGTGTCCGCGGCGGCGGCCGGCGCGGTCGGTCTGGTGCTGGCCCGCAGCGCGGACCTGCGGGTGCGGTTCGACCTGCACCCGGGCCGCGGCGGCCGGGTGGTGGCCTTCGTGCCGCGCGCCGGCGCGACCAACAAGTCCGAGCTCGCCCCGGCCTGCTGACGGAGAGTCGGGTTTCCCCGAGGTCCTCGTCGGCCTTCGGGGAAACCAGGGTGGGGACTTCGGGTCAGAGGCGGATCTCCAGAACCTGGCCGGGCCAGACGCCGTGCGGCTGGTCGACCTCGAACGCCACGGTCTCGGTGAAGCCGAGCGCCCGGTAGCGGCCGACCAGCTTGCGGTCGGCGCCGCCGTAGCAGTCCACCCGCAGCAGGCCGATGCCGCGCCGGCGGGCCTCCTCGATCGCGTCGGCGATCAGCGCGGCACCGATGCCGGAGCCCTTGCGGTCGCGGTCGGTGACCAGGTTGCGGACGTACAGCTCGCGCTCGTCCACGGCGGGGATCCACCGGCCGCGGTCCTCGGAGAGCACGCAGCAGCCGACCGTGCGGCCGTCCCCGTCCTCGGCGAGGCGGATCAGGAACGGCTCCTCGGCGTACGAGGAGACCTGGTCGATTCGGGCCTGGTTGGTGCTGAACGGCTGGTCGCCCCACTGGCCGGTGCGGCCCTGGGCGGTCAGCCAGGAGACGGCACCGTCGAGCAGGGACAGGATGTCGGGGACGTCCGAGGGGCCCCCGTTGCGGATCTTCATGGAAGAACGTTCTACCCCAGACCGCCGGGCGCGGGAAGATTGGTCCATGAGGCTGTTCGTGGCGGTACTGCCCTCGGCCGGGGCGCTGCAGGGGCTCTTCGACGCCGTCGCTCCGCTGCGGGAGCTGCCCGGGGCGGAGCGGCTGCGCTGGACCGGCGTCGACGGCTGGCACCTGACCCTGGCCTTCCTGGGCGAGGTGCCGGCCGAGCGGCTGCCGGAGCTGGAGGCGGGCCTGGCCGCCGTCAGCGAGGTGCATTCGGTGCACCGGCTGCGGATCGCGGGCGCGGGCCGGTTCGGCGACCGGGTGCTCTGGGCCGGCGTCGAGGGCCAGACCTGGGCGCTGCGCCGGCTGGCCGACGCCGTGACCGAGGCCACCGCCGAGGTCACCGGGGCGACCGACGACTTCGCCTTCCACCCGCACCTCACCCTCGCCCGGGCCGGCTCCTCGCGCGGCCACCGGCGGGCCGTGCAGCGGGTCGCGGCGGCCGAGCTGGACGGCATGGTGGCGGCGCTGGCCGGCTACCGGGGGCCGGAGTGGACGGCCGCCGAGCTGCACCTGGTGCGCAGCGGCCTGGGCGGCGGCGCCGCGCACTACGAGACGCTGCGCAGCTGGCCGCTGGCGGACTGGGGCTGAGCTCCTGGGGCGCCCCCGGGGCAGGGCCCGGGCGGAGTCCCGGATGAGCCGGAGGTACGCTCGTTGACCGTGGATCCCAAGACTCGTATGCGCATCGTCTCCGGCACCCTGGTGCTGATGCTGGTCGTCGTGCTGATCAGCTCGCTGGTCGGACGCTAGCCGCGTCGGCCCGCGTCGGCCCGCGTCGACCGCGAAGCCGCAGTGGCCGGGCAGGCCGAAGGGCCCCGGCTCCGGAACGGCGAGAGGGCCACCGCCCGTCGGCGGTGGCCCTCGGCCGTGTCCTCGGGGGCCGGGTCAGAGCTGCTCGACCACGTAGTCGATGCAGTGGGTGAGCGCCTCGACGTCCGCCGGGTCGATCGCCGGGAACATCGCGATGCGCAGCTGGTTGCGGCCCAGCTTGCGGTACGGCTCGGTGTCCACGATGCCGTTGGCACGCAGTGCCTTGGCGACCGCGGCGGCGTCCACCGACTCGTCGAAGTCGATGGTGCCGACGACCTGGGAGCGCTCGGCCGGGTTCGCCACGAAGGGGGTGGCGAAGGAGGACTTCTCGGCCCAGGAGTACAGCCGGGACGAGGAGTCGGCGGTGCGGGCGACCGCCCAGTCCAGGCCGCCGTTGCCGTTCATCCACTCCAGCTGGTCGGCCAGCAGGAAGAGGGTGGCGATCGACGGGGTGTTGTACGTCTGGTCCTTCGACGAGTTGTCGATGGCCGTCGGCAGCGAGAAGAACGGCGGGACGTAGCGCCCGGAGCCGGCGATCTCGGCGGCGCGCTCCAGGGCGGCCGGGGAGAAGGTGGCCAGCCACAGGCCGCCCTCGGAGGCGAAGGACTTCTGCGGGGCGAAGTAGTAGACGTCCGTCTCGGTGATGTCCACCGGCAGGCCGCCGGCGCCCGAGGTGGCGTCCACCAGGACCAGCGAGCCCTCGTCCGCGCCGGCCGGGCGCGCGATCGGCATCGCGACGCCGGTCGAGGTCTCGTTGTGGGTGAGCCCGTAGACGTCCACGCCGGCCTCGGCGACCGGCAGCGGGTGGGTGCCCGGGGCGGTCTTGATCACGGTCGGCTCGCCGAGCCACGGCGCGGCCTTGACCGAGGAGGCGAACTTCGAGGAGAACTCGCCGAAGTCCAGGTGCTGGGACTTCTCCCGCACCAGGCCGAAGGCGGCGATGTCCCAGAAGGCGGTGGAGCCGCCGTTGCCGAGGACGACCTGGTAGCCGTCCGGCAGCGAGAAGAGGCTGCTCACGCCCTCGCGCACGCGCTTGACCACGTTCTTGACCGGGGCCTGGCGGTGCGAGGTGCCGAGCAGGGAGGTCTGGGTGGCGGCGAGGGCACTCAGGGCCTCGGGGCGCACCTTGGACGGTCCGCAGCCGAAACGGCCGTCTGCGGGCTTGATGTCAGCGGGGATCTGGATCTGAGCCACGCGCGCAGCCTACCGGCCGGGGGTCCCGCGGGGTACGGTCGTCCGCCCGCTGAGACTGTGATCTTGGCTGCTCGCGGGCCGGTCGCGGGCGGGCGACAGCGGGCCCGGCCGGAGCCGGACCCGCTGCTCAGGGGTGCTGACCGGACGCTCGTCCGGTATCCCGCGGGGGCGGTCAGCGGGCGATGGCGTCCCAGCCCTCGATCTCCTCGGGGCGGCGCGGGCCGGGGCCGATGTAGCGCGCGGACGGGCGCACGAGCCGGCCCGTGCGCTTCTGCTCCAGGATGTGCGCCGACCAGCCGGCGGTGCGCGCGCAGGTGAACATCGAGGTGAACATGTGCGCCGGGACCTCGGCGAAGTCCAGCATGATGGCGGCCCAGAACTCGACGTTGGTGGCCAGCACGCGGTCGGGGCGGCGGTTGTGCAGCTCCTCCAGGGCGGCCTTCTCCAGCGCCTCGGCGACCTCGAAGCGCGGCGCGCCGAGCTCCTTGGCGGTGCGGCGCAGCACGCGGGCGCGCGGGTCCTCGGCGCGGTAGACGCGGTGGCCGAAGCCCATCAGGCGCTCGCCCTTGTCCAGGGCGTTCTTGACCCAGGCGGTCGCGTCGCCGGTGCGCTCGATCTCCTCGATCATGCCGAGCACCCGGGACGGCGCGCCGCCGTGCAGCGGGCCGGACATCGCGCCGACCGCGCCGGAGAGGGCGGCCGCGACGTCGGCGCCGGTGGAGGCGATGACCCGGGCGGTGAAGGTGGAGGCGTTCATGCCGTGCTCGGCGGCCGAGGTCCAGTAGGCGTCGACGGCCTTGACGTGCTTCGGGTCCGGCTCGCCGCGCCAGCGGATCATGAACCGCTCGACGACCGTCTCGGCCTTGTCGATCTCGCTCTGCGGGACCATCGGCAGGCCCTGGCCGCGGGCCGACTGGGCGACGTAGGACAGCGCCATCACGGCGGCCCGGGCGAGGTCGTCGCGGGCCTGCTCGGCGTCGATGTCCAGCAGCGGCTTGAGGCCCCAGACCGGGGCGAGCATGGCGAGGGCCGACTGCACGTCGACCCGGATGTCGCCGGAGTGCACGGGGATCGGGAACGGCTCGGCGGCCGGCAGGCCGGGGTTGAACTTGCCGTCCACCAGCAGGCCCCAGACGTGGCCGAAGGAGACGTTGCCCACCAGGTCGTCGATGTCGACACCGCGGTACCGCAGGGCGCCGCCTTCACGGTCGGGTTCGGCGATCTCGCTCTCGAACGCGACGACTCCCTCAAGCCCGGGTACGAAATCGGACATGCGACGGCTCCTTCAGTTCAGTTCCGCGATCGGCGCACCCGCCGTGGTGGGGCGGCGCGCCAGTGACCGAATGGTGTTTGGCACTCGGTGCCAGGGTGACAGGCACGGGGTGCATTGCGCCATACACCACCATGGTGATGTTTCCCGCGGGCCCGGTCGGTCTTCCCGTCGGGGGGTCGTCCGCGCCCCGGAGGCCCGGAACCAAAACGGCTCGTTCCGGACAATTCCCCGCATGGCGGGCGGCCAAGCGGTGGCGGGACACCTTATCTCCCGCCGAGGTTTGTCCGGAGGAAGCGGTCCCCGTTGCTTGTCGTACGGGATGATGTTGGCGTGCAGACCCCGGATCGCGCCCAGTCGACGCCCCCGAGCCCCGCCTACCGGATCCTGGCCGACGAGGCCCGCCCCGGCCCGGACCTCACCGTGATGCGCAAGCACTACAGCCACGAGGGCCTGGTCGAGGAGCAGCTCGCGCCCGAGCCGATCGGCCAGTTCACCCGCTGGTTCCACGAGGCGGACGACGCCGGGGTGGTGGAACCCAACGCGATGGTGCTCTCCACCGCCGACGCCGAGGGGCGGCCCAGCTCCCGCACCGTCCTGCTCAAGGGCTACGACCTGCGCGGCTTCGTCTTCTTCACCAACTACGGCTCCCGCAAGGGGGCCGAACTGGCCGCCAACCCGTACGCCGGGCTGCTGTTCCCGTGGATCGCGCTGGCCCGCCAGGTGATCGTCCAGGGCCGGGTGGAGAAGGTCGGCCGGGACGAGACCGCCGCCTACTTCCGCACCCGCCCGCACGGCTCCCAGCTGGGCGCCTGGGCCAGCGAGCAGTCCAGCCCGGTCGGCGGCCGGGAGGTCCTCGAACAGCGCTACGCCGAGCTGGAGCGGCGCTACCCGGAGGGCGAGGGCGTGCCCGTCCCGCCGTTCTGGGGCGGGTACCGGGTGGTGCCGCGGAGCGTCGAGTTCTGGCAGGGCCGGGAGAACCGCCTGCACGACCGGCTCCGCTACGTCGCCGATCCGTCCGGCCCGACGGGGTGGCGGGTGGAGCGGCTCTGCCCGTGATCCGTTCGGCCCACGGCCTCCGCGCGGCGTCCGCGCGGAGCTGATGGACCGTCACGGCCCGGGTGTAGGATGCCCGTCGCGGACCTGGGCCGATGCACTTCCGGCCGGCAGCCCGCTGTGCCGACACGATCGAGTGAGGGACTGATGGGCGTCACCGGTGCGGAAACCGCCGCTGGACTCGGCTCTGACCTGGTCGACGTCGCCGCCCTGCCGCTCGACGAACTCGACGCCCTGCCCGACACCGTCCTCGGCGACCTGTTGCGCCGGGTGGTCGCGGACGCCCTGACCCCCGGCGCGGAGCCGCTGGCCGCCTTCCAGTCGGCCCTCGACCGGTAGCGCGCCGCCCGGCGCCCGCGCCCCCTCGTCCGGCGCGCCGATCCCCCCGGGCGCCCGCGCCCCCGTCGGCGCGCCCCCGAGCGCCGGAGCGCTCCCGACCGGGCGAGTGCGCCTGACCACCGGCTAAACCCCCCGAGGCCGCCGATTCCGCCAACTCTCCAGCGTGGACGGTGGAGTTCACGACATGCTGGGGTATGAAACCAGCGCCGTCGCGGACCGTCGGGCACGGGGGGAACAGGTGATGGAGCACGAACAACACCGGCCGTACTTCTTCTTCAGCTACGCGCGCCGGGACTTCGAGGCCGAGGACGCCTTCGTCAACCAGTTCTTCAACGACCTGCGGGACGAACTCGGCCGGATGGTCGGCGCCGCCGTGCGCGTCGAGGAACTGGCCTACCGGGACACCGAACAACTGCGCCTGGGCGACGACTGGGCCGAGAAGCTGGCGACGATGCTCGGCCGCAGCCGCACCATGGTCGCGCTCTACTCCCCGGCCTACTTCGCCAGCCTCTACTGCGGCAAGGAGTGGACCGCCTTCCGCGGCCGGGTCCGCCGCCACCACGAGGACACCGGGGAGCTCATCTCGGCGCTCGTCCCGGTGCTCTGGGAGCCCGTCGAGCCGGGCGGCCTGGCCGACGAGGTGAACAAGATCCAGTGGGCCCAGCCGGACATGGGCGAGGCCTACGCCCGGCACGGCCTGCGGGCGCTGCTGCGCACCGCGCAGGCCGGGGCGTACGAGCAGGTCGTCCGGGTGGTCGCGGAGCGGGTCCGGGACGCGGCCGCGCGCCGGCTCGGCGAACTGCCCGAGTTCGACCTCGGCGCCGTGCGCGGCTACTTCCCGCCCCCGGCGGCGCCGCCCGCGGCGTCCGCGCCCGGGATGGTGCGGCTGTTCATCGCGGCCGGGCGCGCCTCGGAGGGCGCCGCCGCGGGCGGCTCCCGCGCGGGCGGCTGGTACGGCGCCAAGCCCTGGCACTGGGCGCCGTACCACCCGCCCACCCAGCCGTCGCTGGCCGCCCGCGCCCAGCAGGTGATCACCGGCGCCGGGCACACCACCACGCTGGAGGAGGTCGACGCCTCCCTCGCCGACAAGCTCGACCAGGCCCGCGAGGACAGCCAGGTCAGCATCCTGCTGGTGGACCCCTGGGTGGCCGGCGGCGAGCGCTACCGCACCGCGCTGCGCGCCTATGACGAGCAGAACCACCCGGTCACCGGCGTGATGGTGCCCGCCGGCAGCGACGACCCGGCCGACGGGCCGGGGCGCGACGCGCTCTGGGCGGGCGTGCGCGACGTGTTCCGGCGCAACTGGCTGCGCCGGAGCGACCTGGAGCACTTGTTCCGGGTCAAAGTGAGCCGGGAGAGCTTCGACAACGAGCTCACCATCATGGTGACGGTCGCCCAGAACAAGCTCATGGACGACAACCTGGATTGGGGGGACGATGGCGGCGACGCCTTCGGCTTCGGCCCCGGCGGCGGCCCGGACACCGGCCCGGCGATGCCCGGGCTGGCCATCCCGGCCGGCCCGCCGGGCCCCCGCCAGGGGACCGTACGCGTCGACCGGGGCCGCCCGGGATCCACGGACCTGCCGCACCAGAGACGGGGCGAGGACACCGCCCCGCTGAGGGGGGAGAAGCACGATGACCACTGAGCCCGGCCCGGAGCCGGAGCGCGGCGGACCGGGATCGGTCGTCACGTTCTACTCCTTCAAGGGCGGCACCGGCCGCACCATGGCGCTCGCCAACGTCGGCTGGATCCTCGCCAGCCGCGGACTGCGCGTCCTGGTCGTCGACTGGGACCTGGAGGCGCCCGGCCTCCACCGCTACTACCACCCGCTGCTGGTCGACCCCGAACTGCACTCCACCGACGGCCTGATCGACCTGCTGCGCTCCTACGTCCGGCAGGCGCTGCCCTCCGCCGCCGGGCCGGTCGGCCAGTCCCCGGCCGCCTGGCTGGACGAGCCCGGGCGGCTGGACGGCTACGTCTGCGGCCTCGCCCTCGACCTGCCGCCCGGCGGCCGGCTCGACTTCCTGCCCGCCGGCCGGCAGAACGCCGCCTACGCCGCCGCCGTCACCAGCTTCAACTGGCGCAGCTTCTACCACGGCCGGGACATCCGCGGCGGCGAGTTCCTGCGCGAGCTGCGCGACCGCTGGGCCCGCGCGTACGACTACGTCCTCATCGACAGCCGCACCGGCGTCAGCGACACCTCCGGCATCTGCACCGTCCTGATGCCCGACACCGTGGTGGACTGCTTCACCTTCAGCGCCCAGAACATCCGCGGCGGCGTCGACGCCGCCCGCGCCATCGCCGAGGCCGAGGAGCGCGCGATCCGGGTGCTGCCGGTGCCGATGCGGGTCGAGGACGCCGAGCAGGAGCGCCTGGAGGCCGGCCGCGACTACGCCCGCGAGGCCTTCGCCCCCTACCTCGGCCGCTGGCTGGCCGGCGACCGCCGGGCCGGCTACTGGGCCGACGTCGAGGTGCCGTACAAGCCCTTCTACGCCTACGAGGAGGTGCCCGCCACCGTCGCCGACCGGCCGCAGGAGGCCCGCAGCCTGCTCAACGCCTTCGAACGGCTGGCCGGCTGGATCACCGAGGGCCGGGTCCGCACCCTGCGCCCGCTCACCGCCGAGACCCGCCGCCGGCTCTACGGCGCCTACCTGCGCTCCGCCCGCGCGGTGCCGCGCCAGGTGTTCGTCAGCTACGCCCCCGAGGACCGGATGTGGGCCGAGTGGGCCGCCGGGACGCTCACCCGCTTCGGCTACCAGACCTCCCTGCACAGCGCCGCCGAGACCTACGCCGGCTCCCGGCCGCCGGAGGTCGCCGGACCGGTCGACGGCCAGGGCCGACTGCTCGCGCTGCTCTCGCCCGAGTACACCGCGCTGCCCCGCGCCGCCGAGGTCTGGCAGGGCCTGCAGGGGCGCGAACTGGCCTCCGGTTCACCCGCCCTGGTCTCCTTCCGGCTCCAGGACTCGGACGAACCGGTGCCCCGCCCGTTCGCCGGGCAGCCGGTGCCCGACCTGGTCCGCTCCTCCGCGGTCGGCGCCGAGTCCCAGCTCTACGCCGAGTTCGGCCCGCCGCCCGGCAGCAACCGCCAGCCCGACACCGACAGCGGCGAGTTCGTCGCCCCCGCGCGGTTCCCCGGCACCGCCCCGCAGGTCCAGGACGCGCCCTCGCGCAACGCCGCCTTCATCGGCCGCGGCAAGCTGCTGGAACTGCTCCGCAACCGCTTCACCGGCGGGCCCACCGCCGTGCTCAGCCAGGTGCTCTACGGCTTCGGCGGCGCCGGCAAGTCCCAGATCGCCGCCGAGTACGCGCACCGCTTCAAGGCCGCGTACGACGTGGTCTGGTGGGTGCCCGCCGAGGAGCCCGCCAACATCCCGCAGAAGCTCGCCGAACTCGCGCCCCGGCTCGGCGTCCCCACCAGCGACGACGTCGCGCACACCGCCGCCGCCGTGCTCGACGCGCTGCGCCGCGGCCAGCCGTACCGCCGCTGGCTGCTCGTCTTCGACAACGCCGGCACCCCCGAGGAGCTCGCCCCCTGGCAGCCGGCCGGCTCCTCCGGCGGGCACGTGCTGATCACCTCCCGCAACCAGGGCTGGGCCCGGCACGCCGGCCTGGTGGAGGTCGACGTCTTCCTCCGAGAGGAGAGCGTCCGGCTGCTGCGCCGCTTCAACGGCGGCCTCTCCTCGGAGGACGCCGACCAGGTCGCGCACCGCCTCGGCGACCTGCCGCTCGCCGTCGGCCAGGCCGCCGTCTGGCTCCAGGAGACGTCGATGCCGATCGCCACCTACCTCGAACTGCTCGACGAAGAGCTCACCGAGATGCTGGAGCGCACCCGGCTGCGCGCCGCCGACTACCCGCACTCGGCCGCCGCGACCTGGCGCATCTCGGTCGAGGAGCTGCGCCGGATGAACGCCCCGGCCGCCCAGATCCTGGAGATCTGCGCCTTCTTCGGCCCGGACGCCATCCCGATGCGGCTGCTCTACAGCCGGGCCGTCACCCGCGCCCTGCGGCTGCCCCCGCGCGCGCCCCGCGACAAGCTCGCGATCGGCGAGTTCCTGCGCGCCATCAACCGGTTCGGGCTCGCCCGCACCGACCAGGGCAGCGAGACCATCACCGTGCACCGGCTGGTCCAGGCGGTGCTGCGGGACCAGGTCGAGGAGGAGCGGCGGGCCGAACTGCGCGGCGTCGTCCACGCCGCGCTCGCCACCGCCAACCCCGGCGACCCGGACGTGCCCGTGAACTGGGCCGAGTACGCCGAACTCCTGCCCCACCTCTGGCCGTCCGGGGCGCTCGACAGCGCCGACGAGGACGTCCGGCAGTGGATCATCGACTCGGTGCGCTACCAGTGGAAGCGCAGCCTGCACGAGTCCGGCCGGGAACTGGCCGAACGGACCCTGGAGCACTGGCGCCAGGACGGCTACGGCGGGCCCGGCTTCGACGTCGACAACGACGCCCAGACGCTCATGCTGCGCACCCAGCTGAGCAACATCCGCCGCTCCCAGGGCGCCCTGCAGGAGGCGTACGAGATGGACCGGGACATCCTGGAGCGCTTCACCGCGACCCTGGGCCCGGAGCACTCGCACACCCTCGCCGTCGCCAACAGCCTCGGCGCCGACCTGCGCTTCCTCGGCCGGTACGACGAGGCCCGGGCGCTCGACCGCCGCACCCTGGACGCCGCCCGGCGCACCCTGGGCCCGGACCACCCGCGGACCCTGATGATCACCAACAACCTCGCCGTCTCCGACTACCTGGCCGGCGACCGCCGGGCCGCCCTGGAACGGCACCGCAGCAACTACCTCCAGCAGCGCGACGCGCTCGGCGCGCACAGCCTCTACGCGCTCTCCTCGGCCTCCAACTACGCCCGCGACCTGCGCGAGACCGGGCGGCTGCGGGAGGCCCTGGACCTGCTGGAGGAGACCGTCCGGATCTACCAGCAGACCATCGGCGACAGCCACACCGACACCCTGCGCGCCCGCAAGAACCTCGCCGTGGCGCTGCGCCGGGCCGGCCGCTACCACGAGGCGCTGGAGATCGACGAGGACATCTACCAGCGCTACCTGGACATCAACGGCGCCGAGCACCCCGACACCCTGGCCGCCGCCACCAACCTGGCCAGCGACCTCAACGCGCTCGGCGACACCGGGCGGGCGATCCCGCTGGCCGAACGGGCCCTCGCGCGGTACCGCGACTACCTGGGCGAGACCCACCCGGTGACGCTGGCCGGCGCCAACAACCTCTCGGTGTACCTGCGGCTGGCGGGGCGCACGGCGGAGGCGCGCGAGCTGTCCGGCCGTACCCTGGCGCAGTTTCGCACCGTCCTCGGCGCGCACCACCTCTACATCCCGATCGCGATGATGAACCACGCCAACGACCTGTCGCTGGGCGGGGAGCTGCAGGCGGCGCTCGACCTGGAGCTGGAGGCCGCGCCGCTGATGTGCGAGGCCCTCGGGCAGGACCACTACGACTCCATCGGCATCAACTCCAACCTCTCGCTCTCGCTGGCCGCCCTCGGGGAGACCGAGCGGGCCGCGGAGCTGCGGGCGGACTGCATCCGGCGGGCCCGGCTCACCCTGGGGGAGGAGCACCCGACCACGATCGCGGTGCGGGCCGGGACGCGGCTGGACTCGGACGTGGAGCCGCCGCACGTGTGACGGCCGGTCGGGTGGTCCGGGTCTCCAGGTCTTAGGCTCACGGGCATGGTGCCGTTCCGGCAGTTCCTGCTGAAGATCCACAGTCGGTGCAACCTGGCCTGCGACTACTGCTACGTGTACGAGGGCGCGGACCAGAGCTGGCGCGAGCGGCCGCGGCGGATGGAGCTCGCGACCGCCCGCCGCACCGCCCGGCGGATCGACGAGCACGCGGCCGAGCACGGGCTGGACGAGGTCTCCGTGGTGCTGCACGGCGGCGAGCCGCTGCTCGTCGGTGCGGCCCACCTGGACGCGCTGCTGGGCGAGTTGGCGGCCGTCCGGCCCCGGGTGCGGTTCACCGTGCAGACCAACGGGCTGCGGCTGCTGGACGAACCGGCGCTGTTCGACGTGCTGCACCGCCACCGGGTCGCGGTCGGGGTCTCGCTGGACGGCGCCAGGGCCGACCACGACCGGCACCGCCGGCTGCCGTCCGGCGCGGGCAGCTGGGCGCGCACCGCCGAGGCGGTGCGGCTGCTCGGCTCGGACCGGCACCGGGAGCTGTTCGCCGGGCTGCTGTGCGTGGTCGACCTGGCGTCGGACCCGGTGGCCACCTACGAGGCGCTGCTGGAGTTCGCGCCGCCCCGGCTCGACCTGCTGCTGCCGCACGCGACCTGGTGCGAGCCGCCGCCGGGCGTGCCGCCGCGGGCGGTGCCGGACGTGCCGCCGTCGGGTGCGGAGCCGGCGTTGTACGGGGAGTGGCTGATCGCCGCCTTCGACCGCTGGTACGGCGCGCCGCGCCGGGAGACCGGGGTGCGGCTGTTCGAGGAGCTGGCGGTGCTGCTGCTCGGCGGGCGGGCGGCCAGCGAGGCGGTCGGGTTGGCGCCCGTCGACCTGGTGGTGGTCGAGGCGGACGGGACGATCGAGCAGGCGGACAGCCTCAAGGTGGCGTACGAGGGCGCCCCGGGGACGGGGCTGGACGTGTGGCGGCACGGCTTCGCGCGGGCGGCCGCGCACCCGGCCTTCCGGGCCCGTCAGCGCGGGCTCGCGGGGCTCGGGCCGGTCTGCGGGGGCTGCCCGTTGGTGCGGGTGTGCGGCGGGGGGTTGTACGCGCACCGGTACGCGGGGGACGGGTTCGGGCATCCGTCGGTGTACTGCGGGGACTTGGACCGGTTGATCCGGCACATTGCGGGGCGGTTGCGGGCGGGGCTTCTGGGGGTCGGGGGACGGGGTGCGGGCTTTCGGGAGGGTGGGGGGCCGGGGGCGGCTCCGGGGGTGGGTGCTGCGGGGGCTGGGTGATTTTCAGACTGCCGGTTCTGGGGGTGGGCCAGGTTG
>NZ_JBIVSD010000029.1:1863-83837 GCF_044756065.1 Kitasatospora sp. NPDC092039 | reverse complement strand
AAACGCTCGGCTGGGAAACCCCAGCCGAGCGCCTGCATAAACTCATCGCGGCCTAGACAACCGACCACGTGTTGCCACGACCCATAGAAACCACCCGGGGAGTGGGGGGCCGTCGCGTTTCCGGAGCCAGCGCGTATCCGTGGCCGTCGCTCCGTGCCACTCGCTCTTCCGCGGCCGCCGTTCTTCAGCGGGGCGCGGGCGCGGGCGCGCGGCATCGGCGTGCGCGCCGACCGGGATGCGGACCCGAACGGGTGAACAAGGGGTGGGGACACGCATCAGAGGGGGTTGGCGGACGTTGAGTGGAGGGAGGAGTGCACGAACGGTTACGGACCCGAGCGGAAGGAGTGAGCCGGTGCGGAGTCTCCAGCGGGCCGTCCTGCTGCGGGCGGCGGCAGCCGTGGTGGTGCTCGGTGGCGCGGTCGGGGTGCACGTCGAGGTGGGGCAGGCGCTGGCCAAGCGGGGTGCCGAACGGGCGGAACGGGAGGCGGTGGCGTGCGCGGAGGCGGCCCGGCACCCCGATCTGTTCGAGGCGGGGTGGCTTGCGGGGTGCCGCTGACGCGCGGGTGTTCGGTTCCGGGCGGTCCATTCGGACAGAGCGTCACTCATCCGGCTTAATTCCTGAATGCGGAGGAACCACCCCCCGCTCCGGACGGTTCCTCAGGGAGTGAACGAGTTTCCCGAGGGGGGTTCCCTGATGGCCGCGCAGCCCGGTGGCTCCGCGCCCGCGCCGCCGAGAGCGGGGCGCCCGGTGCCGGTCCGGAGTGAGTGGCTCGGCACGGCGGTCCGGCTCGCCCTCGCGGTCGTCTGGGGGTGGGCCGGGCTGGCGAAGGTCTCCGATCCGGCGGAGGCCGCGCAGGCCGTACGGGCCTACGAGATCCTCCCCGAGGGTCTGGTCAAGCCGATCGGTTACGGCCTGCCGTTCCTGGAGCTGGCACTGGCCCTGCTGCTGGTGGTGGGCCTCGGCGTCCGGCTGGTGGCAGGGGTCTCCGCGCTGCTGCTGCTGGTGTTCATCGCCGGGATCGCCTCCGCCTGGGCGCGCGGCATCTCGATCGACTGCGGCTGCTTCGGCGGCGGCGGGCACGTCGACGAGTCCCAGACGAAGTACCTCCAGGAGATCCTGCGCGACACCGGGTTCCTGTTGCTCGCCGGATGGCTGCTGTGGCGGCCCCGCACCCGGCTGTCGGCAGACGGCTGGCTGGCGAGCTGACCCCCACATCCCTGCACCCGACGAAGGCCCCCGACCGTGGATGTCAAGGCAATGAGCGAGAAGAACCGAGAAGGCAAGCGCACCGCCCGCGAGCGGATGCTGGAGCAGCGGGCGGCCGACGAGGCCTCCTCCCGGCGCAAGAAGAAGCTGATCGTGGGCGGGTCCGTGCTCGCGGTGATCGCCGCCGCGGTGATCGTCGGCGTCGTGGTGCAGAACCAGCGCTCCAAGCCGGAGACGCCGACCGCCGCCCCCGCCGGGACGATCGGCGACAAGAACCTGGTCATCCCGGTCGGCGCCGCCGACGCGCCCTCCGTCCTCACCGTCTACGAGGACCCGCGCTGCCCCGCCTGCGGCACCTTCGAGCGCGAGTTCTCGGCCACCGTCTCCCAGCTGGAGGACGCCGGGAAGATCTACACGAACTACCACATCGTGTCGTTCATCGACCGGGCGGTCACCGGCAAGGGCTCCCGGACCGGCGCCAACGCGCTGGCCTGCGCCCAGGACGCCGGGCACTTCCGGGACTTCCACGACGTGCTGTACCGCAACCAGCCGGAGGAGACCAACGACGCCTTCGGCGACAAGGCCGTCCTGCTCAGCCTGGCCAAGCAGGTCAACGGCCTGGACACGCCCGGGTTCCAGTCCTGCGTCAAGGACAACCGGTTCGTCGGGTGGGTGTCCGCGGTGCAGCAGGACTTCGACAAGTCCAGCTTCAAGTCCACCCCGACGGTGCTGCTCAACGGCCAGCCGATCTACCCGAAGAACGGCAGCGAGGAGATCACCCCGGCGAACCTGGTGAAGTGGGTGGACGCCGCGAACCAGGGCAAGCAGCTGGGAACGGCGGGTTCGCACGGGCAGACCCCGGCTCCGACCAGCACCGCTTCGGAGGCCAACAACCCGTCGCCGACGGCCGGCTGAGCCCGCCGCGCCGCGCCGCCCCCTCCCCGTCCGGAGGGGGCGGCGCCGCCCGTTGTTCGGTTTCTGTGACCACAAGGCCGCCCGAGCGGGCCGTCGGACCCTGTAGCGTCGGAACTGCCATGGATATCGCCTACATTCCCAGCCCGTCGCGGGGCGTCCTGTACCTGGGACCGATCCCGCTGCGCGCCTACGCCTTCTGCATCATCCTCGGTGTCGTCGTTGCCGTCTGGCTCGGCAGCAAGCGCTGGGTCGCCCGGGGCGGTGCCAAACACACCGTCGGTGACATCGCCGTGTGGGCCGTGCCGTTCGGCCTGGTCGGCGGCCGCCTGTACCACGTGATCACCGACGGCGGCCGGCTGTACTTCGCCGAGGGGAAGAACCCCTGGGACGCCCTCAAGATCTGGGAGGGCGGCCTCGGCATCTGGGGCGCGGTCGCGCTGGGCGCGGTCGGCGCCTGGATCGGCGCCCGCCGCCGGGGCGTGCCGCTGCCCGCGTACGCCGACGCCATCGCGCCGGGCATCGCGCTCGCGCAGGCGCTGGGCCGCTGGGGCAACTACTTCAACCAGGAGCTGTACGGCCGGGAGACCACCCTGCCGTGGGGCCTGGAGATCGACAAGACGCTGCCGGGCGGCGAGGTCGTGAAGGGCGTCTACCACCCGACCTTCCTGTACGAGTCGCTGTGGTGCGTCGGTGTCGCGCTGCTGGTGATCTGGGCGGACCGCCGGTTCAAGCTGGGCCACGGCCGGGTGTTCGCGCTGTACGTGGCCGCGTACACGGTGGGCCGGTTCTGGACCGAGTGGCTGCGGATCGACGAGGCGCACGTCTACTTCGGCCTGCGGCTGAACGACTGGGTGTCCATCGGGGTGTTCGTGGGCGCCGTCGCGTACTTCGTGATCGTGGGGAAGAAGCGGCCCGGGCGGGAGGACCCGGCGAGCATCGACCCGGCCGCGCACCTGGCGGAGGACGACCGGACTGTCGGCAAGGGCGACGGGAAGGCCGACCAGAAGGCCGACGACAAGCCGGTGCCGCGGAAGGCCGGTGAGCCCGCGGACCGGGAACCGGTCGAGCCCGTGGGCGGCGGGGCGGCCGCCGAGACGGCCGGAGAGAACGCCAAGAACCCGATCTGACCAGGGGCTTCCCCCGGCTGAGGCCACCCTTCGCGAGCGTTGCGAAGGGTGGCCTCAGTGGTGTTCGGACAGCCTTACTTTGCTGGAAATGCCCAGGTCAGACGGGCTACGTTCGAGGCTGACGAACGACGACGGAGGGGAACGACGATGAGCGCGACCACTGTGGGAGCCGACGCCGGACAGCAGCCCCGGATACCCGCGGCCGACCACCACCGGGACGTCAACGGCGGCTGGCTGCGGCCGGCCGTGTTCGGCGCGGTGGACGGGCTGGTGTCCAACTTCGCGCTGATGACCGGGGTGGTCGGCGGCGCGGTGTCCAACGGGACGGTGATCCTGACCGGGCTGGCGGGCCTGGCGGCCGGCGCCTGCTCGATGGCGGCGGGGGAGTACACCTCGGTGGCCTCGCAGCGGGAGCTGGTGCAGGCCGAGATCGAGGTGGAGCGGCTGGAGCTGAGCCGCAACCCGCACGGGGAGCTGGCCGAGCTGGCCCAGCTGTACGTCTCGCGCGGGGTGGACCCGGAGCTGGCCCACGAGGTGGCCCGGCAGCTGTCCGCCGACCCGGAGCTGGCCCTGGAGGTGCACGCCCGGGAGGAGCTGGGGGTCGATCCCACCGACCTGCCCTCGCCGCTGGTGGCGGCCGGCTCGTCGTTCCTGTGCTTCGCGCTCGGTGCGCTGCTGCCGCTGCTGCCGTACCTGCTGGGAGCGACGACGCTGCTGCCCGCCCTGCTGCCGGCGGGGGCCGGGCTGTTCCTGTGCGGCGCGGTGGTGGCCCGGGTGACGGCGCGCAGCTGGTGGTTCAGCGGGCTGCGGCAGCTGGTGCTGGGCGGCGCGGCGGCCGGGGTGACCTACCTGCTGGGGTGGCTCATCGGCGGGCACGTCGGCTGACCGCGATCATGCATGGTTATGCTGGGCAGTGAGTGACGTTTCACACATGGACGCCTGGCAACGCCTGGCACTGTCTCATCATCCGGCCCCCCGCGCCGCGGATTCGCATCCGCAGACGGGCTCCCGGGATGGATTCCCAGGCATCCATGATCGGCTTCTGTGGCGGTCCGGTTTCACCCCTGTTTCAGGCGGTGGAGCGTTGGGCACAATCGTCGGGACGTGCACTGTGGCACGTCCTCTTCACATCCCCGCTGACCTGCGCGCCGTTCCGCCATGTGGACGGGATATTCCGCTTCTCGGGATCACGGGCATCATGTAACTCGCACGACACGCACCATCGCATCAGGGCCAACGTCGTCCCTCCTTGCACCACTTTGCCGAAAGACGACGACGGGAGAGCCGATGCTGTCTGCATCCATGCACTCCGCCAACGAGCCCCAGGCCGGCGCCGCCCGCCAGCCGTACGCGCTCGTGCCGGATGCGCGACCTGCTGCTCAGGGCCTGTACGACCCGCGGAACGAGCACGACGCCTGTGGCGTCGGTTTCGTCGCCACGCTGACCGGCATCGCCGACCACACCATCGTCGAGCAGGCGCTGACCGTCCTGCGCAACCTGGAGCACCGCGGCGCCACCGGCGCCGAGCCGGACTCCGGCGACGGTGCGGGCATCCTGACCCAGATCCCGGACGCCTTCCTGCGCGGCAAGGTCGCCTTCGAGCTCCCGGCGGCCGGGTCCTACGCCGTCGGCATCGCCTTCCTCCCCGACGAGGACGAGCAGGACGCCGCCGCCGTCGCACGGATCGAGGACATCGCGGCCGAGGAGGGCCTGACCGTCCTCGGCTGGCGCGACGTCCCGGTCACCCCGGACCTGCTCGGCGAGACCGCCCGCAGCGTCATGCCGCGGTTCCGGCAGCTCTTCCTCGCGCAGGACGGCAGGGCCGGCATCGAGCTGGACCGGATCGCCTTCGTGGTCCGCAAGCGGTCCGAGCGCGAGGCCGGGGTCTACTTCCCGTCGCTGTCCGCGCGCACCATCGTCTACAAGGGCATGCTGACCACCGGCCAGCTGGAGCCCTTCTTCCCCGACCTGTCGGACCGCGCCTACGCGTCCGCGATCGGCCTGGTGCACTCCCGCTTCTCCACCAACACCTTCCCGAGCTGGCCGCTCGCCCACCCCTACCGCTTCGTCGCGCACAACGGCGAGATCAACACGGTCAAGGGCAACCGCAACTGGATGCGGGCCCGGGAGTCCCAGCTCGCCACCGACCTCATCCCCGGCGACCTGAGCCGGATCTTCCCGATCTGCACCCCGGACCACTCCGACTCGGCCTCCTTCGACGAGGTCCTGGAGCTGCTCCACCTCGGCGGCCGCTCGCTGCCGCACTCGGTGCTGATGATGATCCCGGAGGCGTGGGAGAACCACGCCACCATGAGCCCGGCCCGCCGCGCCTTCTACCAGTACCACTCCAACCTGATGGAGCCCTGGGACGGCCCGGCCTGCGTCACCTTCACCGACGGCACCCAGATCGGCGCCGTGCTCGACCGCAACGGCCTGCGCCCCGCCCGCTACTGGATCACCGAGGACGGCCTGGTCGTCCTCTCCTCCGAGGTCGGCGTGCTCGACATCGACCAGGAGAAGGTCGCCCGGAAGGGCCGCCTCCAGCCCGGCCGGATGTTCCTGGTGGACACCGTCGAGGGCCGGATCGTCGAGGACGAGGAGATCAAGTCCGCCCTCGCCGCCGAGCACCCGTACCAGGAGTGGGTGGACGGCGGGCAGATCCAGCTCGCCAAGCTGCCCGAGCGCGAGCACATCGCGCACACCCACGCCTCCGTCACCCGCCGCCAGCAGACCTTCGGCTACACCGAGGAGGAGCTGCGGGTCATCCTCGCCCCGATGGCGCGCACCGGCGCCGAGGCGCTCGGCTCGATGGGCACCGACTCGCCGATCGCCGCGCTGAGCGAGAAGCCGCGCCTGCTGTTCGACTACTTCGTGCAGCTCTTCGCCCAGGTCACCAACCCGCCGCTGGACGCCATCCGCGAGGAGCTCGTCACCTCGCTGCTGTCCAACCTCGGCCCGGAGGGCAACCTGCTGGCCGCCGAGGCCGCCTCCTGCCGCTCCGTCGGCATCACCTTCCCGGTGATCGACAACGACGAGCTGGCCAAGCTCGTCCACATCAACGCCGACGGCGACCAGCCCGGCCTGAAGGCCGTCACGCTCTCCGGCCTCTACAAGGTGGCCGCCGGCGGCGAGGGCCTGGCCTCCCGGCTGGCCGAGATCGCCGCCGAGGCCGACGCGGCGATCGCCGACGGCGCCCGGATCATCGTGCTGTCCGACCGCCACTCCGACGCCGAGCACGCGCCCATCCCCTCGCTGCTGCTCACCTCCGCCATCCACCACCACCTGATCCGCACCAAGCAGCGCACCCAGGTGTCGCTGCTGGTCGAGGCCGGCGACGTCCGCGAGGTGCACCACGTCGCGCTGCTGGTCGGCTACGGCGCCGGCGCGGTCAACCCGTACCTGGCCATGGAGTCCGTCGAGGACCTGGTCGCCCAGGGCGTGTTCATCGAGGGCGTCGAGGCCGAGAAGGCGATCAAGAACCTGATCAAGGCGCTCGGCAAGGGCGTGCTCAAGGTCATGTCCAAGATGGGCATCTCCACCGTCGCCTCCTACCGCGGCGCCCAGGTCTTCGAGGCCATCGGCCTCTCCCAGGACCTGGTCGACGGCTACTTCGCCGGCACCACCACCAAGCTCGGCGGCATCGGCCTGGAGGAGATCGCCCGCGAGACCGCCGCCCGGCACGCCAAGGCGTACCCGGCCTCCGGCATCCCGGCCGCGCACCGCGCGCTGGACATCGGCGGTGAGTACCAGTGGCGCCGCGAGGGCGAGCCGCACCTGTTCGACCCGGACACCGTCTTCCGGCTCCAGCACTCCACCCGCAACCGCCGGTACGACATCTTCAAGCAGTACACCGACCGGGTGAACGAGCAGTCCGAGCGGCTGATGACGCTGCGCGGCCTGTTCCAGCTGGACGGCCTCGGACGGGAGCCCGTCCCGGTCGAGGAGGTCGAGCCGGTCTCCGAGATCGTCAAGCGCTTCTCCACCGGCGCCATGTCGTACGGCTCGATCTCCCGCGAGGCGCACGAGACCCTCGCCATCGCGATGAACCGCCTCGGCGGCAAGTCCAACACCGGCGAGGGCGGCGAGGACCCGGACCGCCTGTACGACCCCGAGCGCCGCTCGGCGATCAAGCAGGTCGCCTCCGGCCGGTTCGGCGTCACCTCCGAGTACCTGGTCAACGCCGACGACATCCAGATCAAGATGGCCCAGGGCGCCAAGCCCGGCGAGGGCGGCCAGCTGCCCGGCCACAAGGTGTACCCGTGGGTCGCCCGGACCCGGCACTCCACCCCGGGCGTCGGCCTGATCTCCCCGCCGCCGCACCACGACATCTACTCGATCGAGGACCTCGCCCAGCTCATCCACGACCTCAAGAACGCCAACCCGGCGGCCCGCATCCACGTGAAGCTGGTCTCCGAGGTCGGCGTCGGAACGGTCGCCGCCGGCGTCTCCAAGGCGCACGCGGACGTCGTCCTCGTCTCCGGGCACGACGGCGGAACGGGCGCCTCGCCGCTCACCTCCCTGAAGCACGCCGGCGGCCCCTGGGAGCTCGGCCTCGCCGAGACCCAGCAGACCCTGCTGCTCAACGGGCTGCGCGACCGCATCGTCGTCCAGACCGACGGCCAGCTGAAGACCGGCCGCGACGTGGTGATCGCCGCGCTGCTCGGCGCCGAGGAGTTCGGCTTCGCCACCGCCCCGCTGGTCGTCTCCGGCTGCATCATGATGCGCGTCTGCCACCTGGACACCTGCCCGGTCGGCGTCGCCACCCAGAACCCGGTGCTGCGCGAGCGCTTCTCCGGCAAGCCCGAGTTCGTCGTCAACTTCTTCGAGTTCATCGCCGAGGAGGTCCGGGAGATCCTCGCCTCGCTGGGCTTCCGCTCGATCGAGGAGGCCGTCGGCCACGCCGAGCACATCGACGCCCGGGCCGCGATCGACCACTGGAAGGCGGCCGGGCTCGACCTCGCCCCGCTGTTCCACGTGCCCGCGCTGCCCGAGGGCGCCGCCCGGCACCGCACCACCACCCAGGACCACGCGCTGGACAAGGCCCTGGACAACCAGCTGATCGAGCTGGCCGAGGACGCCCTGGAGCGCGGCGACGCCGTCCGCATCCAGCTGCCGATCCGCAACGTCAACCGCACCGTCGGCACCATGCTCGGCCACGAGGTCACCAAGCGGTACCGCGGCGAGGGCCTGCCGGAGGGGACCATCGACGTCACCTTCACCGGCTCCGCCGGGCAGTCCTTCGGCGCCTTCCTGCCGCGCGGCGTGACCCTGCGCCTGGAGGGCGACGCCAACGACTACGTCGGCAAGGGCCTGTCGGGCGGCGTGGTCGTCGTCCGCCCGGCCCGCGAGGCGGCGGCCATCGGCAACGACGCGCAGAACCACGTCATCGCCGGCAACACCATCGGCTACGGCGCCACCTCGGGCCGGATCCACCTGCGCGGCAAGGCCGGCGAGCGCTTCGCCGTCCGCAACTCCGGGGCCACCCTGGTGGTCGAGGGCGTGGGCGACCACGGCCTGGAGTACATGACCGGCGGCCGGGTCGTCGTCCTCGGCGAGACCGGACGCAACCTCGCGGCCGGCATGTCCGGCGGCATCGCGTACGTCCTGGACCTGCGCCCCGCCAACGTCAACGACGGCATGGTGGGCATCGAGGCCCCCACCGCCGCCGACCGCGACTGGCTGCGCGACACCGTGCAGCAGCACTACGAGGAGACCGGCTCCACCGTCGCCGCCGAACTCCTGGCGGACTGGGGCAGCGGGGTCTCCCGCTTCTCCAAGATCATGCCGACCGACTACAAGGCCGTGCTCGCCGCCAAGGACGCCGCTGAGCGCGACGGCCTCTCCGAGGCCGAGACCACCGCGAAGATGATGGAGGCGGCTAATGGCTGACCCCAAGGGCTTCCTGACCACGCCCAAGCAGCTGGCGGAGCGCCGCCCGGTCGACGTCCGGATCAAGGACTGGAACGAGGTCTACGTCGAGCGCAGCCTCCTGCCGATCATCACCAAGCAGGCCGGCCGCTGCATGGACTGCGGCATCCCGTTCTGCCACAACGGCTGCCCGCTCGGGAACCTCATCCCCGAGTGGAACGACCTGGCCTACCGGGACGACTTCGTCGGCGCGATCGAGCGGCTGCACGCCACCAACAACTTCCCGGAGTTCACCGGCCGGCTGTGCCCCGCTCCGTGCGAGTCCGCCTGCGTCCTCGGCATCAACCAGGACGCGGTGACCATCAAGAACGTCGAGGTCACCATCATCGACAAGGCCTGGGACCGCGGCGGGGTCACCCCGCAGGTGCCCGAGCGGCTGTCCGGCAAGACGGTCGCCGTGGTCGGCTCCGGCCCGGCCGGCCTCGCCGCCGCCCAGCAGCTCACCCGGGCCGGGCACACCGTCGTGGTGTACGAGCGGGCCGACCGGATCGGCGGACTGCTGCGCTACGGCATCCCCGAGTTCAAGATGGAGAAGCGCCACATCAACCGCCGCATCGAGCAGATGCGGGCGGAGGGCACCCGGTTCCGCACCGGCGTGCACGTCGGCGAGGACATCACCGGGCAGCAGTTGCGCGAGCGCTTCGACGCCGTGGTCGTCGCGGCCGGCGCCACCACCGCCCGCGACCTGCCGGTGCCCGGGCGCGAGCTCAAGGGCGTCCACCAGGCCATGGAGTACCTGCCGCTGGCCAACAAGGTGCAGGAGGGCGACTTCGTGGCGTCCCCGATCAGCGCCGCGGGCAAGCACGTGGTCGTGATCGGCGGCGGCGACACCGGCGCGGACTGCGTCGGCACCGCCCACCGCCAGGGGGCGGCCTCCGTCACCCAGCTGGAGATCATGCCGCGGCCCGGCGAGGACCGGCCCGGGAACCAGCCCTGGCCGACCATGCCGATGACGTACAAGGTCACCTCCGCGCACGAGGAGGGCGGCGAGCGGATCTACTCCGTCAGCACCACCCACTTCAGCGGCGACGAGGACGGCAACGTCCAGGAACTGCACCTCGTCGAGGTGGAGTTCAGGGACGGCCGGTTCGAGCCCGTGCCGGGCACCGAGCGGGCGATCCCGGCCCAGCTGGTCACCCTGGCCATGGGCTTCACCGGGACCGACGTGCGGAACGGGCTGGTCGAGCAGCTGGGAGTGGACCTCGACGCGCGCGGTAACATTGGCCGCGACGGCCGGTTCGCCACCAATGTCGATGGCGTGTACGTCTGCGGAGACGCCGGCCGAGGCCAGTCGCTGATCGTCTGGGCCATCGCGGAGGGCCGTTCGGCCGCAGCCGCGGTGGACAGGTACCTCGGTGGCAAGACCCCGCTTCCCGCGCCGATCCGGCCCACGGACCGCCCCCTGGTGGTCTGACGGCCCCGGACGGCTCCGACCGGCCGACCCCCGAACCCCCGGCGCCGCATCGCCGGGAGCTCAACCCGCTGCCCCCGCCAGCGTCGCCGGGCCAACGCGGTCTCCTGGCGCCTGCCCTCTTCCCCGACCAGTTGGAGGGCGGGCGCCGTCGCGTTCCCCCGGAGGGCGGCGGCGCCAGGAGCGGCCGAGCACCTCGGGGGCCCGGAACCCCGGGTCCAGCGCGACCCGGCCGGCCGGACGCACGCCGAGGCGGCGAGGACGCTGAGCGGCAGTACGGCGGTCAGCAGGCGTCGGAGCACACCGGGAGAGACGCCCGCACGCCGTCCGGGGTAGCGTCAACTCTCGGACGAACGGCCCCAGTTGTCCCGGTCCCCGACGGCTTCCGGGCAGCGGGCTGTTGTTCGTCGGTGCCAGGTGGCAGACTGCCGCCGACGGCCGGGGGGCTGGGCGAGTGCGGAGGATGACGTCGATGGGCACGACTCAGGCAGGCGGGGGCGCCACCGTAAGGCGGCTGCTGCTCGGCACCCAACTGCGCAAGCTCCGCGAGGCCAGAGGCGTCAGCCGGGAGGAGGCCGGGTACTCGATCCGGGCCTCCGAATCCAAGATCAGTCGGATGGAGCTCGGCCGGGTCGGCTTCAAGGAACGCGACGTCGCCGACCTGCTGACCCTGTACGGGGTCGACGCCGAACAGGAGCGCGCCACCGTCCTCGGACTGCTGCGCGAAGCCAACGCCAGCTCCTGGTGGCACGAGTACGGGGACGTGCTCCCCGGCTGGTTCCAGAACTACCTGGGCCTGGAGGAGGCCGCCGCCGAGATCCGCAGCTACGAGGTCCAGTTCGTCCACGGGCTGCTCCAGACCGCCGACTACGCCCGGGCCGTGGTCACCGCCGGCTGCCACGCCAACGGGCCGGAGGAGATCGAGCGCCGGGTCGACGTCCGGCTCCGGCGGCAGGCGCTGCTCACCGACGGGCGGGCGCCGCAGCTGGTCGCGGTGCTGGACGAGGCCGCGCTGCGCCGGCCCTGGGGCGGCCCGGAGCAGATGCGCGGCCAGCTGGACCGGCTGCTGGAGCTCGGCGAACTGCCCAACGTGCGGCTCCAGGTGCTGCCGCTGGGCAACGCCGGGCTGAGCGCGGAGAGCGGCGCCTTCACCGTCCTGGGCTTCGCCGAGGCCGAGCTGGCGGACGTGGTGTACCTGGAGCAGTTCACCACCGCGCTCTACCTCGACAAGCCCGCCGAGGTGGCCGAGTACCGGCAGGCGATGGACGACCTGGTCGCCGACAGCCTGAGCCCGGAGCGGACCCGCGACCTGCTGTACGCGGTGCGCCAGGAGCTGTGATCCGTCAGTACGATGATTCCCCATCAGGTCGGTGCATGAGAGGGATCAGATGTCGTACTTCTCCGAGTTGGCGCTGCAGTACATCGACGGCGAGTGGCGCAGTGGCAGCGGCTCCTGGGACATCGTCGACGTCGACCCCTACACCGGCGACAAGCTCGCCACCATCACCGTCGCCACCGTCGAGGAGGTCGACCTCGCCTACCGCGCCGCCGCGCGCGCCCAGAAGGCGTGGGCCGCCGCCAACCCGTACCGGCGGCGGCTGGTCTTCGAGCGCGCGCTGCGGCTGCTGGAGGAGCGCGAGCCGGAGATCGTCGGCGCGATCATGGCCGAACTCGGCGGCACCGCCCTGAAGGCGGGCTTCGAGCTGTCGCTGGTAAAGGACGTGCTGCGGGAGTGCCTGCACCTGTCGGTGGCCCCCGAGGGCCGGCTGCTCGCCTCGCCCGCCCAGGGCCGGGAGAACCGGCTCTACCGGCTGCCGGTCGGCGTGGTCGGCGTGATCAGCCCGTTCAACTTCCCGCTGTTCCTGGCGCTCAAGGCCGTCGCTCCGGCGCTCGCACTCGGCAACGGCGTCGTCCTCAAGCCGCACCAGGAGACCCCGGTGGTCGGCGGCGGGCTGATCGCGAAGCTCTTCGAGGACGCGGGGCTGCCGCCCGGCCTGCTGAACGTGGTGATCACCGACATCGCCGAGATCGGCGACAGCTTCCTGGAGCACCCGGTGCCCAAGGTGATCTCCTTCACCGGCTCCGACAAGGTCGGCCGGCACGTCGCCACCGTCGCCGCCGCGCACTTCAAGCGGACGGTCCTGGAACTCGGCGGCAACAGCGCGCTGATCGTGCTGGACGACGCCGACGTGGACCACGCCGTGGACGCCGCGGTGTTCAGCCGCTTCATCCACCAGGGGCAGGTCTGCATGGCCGCCAACCGGGTGCTGGTGGACCGCGCCGTCGAGGCCGAGTTCACCGAGAAGTTCGTCGCCAAGGTGGCCTCGCTCACCGTCGGCGACCCGAGGGACCCGGCCACCCACATCGGCCCACTGATCAACCCCGTCCAGGCCGACGCCCTCTCCGCCCAGGTCGACCAGGCGGTCGCGGCCGGCGCCACCGCGCTGCTGCGCGGCGGCACGGTCGGCAGCCTGATGTCGCCGACGGTGCTCACCGGCCTGGCGGAGGACGCGCCGATCCTGCGCAACGAGCTGTTCGGCCCGGTCGTGCTGCTGGTGCCGTTCGACGGCGAGGACGAGGCCGTGCGGCTCGCCAACGCCACGCCGTTCGGACTCAGCGGCGCGGTGCACACCGCGAACGTCGAGCGCGGCGTGAAGCTCGCCCAGCGGATCGAGACCGGCATGATCCACGTCAACGGCGGCACCATCGCCGACGAGCCGGGCGTGCCGTTCGGCGGCGAGAAGAACTCCGGCGTCGGCCGCCTCAACGGCGAGTCCACGGTGGACGCCTTCACCACCCTGAAGTGGATCTCCGTCCAGCACGAGCGCGCGGTCTTCCCCTTCTGACCGGGGGTTTCGCAGGAACGCACGGGCCTCCCGGCGGCGACCGCCGGGAGGCCCCGTGGGGTCCGGCCGTTCAGGCCGGGTAGCGGAGCAGGGCGTCGGTGGCGAGCTCGAAGCCGAAGGGGGCCGGGACCGGGACCGGGTCGCCGAACGTGCCGTTCCACTGCCGGTGGTAGCCGCTGCCGGACGGCTCGGAGTAGAGCGTCAGGTCGCCCTCGCGCGGGTCGATCAGCAGGTACAGCGGGATGGCCATGAGCGGGTAGTCGCGGACCTTGCCGACCAGGTCGTTCTCCGGGTTCGACGGGGAGACGATCTCCACCGCGATGGCCGCCTGCTCGGCGGGGACCTGGTTGCCGCCCTCCTCCAGCGCCGAGAGGGGGATGTAGGTCAGGTCGGGGTTGCGCAGCTTGCCGACGTTCGGGGACGTGAGGTCGGTGTTCTCGCTCGGCATCATCCCGGCGGGCTCGTGCGCCTCGAACTGCCTACGGACGAGCAGCAGGTTGCGCTGGTGGATCACCGACGGGCCGGCCGTCACGATGATCTCGTCGCCGGAGATCTCGATCTTCCACCCGTTGGGAGGCGTCAGGCTCTGCGCGTAGGCCAGCAGCCGGGCGTGGCGGTCCGGGATCTGGATCTCGCTCATGCTGCCATTCTTCCGCCTGGACAGGCCGGAAGGCCGTCGCCGAGGGGGCGACGGCCTTCCGGTGGCGGTGCGGTACGGGTCAGAAGACCGGCTGGCCGGCGCGGACGAGGCGCCAGGAGTCGGTGAAGAAGTCGGCGGGGTCGATGACGCCCTTGGCCTTCACCCAGGCGATCATGGTGTTGCGGATCTCGTCGGAGTCCGACCAGACCGTCTTGGCCTTGGCGACGTGCGGGAAGTTGCCGCCGCCGTTGGCGCGGTAGTTGTTGACGGCGAGGACGAACTCGGCGGCCGGGTCGATCGGCTTGCCCTGGAAGGACAGGTTGACGATCCGCTGCCCCTTCGGCTGGGCGATGTCGATGTCGTAGCTCAGGCCGTAGACCGAGTCGTAGTTGTAGTCCGGGGTGGCCTCGGCGCCGGTCAGGGCCTCCTTGTCGACCGGGGCGCCCGGGGCGAGCTGGTTGTAGTACTTGACCGAGTACTCCAGGTAGTCCTTGAGCTGGGCGCCCGTCAGGATGCGGGCCTCCAGGGTGTTCTCGTAGATGTAGAGGCCCGCGGCGTCGCGCAGCTTGACCTGGCCCGAGGGGATCAGGGCGGTGCGGTTGAACGGGGCGGCCTGGGCCAGCACCGGGAGGTTGGCGTACTGCCCGCCCGCCAGCGCGGCCTTGACGGCGTCGGCCTGGACCTTGCCGATCAGGTCGATGATCGGGGTGGCCTTGAAGCGGGCGTCGGCGATCGACAGCTCGATCTTGCTGGTGCCGATCCGCTGGTTGACGTACGCGACGACCTTCTTGTGCTGCTCGGCGATCGCGTCGGTGATCTCCGGGTTCTCCGGGACCGTGTTGGAGTTCAGCAGCCGGGCCGAGACCGAGGAGACCTTCCAGGCGCCGGCCGCGAACTCGACCTCGAAGTCGAAGCAGGTCAGCCGCTGGCCGTAGCAGAGCGGCTCGGAGAGCACGACCGTGCGGCCGGTCTTCTTGTTGACGACCAGGCGCTGCGGGACCTCCTTGTGGGCGTGGCCCACCAGCACCGCGTCGATGTCCGGGACGGTCTCCGCCAGCGCGACCGAGGCGTTCTCGGCCCAGGGCAGCTGGTCGCCCCAGGTGGTGGCCTCGTCGCAGCCCGAGTGCGAGGAGACCACGACGACGTCCGCGCCCGCGGCCTTCATCCGCGGCACCCAGGTGGCGGCGGTCTCGACGATGCCCGGGAACACCATCTTCCCGCTGACGTTGGCCTTGTCCCAGATGGCGATGCCCGGGTTGGTGAGGCCGAGGATGCCGACCTTCACCGGACGGCCGCCGCCCAGGCGCAGCTCCTTGATCACGTAGGGCTTGAAGGCGGGCTTCTCGTTCTTCGCGTTCAGCGCGTTGGCGCCGAGCAGCGGGAACTCCAGCTGGTCCTGGTAGGCCTTCAGCAGCGGGATGCCGTAGTTGAACTCGTGGTTGCCGAGCGCCGCGGCGTCGTACTCCATGAGGTTCATGGCGACGGCCATCGGGTGGTCCGGAACGGTGTCGGCCTCGGTGTCGATCGACTCGACCCGGGCGTAGTAGTAGGACAGTTGGGTGCCCTGGATGGTGTCACCGGAGTCGATCAGCAGGCAGCGGTTCCAGCCCTTCTCCTCGCGCACCTGGTTGGCCAGGGTGGAGATCTTGGCGAGGCCCACCGCGTTGTGGCCATTGTCGGTGTACTCCGCGTCGGTGAAGTAGTCCCAGTTGAGCACCCGGCCGTGCAGGTCGGTGGTGCCCATGACGGTGAAGGCCTGCTTGTGCGGCTGGCGCTGCTGGCCCTTGGCGGCCGCCGTGTCCGGCTGGGCGGCCGCGGCGGAGGGGGCGGCGGCCAGGGTGGCGCCACCGGCCAGGGCGGCGCCGGCGGCGGTGGCGGCGGACCGGGTGACGAAGTCACGGCGGTTCAGGGGCATGGACGACTCTCCCGAGGGGGGACGACGGCGGATCGACCGTCAACTGGCATTCGTTGGCAAAAGTGTGCGTGCACGCGTCGACGCGCGTAGAGGGACGCGCGTAGAAGTGTGCCGTGCGATCCGGTGCGCTGAATAGCCCCCTGACCTGTCCGAGAGGTGAGATCTTGGCGACTCGTTCGTGACGGGAACGGGGAGGTCGGGGTGGTAGGGCCGGTCCTCGAACCCGCTCGGCGGGGCGAACGACGGGAATCCGGAGACCGGCCCCGGCCCCGGGGGCCGGCGGCCGGTCAGGACAGCTCGGCCGCCAGCCGGTCGACCTCGCGGCCCAGGTGGAGCGCCGGATCAGGCTCGTCCGGCCCGGCCCACGGCTGCCAGGTCCGCGCCCGCAGGTAGCCGGTCACCGCGACCGGCAGCCGGTGCCGGACGATCCGGTCCGCCACCGGGCCCGGGCCGGCCGCGCGCAGCGCCGCCAGCAGGGCGTCCACCCCCGCCGAGGGCGGCAGCGGCACCGTCTCCAGGTAGGCGGTCAGCGCCACCAGCTCCGGGTCGGGCGCGGGGACCGGCTCCGGCGCCTCGCGCTCCGGCGGCTGGTGGGCCGGCGTCACGTGCGGCGGCGCCGGCGCTCGGCCTGCCGGGCCGTTGCCCGACGGTTCTCCGCGCTCGGGGTCCCCGCTCGCCGGTTCCCCGCTTGCCGGTTCCCCGCGCTCCGGCAGCCGCGATCCGGGGACCCCGCCCCCGCCCAGCGCCGTCGGCGACCCCCGGCGGGGCCCCGGGGCGGGCGCCAGCAGCGCGCCCGCCCCGTACAGCCCGGCCACCACCGCCGGCCACCAGGCCCCGCCCAGCCCGGCGAAGTGCAGCCCCAGACCGGCCGCGCCCCCCGCGCAGCCGACCAGGTTCCGGGCCGACTCCAGGTAGCGCAGCACCCGGGAGCCGAACCCGTCACTGGTAGCCACGGATCTCCTCGAACACCCCGTCCAGCGAGCCCGTCCCGTCGAACAGCTTGCCGCCGCTCAGGTCCGCGATCCCCTGGAGCTGGCCCACCGCCGCCTCCCCGAACTTGATCGGGAACACCGGGATCGCCTTCTCCCCGGCCGGCAGCGCCTCGTGGAAGCGCCTGAAGTCGCCGTCCGACGCACCGGCGTTGCTCTCCCCGTCCGTCATCAGCACGATCGAGGTGAACCGGTCGTCGCCGGCCGCCGCCTGCTGGCGCTCGATCACCCGGTACGCCTCCTCCAGCGAGGAGTACACCGCCGTCCCGCCCGAGGCGGCCAGCGACTGCACGTCCGCGTCGATCGACGCCAGCTCCGCCTGCGGGCCCGGCTGGCTGCCGGTGGCCGGCACCACGTGCGTCCTGGTCCACTTCACCGAGGAGGCGAAGGACAGCAGGGTGATCTCCTCGCGGTCCCGGAAGCGCCGCACCCCGCGGGTGTCGTCCGCCCCGGTCAGCCGGCCCAGCGCGCGCTTCAGCGCGGCGATCCGCGGGCCCTCCATCGAGCCCGAGGTGTCCAGCACGTACACCGTCCGGGACGGGCGGCGCAGCTCGTTCTGGTACGCGCCCAGCAGGCCGTCCGCGACCGCCCTGGTGCCCGGGAACGGCAGCTCCCTGCGGCGGTCGGTGGGCAGCCCGGCGGCCGGGGCGACGCCCGCCGTCGCGGGACGGCGCAGCGTCGTCTCGGAGATGCGCTTCTGCACGTCCTCCTTGAGCAGGTACGAGGTCAGCCGCTGGAAGGCGTCGCGCTGGTCCGGCGCGGCGGAGGCCATCAGCGACAGCGGGTAGTCCGCCGACACCACGCCGTCCACCGGCCGCACCACCGTCAGCTGCTGCTGCGGCGGCAGCGTCCGGTTCAGCGACAGCAGCACCGACTCGTAGTTCACCAGCGCGCCCACCACGCCCGACTCGGCCCGGGTGTACGCCTGCGCCAGCCAGCCGGACGAACCGGAGGTCAGCTTCTGGCCCTTGAAGAACTGCTTCAGCTGCGGGTTGGCCTTCTGCACGTCCGCGTCGGTCAGCGCCGCGCCCGCGCCGGAGAAGGCCGAGGCCACCGCGACGAGGGTGGAGAAGCCCGAGTTGGACCGGGACGGGTCGGCCATCCCGTACGGCAGCTTTCCGGCCGCCGCCGCGTCCCCGACCTGCGCCCAGCTGACCTTGGAGCCGTCGCCCCAACCGAGTTCGCCCAGCGACGAGGAACGCACCCCGACCGCCACCGGCGAGACCATCACCGGGGTCTCGGACACCACCTTGGACCGGCCGGCCGGATCGAGCCGCAGGTACTGGTTGGACGGGAACCACACGGCGTCGTACTTTCCGTCGGCCCGCCCCGAGGAGACGGTGTCCGCGCCGTCCAGGGAGCCCGTCCAGGAGAACTGCACGGTCACCCCGGTGGCCTTCCGGGCCTCCTCCAGGACCGGTGCCAGGTCCTGGAGTTCACTGCCGGCCAGCACCCGCAGCACCCCGGCACGGGCCGTCTCGGCGGGCGGGTCGCTGGGATCGGGGCCGGCCTTGCCGCCGCCGGAGGTGCAGGCGGTCACCGCCGCGAGCGCGGCCGTCAGGGCCAGGAGGAGCCGGCCGCGGCGCATGGTACGGAGGTTCACTTCACACTCCCGGTCTTCGCCGCGGTGGTCAGCTTCTTCATGTACTCGAGCGAGGGCACCGGGGCCAGGGCCAGCCCTGCGGCCCGGACGTCGGGGACGAACTTCGGCAGCTTCCCGTTCACCTCGTTCCAGAAGAGGTCCGGCTCGGCGTCCGGGTGCAGGCCGAACCTGGCCTCCAGCCTGCGCAGCTCGGGGCTGTTCACCAGCGCGTCGGCCAGCTTCTGGCCGCCCGGCGTCCTGGCCACCAGGGTGTGGTCCGTCTTGATCGTGGTGGTCGGGTACATCACCACCATGTCGCCGATCTGCTTGCCCTGGATCGGCAGGGCGGCGGCCTGCGACTCGTACGCGAAGACCATCGTGTTGACCCCCGCGCCGAACTCCCGGAACGGCCCGTCACTGCTGACCTTCTGCAGCCCCTGGAACCGGTTAGCGTCGTACACGACGCCCTTGACGGCGTTCAGGCCCGCGTCGTCGGACACCACCTTCTTGCCGTTCGCGAGGTAGGACAGGATCGCCAGGTACAGGGCACCCGAGGAGGAGCTCTCCGGATCCGTGGTGGACACGTACATCGTGCCGGTCAGCTCCGGGTGCCTGGACGCGTCCGTCAGCGTCTCCCACTGCCGGCCGCCCTGCTTCAGGGCCTCCACGTACTTGTCCATGTTGAACGTCCAGACACCCGAATCGTTCACACCGGCAAGGTCGTTGGACTTCAGCACCTCCGCTACCGGCTGGTGGGTGACGATCACCAGCGGGGAGTAGAACTGCACCCGCGGCGAGTCCTTCTGCGCCCAGTCCCGCTGGATGGCCAGCGCCGGCGCGCTGCTCGCCGGGAAGGCGAAGTCCAGGTTCGGGGTGTTCCTCGCCTGGTCGTCCATCGTCCAGGAGCCGGTCGGCTCCGCCTTGACCACCAGGCCCTGCTTCTTCAACTCGGCCTTGACGTCCGGGTTCTCGAAGAAGTCACGTTTCTCCGACCCGATCAGGCCGGTGACCGTGACCAGGCCGGAGCCCTTCTCCGGGGGGATCAGTGCATAGGCCACCCCGCCCAGCAGGGCCAGGGCCGCCACCACGCCCAGTGCGCGTTTCATGCCGAACGCTTCCCCCTCGTCCGCTACTTCGTCCGGGTGGTCGCCCGGCGAGCCCGGGCAGTCACCCGTGGGTGACGAGCGTCCCGCCGGGCGGGGAGCGGGGACGGAAGCGGCGGTGAACCGGAGGTGAACACCCCTTCACGGAATCGCATCGGGGGGCGGCGCGGGAGGCGTGCGGGAGGAGCGCGGGACGGGTGTGGCGCGGGGCGCTCGCACAGCGGTCCGAGGGTGTGTCAGATTGTTCAACTCGCCTTGGCGCAACGGTCATCCCGCAGTACGGACCCGCGTCGTGGTTACGCGCCGGTAATGCCTAGTCTCAGCACTATGCGCCGAGCAAAAATCGTCTGTACCCTCGGGCCCGCCACCGACTCGTACGACCAGATCAAGTCCCTGGTCGACGCCGGGATGGACATCGCCCGACTGAACCTCAGTCACGGCTCGCACACCGAGCACGAGGAACGCTACCGCCGCGTCCGCAAGGCCGCCGACGAGACCGGCCGCAGCGTCGGCGTCCTCGTCGACCTTCAAGGCCCGAAGATCCGGCTCGACACCTTCGCCCACGGGCCCGTACTTCTCGAACGCGGCGACGAGTTCACCATCTCCACCGACAAGGGCGTCGTGGGGGACAAGGACCGCTGCGGAACCACCTACTCCGGGCTCGCCGGCGACGTCGGCCGCGGCGAGCGGATCCTGGTCGACGACGGCCGGGTCACCCTGGAGGTCGTCGCCGTCGACGGGCCGCACGTGCGGTGCCTGGTCATCGAGGGCGGCCTCGTCTCCGACCACAAGGGCCTCAACCTCCCCGGCGTCGCCGTCTCCGTCCCCGCGCTCAGCGACAAGGACGTCGCCGACCTGCGGTGGGCGCTGCGGACCGGCGCCGACCTCGTCGCGCTCTCCTTCGTCCGCAGCGGGCGCGACATCGAGGACGTCCACCGGATCATGGCGGAGGAGGGGCGGCGCGTCCCGGTCATCGCCAAGATCGAGAAGCCGCAGGCGGTGGAGAACCTGGAGTCCGTCGTCGACGCCTTCGACGGGATCATGGTGGCCCGCGGCGACCTGGGCGTGGAGATGCCCCTCGAACAGGTCCCGCTGGTCCAGAAGCGCGCCATCAAGCTGGCCCGCCGCAACGCCAAGCCGGTCATCGTGGCGACCCAGATGCTCGACTCGATGATCAACACCTCCCGGCCGACCCGCGCCGAGGCCTCCGACGTCGCCAACGCCGTCCTGGACGGCACCGACGCCGTGATGCTCTCCGGGGAGACCTCGGTCGGCAAGTACCCGGTCGAGACGGTCAAGACCATGGCCCGGATCGTCGAGGCCGCCGAGAACGACATCCTGGCGGCCGGGCTGCCGCCGCTGACCACCGGCAGCAAGCCGCGGACCCAGGGCGGCGCCGTCGCCCGCGCGGCCGCCGAGATCGGCGACTTCCTGCACGCCAAGTACCTCATCGCCTTCACCCAGTCCGGCGACACCGCCCGCAGGCTCACCCGCTACCGCTCACCCATCCCGGTGCTCGCCTTCACCTACGAACCGGCCGTACGCTCCCAACTCGCCCTCACCTGGGGCGTGGAGACCTTCCTCGGCCCGTTCGCCCCGACGACGGACCAGATGGTCGAACAGGTCGACGCGGCGCTGCTGTCACTCGGCCGCTGCCAGAAGGGCGACATCGTCGTCATCACGGCCGGCTCCCCGCCCGGCCTGGCCGGCTCCACCAACCTCGTCCGCGTCCACCACGTGGGGACCCTGGACGCCTGAGCGACCTTCGCGCGGCTGTCCGCGGGCGGCGTCCCCCGATCGACGGGATGCCGCCCGTCCACCGTCGCAACAGCGGAGTAGGCGCCTGGTGCGTCCATAACATCCGTGTTATGACTTGGGGAGAGGTGGAGCTCGAACCGGAGGTCCGGGACTGGATTCTCGGACTGGGCCAGGACGACAAGGAAACGGTCGCGTTCTACGTCGAGCTGCTCGCCGTCCGCGGACCGCTGCTCGGTGAGCCGCACACCAGGCAACTGGACGGCAAGCTGAGGGAGCTGCGCTTCCATCTGAACGAACTGGACGTGCGCATCACCTACTGGATCGCATCCGGCAGGAGGATCATCCTGTTGACGGTGTTCCGCAAGACGCGCATGCGGGAGGTCGGTGAGGTCGACCGGGCGAGGCGGGCGATGCGTCGGTGTGTGGCCGAGCTGCACACCGTTGACGAGGACGAGGAGTGGGTGGGATGAGCGAACGCACGTCCTGGCGGAACATGCGGCAGGAGATCATGAACCGCCCTGGAGCCGGTGCCTCGTATGAGGCCGCACGGATCCGCTTCGAGTTGGGTGAGGCCGTCCGCCTTCGTCGTGAGGCCCTCGGAATGACCCAGTCCCAGCTGGCGGCCGCTACCGGTATGCAGCAGCCGGCCGTGGCCCGCTTCGAGGCGGGCGGGACGATGCCCACGATCGTGGTCTTGGAGAGGTTTGCCGACGCACTCGGCATGCGACTCACAGTTGAGCTGGAGCCGTTGGACAAGGCGGGCTGAGCCGCATCGGGTGCTCTTCACCCCAAGTGGTGAAGGCCTGCCTTGTGGCCGATCCTTCGGAATGAAGGAAAGTACCCCGAGTGGGATTCGAACCCACGCTGGATGGTGTTTGAGACCACTGCCTCTACCGCTGGGCTATCGGGGCCAACGCAGAATCGAAGGTGGCCCCCGACCCTGAATGCCCTAAACATACCGTGTCTGGGTACCCTCGTGCATGCAGTACCCCGCCGGAACTAGGAGCCCCGTGAGCACCGCCGACGAGCAGGCGCAGCCGCTTGAGACTGATATGCCCCAGATCACCCGGATCGTGATCGCCGAGGACGAGGCGCTGATCCGCCTCGACCTCAAGGAGATGCTGGAGGAGGAGGGGTACACCGTCGTCGGTGAGGCCGGGGACGGGGAGACGGCGGTGCGGCTCGTGGAGGAGTTGAAGCCGGACCTGGCGATCTTCGACGTGAAGATGCCGATCCTCGACGGGCTGTCGGCCGCCGAGCAGATCCACGAGAAGCACCTGGCTCCCGTGCTGATGCTGACGGCCTTCTCGCAGCGGGAGCTGGTGGACCGGGCGCGCGACGCCGGGGCGATGGCGTACATCGTCAAGCCGTTCTCGAAGTCGGACCTGGTGCCGGCGATCGAGATGGCGGTCTCCCGGTACGCGGAGATGCGGGCGCTGGAGAAGGAGATCGGGGATCTCAGCCAGCGGCTGGAGACCCGGAAGCTGGTGGACCGGGCGAAGGGCGTGCTGCAGACCAAGTTCGGGCTGAACGAGCCGGCGGCCTTCCGGTGGATCCAGAAGACGTCGATGGACCGTCGGATGACGATGGCGGCGGTGGCCGAGGCGGTCATCGAGGAGGGCGAGGCCCAGGACCGCAAGAAGGCGGAAGAGGGCAAGTCCGAGTAGAGCGCGCGCGAAGGGCCCGGCAGAACGTTTCTGCCGGGCCCTTCCGCATGGCGTGGGTCAGTCCTCGCCGAGGTAGGCCTTGCGGACGGACTCGTCGTGCAGGAGGTCGGCTCCCGTCCCGGAGAGGACGATGCGGCCGGTCTCCATGACGTACCCCTGGTCGGAGAGCGAGAGCGCCGCCTGGGCGTTCTGCTCGACCAGGAGGATGGTCGTACCGGAGGACTTCAGCTCCACGATGGTGGACATGATCTTCTGCATCATCAGCGGGGAGAGGCCCATCGAGGGCTCGTCCAGCATGAGCAGCTTGGGCTGGGACATCAGCGCCCGTCCCATCGCGAGCATCTGCTGCTCGCCGCCCGAGAGCGTTCCGGCGGCCTGTCGGCGGCGTTCGCCGAGGATCGGGAACAGGCCGTAGGCCCGCTCGACGTCCGCGGCGATGCCGGCCGCGTCGGTGCGCAGGAAGGCGCCGAGGAGGAGGTTCTCCTCGATGGTCATCCGGGGGAAGATGTGCCGGCCCTCGGGGGAGTGGGCGAGGCCGAGGGCGACGATCCTGTGGGCGGGGACGGTGGAGAGGTCCTGGCCGTCGAAGGTGATCCGTCCGGCGGTGGGCTTGAGCAGGCCGGACAGGGTGCGCAGGGTGGTGGTCTTGCCGGCGCCGTTGGTGCCGATGAGGGTGGTGACCTCGCCCTGGGCGACGGTGAAGCTGATGCCCTTGACCGCTTCGATCTTGCCGTAGGAGACGCGGAGGTCCTGGACTTCGAGAAGTGCTGTCACTGGTCGGTCTCCGTAACGTTCTCCGGGACGGCCGGGCTGGTTCCTTCGAGCGGGGCGCCCAGGTAGGCGGTGATGACGCGTTCGTCGTTCTGGACGGTCTCGCGGTCGCCCTCGACGATCTTCTGGCCCTGGACGAGCACCGCGGTGCGGTCGCAGAGGTTGAAGATGAAGCGCATGTCGTGCTCGATGACGAGGACGGAGATCCCCTTGTCGCGGATCGCGAAGACGAGTTCCTCGGCGGCCCGGGTCTCCTGGGGGTTCATGCCGGCGGTGGGTTCGTCGAGCAGCAGCAGGCCGGGTTCGGAGGCGAGGGCGCGGGCGATCTCCAGCTTGCGCTGCTCGCCGTACGGGAGGTTGCGGGCGAGGTGGTCGGCCTTGTCGGCGAGGCCGGTGAACGCCAGGAGTTCCATGGCCTTCTCGCGGCTCTCGGCCTCGGCGCGGTGGTAGCCGGGGCCGCGCAGGATGGCGGAGAAGATGCCTTCCCTGGTGCGGGTGTGCCGGCCGACCAGGACGTTCTCCAGGACGGTCATGTTGGCGAACAGCCGGATGTTCTGGAAGGTGCGGGCGATGCCGGCCTGGGTGACCAGGTGGGGCTTGGGCGGCAGCAGGGTGTCGCGGTAGCGGACGGCGCCCTCGGTGGGGACGTACAGGCCGGTGAGGCAGTTGAAGAAGGTGGTCTTGCCGGCGCCGTTGGGGCCGATGAGACCGATGATCTCGCCCTCTCCGACGGTCAGGGAGACGTCGTTGACCGCGGTGAGGCCGCCGAAGCGCATGGTGACGCCGGTGACTTCGAGCAGGGGTGCGGCGGTGGTGGTCATCGGGTCGGTCACGCCCCTGCCTTGGTGAGTGCGGTCGGCTCGCCGGAGGCCTGGGCCGGGACGGCGGCCTCGTGGAACTCCAGCTGCTGGCGCCGGTTGGGGATGAGTCCTTCGGGGCGCACCCGCATCAGGACGATGAGGGCGGCGCCGAAGGCGAGGAGCTGGTAGTCGGCGAGGAACTCGAGCTTCTTCGGGATGAGGAAGAGCAGGGTGGCGCCGGCCAGCGGGCCGCTGATGGTGCCCATGCCGCCGAGGATGACCGCGGCGAGCAGGAAGGCGGAGTTCGGCGGGAGGGCCTCGGCGAAGGTGTACTGGTCGGGGGTGACGGTGTAGCTGACGTGGGCCTGGACGGTGCCGGCGAGGCCGGCGAGCAGGGCGCCGAGGGCGAAGGCGAGCAGCTTGAGCCGGAAGCCGTTGATGCCCATGGCCTCGGCGGCGGTCTCGTCCTCGCGGATGGCGACCCAGGCGCGGCCGATGCGGGAGTTGCCGACCCGGGCGAAGACGAGCACGACCAGGGCGGTGACCAGCAGCATCAGCAGGTAGTAGTTGGAGAAGCGGCCGAGTTCGACGCCGAGCACGGTGTGCGGTTTGCCGAGGTCGAAGCCGAGGATCTGCAGGTCGGGGATGCGCGGGATGCCGTTGGAGCCGTTGGTGACCTTGGGGCCGGTGGTGCCGTTGAGGTTGAGCATGGTGATGCGGAAGATCTCGCCGAACCCGAGGGTGACGATGGCGAGGTAGTCGCCGCGCAGCCGCAGGGTGGGGGCGCCGATCAGTACGCCGAAGACCATCGAGACGACGGCGCCGGTGAGCATCGCGGCCCAGAACGGGAACTGGACGTGGATGGGGGAGGCGGGGGAGCCGGAGACCAGGGCGGCGGCGTAGGCGCCGACGCCGAGGAAGGCGACGTACCCGAGGTCGAGCAGGCCGGCCAGGCCGACGACGATGTTGAGGCCGAGGGCGACGGTGGCGAAGATCAGGATGTTGGTGGCGACGGAGGTGTACTGGTCGCTGGTCTGGGTGAACGGGAAGCTGGCGGCGGCGGCGAAGGCGGCGCCGGTGGTGACCGGGCGGTGCTTGACGGTCAGGGCGCGCAGCCGGGCGAGCAGGCCGGACCTGGACAGGGCGGGGACGGCGAGGGCGACGAACAGCAGGTAGCCGGTGAAGAGTTCGCCGTACTCGGTGTCGATGCCGAAGGTGATCGCGAACAGTCCGAGCCCGAAGGCGAGGACGATCAGCAGCACTTCGAGCCAGGAGGGGAGCGGGCGCGGCGCGGGCAGTGGCCGGTCGATCCGGCCCAGTCGGACGGTGCTGTTGGCGAGGTGGCCGAGCTGGAGCAGCAGGACGGCGCCGGCCGCGATGGCGAGGCCGCCGGCCAGCGCGGTCATGACCGGGGCGACGGGCTTGTCCTCGGGGATGGCGTGGGCGGCGAACCAGGCGGCGGGGGCGACCGGGACGAGCAGGAAGAGGCGCTTGTCGAGGATCCGCAGCGGGACGGCGGTGCGGCGGTCGAGCGGGAGGCCGAGGGCGCCGAGGACGCTGATCAGGCCGCCGGCGGCGAGCACCCAGCCGCCGGGTTCGAGGTTGGCGAGGCCGCCGAGTTCGGTGGAGACGGCGGCGACCGAGTAGACGGCGACGGCGAGGGCGCCGGTGGCGGCGTACAGGACGGCGTTGTGGCTGCGGGCGGGGGCCGCCCAGCGCAGGCCGGGGACGCCCTGGCCGGCGAGCAGCAGGACCAGGGTGAGCAGGCCGGCGGCGAGGGCGAGCCACTGGAGGCCGGCCGGGGAGCCGTAGTAGGTGAGGTCGCCGGGGAACTCGGAGGTCCAGGTCCAGGACATGGCGGCGGAGGCCGCGGTGGCGAGGGCGCCGAGTGCGGTGACGGCGGCGGCGGCGCGGGCCGGCAGCGGGATGACCGGGGTCGTTTCGGTGGTGGTGGTCATGGTGGTCACGCCCTGTCCGCGACGCGCTCGCCGAGCAGGCCCTGGGGCCGGATCAGGAGTACGAGGATGAGGAGAACGAAGGCCCAGACGTCCTTCCAGGCGCCGCCTCCGAAGAGGTGCATGCCGGGCAGGTGCTGGATGTAGCCGGTGGCGAGGGCTTCGGCGAGGCCGAGGGCGAGGCCGCCGAGCATGGCTCCGTAGATGTTGCCGATGCCGCCGAGGACGGCGGCGGTGAAGGCCTTGAGGCCGAGGATGAAGCCCATCCGGAAGTCGACCTGGCCGCTGCGCAGGCCGTAGGCGACGGCGGCGACGGCGGCGAACGCGGCGCCGATGGCGAAGGCCATGACGATGATGCGGTCGGTGTCGATGCCCATCAGCTTGGCGGTGTCCGGGTCCTGGCTGGTGGCCTGCATGGCGCGTCCGGAGCGGGTGCGGGTGACGAACCAGCCGAGGGCGAGCATGCAGAGCGGGGCGGCGATGATCAGGAAGAGGTCGCTGCGCTGGATGGTGACGGAGCCGAGGCTGAACGGGTCGCCGGGGAGCTTGGGGAAGACCCGGGCCTTCTTGGCGTCCGGGTAGAAGGAGAAGACGAGCTGCTGGAGGAAGATGGAGAGCCCGATGGCGGTGATCAGCGGGGCCAGCCGGGGGGCGGTGCGCAGGGGGCGGTAGGCGAAGCGTTCGGCGGCGACGGCGGTGAGGGTGGAGACCAGGATGCCGGCGATCAGCATGAGCGGCAGGGCCAGCCAGAGGGTGGTGCCGCCGGGGAGGGCGAGGTAGGCGGTCAGGGCGCCGAAGCCGCCGACCATGACGATCTCGCCGTGGGCGAAGTTGATGAGCTGGACGATGCCGTAGACCATCGTGTAGCCGATCGCGACGAGCCCGTAGAGGGCGCCGAGGATCAGGCCGTTGGCCAGCTGCTGCGGTAGGTCGTGCACCGCTGGGCCTCCGTAGTGCGTTCGGGGGTGTCCGCGTGGGTGGTGGATGTGGGTGCGCGCGGGGGCACTCGTGGCGCCCCCGCGCGCTGTGTGGTGGGGAAGTGGGGCTGGTGCTGCGGGTGGTGACGTGATGTCAGCCCTTGAAGGTGCCGGACTTCTCCACGGCCCACTTGCCGTCCTTGACGGCGTAGACGGTGAGCTGCTTGTTGGTGGTGTCGCCGAACTCGTCGAAGGAGACCTTGCCGGTCACGCCGTCGAAGGTGACCTTCTGGACGGCGTCGCGGACGGCCTTGCGGTCGGGGACCTTGCCGTTGTTGTCCTTCACGGCCTGCTTGACGCCCTGGATGATGGCCCAGGCGCTGTCGTAGGAGTAGCCGCCGTAGGTCTCGTAGGCGTCCTTGTAGCCGGCCGTCTTGTAGTCGGCGATGAACTTCTTGGCGGTGTCGAGGGATTCGACCGGCAGGCCGACGGCGGTGGCGTAGTCGCCCTGGCTCTTGGGGTTGAGCTTGATGAAGTCGCCGCTCTGGATGCCGTCGCCGCCCATCAGGGGGATGTTGGCGCCGGCTTCCTTGAGCTGGAGGGAGAGCGGGCCGGCCGCGGGGTACTCGCCGCCGTAGTAGACGGCCTCGGCGCCGGAGCTCTTGACCTTGGTGACGATGGCGGCGAAGTCGCGGTCGTCGGGGTTGACGTGCTCCTCGCCGACGAGGGTGCCGCCGAGCCTGGTGAACTCGCCCTTGAAGGTGCCGGCGAGGCCGGCGCCGTAGGTCTTCTGGTCGTCGATGAGGAAGACCTTGGTCTTCTTGGCGTCGTTGTAGAGGAACTGGGCGGCGAACGGGCCCTGGACGGCGTCGGTGGTGGCGGTGCGGAAGTAGGAGTTGAAGGGGCGCTTCTTCTCGCCGCTGGCCCACTTCTCGCCCTGGCTGAGGGCGACACCGGTGTTGGCGGGGGAGACCTCGACCAGGTTCGCGTCGTCGAAGATCTGCTGCATCGACTGCGCCACGCTGGAGTTGAGCGGGCCGACGACGCCGAGGACCTTGGAGTCGCCGACCAGCTGGGTGGCGTTCTGCTGGCCGGGGGCGGGCTTGCCGGTGTCGTCCAGGGCCTTGATCTCGAACTTGACGCCGGGGACCTCGTTGCTCTCGTTGGCCTTCTTGATCGCGAGGTCGACGGAGTTGCGGATGCCGAGGCCGAGGGCGGAGAGGTCGCCGGTGAGCGGGGCGTCGACGCCGATGACGACGGTGGTGGAGGCGGAGTTGGTGCCGCCGCCGTCGCCGCCCTTCTTCTCTCCGCGGGAGCCGCAGGCGGTGAGGCTGAGGGCGCCGATCACGGCAATGCTCACGACAACTGCTGAACGGTGACGCACGAGGGTCCCCTTCGGTTCAGGAGGCGCCCGCGCCGGAATGGCGGGAGCCGGAGTGCGCGGAGGGCCTGGCCCAATCGAATGGCGCGGTGACTGGCCGTGACTCTAGATGCCGTTGGGCGGCTCTGGCAGTGCTGGAGGCAGGCTGTGATTCTCTTGTTATGAGCACACGGAGCATTTGTCTCACCATGTGGTCGTTCCGGCTCGATCCATCCCGCGATGTCAGGCGTTTACTTGCTGGTAGGGGGATGTAAGGCCCAGAAATGGGGGTTGCAGCTGGCAGCGTCGATTATCGGACGATCATGTCCGATGCTCTGGTTTCGACCTTGAGCGTCCGGATTACGGACGTCGGAAGTGGTGCCAAGGGGTTCCGCGGCGCCTGAAGGTCGCGGAACCCGGCAATTGATCGGATTTCCTACTTGTTACGTAGCGTCACATGTGGCGGGTTGGGGTCGGCCGCGCCCGGGCATGTGAAAGCCCCCTCGTCCAGACCAACGCCTGCCCAGGGCGGCGGAGGGTCAAACAAGGGGGCGGAAAAGGGACTTGATGTCGCTCTGATTGAACTCTTCGGCGTGGTAGGGCCGTTGTGGCGTCGGTGGTTCAGGACGCGCCGGAGGTTCGGGCCGTGTCGCGGTTTCCGGGGGCCCGTCAGAGGTCGCGCAGCATGCAGGTCAGCCGGCAGCTGGTGATCCGCCGGCCGGTGTCGTCGGTGATCGCGATCTCGTAGGTGGCGGCGGTGCGGCCCTTGAACACGGCCGTCGCCACCCCGGTCACCAGGCCCGAGGTGGCCGAGCGGTGGTGGGTGGCGTTGAGGTCCACGCCGACCGCGTAGCGGCCCGGTCCGGCGTGCAGCATCGCCCCGATCGAGCCCAGCGTCTCGGCCAGCGCCGCCGACGCGCCGCCGTGCAGCAGCCCGTACGGCTGCTGGTTGCCCTCCACCGGCATGGTCCCGACCACGCGGTCGCCGGAGGCCTCGACGATCCGGATGCCGAGCTTCTCGCCGAGGTGGCCGCCGGAGAAGGTCTGCGGGCTGACGCCGAGCTTGGCGAAGTGGTCCAGCACGTCCTGCGGGACGTTCAGGACCGGCGCGGTGTCGGTCGCGGGCGCGGTGTCGGTCGCGGTGGCGGGCGTGGTGTCGGTGGCGGTGCCGGGGGCCGCGTCGGTCATGGGGTGAGCTCCTGCCGCTGGGGGACGCTGGGGACTGCTGAGGAAGGCCGGGGATGCCGGGGAACGCCGGGGGCGTGCCGCCTGTGATCGTACGACCGTCCTACTCGGAGGTAGCAGCTGCGGACGGACCGGCGCGGCGTCCTTTTTGTCGGTGCCGGGCCATAGGATCGGTGGCCGGTAGTGGAATCGGCAGGAACGGACGTTGACGTGGCTACGCAGAGTACGGACAAGGGCGCGACGGGTGGCGGCGGGGCCGGCCGGCGGCCCCGGCTGATGCTGCTGGACGGGCACTCGATGGCCTACCGGGCCTTCTACGCCCTGCCCGTGGAGAACTTCAACACCTCCACCGGCCAGCCCACCAACGCGGTCTACGGCTTCGCCTCGATGCTCGCCAACACCGTGCGCGACGAGCAGCCCACCCACCTCGCCGTCGCCTTCGACCTCTCCCGGCAGACCTTCCGCTCCGTCGAGTTCCCCGACTACAAGGCCAACCGCGCCAAGACGCCGGACGAGTTCCGCAGCCAGGTCGGCCTGATCGGCGAACTGCTCGACGCCATGCACGTCCCCCGGCTCACGGTCGAGGGCTTCGAGGCCGACGACATCATCGCCACCCTGGCCACCGCCGCCGAGGCGGCCGGCTACGACGTCGACATCGTCACCGGCGACCGCGACTCGCTCCAGCTGGTCACCGACCACGTCACCGTGCTCTACCCCACCAAGGGCGTCTCCGAGCTCACCCGCTTCACCCCGGAGAAGGTCACCGAGAAGTACGGCGTCACCCCGCGCCAGTACCCGGACCTCGCCGCGCTGCGCGGCGACCCGTCCGACAACCTGCCCGGCATCCCCGGCGTCGGCGAGAAGACCGCCGCCAAGTGGGTCAACCAGTTCGGCTCCTTCGACGAACTGGTCTCCCGCGCCGACGAGGTGAAGGGCAAGATCGGCGAGAAGCTGCGCGAGCACCTCGACTCGGTCAAGCGCAACCGGGTGCTCACCGAGCTGGTCCGCGACGTCCAACTCCCGGTCGGCGTCGCGGACCTGGACCGCAAGCCGTTCGACAAGGACGCCGTCGGCACCCTGATGGAGTCGCTGGAGTTCCGCAACGCCAACTTCCGCGACCGCGTCTTCGGCATCGACCCGTCCGCCGGCGAGGCCCAGGCGGAGGCCGAGCTCGCCCCCGGCGTCGAGGTCGACGGCGAGCTCCTCACCGACCCGGGCACCCTGGCCGCCTGGCTGGCCGAGCACGCCTCCGACGGCAAGACCACCGTCGCCCTCGCCGCCGTCTACCAGTGGGCGCTCGGCTCCGGCGAGGTCACCGAAGTCGCCCTCGCCGCCGGGGAGTCCGCCGCCTGGTTCGACCCGGCGCTGCTCGCCGAGGAGGACGAGCAGGCCTTCACCCGCTGGCTCGCCGACGCCACCGCCCCCAAGGCCCTGCACATCGCCAAGCAGGTGATGCGCGCCTTCGCCGAGCGCGGCTGGACGATCGAGGGCGTCGTCGCCGACACCGCGCTCGCCGCCTACCTGGAGAAGCCCGGCCGCCGCACCTTCACCCTGGAGGTGCTCGCCGAGGAGTACCTGGCCCGCTCGCTCACCCCCGCCCCCGCCACCGAGAGCGGCCAACTCGCCTTCGATGCACCGGAGGAGGACGAGACGGCCGCCGCCCAGTCGCTGATGCTCCAGGCCCGCGCCGTGCTCGACCTCGCCGCGCTCTTCGACACCCGCCTCGGCGAGGTCGGCGCCGCCGAGCTGATGCACGACATGGAACTGCCCATCGCCGCCCTGCTGGCCCGGATGGAGCGCTACGGCATCGCCGCCGACCGCGAGTGGCTCACCGGCCTGGAGGCGCAGTTCGCCGCCGAGATCCAGCGCGTGGTGGAGGAGGCGCACGCCGCCGCCGGGCACGAGTTCAACCTCGGCTCGCCCAAGCAGCTCCAGGAGATCCTCTTCGGCGAACTCGCCCTCCCCAAGACCAAGAAGATCAAGACCGGCTACACCACCGACGCCGACGCGCTCACCTGGCTGGCCACCCAGACGGACAACGAGCTGCCGGTCATCCTGCTGCGCCACCGCGACCAGGCCAAGCTGCGCACGACCGTCGAGGGCCTGCTCAAGACCGTCTCGCCCAAGGGCCGCATCCACACCACCTTCAACCAGATGGTCGCCGCCACCGGCCGGCTCTCCTCGCAGGACCCGAACCTGCAGAACATCCCCGTCCGCACCGAGGAGGGCCGCGCCATCCGCCGCGCCTTCGTCGTCGGCGAGGGCTACGAGTCCCTGCTCACCGCCGACTACTCGCAGATCGAACTGCGGATCATGGCGCACCTGTCCGAGGACGAGGCGCTGATCGAGGCCTTCGCCTCCGGCGAGGACCTGCACAACACCGTCGCCTCCCAGGTCTTCGAGGTGCCGCGCGCCGCGGTGGACGCCGAGATGCGCCGCAAGATCAAGGCGATGTCCTACGGCCTGGCGTACGGGCTGTCCGCGTACGGGCTGTCGCAGCAGCTCGGCATCAAGCCGGCCGAGGCCCAGGGCCTGATGGACACCTACTTCGAGCGCTTCGGCGGCGTGCGGGACTACCTGCGCCGGGTCGTCGACGAGGCCCGGGCGACGGGCTACACCGAGACGCTGCTCGGCCGCCGCCGCTACCTGCCGGACCTCAACAGCGACAACCGCCAGCGCCGCGAGATGGCCGAGCGGATGGCCCTCAACGCCCCGATCCAGGGCTCGGCCGCCGACATCGTCAAGATCGCCATGCTCCGGGTGGACGAGGCGCTGCGCGCGGCCGGCCTCACCTCCCGGATGCTGCTCCAGGTGCACGACGAAATCGTGCTGGAGCTGGCCCCGGGCGAGCGCGAGCAGGTCGAGGCCCTCGTCCGCGAGCAGATGGCGGGCGCCTACCCGCTGCGCGCTCCGCTGGACGTCTCGGTCGGCGTCGGCCCGAACTGGGAGGCCGCCGCGCACTGACGCGGCGTGCGGTACGCGGCGGGCCCGGACGCGCGGAGCGTCCGGGCCCGCTGCCGTCCCGGCCCAAGGCGCCTGGTCGGATCGCAGGGAAATCGTCCCGTACGCCGGGTCAATTCCGTACTACCGTAGGCCCAATGACAACAGGAGCCACTGCGACCGACCAGTCCGTATCCCTGGCCGAGGCGCCGAAGAACCAGGCCCGCAACTCCGCCGCCTTCTGGACCGCGACCGGCCGAAGCCGCGGGCACGAGGTGATCCGCTGCCGCGGATTCGTCGCGGTCGACGGAGACGAGCGGGCGGGTCTGCGGATCCTCGTCCAGGAGCCCGACCTCGACCCGGACGAACTGGCCGGGTTGACCGACCTGGTCCGCCGGGCCGCGGGGGCGGTGAACGTCGAGGATCCGTTCAGCTCCACCGACCTGAGCCACCTGGGCATGCGCAGCTGGCAGATGCCGGTCATGCTGCGGCTGCCCGGGCCCGTCGGCGAACCGGCGCTGGACGTGATCCGGGTGCGGCGGCCCGAGGAGCTCCAGACGGCCGAGCGGGTCGTGATCGAGGGCTTCGAGCTGGACGGGTTCGAGCCCCACCGCCCCGGCGAACTCTTCCCGGCGGCGCTGATCGAAGAGCCGGGCGTGGACGTGTTCATCGCCTCGATCGACGGCGAGACCGCGGGCGCCGGCGTCAGCGTCCTGGCCGACGGCGTCGGCAGCCACTACTGGATCAGTACGTCGTCGGCGTTCCGCTCGCGCGGCGTGGGCCGGGCCGTCATGCTCGGCGCCCTCGCCCACCTGGCGGACCACCCGGCCACACTCACCGCCTCGAAGCTGGGCAGGCCGCTGTACGAGTCGCTGGGGTACACGGTCGCGGCGCCCTCGACCTGGTGGGCCGCCCCGCGTCCGACCGCGTCGCACTGAAGCCCGCCGGCCCGCACCGTCGTGATGCGCGGGCCGGCACTCGCACCGCGCAGGAAGTCGGCGCCGCCGACTTCCTGCGCGCCCGGCGACTTCGTCGTGCGGGCCGTCGTGTGCGTGGCGTCAGCGTGCGAACTTCTCGACGGCCGCCGGGGTGACGGGGGTGAAGAAGTTGACCAGGTTGCCGTCGGGGTCGCGGAACAGCAGCGACCGGTTCCCCCACGGCATCGTGGTCGGCTCGGTGACGAAGTCTGGGACGAAGCCGCGCAGGTTCCGGTGGACGCGGTCCACGTCGTCGACGAGGAACTCGGTGATCACGCTGTGGTTGGCCGCCGGGCGGGCGGAGCCCGGGGCGAACAGCGGGACGGTACGGGCACCGGCGATCGCTAGGGTGGCGCCGCCGACCCTGAGTTCGGCGAAGTCCTCGGTGGCCCACGCCGCCCGCGCCCCGGTGGCTCGCTCGTAGAACTCGACGAGGCGCGCCACGTCGCCGGTGATGATGCGGATCGAGACGAAGTCCATGGGGATCTCTCCTTGGCCGTGCCGGATGTGTGCGTCGCAGGCTAGGAGAAATAGTGGACAGAACCGGTCCCCTATTCGCGTTAGGCTGCGAACATGTCCCGACCGGCCGCCCGCGTGCTGACCCTCCTGGAGCTGCTGCAGTCGGGCGGCACCCGGACCGTGGCCGAACTCGCCGACCGGCTCGGCGTCGAAGGGCGCACCGTGCGCCGGTACGTGGACCAGCTGATCGACCTGGACGTCCCCGTGGAGTCGGTGCGCGGCCGCTACGGCGGGTACCGGCTCGCCCCCGGGTACCGTCTTCCTCCGCTCATGCTCAGCGACGACGAGGCGCTGGCCGTACTGCTCGGTCTGGTCGCCGGCCGCCGAGCGGGGTTGACGACGACCGACCGCACGGCGGGTGAGACGGCGGCGGCCAAGATCCGGCGGGTGCTGCCCCGGCACCTCGCGCATCGGCTGGACACGCTCCTGGAAGCCCTCGACTTCACGGACCAGCCCGGCGAGTTCGACACCCCGGACGCGGAGGTCCTGCTCACCATCGCCGACGCGGTGCGCCACCGCCGACCGGTCTCGATCCGCTACACCGACCGCGACGGACGGCGCAGCGAACGCACGCTGCACGCGTACGGGATCGTCGCCCACGCGGGCCGGTGGTACGTCACGGGCAAGGACCCCGCGATCGGCGAGGACCGGACCTTCCGGCTCGACCGCATCGAGGACGCGCGGACCCGGCCAGGCTCCTTCGAAGCCCCCGAGGGCCCCGGTCCGGCGCAGCGGGTGTTGTCGGCGTTCGCCACGGCCGAGTACCGGCACGAGGTGACCCTGCGGATCCAGGGCACGGCCGCCCAGGTCCGCGCCCACCTCCCCGCGAGCGTCGCGATCCTGGAGGAGTGCGCGCCCGGGGCGGGCGGCTGGCTGCGCGTCGAGCTGCGGGCGGAGCGTCTCGACTGGCTGCCCCCGGTCCTCGCCTCACTCGACCGGCCGTTCGTCATCGAGCGCCCCGACGAGCTGCGCGACCTCGTCACCGCACTCGCCGACCGCCTCACGTCCCATGCCCGCCGAGCCTGACGGCGCGGAGCCGGCGCACTGGCGCCGGCACGGGCGACCGGCCGCGCTACCCCGGGCGGCCGTGCCCTTCGCGGGCTTCGGCGCGGAGCTGGTGGCGGGTGCGCATCAGGATCCGACCGAGCATGTTCTTGCCGGTTCCGGTCCTGCCGCGGCCCCAGTAGTGGTCGGTGCCGGTGTCCTCGACGATCTCCTCGTCGGCGGTCGACAACAGGATGTCGCGGATGTCCGCGTGGGTCCGGAACTTGGCCGCCACGGCGCGGCGCATCACGTCGTCCTTGACCCGCTCCCAGTCCCGCCGCAACGGTCTGGACGGGTCACGACCCAACTCGGCGGCACGCAGCGGCGTGCGAGCGCGACGGACGAGATCGGCATGGCGGGTGCCGGTGAACTTCTGGGCCTGGAAATAGTGTTCCGAGGTCGGCCAGAAGTGCCCGTCCAGTTCCAGGCCGTGGGCGAAGAAATTGGAGAAGCAGCCGTAGGGGACTTCGTCCGCGCCGTAGAAGTAGATCGTCATCCGAGCCTCGCCGCAGTTGCGTGAAGCCGCACCGTCTCAGGCGCGGGCCGCACCCGCAACCGGTTTCGCGTCCCGCACGGCCTTCGGCCCGCCCACTGGCCGGGCTGGGAGGCGGTCTTCGGCGCCGTGAGGCGGTGGGGGTGCACCAGAAGCCCGACGCTCGTCCTCTTCTCCGCGATCCGGCCGAACCGGCGGGACCGACCTACTTCCGCGCGTTGGTGCGGCGGGTGGGTTCGGCCGTGGTCGGGTCCTCGGGCCAGGGGTGGCGGGGGTAGCGTCCCCTGAGTTCTGCGCGGACGGCGCGGTAGCCGTCGCGCCAGAAGCTCTCCAGGTCGCCGGTGACGGCGGCGGGGCGGCCGGCGGGCGACAGGAGGTGGATGGTCAGTGGGACACGGCCTCCGGCCAGGGCAGGGGTCGCAGTCCAGCCGAAGAGTTCCTGCAACTTGACTGCCAGCACGGGGCGTTCGGTGGTGTAGTCCACGCGGATCTTCGATCCTGACGGCACCGTGATGCGCTCGGGGGCGAGCTCGTCCAGGCGGCCGGCCTCGCCGCTCGTCCAGGGGAGCAGGCGCTGCAGGGCGGCGGTGGTATCGATCCTCGCGAGGTCGGCACGGCGGCGGGCGCGGGAGAGTTCGGGCTCCAGCCACTCCTCGGCCCGCTCCAGCAGCGCCTCGTCGGAGACGTCGGGCCAGGGATCGCCGATGGCGGCGTGCAGGAAGGCCAGGCGTTCGCGCAGGTTGGACGGGAAGGTCAGCAGCGTGCCGACGCCCTCGCGGGCGAGGCCTTCGAGGAGAGCCGCCCGGACGAGCAGGGGGTCGGGGCGATCGAGGGGCTTCTCGGCGAGTTCGACGGCGCCCAGCGACTCGACCCGGCGCGAGACGACCTCCCCGCGCCGGGTGTCCCAGTGGACCTCCTCGCGCGCCGTGAGCAGCGCCGCTCCGGCGGCCAGCGCGGTGGCCTCGTCCAGCGCCGCCGCGTGCAGGACGCGGGCCGAGTGGGAGCCCGCCGGGCGGTCGGCGACCGCGACGGCGAGCCAGGGCAGGGCGCCGAGCGCCGTGCCGGGCGCGAGTTCGGCGGCCGTCCCGCCGGCCATCAGGTACGGGCTGCGCTCGCCGGGGGCGGGCCGCTCGACGCGGGCGCGGGCGATCCGCTCCGGGAAGGCGAGCGCGACGACGAGCCCGGCGGCGACGGCGTCGGGGAGGTCGGTGGCGGGCTCGTCGGCGGTGGCGCGCAGCAGCCGGCGGACTTCGTCGCGCCAGCGCCCCGCGTAGGGGTCGCGGGAGGACCGAACCGTCCGCCAGACCGCGCCGAGGTCGTCGCCGAGCGCCCGGAGCGGTTCCTCGGAGAGCAGCGCGACGACCTCGGCGGCTCGCCGCGCGCCGACCGCCGCCGCCCCGTCGACCAGGGCGCGCCCCAGCCGCGGGTGCAGCCCCGTACGGGCGAGCCGGACGCCGCGCGCGGTGGCCCGCCCGTCCGGGTCGACCGCGCCGAGGGCGACCAGGGCCTGCCGGGCGGCGGCCATCGCCCCGGCGGGCGGGGCGTCGGGCAGGGCGAGGCCGTGGGCGTCCGGGTCGCCCCAGCAGGCGGCCTGGAGGGCGAAGCCGGTGAGGTCGGCGAGCGCGATCTCCGGAGTGGGGAAGCGGGCGGCGAGGGCGTCCTCGGCCTCGTTCCAGCAGCGGTAGACGGTGCCGGGGGCCTCGCGTCCGGCCCGGCCGGCCCGCTGGCGGGCGGCGGCGAGCGAAGCCCGGACGGTGACCAGCCCGGCGAGCCCGCGGGCGTGGTCGGTGCGCGGCTCCCGGGCGAGTCCGGCGTCCACCACGACCCGGACGCCGGGGACGGTCAGCGAGGACTCGGCGACGGCGGTGGCGAGCACGACCCGCCGGGAAGCGGACGGCGACAGGGCGGCGTCCTGGACGGCCTGCGGGGCGCGGCCGTGGAGTTGCAGGACGTCCACGGGAAGACCGCCCAGCGCCCCGGCGACCCGGGCGATCTCGCCGACGCCGGGCAGGAAGCAGAGCACGTCCCCGTCCCGCTCGGTCAGCGCCCGCCGCACCACCGAGGCGACGTGGTCGAGCAGCGCCGGGTCCACCCGGGTGCCGTGGGCGGGCCGGACGGCGCGCGGCGGCGGCGCCCAGACCGCCTCGACCGGGTGGGAGGTGCCGTGCGCCTCAACCACCGGGGCGCCGCCGAGCAGCTCGGCCCAGGCGTCGGTGTCGGAGGTGGCCGAGGCGCAGACCAGCCCGAGGTCGGGCCGCAGCGCCGCCCGGACGTCGAGCAGGAAGGCGAGCGCGGTGTCGGCGTCCAGGTGCCGTTCGTGGCACTCGTCCAGGACGACCACGTCCACGCCGGGCAGTTCCTGGTCGCGCTGGAGCCGTTGCAGCAGCACGCCGGTGGTGACCACCTCGACGACCGTCGAGGGCCCGACGCGGCGCTCGCCGCGCACGGTGTACCCGACCCGGCCGCCGACGGCCTCGCCGAGCAGCCAGGCCATCCGCCGGGCGGCCGCCCGGACGGCGAGCCGGCGCGGCTCGGCGACCAGCACCCGCCGCACCGGGCTCCCGGGGTCCAGCAGCCCGGCCAGGGCCAGCGGCACCAGGGTGGTCTTGCCGGTGCCGGGCGGCGCGGCGAGGACGGCGGTGCCGTGCCCGGCCAGTGCGTCGTGGAGGGCGGGCAGGGCGGTGCGGACGGGCAGGTCGTGCCCCACCGGACGCAACCTCAGCCCCGCTCGGTGACGAAGATCGCCGTGCCGGGGATCAGCCGTCCGCGAAGCGGGGACCAGCCGCCCCACTCTTGTTCCAGGCCGGCCGGCCACTCGGGCTCGACCAGGTCCACCAGCCGGAAGCCGGCGGCCACGAGTTCGCGGACCCGGTCGCCGAGGGTGCGGTGGTGCTCGACGTAGGTGGCGCGCCCCTGCTCGTCCTGCTCGACGTAGGGGGTGCGGTCGAAGTAGGAGGACACCGCGGTGAGGCCCTCGACGCCGGGCTCGTCGGGGAAGGCCCAGCGGATCGGGTGGGTCACCGAGAACACCCAGCGCCCGCCCGGCCGCAGCACCCGGTGCACCTCGCGCATCAGGGCGGCGGTGTCGGCGCTGAACGGGACGGCGCCGTACGCGGAGCAGGCGAGGTCGAAGGAGGCGTCGGCGAAGGGCAGCACGGCGGCGTCGGCCTGGACGACCGGGACGGGCGCGGTGCCGCGGCCGAGGTCGATCCGGCGGGAGTGCTGGAGCTGGCGGTAGGAGATGTCCAGGGCGACGGGCCGGGCGCCCCGGGCGGCCAGCCAGCGGGAGCACTGGGCGGCGCCGGCGCCGATCTCCAGGACGTCCCGGCCGGCCACCTCGCCGAGCAGCCGGGCGTCGGCCTCGTCCAGGCCCTCGGGGCACCAGGTGAAGCGGTCGTCGCCGAGGAACTCGCCGTGCTCGTCCTGGTACTCGTCGGCGTTGCGGTCCCACCAGTGCCGGCTGGCCCGGCTGCTCTCCCCGCTGCCGGCCTCCCGCCGGAGCGCGTCGTCGCCGTCCTCCTCCTCGTCCCCAACGGGGGAGGTGTCAAGATCGTGCAGGTTCGACTGGGGGGTGGTGGCCACGGTGACAATGCCCATCGCGTAGGGTACGGAGTGCGGAAGCGCCGCTGCCGAGAACCGGCCCGTAAGGGTCCGGGTCCTGGCGGTGGCATCCGGGGACAAGGCCCCTTCGGGCGCCGCCGCGAGGCGCGCATTCGGAGGATATGGCCTGATCCGTACCGGGCTCCACCGTCTTGCCGTCCTTCGGCATTGACCGTGCCTGGCCGTCCCCGTATGCTACAAGTTGCGCTGCGGGCCTGCGCGCCTCGGACGGAGCAGGTCGCGCTCGCATCTGTCGAAGACCCCACGGTCGCAAGACGGACGCCGGTTCTCGTTGTACGGGAATCCCGGTGCGCCGTGTTCTTGGCTGTCCGGCTTTCGGTGGGAGCGATACGGGCCCTCCGCGTGGCATTACCTACGACTTTCATGTCCGTACCGGAGCCCTTTTCCTAATGACGAGCCCCACCGACTCCTCCCTCAGCACCACCCCGCAGGTCGCGGTCAACGACATCGGCGACGCGGAGGCCTTCCTCGCCGCGATCGACGAGACCATCAAGTACTTCAACGATGGCGACATCGTCGAGGGCGTCATCGTGAAGGTCGACCGTGACGAGGTCCTCCTCGACATCGGTTACAAGACCGAGGGCGTCATCCCGTCCCGCGAGCTCTCGATCAAGCACGACGTTGACCCGCACGAGGTCGTCGCCGTCGGTGACAACATCGAGGCCCTGGTTCTCCAGAAGGAGGACAAGGAGGGTCGTCTCATCCTGTCCAAGAAGCGCGCTCAGTACGAGCGTGCCTGGGGCACGATCGAGAAGATCAAGGAAGAGGACGGCATCGTCACCGGTACCGTCATCGAGGTCGTCAAGGGTGGTCTCATCCTCGACATCGGCCTCCGCGGCTTCCTCCCCGCCTCGCTGGTCGAGATGCGTCGCGTCCGCGACCTCCAGCCCTACGTGGGCAAGGAGCTCGAGGCCAAGATCATCGAGCTGGACAAGAACCGCAACAACGTGGTCCTGTCCCGCCGTGCCTGGCTGGAGCAGACCCAGAGCGAGGTCCGCCAGACCTTCCTCACCACCCTCCAGAAGGGCCAGGTGCGCTCCGGCGTCGTCTCCTCGATCGTCAACTTCGGTGCCTTCGTGGACCTGGGTGGCGTCGACGGCCTGGTGCACGTCTCCGAGCTGTCCTGGAAGCACATCGACCACCCGTCCGAGGTCGTCGAGGTCGGCCAGGAGGTCACCGTCGAGGTTCTCGACGTGGACATGGACCGCGAGCGCGTCTCCCTGTCGCTGAAGGCGACCCAGGAGGACCCGTGGCAGCAGTTCGCCCGTACCCACCAGATCGGCCAGGTCGTTCCGGGTAAGGTCACCAAGCTGGTTCCGTTCGGTGCGTTCGTCCGCGTGGACGAGGGCATCGAGGGTCTGGTCCACATCTCCGAGCTGGCCGAGCGCCACGTCGAGATCCCGGAGCAGGTCGTCCAGGTCGGCGACGAGATCTTCGTCAAGGTCATCGACATCGACCTCGAGCGTCGCCGCATCAGCCTGTCGCTGAAGCAGGCCAACGAGGCCCTGGGTGCCAACCCGGCCGAGGTCGAGTTCGACCCGACCCTGTACGGCATGGCCGCCTCGTACGACGACCAGGGCAACTACATCTACCCGGAGGGCTTCGACCCCGAGGCGAACGACTGGCTGCCCGGCTTCGAGAAGCAGCGCGAGGAGTGGGAGCGCCAGTACGCCGAGGCGCAGGCCCGCTTCGAGCAGCACCAGGCCCAGGTCATCAAGAGCCGCGAGGCCGACGCCCAGGCCGCCGAGGAGGGTGGCGACGCCGTTGCCGCCGCCGCCGGTGGTTCCTACTCGTCCAGCAGCGACGAGGGCTCGGGCGCCCTGGCCTCCGACGAGGCCCTGGCCGCCCTGCGCGAGAAGCTGGCCGGCGGCCAGAGCTGAGGCTCCCGCTTCCCGCTAGCCGATAGCTAGACGGTGGGCCCCACCCGGAATTCCCGGGTGGGGCCCATTTCGTTTTTCGCCCTGATTTATACCGCCCCGACTTATATGTGGCTTATGTGAAGGAAAGTGTGAGATGAGGCTCATTGCCCGTCTATAGGCCGTAGTTCGGCTTGCACCTAGATTGAGGGGAGCTGCCTGAAAGGCTCCTTCATGCGTAACCCCTCTTCCGCCGCCCCCACCGCCGTGGTCGGTGGCCGGCTCGCGGCCCTCGGCCGGTTCTGCTTCCGCCACCGTCGCTGGGTGCTCGGCCTGTGGGCCGTCGTCCTGGTGGTCGGCGTCCTGATCGGGGGGCGGGTCTTCGAGGGCTCGGTGGCCGGGGCCGCCTCCGCCAGCGCCGAGGCCGACCGGGGCGGCGCGGTGGTCACCGCGGCCGACCCGGCCAAGGGCACCGTCACCGCCGTGGTGGACGGCCGGCCGGTGGACGATCCGGCGGTCCGGGCCGCCGTCGAGCGGGCCACCGCCGAGATCGCCGCTCTGCCCGGGGTCTCCTCCGCGCTGGACGCGTACGGCTCCGGCCCGGGACCGGCCGCGCTGCGGTCCGCCGACGGGACGGCGAGCCTGGTCAGCGTCCGGATGGCCGACACCGCGTCCACCGCCCAGACCGACGCCGTCACCCAGCGGCTCACCGCGCTGGACGGCACCGGCGGCGCCCACGTCACGGTCGGCGGGGACCTGGTGCTCCAGCAGGAGGTCAAGAAGCAGACCGAGAAGGACACCCGGTTCGGCGAGCTGGTGACGCTGCCGCTCACGCTGATCGTCATGGTGCTGGTCTTCGGCGGGCTGGCGGCGGCCTCGCTGCCGGTGATCGGGGCGGTCGCCTCGGTGGGCGGCGCGCTGCTGGCCATGTTCGGTTTCAGCCGGATCATGGACATCGACACCAGCGTGCTGCCGATCGCCACGGTGCTGGGGCTCGGGCTCTCGATCGACTACGCGCTGCTCATGGTGAATCGTTTCCGCGAGGAACGCGGCCACGGCGCGGGCATCGCCGCCGCCGTCGAACGGACCGCGGCGACCGCCGGACGCACCGTGGCCTTCTCCGGGCTGACCGTCGCCGTCGCGCTCTCGGGCCTGTTCGTCTTCACCAGCCCGGTGCTCGGCGCGGTGGCCGCGGCCGGGGTGAGCGTGGTGGTGATCGCCGTCGCCGCAGCGCTGACCCTGATCCCCGCCCTGCTCGGCTTCGCCGGGGCGCGGATCAGGACGCCCGCCGCGCCCGTGGCGGACGAGGGGTTCTTCAGCCGGACGGTGCGCCGGGTGCGCAAGCGGGCGGTGGCGGTCACGCTCGCCTCGGTGGCGCTGCTGATGGCGGCCGGCGCGCCGTTCCTGCACGCCGACATGCGCAGCTCCGGCGCCGCGGTGCTGCCCGCCTCCTCCGCCGGGCGGCAGGTCGCCGAGACGGTCGACCAGCGCTTCCCGCAGGCCGCGGCCGCGCCGATCACGGTGGTGGTCGAGGGCGGGGCGCCGGTGGCGCAGGCGTACGCGGACGAGGTGGTCGCCAAGCTGCCCGGGGTGAGCGGGGTGCGGGCCGTGACGCCGGTGGGCGACACGGTCTCCACGATCGACGTGCTGGTGCACGGGGACCCGCAGGGCGGGCAGGCCAAGCAGGTGGTGGAGGAGCTGCGGGCTGACCGCGGCGGGCTGACCACCTACGTCACCGGCGGCGCGGCCTCGGTGGTGGACTTCCAGGACGAGCTGCTCTCCCGCGGACCGTGGGCGCTCGGCCTGGTCGCGGTCGGCACCCTGGTGCTGCTCTTCCTGATGACCGGCTCGGTGGTGATGCCGGTCAAGGCGCTGCTGATGAACCTGCTCTCGCTGGGCGCCTCGCTCGGCGCGCTCACCCTGGTGTTCCAGGACGGCTGGTTCAGCGGGCTGCTCGGGTTCAGCCCGACCGGCGGGCTGGAGACCTTCATCCCGGTGCTGGTCTTCGCCTTCGCCTTCGGGCTGTCGATGGACTACGAGGTGTTCCTGCTCGCCCGGATCAAGGAGCTGCGGGACAAGGGGCACAGCTGTACCCGGGCGGTGGAGCTGGGCGTGCAGCGCAGCGGTCGGATCATCACCTCGGCGGCGCTGCTGATGGTGATCGTCTTCGCCGGGTTCGCGCTCGGGGACATGCTGATGGTCAAGCAGATGGGCATCGCGCTGGCCGTCGCCGTCGCGGTGGACGCCACCCTGGTGCGGTGCCTGCTGGTGCCCGCCGCGATGAGCCTGTTCGGCGAGTTCAACTGGTGGGCGCCCGCCCCGCTGCGGCGGCTGCACCGGCGGTTCGGGCTGAGCGAGCACGTCGACCTGCCGGAGATCGAGCCGGCGGTGATCCCGGTGCAGCGGCCGGTCAAGCCGCTGGTCGGGACGGCGTAGCGGGCTTCCCCGGAGGGGGCTGCTCCATCGGGGCCGTTCTGGAGCGGGCTTCTCCGGAGCGGCCTTCTCCGGACGGGGCTGCTCCGTAGGGGCGTCCGGAAGCTAGGGCGCCGGGACCGGCCGCTGCCGGAGCAGGGCGAGGCGGCTGGCGGTGCGGTCCAGGTCGCGCTGGAGCGGGAGCCCGGGTCCAGGCCGGTCATCGGGTCGGCGCCGATCAGGACCAGCCGGACGTCGCGGTCGCAGCAGACGTCCACCAGGTTGGCGAACCGCTGGCGGCCGTCCGGGCTCGCCTCGGTGAGCGGCGGGACGCCGTCCAGCACGAGGGTGGGGAAGCGTTCGACGAGCGCCAGGTAGTCGGGGACGGCGGTGCGGCCCTCGCAGAGCGCGTCGAAGCCGAACCAGACCAGGCCCCCGCCCTCGCGCACGGCGCGGGCGGGCAGCTCGCGGTGGTGGGCGGTCACCGGGGCGGCCTCCCCGGGCCCGGGCGGGGTCAGGCCGGCGGCCGCCTCCTGGCCGGGGCGCAGGACGGCGCCGGTGGTGAAGCGCGGCTCCTGCCCCGGGGGCCGGTCCCCGGTCGGGGCCGCCCGGCGGAAGTCGACCGCGCCGGCGACGTCGAGGACGTCCATCCGCTCCTGGATGAGCCTGATCGTCGGCTCGAAGAGGTGGTGGTAGAGCGGGTCGGGCATCAGGCCGGCGGGCGGGTCGTTGGACGTGGTGACCAGGGTGATCCGGCGGTCCAGCAGGGTGCGCAGCAGGCGGGCGACGAGCATCGCGTCCCCGGCGTCATGGGCGTGGAACTCGTCGAAGACCAGGATCCGGCAGTCGCCGAGCAGGTCGTCCACGGCGCGGTCGACGGCGGCGCCGTCGCGTGCGGAGTGCTGGGGGCCGGCGTCGTGGTGGGCGACCCCTTCGTGCAGGCGGCGGAAGAAGTCGTGGAAGTGCAGCCGCCGCTTGTGCGGGGTGGTCAGGCCGTCGAGGAAGGTGTCCACGAGCCAGCTCTTGCCGCGGCCGACCGGGCCCCACAGGTAGAGGTGGCGTGGTGGGTGCCGCAAGCGCCAGGCGGGCCGGGCCAGTTCGCCGGCGAGCCGGCTGAGCCGCTCGGCCGCCGCCTGTTGGGCGGGAGCGAGGGTGAAACCCCGCTGGTGGGCGGCGCGGTGGAAGTGCTCGCGCATGGCCTGGTGGTGCTGCTCTGCCCGGTCCGTCACGTGGTCGGACCCTAGCAGGGGCCGGGGCGGCCGGGGCGTCGTGGGTGTCGGTCCGTCAGCGCGGCCGGTGGGGCGGGGGGATGGCGGTGCCAGGGGGTCAGTGCAGGCGGCGCAGCAGGGGGACGGCGGCCCGCAGGGTGTGCTGCTCCTCGGGGGTGAGGCGGGACTCGATGACGCCGGCGATCCGGCGTTCGCGGCGGGCGCGCTGGTCGAACAGGGCGGTGCGGCCGGCCTCGGTGGCGGTGACGAGCAGCTTGCGGCCGTCGGTGGGGTGGGGCTGCTGGGTGACCAGCCCGGCCTCGGTCATCAGCGCGACGGTGCGGGCCATCGACTGGTGGCGGACCCGCTGGAGGGCGGCGAGTTCGGCGACCGTGCAGGTGCGCTCGTCACGGACCAGCAGGCCGAGGACGGCGGCCTGGTTCTGCGGGAGTTCGTCGCCGCCGCGCAGGGAGCGGACCAGGCTGCCGATGGCGGCGCGCAGGTCGGCGGCGAGTTCCAGGGTGTCCGGGTGCGGGTCCTCACTGTTCATGGGTGGAGTCTACCGGGAATTAATCCAGCACAGCTGTACAGCCTTGCTGTATGGTTTCGGCATGCGAATCACCAAGTTCGGACACGCCTGCGTACGCGTCGAGCACGGCGAGGCCACCGTCGTCGTCGATCCGGGGGCGTTCACCGACCCCGCCGCCCTGGCCGGGGCGGACGCCGTCCTGATCACCCACGAGCACATGGACCACTTCGAGGAGTCCCGGCTGCGCGCCGCGCTGGAGGCCGACCCGGCGCTGCGGGTGTGGACCAACCGGGCCGTCGCCGCCCAGCTGGACGGCGTGGCGCAGCGGGTCGCCGTCGTCGGCGAGGGCGACGCCTTCGAGGTCGGCGGGCTCGGCGTCTCGGTGCACGGAGAGTGGCACGCGGAGATCCACCCGGACATCCCGCGGGTGCCGAACGTCGGCTTCCTCTTCGACGGCCGGCTGTTCCACCCCGGCGACGCGTTGACCCTGCCGCCGCACACCGTGGACACCCTGCTGCTGCCGATCGCGGCGCCCTGGAGCAAGGCCTCCGAGGTGGTCGACTACATCCGGGAGGCCGGGCCGCGCCGGGCCGTACCGGTGCACGAGGCGGTGCTCAGCCCGGTCGGGTTCGCCGTGCACACCCGGCTGGTCGGGCCGGAGGGGCCGGGTGCGAGCGCGGGCGCGGAGCTGGTGGTGCTGGGGGACGGCGAGGGCCTGGAGCTGGACTGACGGGCTCCGGCGACGGCCGGGTGTCGCGCGGCAGGCTCCGGGGGCGGCTGGGTGTCGGGCGGGGCCGCTCCGGGGGCGGCCCGCGCTGACGCCGCCGGTGCCGCGCCGGTAGCCTGACGCCATGCTGAAGATCGGACTGACGGGTGGCATCGGCGCGGGCAAGAGCGAGGTGTCCCGGCTGTTCGCCGCGCGTGGCGCGGTGATCGTGGACTCCGACGTGATCGCCCGCGAGGTGGTCGCCCCCGGGACGGACGGTCTGGCGGCCGTGGTCGCCGAGTTCGGCCCGCAGGTGCTGCGGGAGGACGGCGCGCTGGACCGTCCGGCGCTCGGGGCGGTGGTGTTCGCCGACCCGGAGCGGCTGAAGGCGCTGAACGCGATCGTCCACCCGCTGGTGCGGACCCGTTCCGCCGAGCTGGAGGCGGCGGCCGCGCCGGACGCGGTCGTGGTGCACGACGTGCCGCTGCTGGCCGAGAACGGCCTGGCGCCGCTGTTCGACCTGGTCGTGGTGGTGGACGCGGCCGACGGGGTGCGGCTGGACCGGCTGGTGCGGCTGCGCGGGATGGCCGAGGAGGAGGCCCGGGCCCGGATGGCCGCGCAGGCCTCCCGGGAGGACCGGCTGGCGATCGCGGACCTGGTGATCGACAACGGCGGCGGCCTGGCGGAGCTGGAGGCGCGGGTGGACGAGGTCTGGACGGAGCTGGCGCGGCGCGCGGCGGCCTGACGGCGACTCGGGCGTGCTCGCGCGCGGTCGGCGCGAGCGCCTGGAGGGGCGTCGGACCGAGTGGCCGGGAAGGGGCTGGTGAAAAGCCCTGGTGGGAGGAGAGCATGGCGGGATGAATGATCGTTTCTCGCCAGAGCCGCACCTCGTCGGGGCGCCGGTGGTCGAACGGCTCGCGCAGTACGGCCGCGCCGAACAGGAGGAGGTCCTCGGCCCCGGCGACGACCCGTACGGCGTCGCGTACACCGGGCTGGCCTTCCTGCCCAAGGAGATCCACTTCGGTGTCCGGGCCGCCGACGGCCGGCTCGTCGCCCACACCGGGCTGCTGCCGCTGTCGCTCACCGTGGGCGGCACCGACCTGGCCGTGATGGGCGTCGGCGGGGTCTGCGTCGCGCCCGACCACCGGCACGGCGGCCTCGCGCGGGCCGTGGTCGGGGCCGCCCTCGACCACGCGCGCACGCTCGGCCACCGGCACGCGCTGCTGTTCTGCCGCCCGCCGCTGTCCGCGTTCTACCGGGGGCTCGGGTTCCGGGAGGTGGCGGAGGGGGTGACGGTGGAGCAGCCGGAGGGCCGACTGGCGGAGATGCCGCTGCGCACCATGTGGGCGCCGCTGGTGGCGGGGGCCGGGTGGCCGGAGGGGCCGGTGCGGCTGCGGTCGCTGCCGATGTGACCTCGAACCGTGTTGCCGGGCCGTGACGCCGGAACGTGTTGCCGGGCCGAGGTGCCGGATCGTCAGGCCGGCTGGTGACGCCGGCTCAGGCGTGGGCCGCCGGCGCCCTGGAGCCGGCGTGGGCCACGGCGGCGCCGGCCAGGGCGCGGATCATGGGGTGCGCCCGGGTGCCGTCGCCGGCCAGCTCGGGCTGGAACAGCGAGGCCAGGAAGAACGGGTGGCCGGGCAGCTCCAGGACGCGCACCTCGCCGGACTCGTCCGCGCCGCTGAACCGCAGGCCGTACGCGGACAGCCGTTCCAGGTAGGCGCCGTTGAGGCCGTACGCGCAGTGGTAGCGCTCCAGGGTCCGGGTGGCGCCGAGGACGCGTTCGGCGAGGCTCCCGGGGGTGAGTGTGACGGCCCCCTCGTGGCCGACCAGGGAGCAGGCCAGCGGGGTGATGACCTGCCGCTCCCCGTCCGGCTGCTCCTCGCCGTGGACGGCGTCGGCCAGACCGCAGACGCTGCGGGCGTACTCCAGCACCGCGTGCTGGAACCCGGCGCAGGTGCCGAGGAAGGGGATCCCGCGTTCGCGGGCGGTCCGGACGGCGGCCAGCGCGCCCGCCTCGCTGCGGTACGGGCTGCCGGGCAGCAGCCAGACCGCGTCGAAGCCGTCCAGAGCGCCGGGCTCGGCGGCGTCCCCGGTCGGGATCCAGTAGGCGTCCAGGACGAGGTGGTCGTGCTCGGCGAGGGCGTCCAGCAGGCCGGGGATCCGGGCGTGCGAGCGGACGGCGGGGGAGCGGTCGCCGACCAGGGCGATCCGCGGGGTCGGATAGGTCATGCGGCTATCCTGACCCCGCCCCCCGGATCAGCGCCAACGATGATTCCTTAAGCTTCGATCAGATCGGTTGATGCCCGCCGTGGACCCGCAGCAGCTGCGCACCTTCGTCACCGTCGCCCGACTCGGCTCCTTCTCGGAGGCGGCGCGGGAGCTCGGCTACACCCAGTCCGCGGTGTCCCAGCAGATCGCCGCGTTGGAGGCGGACCTCGGGACGGCACTGCTGGTCCGCCGTCCGGTCGGCCCGACCGGTGCCGGGCAGCGGCTGCTGGAGCACGCCGCGCCGCTGCTGGTCCGGCTGGAGGCGGCGCGCGCCGACGTCGCACGCCTGGCCGGCACTCCGAGCGCCCGGCTGGTGCTCGGAGCCACCCCGCTGGCGGTCGGGGCGACGCTGGGGCGTGCGCTGGGCGAGGTGCGCCGGGCGTATCCGCGGGCGGAGGTGGTCGTCCGGGTGCTCGCCCAGGACGTGCTGCCCGCCCAGGTCGCCACCGGCGAGGTCGACCTCGCCCTGATCGACGGACTCGCCGCGCCCAGCGACCCGCTGCCGCTGGCCGACGTCGGCCCGCTGCGCACCGTCGCGGTGGCCGAGCGGCCGGTGGCCGTGGCCCTGCCGGTCGGCCACCCGCTGGCCGGCCGCGGCGGCCTCGCGCTCGCCGACCTCTCCGCCGCCCGCTGGCTGGACGCCCCCGACCTCACCCCGACGGCGGCCCGGCTGCGCGCGGCCGCGGGCGTCGACGGCTTCCGGCCCGCCACCCGCTACCAGGGCACCGACCTGCACGGACTGCTCGCGCTGGTGGCGGCCGGGCACGGGCTCAGCCTGCTGCCCGAGCCGGTGCTCGCGGCGGCGCCCGGGGTCGGGCGCGCGCGGATCGCCGCGCCCCGGCTGGTGCACCGCACCGAGCTCGTCCACGGCAGCCTGCCGGAAGGGCCGGCGGCGCTGCTGGCCCGGCTGCTGGAGGAGGCCCGGGTCGATCCGGCCCGGGCGGCGGCGCCGGTCCTGCCAGTCGCTCCGGCCCGGGCGGCGGCTCCGGCCTGACCTTCGGCGCCGGCCCGGGCGGCGGCGCCGAATTCGGTTGCGAGGGCCGCAGGTGCCGATGAAATGATCACGCGATGAGCAGCGGAATCATCATCAGACGGGTGCGGATCGAGGACTGGCAGCAGGCCAGGGACCTCCGACTGGAAGCACTGCTGGACCCGGTCGCGGCCGTGGCCTTCCTGGAGACCCACGAGCAGGCCGTCACCAGGCCCGAGGAGTTCTGGCAGGACCGCACGACCCGGGCCGCGACGGACCCGCACGTGGCGCAGTTCGTCGCCGAGGCCGAGGACGGGCGCTGGCTCGGCTCCATGACCGCGCTGGTCGAGCGGTCCGGCGGGGCGGGCGCCCTGGAGGGCGACGTCGTCGAGGTGGACCAGGCGCACGTGGTCGCGGTCTACGTCCGGCCGGAGGCGCGCGGCACCGGGCTGGCGCTCGACCTGATCCGGACGGTCCAGGAGTGGGCGTGGTCGCTCACCGAGCCCCGGATCGAGCGGGTGCGGCTGTTCGTCCACGAGGACAACCCCCGGGCCGAGGCGTTGTACCGGAAGGCCGGCTTCGAACCCTCCGGGGTGGTGCTCTCTGTGCCCGGCGACCAGCGCGGCCGGGAGGTCGAACTGGCGGTCCTGCGGGGCTGACCGCTCGGCGCGGGACGAAGGGAGCCGCCCGGTCCGTCCGGTCCCCTGTGCCGGACGGGCCGGGCGGCCGTCTGTGGGGTGGGCGCCCCTGCTCCGGCGCCCGCTGAGGGTCAGCGCCCGCGGAGGGGCCGGCGCCCGTCGAGGGTCAGCGCCCGTCGCAGCCCGGGAGGGCCTCGCACATCGGTGCCGTCATGCCGGTGCCGACGTACTTGTCCTCGGGGGCCTTCCAGGCGTCCTTGGGCTGGGCGCCGGCCTTGGTGGTGGCCCAGACGGCCAGCTCGCTGACCGCGCCCCCGTCGCTGACCACGTACTCGTGCAGGGTGACGGTGCCGCCGTCGGCCTGCGGGACGGTCAGGACGGCGGCGAAGTAAGGCGCTTCCGGGGCGCTGTCCACCTTCACGGTGGCGCCGGGCGCGGTCTTGGCGCAGGACTTGAGCGCCTCCGTCAGGCGGCCCTCGGCCAGGTTGGTGGTCTGCTTGGCGCCGCTGCTGTGGGTGGGGTCGCCGACGAACAGCAGGGTCTGCTGGGCCGTCCAGCGGTCCCCGCCGAAGCCGACCGAGGACTTCGCGGCGGCGGTGCCGGTGAACAGCGGCTCGTCGTCCTTGGTGACCGCGGCGTGGCACAGCTCCATGCCCTTGAACTGGAGCGGGCCGGAGACCGGCTTGGCGTTGGCCGCCAGCGGCGTGTAGTGGTAACTCTCGTCCATCGGGATGCTCTTGGTGTCCATCCAGGCCTTGTCCGGGATCCCCTTCTCGCCGCCGGTGGGCTTGTTGGGGTTGACGCTCGGCGTGGTGGTGCCGGCTCCGGCCGGGGCGGCGGGCTTGCCCGTGTCCTGGCCGCCGTTGTCGGGGCCGCAGGCGCTGAGCGCGCCCAGGCAGACGAGGGCGGCGGCGGTGGCGGTGGCGAGTCTGGTGGTGCGCAACTGACGGTTCCTCGGGTGTCCGGTGGCATGGGTCGGGGTCGGGCGCGCGTCGGCCGTCGGCCGCTGGTGCGCGGCGCCGTCCGTCCGTCCTCGCCGCCCGGTCGACCCGTGGTCGCGAGCGTGCGGCATGGCAGCTCCTCCCCCCTGTGCGTACGGCCGTCGGCTCCTCGCCCCGCTGCCGGCCCCGGGATTGAGGGGTGGTCAGCGTCGATGGTGCGTCGACGGCGGTCGAAACCTATGCCACCGGACCGCCGGTCGCAAAGCCGGGTTCCGGCCGGACGCCCGGATTCCCTTTGGGACTGGTGGGGCCTGTGGGACGAATGTGGTCAGGCGTGGCGGGATCCGTGGCCGGCGTGCGGTGGATCCCCGGTGCGTGCGATCGTGCCCCGCGCGCGGGTCGGGGCTGCGCATCCGCCCTGGTGGGGGCGGATGCGCCGGAGGCGGGCCGGACGCGGGCGCCCGGGCCTCCTCTCGGAAGGACGGGCGCCGACGGCCGGTCGGTTCGGTTCGGGCGCGTCCGGTCGGCAGTCCGCCGATGCCCCGGGGGCGCTGCGGGGCCCCGATCGACTCGACCGCGACCAGGGGTCGGAACCCCTCGCCGAAGACCGAGGCGGCGGCTTCGGTGAGAGCGGCGATGAGCGACCGCTCGACGGCGGGGTCGAGGGACTCCTCGCGGATGTGCAGGCTCAGGTGCGGCATGGTGGAGCTCCGTTCGGCTCGGTTCGTACCATGGCCGACGGGTTCACTTTGCACGTCAAACAGCTTTTATGCCAAAGGTAAACGGAGAGAGGTGGGCGATGTCACCGCCCGAGGGAGAACCGCGCAACGGGCTGGCACCGGAGGGGGAGCCGGTGCCCGGGGAGCAGCTCGACGACGCCGTGCGGTCGATGCTGCTGCTGATGCCCCGGCTGGTCGGGCGGGCCAAGCGGATCCCCGTCCCCGAGCCGCTGCGCGGCTTCGCCCTGGCGCCCCGTCATCTGTCCCTGCTGGCCGTCCTGCTGCTGGACGGGCCGGCGGGCGTCAACGACCTCGCCGCCCGGCTGGAGGTCGCCCCCACCACGGTCAGCCTGATGGTCGGCGACCTCAGCCGGCAGGGCATCCTCGAACGGCGCGAGGACGAGGCCGACCGCCGGCGCCGCATCGTCGCGATCGCCCCCGACCGGCTGCCCGCCATCGAGGCCTGGCTCGCGCCGGGGGCCGCCGCCTGGCGCACCGCCCTCGGGCCGCTCAGCGCGGCGCAGCGGCGCCTGGTGGTGGACACCCTGTTGGCGTACGAGGCGGCGGTGGGGCGGGAGCGGGACTGACGGCGCCGGGGCCCGGTGCCGCCTACCCGCGCCCGTCGGTGGGGCCGCCGGTGGGAACGCCGACGGGACCGTCGGTGGTGCGCCGGAAGAGCGCCGCGAGGAGGAAGGGCACGCCGAACAGCGGCGAGTCGGCCTCCTGGGCGGCCATCGGGCGGATCTCCAGCGGGGTGAACTCACGGAACAGCGAGCGGAGTTCGTCCGGCGAGTAGGCCAGGCCGCCCTCCAGCGCGCCGAGCCGGTAGAGCTCCTCGTCGGGCCGCTCGGACCCCATGGCGCCGGCCGCGAAGGCGGTGACGGCGAAGTGGCCGCCCGGCGCCAGGACCCGGTCGAGCAGGGCCAGGTAGCTGACCCGGCGGTGCGGCGGGAGGTGGTGCAGGCAGCCGGAGTCGTAGACCAGGTCGTAGTGGGCGTGCGGGAGCCGGGCATCGAAGATGCTCGCCCGGTGGAACCGCGGCCGGGCGCCCGCGCCGGCCTCGCGGGCGCGCTCCTCGGCCCAGGCGACGGCGGTGGCGGAGAGGTCGACGGCATCCACCTCGAAGCCGAGCGAGGCCAGGTGGACGGCGTTGCGGCCGACGCCGCAGCCGAGGTCGAGCGCCCGCCCGGGCGCCGGGGGCAGCAGGCCCCGGCCGAGCCAGGAGACGAGGTTCTCGTCCGGCTCGGGCGTGAAGAACGGGCGCCCGGCGGACCGGTCCGCGTAGAACCGGTCCCAGAACGGTTCGGCCGGCGGGAAGAGGCCGTCGAGAAGCGCGAGGACGTCTTCGGTGGTGCGGATCGTACGGTTCATGCCGCCGAGCCTAGGCGGCCCGACGGGCGGGCGCAGGCGGCGCAAAACGCTTTGCGGGGCGGGTGGTTGGGGCCGTCGGGGGCAGTGTCGGTCCGGATGGTCCGGACCCCGGCCGGCGCCCGGCCCCGCCCCGGCCCGGGGCCGGGAAGGGCCACCTGGGCGGGGCGGGGGGAGGGGCCCCGGCGGCCGTCCGGAATTCCCGCCGGAAATTCCGTGCGGGGATTCGGAAGACACGTTCAACCCGGACAAGTCAACATTTACTTCCCCGGATTCCCTCTGCATAGTGGCGGGTTGAATCGAGAGGGGCTCTTCCGTGTCGCAGACCAATGACAACGCCGTCCAGCAGGTGGAGCTGGAGCGGGCGCAGGTGTCCGTCATCGCCGAGCTGTTCGACGAGCGGCTCGCCGGGGCGCGGGCGCAGCTGGGGCAGGTGCTCGCGTCGGCGGCGGACAGTGCGGGCGAGGTGTACGAGCGGGAGGTGGCGGCGAGCCGCCTGGCGGGTGAGGTGCGCCGGCTGGAGGGGGCCGAGGGCGGGCTGGTCTTCGGCCGGATCGACCGGGCGGACGGGACGGTGCTGCGGATCGGGCGGCTGGGCCTGCAGCGGGACGAGGACGAGCTGCCGCTGCTGGTGGACTGGCGGGCGGAGGCGGCGCGGGCCTTCTACGAGGCGACGCCGGTCCACCCGCTGGGGCTGCGGCGCCGCCGTCACCTGAGCCTGGCGGGCCGCACGGTGGTCGGGGTGAGCGACGAGCTGCTGGACGGCTCGGAGCCGGCCGCCGGGGACGTCGTCGGCGACGGTCCGCTGACGGCGGCGCTGCAGGAGCGGCGGACCGGCCGGATGGGGACGGCGGTCGCGACGCTCCAGACGGAGCAGGACGCGATCGTCCGGTCCTCGCACCGCGGGGTGACGGTGGTGCAGGGCGGCCCGGGCACCGGCAAGACGGTGGTGGCGCTGCATCGGGCCGCGTACGTGCTGTACGCGTTCCCCAAGGCGGCCGAGCGCGGTGTGCTGGTGCTGGGGCCGAACACGCGGTTCCTCGACTACATCTCCCAGGTGCTGCCCTCGCTAGGGGAGAACGACGTCGTCCTGGCCACCTGCGCGGACCTGGCCGGCGTGGTCCCCGGCGCCGTGGACCGCTTCGACGTGGCCCGCCTCAAGGGCGGGGCCGGACTGGCGGACGCGCTGGCCGAATCGGTCCGCTCGCGGCAGGCCCCGGCCGGGGGCTTCACCGTCCGGGTCGGGCAGGAGTGGGTCGGCCTGGCGGAGGAGGAGGTCGCCGGGGCGCGGCAGGCGGCGCAGGGCAGCGGGCTCGCGCACAACCGGGCCCGCCGACTGTTCCTGGAACTGCTGGTCGACGCCCTGACCAGCGCGCTGGCCCGCGGCATGGCCGAGACGCTGGAGCGCATCGACGCCGAGGTCGCCCAGCTCACCGGGGTCGACTTCGACCGGATGGCGGCCCGGGACCTGCGCAACCTCGGCATCGATGAGGCGCCCGCCACCGGGGCCGACGAGTTCGACGCCGACGCCGTCCGCGCCGCGCTCCTCGACGACCCGCACATCGACCGGGCCGTCGAGGAGCTCTGGCCGCGGCTGGAGCCCGGCGACGTGGTCGGCGCGCTGCTGGCCGACGCCGACGCGCTGGAAGCGCACCTCCCGCACCTCACCGGGGAGGAGAGGGCCCTGCTGCGGCGCACGCCCGGCGCGCCGTGGACCGACGCCGACCTGCCGCTCCTCGACGAGGCGGCGAGCCTGGTCGACGGGCCGCCCGAGCAGTCCTTCGGGCACGTCGTCGTCGACGAGGCGCAGGAGCTGACCGCGATGCAGTGGCGGATGGTCCTGCGTCGCTGCCCCGGCAGGTCGATGACGCTGGTCGGCGACTTCGCCCAGGCCGGCCCGGTGACGGCCGCGCGGGGCTGGAACGAGGCGCTCGACCCGCACCTCGGCCACCGCTTCGACCTGCGGACGCTGACCGTCAGCTACCGCACCACGCAGGAGATCCTGGCCACCACCGCGGAGTTGCTGCGCCGGATCGCCCCGGACCAGCCGCCGATCCGCTCGATCCGGAACGGGGACGAACCCCGGACCGTCGCGGTGGCCCCGGACCGGCTGGCGGCCGGTGTCGTCCGGGAGCTGCGGGCGCAGAGCGCCGCGCACCCGGGCGAACTGCTGGGCGTGGTCTGCGCGGACGGCCGGGTGGCGGAACTGGCGGCCGCGGGGGTCGAGCGGTACGCCCGGCTGGTCCCGGCGTCGGAGGCGCGCGGCCTGGAGTTCGACGAGGCCGTCGTGGTCGACCCGGACGGCATCGCCACCGCCCGCCCGGCCGGTGAGCGCGACCTGTACGTCGCCCTCACCCGCGCCACCAAGCGCCTGTGCACGGTCGTCGTCCGGGCGTAGGAGACGTGCCGTCGCGCGGGAAGCCGGCCCGGCCGCCTTCCCGCGCGACGCCTGGCGCGCTCTAGGATCGGCGGATGATCACCGTTCCGTCCGGCCGGGTCACCCTCTCCGACCGTCGCACCCGGCGCAGTTGGGCCGTCGACGTCGCCTCCTACGAACTGGCGGCCTGTCCGGTGACCCGCGAGCAGTACGAGGGCGCCACCGGCGACCGCCGCCCCGCGCACAGCGTCTCCTGGCTCGACGCCGTCCGCTACTGCAACGAGCTCTCCCGGCGCGAGGGCCTGGCGCCCGCCTACGAGGTGGACGGCGAGGACGCCGCCTGGGACCGCGCCGCCGACGGCTACCGGCTGCCCACCGAGGCCGAGTGGGAGCACGCCTGCCGCGCCGGCACGGACGGCCCGCGCTACGGCCCGCTGGACGAGATCGCCTGGCACCGCGGGAACTCGGACGAGCGCCCGCACGCGGTGGGCGGGCTGCGCCCGAACGGCTACGGGTTGTACGACCTGCTCGGCAACGTCTGGGAGTGGTGCTGGGACCGCTACGACCCCGAGGTGTACGGCGACTACCGGGTGCTGCGCGGCGGCGGATGGTTCGACGAGCACTGGAGCTGCCGCGCCTCCGTCCGCCGCCGCAGCCACCCGACCCTGCGGATCGACGACGTGGGGTTCCGGCTCGCCCGCTCGATCGCCGGATGACGGCGCCCGCGGTAGAAGCGGGCGCGGCGCGGTAAACGGAAGCCCGCCGCGGTAAAAGAAAGCCCGTCGCGGTAAATTGCGGGCCGATCGGAATTCCCGGGGACTTTTTCCGCGGAATGAGGAACCGGCACCTCGCGGATACGCGTTGACGCCGGCATGAACGAGGAAAACGTCACCCTGCGCCCGATCGCCGAAGCCGACCTCCCGCACTTCCTGTCCCTGCTGAACGACCCCGACGCCATGGGTGAGCACCTGTGGTTCGGCTGGCGGCAGCCCGACCGGATCCGCCGGGTCTGGGCCGAGAACGGGCTGCTCACGGAGGAGCAGTGGACACTCGCGATCACCGTGGACGGGGAGTTCCACGGCTACGCCGCCGCCATGCGGGAGGTCGCGGCGCCGACGGGCTGGCACTGGAGCATGGGCGCGCAGCTGCTGCCCGGCGCGCGGGGCCGGGGGATCGGCACCCGGGCGCAACGGCTTTTCGCCGACTACCTGTTCGCGCATTCGCCGGTGATGCGGCTGGAGGCGGAAACCGAATCCGCCAACCTGGCCGAGCAGCGCGTCCTGGAGAAGCTCGGCTTCGTCCGCGAGGGCGTGAAACGGGCGCAGCTCTTCCGGGCCGGCGCATGGCGCGACGTCGTCCTCTACAGCCTGCTGCGCACCGATCCCCGTCCGCCGCTCGACGGAGGAACCGCGACGATCTCCCGGCCGTTGGCGCCTGCATGAGCGAAGAATCAGTCTCCCTGCGCCCGATCGCGGAGGACGACCTGTCCGCGATCGAGGAGCTGGTGAACGACCCGCAGGCGCTGGGCGAGTTCCAGTGGTACGGCTGGCGGGACCCGCAGCGGTTCCGCCGCCGGTGGCAGGAGAGCGGGCTGCTGGAGGACGGGCAGTGGGTGCTCGCGGTCGTCGTCGACGGCGGGTTCGGCGGCTTCGTCGCCGCCAACCGCAGCGGGGTGCGGCCGGCCGCCCCGTACTGGAGCATCGGGGTGCAGCTGCTGCCGCAGGTGCGCGGGCGCGGGATCGGCACCCGGGCCCAACGGCTGCTGGTGGACTACCTGTTCGCGCACTCGCCGGTGATGCGGCTGGAGGCGGACACCGAGGCGGGCAACCTGGCCGAGCAGCGCGTCCTGGAGAAGCTCGGCTTCACCCGGGAGGGCGTGCAGCGCGCGGTGACCTTCCGGGACGGCGAGTGGCGCGACATCGTCCGCTACGGCCTGCTGCGCACCGACCCGCGGCCGTGGGGCGGGTCCGACGGTTCCGGCCGGGGTGAATCGTCGGACCGCCCCTAGAGTGCCCCGAACCACTCCTCGGCGAGGGCGTCCAGTGTCCGCGCCGAGGGCTTCAACTCCCGCAGGTACCAAGGCAGGTGGCTGTACACGTGGAGCAGCGTGTACGCCAGCAGCAGCCGGGGCTCGAAGCGGCGCCCGTAGGCGTCCAGCAGTCGTCCGAGCAGCCGGGGGTCGGCCCGGGTGGTGAAGATGCCGACGGCGACGAGGTCGTAGGCCGGGTCGCCGATCATCGCGGGCTCGAAGTCGATCAGGCCGGTCAGGCGCCAGCCGCCGGCCGGGTCGGTGAGCAGGTGCTCGCGCATGAACTCGGTGTGCAGCAGGGCGCGCCCGGGGGCGGCGGGCAGCGGGGCGGCGGCGAGGAAGTCGGGGATCTGCTCCAACCAGTGCTCGGCCAGGCCGCGTTCGCGCTGGCGGGCCACCGCGCCGGCCCGCTGGCGGGCCAGGAAGGCCGGCCAGTCGGCGGGGCCGAGGGTGTCGGCGAGCGGCTCGGGGTCGAGGGCGTGCAGGGCGGCGAGCGCCTCGCCGCAGTCGCGGGCGATCCGTTCGCGGTCGCCCTGCGGGACGCGCGGCCAGGCCGGGGCGAGGCCCTCGCCGGGCATGCGGGACATCAGGACGTACCGCCAGCCGTTGGCGTCCTCGCCGGCCGCCCGGACGGCCGGGGTGGGGATCGGCAGGGCGCCGTCCAGCCGGGTGAGCACCCGCTCCTCGACGACGCCGTCCCGGGCACTGGCCGCCGGGAACAGCTTGAGGACGTGCTCCGCGCCGACCGCGTACACCGGGACGGAGCCCTCCGCGAAGCGCTCCAACGGCAGGCCCCCGACGCCCAGTCGGGCGCAGAGCGCCTCGGCGCCGGGGCGCATCACCGTCTCGTCGGGGACGACCGCGTCCCATTCCTCGTCCGTCAGCACCAGGGGCAGCATGGCGGCACGCTAACCAGGCGGACGGACCCGGCGCAAAGGGGTTCTCAGTACCCGTCCGGGCAGGTCCCGAACGGGTCGGCGGCCGCCGACAGCGGCTCCGGCCCGCCGTCCGGGTCGCGGGTGAGCAGGTAGCGGGCGCCGGGGCCGGCCTCGCCCGCGCGGTCGGCGGCGTTGTAGAGGGCGCAGCGGGAGAGGGAGAGGCAGCCGCAGCCGATACAGCCGGTGAGCTTCTCCTTGAGCCGCTGCAGTTCGGCGATCTGGTCGTCGACCCGGTTCTGCCAGGACTCGGCCACCTGGTCCCACTCGGCGCGGCTGGGGGCCGGGCGGTCGGGCAGCCGGTCCAGGGCGACCTTCGCCTCGTCCAGCGAGAGGCCGACCCGCTGGGCGGCGCGGACGAAGGCGATCCGGCGCAGCGTGGCGCGGGTGTAGCGGCGCTGGCCGCCGGAGGTGCGGGTGGCGTGGATCAGGCCGAGGCTCTCGTAGTAGCGCAGCGCGGAGGCGGCGAGGCCGCTGCGGTCGGCGAGTTGGCCGATGGTGAGCAGGTCGCTGTGGTGCGGGCCGGTGGTGCGGCGGGGGTCGGGGCGGTCGGTCATGGAAGTCCACTGTAGCCGCTTGACCTCAAGTCGGCTTTAAGTTGCAGGATCGTTGCCATGACGACGAACGCGACCGCCAAGACCGCGACCGGCACCCGCTTCGAGGACCTGCCCGCCCTGATGAGCCTGATGACCGGCGACGAGAAGCACGGCCCCGCCGCCACCTCCACCCTGGACGCGCTCTGGGTGCTGTACGACCGGGTGCTGCGGGTGGCCCCGGAGAGCGCCGACGCGCAGGACCGCGACCGCTTCCTGCTCTCCAAGGGCCACGGCCCGATGGCGTACTACGCCGTGCTGGCGGCCAAGGGCTTCGTCGACCCGGAGGTGCTGCCGAGCTTCGGCGGCTACGACTCGCCGCTCGGCCACCACCCGGACCGCACCCTGGTCCGCGGCGTGGAGATCGCCTCCGGGTCGCTCGGGCACGGCCTGCCGCTGGCCGTCGGCACCGCGCTCGGGCTGCGGGCGCAGGGCCTGGCCGACCCGGCGGTCTGGGTGCTGGTCGGCGACGCGGAGTTCGACGAGGGCTCCAACGCCGAGGCGGTGGCCTTCGCCGGGGCCTACGGACTGGACCGGCTGCACGCGGTGGTGATCGACAACTCCTCGGCCACCCACGGCTGGCAGGGCGGCATCGCCCGGCGGTTCGCCGCCGAGGGCTGGTCGACCGCGACGGTGGACGGCCGCGACCACGAGGCGCTGTACCGCGCGTACACCGCGGAGCACCCGGGCCGCCCGCACGTGGTGGTCGCCCGGGTCGAGCCCAAGGGACCGCACTGAGCCGGCGCGCCACGCCCGAGCACGCCACCCGACCGAGCCCCCGAGAGGAACTCCACCGATGGACACCATGCGCGACCGCTTCGTGGACGTGACCACCCGCCTGCTGGACGAGGACCCCCGGCTGGCCCTGGTGCTCGCCGACATCACCGCGGCCGCCTTCACCCCGGCGCAGCAGCGCCACCCCGACCGGGTGGTCAACGTCGGCATCCGCGAACAGCTGCTGATCGGCGCCGCCGGCGGCCTGGCGCTCACCGGGATGCGCCCGATCGCCCACACCTTCGCCAGCTTCCTGATCGAGCGGCCCTTCGAACAGGTCAAGCTGGACCTGGTCCACCAGGGCGTCGGCGCCGTGCTGGTGAGCGCGGCGGGCTCGTACGACTGGCCGGCCGGCGGCCGCACCCACATGTCCCCGGGCGACGTCGCCCTGCTGGACACCCTGCCGGACTGGACGGTCCACGTCCCCGGCCACCCGGACGAGGCCGAGCAGCTGCTGCGCCACGCCTACGCGGACGGCGACCGCAACGTGTACGTCCGGCTCTCGGCGCACCAGAACGCCGCCCCGGTGCCGGTCGAGCCGGGCCGCTTCACCACCGTCCGGAAGGGCTCGCGCGGCGCGGTGCTCGCCGTCGGGCCGATGCTGGACGCGGTGCTCGCGGCCACCGAGGGCCTGGACGTCACCGTGCTGTACGCGGCGACGGTGCGCCCCTTCGACGGCGCCGGGCTGCGCGCGGCGCTCGGCGACCGGGCGGACGTGGTGCTGGTCGAGCCGTACCTGGCGGGCACCTCCGCCAACGAGGCGCACGCGGCGCTGGCCGACCGCGCGCACCGGGTGCTGGGCCTGGGCGTGCCGCGCGAGGAGCACCGGCACTACGGCTCGATCGGGGAGCACCTGGCGGCCTACGGCCTGGACGCGCCGTCGCTCCGGGAGCGGATCGGCACCTTCCTCTGGTGACCCCGGCGGGTGAGCCGGTCAGCCGGTCAGCGCGCCGGCCCGTCGGCCCGTCCGCCCGTCCGTACGAGGGCACGTCAGCCCGTCAGCACGACGGCCACCGCGTCCGCCGCCAGCCGCACCGCCGTGCCCTCCAGCGCCGCCGCGCCGAAGGCCGCCACCACCTCGCGACCGGCGGCCCCCAGCGGCAGCGCGGCCTCGTCCGGCCCGAGGTTGACGGCGATCCGGTACGGCCCGCGGTGCACCACCAGTCGGCCCGCCGCCTCGTCGAACGTCACCCGCACCGCGCCGAGGTCCGGGTCGGACAGCTCCGGGCGCTCGCGCCGCAGGCGGATCAACGTCCGGTACCAGCCGAGCAGTTCGCTGTGCGGGGCGCGGCGGAGCTCGGTCCAGTCGAGGACCGAGCGCAGCACGGTGGCGGGCTCCTGCGGGTCGGGGACGGCCTCGGCGGTCCAGCCGTGCTCGGCGAACTCCCGCCGCCTGCCCTGCCGGACGGCCTCGGCGAGGCCGGGGTCGGTGTGGTCGGTGAAGTACTGCCAGGGGGTGGCGGCGCCCCACTCCTCGCCCATGAAGAGCATCGGGGTGAACGGCGAGGTGAGCACCAGCGCGGCGCCGCAGGCGAGCCGGCCGGGGGTGAGGCTGGTGGAGACGCGGTCCCCGAGCGCCCGGTTGCCGACCTGGTCGTGGGTCTGGAGGTAGCCGAGCAGCCGGTGGCCGTCGCCGAGCGGGGTGAACGGGCGGCCGTGGCGGCGGCCGCGGAAGGAGGACCAGGTGCCGTCGTGGAAGAACCCCCGGGTGAGCGTCTTGGCGAGGGCGGCGAGCGGCGCGCGCGCGAAGTCCCCGTAGTAGCCGTGGGATTCGCCGGTGAGCGCGCAGTGCAGGGCGTGGTGGAAGTCGTCGCTCCACTGCGCGGTGAGGCCCAGGCCGCCCGCCTCGGGCGGGGCGGTGGTGGCGGGGGTGTTGAGGTCGGACTCGGCGACCAGGAACAGCGGCCGGTTGGTGGCGACCGCCAGTTTCCGCACCTCGCCGGACAGTTCCTCCAGGAAGTGGACCGCCCGGTCGTCGGCGAGGGCGTGCACGGCGTCCAGCCGCAGCCCGTCGATCCGGTAGTCGCGCAGCCAGGCCAGGGCGCTGCCGACCAGGTAGGCGCGCACCTCGTCCGAGCCGGGCGCGTCCAGGTTGACCGCCGAGCCCCACGGGGTGTGGTGCCGGTCGGTGAAGTACGGGCCGTACGCGGGAAGGTGGTTGCCGGACGGGCCGAGGTGGTTGTGGACGACGTCGAGCACCACCCCGAAACCCTTGCGGTGCGCGGCGTCCACGAAGCGCTTGAGCCCCTCGGGGCCGCCGTAGGGCTCGTGGACGGCCCAGGGCGAGACGCCGTCGTAGCCCCAGCCGTGCCGGCCGGGGAACGGGCAGACCGGCATGAGCTCGACGAAGTCCACGCCCAACTCGACCAGGTGGTCCAGGCGTTCGGCGGCGGCGTCGAAGGTGCCGCGGGCGGTGAAGGTGCCCACGTGCAGCTCGTAGAGCACCGCGCCGGGCAGCGCCCGGCCGCGCCAGCCGGTGCGCGACCAGCGGAACGCGGCGTGGTCCACGGTACGGCTGGGCCCGTCCGGGCCGTGCGGTTGCCAAGCCGAGCGCGGGTCGGGCAGCGGGGGGCCGTCGTCCAGCCGGAAGGCGTAGTCGCCGGCCGGGGCCTCACCGGACCACCAGCCGTCCCGGTCCGGGCAGCGGGCCAACTCGTACGCCGTGCCGTCGACTTCGACCCGCACCCGGGAGCCGGCGCTGGGCGCCCACACCTGGTAGAGCGGCATCAGGCCCTCCTCGTCAGCAGTGCCACCGGCAGCGCCGTCAGCAGCTCCGCCACCGGCGCCGCGCCCGCCGGGAAGCTCCGCCCGGTCAGCTCGTCCGTCCACGGCCCGCCCGCCGGCAGCTCCAGCGCCGTGTCGCGCCAGCCGCCCGCCCGCTCCAGCCCGTACGGCAGCCGGGTGACGGCGGTGACCACGTCCTCGCCCCGGGCGAAGGCCAGCAGGTGGTCGGCGGCGGGGCCCGCGGCGGGCAGCGGCCGGTACGGGCCGAGCGGCCGGTCGCGGCGCAGGTGCAGCGCGGTGGTGGTGAGGTGCAGCTTCTCCCGGGCGAGGTCGCCGGGGCGCGGCGCGGCCGCGTCGGTGAGCCGCACGGCGAGCGCGCCCAAGTCCACCACGCCCCGGTTGTCCGGGTCCACCAGGGTGTACAGCGGCTCCTCGCTGCCCTGGTAGAGGTCCGGCACGCCCGGCACGGTGAGGTGCAGCAGCGCCGCGGCCAGGGTGTTGGCCCGGGCGTACGGGGCCAGGGCGTGCACGGTGCCCTCGATCCGGGGGAGCAGCCCGGGATTGCCGTGGACGGAGCGGGCCCGCTGCTCCAGGGCCCGCTCGTAGCGCGGGTCGGGGGCGGTCCAGGAGGTGCGCAGCTTGGCCTCGCGGGCGGCCTTGAGCAGGGCGGTGACCAGCCGGTCCGAGTCGATCGGCCAGGCGGCGACCAGGGTGTGCCAGAGCAGCCAGTCGGCGTCCGGGTCGAAGCCGGGGCCGGCGGCGGTGGACCAGGCGGCGGCCTCGGCGGCCCAGGCGTCCGGCCGCTCGGCGAGCACGGCGAGCCGGGCCCGGGCGTCGGCGCTGCGCTTGGTGTCGTGGGTGGAGAGCACCGTCATGCTGTGCGGCCAGGTGCGCTCCAGGTAGCGGCACCAGTCGTGGAACTCCTCCGGGTGGACCCCGGGCCGGGCCGGCTCGCCGCCGACCTCGTTGAGGCCGGGCAGCGCGTTCCAGCGGTAGAAGGCGGTGTCCTCGACGCCCTTGGCGGCCACCGCGGCGGCGGTCTGGGCGAAGCGCGCGCAGAACTCGTCCTTGTCCGCGCCGCGGCCCAGCTCGCCGAGCGCGAGCGCGGCCACCAGCCGGTCGGTCGGGTCGGTGGAGCCGTCCAGGGCGGCCCGCAGCTGCGCCGCGGAGGCCGCCGAGGGGGGCTCGCCGGGCCGGGCGTACGGCCGGTACGCCGGGTAGCCGGTGAGCAGCCGGCCGAGCGCGGCGCGCAGCTGCCCGGGCGCGTGGTCGGCGTGCGCGGGCTCGGCGGCGCCGATCCGCAGCGCGATCCGCACCAGCCGCTCGACCTCGGCGGCGAGTTCGCCGTCCGGGCCGGTCATGTCGGCCCGCCCGCGCCGGGCCTCGGCGATCGCGGGGTGCGGGTCCGCGCAGAGGTCCCGGACCGGGCCGCCGTGCCGGAAGGACTCGTACGCCCCGGCCAGCCGGCAGGCGCCCGCGTGGTCGGTGAGCACGCCGTCGATGCGGCGCAGCGCGTCGTAGCCGGTGGTGCCGGCCACCGGCCAGTCCTCGGGCAGCCGCTCCTCGCCGGTGAGGATCTTCTCGACCACGACGTACGCCCCGCCGGTGGCGTCGGCGAGGCGCCGCAGGTAGCCGCGCGGGTCGGCGAGCCCGTCCGGGTGGTCGATCCGGAAGCCGTCCAGGACGCCGTCGGCGTGCAGACCGAGCAGCACGGCGTGGGTGGCGGCGAACACCTCCGGGTCCTCGGCGCGCAGCGCGATCAGCTCGTTGACGGTGAAGAAGCGCCGGTAGTTGAGTTCGGTGCGGGCCAGCCGCCACCAGGCCAGCCGGTACCACTGGCGGGCCAGCAGCCCGGGCAGCGGCAGCTCCTCGGTGCCGGGGCGCAGCGGCAGCTCGTGCTCGTGGTAGCGCAGGGTGTCGCCGTCCACGGTGAGCTGGTCCAGTACGGCGCCGAGCCGGTCGCCGAGCAGCGGCAGCAGCACCCGGCCGCGCCCGGGGGCGTCGGCGGGGCCCGGCTGGGCGGTCCAGTCGATGTCGAACCAGCGGGCGTACGGCGAGTCGGGCCCGTCGCGCAGCACCTGCCACAGCGGCCGGTTGAGGCGTTCGGGGGCGGGCACGGCCATGTGGTTGGGCACCACGTCGGCGATCAGCCGCAGGCCGTGGCGGTGCGCGGCCGCGGCCAGCTCGCGCAGCGCCGGCTCACCGCCGAGCTGCTCGCTGATCCGGGTGTGGTCGACGGTGTCGTAGCCGTGGGTGGAGCCGGGGACGGCCTCCAGCAGCGGGGACAGGTGCAGGTGGGAGACGCCGAGGGCGGCCAGGTAGGGGACGGCGGCGGTGGCGTCGTGGAGGGTGAAGCCGGGCTGGAGCTGGAGACGGTACGACGACGAGGGGACGGTGGCGGCCGGGCGGGGCTGCGCGGGCTCGGCGGCGGGGGTCATAGCTCCATAGGTACCCGGGGGAGCCCTCCGCCAAGACCCGCTGCTGACCCGAACAGGTGACCACCCCGGCCGTCCGGCAGGCCCGCCGGCCGTCCGGCGGGCCCGCGCCGCCTCCGGACGGCGGCTACGCGGGCCGTTGCAGCACCATCAGCGAGCGGTCGGTGAGCCACAGGGCGTCCCCGGCCTTGACCCGGGCTCCGGTGCCCGGGGCGGGCAGCCGGGGCCGGGCGGTGTCGACCACGACCTGCCACTCCTTCCCGTGGTCGGCGGGCACGGTGAACTCCAGCGGTTCGAAGTGGGCGTTGAACATCAGCAGGAAGGAGTCGTCGACGATCCGGCCGCCGCGCCGGTCCGGTTCGGAGATCGCGTAGCCGTTGAGGAAGACGGTCAGCGACTTGGCGTAGCTGGCGCCCCAGTTGTGCTTGGTCATCTCCTCCCCGCCCGGGGTGAACCAGGCGATGTCGGTGAGGTCGTCGAACCCGCCGGAGGCCGGCCCGCCCGGGCCCTGCGCACCCGCACCGCCCTGGCCCCGGCCCTGCGCGGCCGCACCCGGCCGCCCGGACACCGGCCGGCCGTGGAAGAAGCGCCGCCGCCGGAACACCGGGTGGTCGCGGCGCAGCCAGATCATCCCCTGGGTGAACTCCAGCAGCCGCGCCTGCGGCCCGTCGCCCTCCGGCCAGTGCACCCAGGTCAGCTCGTTGTCCTGGCAGTAGGCGTTGTTGTTGCCCAGCTGGGTGCGGCCGAGCTCGTCGCCGTGCGAGAGCATCGGCACGCCCTGGGAGAGCATCAGGGTGGCGATGAAGTTCCGCTGCTGGCGCTCCCGCAGCTCCTCGACGGCCGGGTCCTCGGCGGGGCCCTCGACGCCGCAGTTCCAGGAGCGGTTGAAGGACTCGCCGTCCCGGTTGTCCTCGCCGTTGGCCTCGTTGTGCTTCTCGTTGTACGAGACCAGGTCGCGCAGGGTGAAGCCGTCGTGGCAGGTCACGAAGTTGATCGAGGCGATCGGGCGGCGGCCGTCGTCCTGGTAGAGGTCGGAGGAGCCGGTGAGCCGGGAGCCGAACTCGGCGAGGGTGGCGTTCTCGCCGCGCCACAGGTCGCGCACGGTGTCCCGGTACATGCCGTTCCACTCCGTCCACAGCGGCGGGAAGTTGCCCACCTGGTAGCCGCCCTCGCCGAGGTCCCAGGGCTCGGCGATCAGCTTGGCCTGGGAGACCACCGGGTCCTGCTGGACCAGGTCGAAGAACGAGGAGAGCCGGTCCACCTCGTGGAACTGCCGGGCGAGGGTGGCGGCGAGGTCGAAGCGGAAGCCGTCCACGTGCATCTCGGTGACCCAGTAGCGCAGCGAGTCCATGATCAGCTGGAGCACGTGCGGGCTGCGCATCAGCAGGCTGTTGCCGGTGCCGGTGGTGTCCTCGTAGAAGCGCTGGTCCCGGGCGAGGCGGTAGTAGGACACGTTGTCCAGGCCGCGCAGCGACAGCGTCGGCCCCAGGTGGTTGCCCTCGGCGGTGTGGTTGTAGACGACGTCCAGGATCACCTCGATCCCGGCCGCGTGCAGCGCCTTGACCATGGACTTGAACTCCTGCACCTGCTGGCCGCGGTCGCCGGTGGAGGAGTAGGAGGAGTGCGGGGCGAAGAAGCCGATGGTGTTGTAGCCCCAGTAGTTGGCCAGTCCCAGGTCCCGCAGCCGGTGGTCGCGGACGAACTGGTGCACCGGCATCAGCTCGATCGCGGTGACGCCGAGCTTGGCCAGGTGCTCGATCACCGCCGGGTGGGCCAGGCCCGCGTACGTGCCGCGGATCTCCTCCGGGATGCCCGGGTGCAGCCGGGTCAGGCCCTTGACGTGGGCCTCGTAGATGACGGTGCGGTGGTAGTCGGTGCGCGGCGGGCGGTCGGTGCCCCAGTCGAAGTACGGGTTGATCACCACCGAGTGCATGGTGTGCGGGGCGGAGTCCAGGTCGTTGCGGCGCTCGGGGGCGCCGAAGTGGTAGCCGTAGACCGACTCGTCCCAGTCGATGTGACCGCTCATCGCCTTGGCGTACGGGTCCAGCAGCAGCTTGGCGCTGTTGTGCCGCTGGCCCAGGCCCGGGTTGTACGGGCCGTGCACGCGGAAGCCGTAGCGCTGGCCGGGCTGGACGCCCGGGAGGTAGGCGTGCCGGACGAAGGCGTCCGTCTCGCGCAGCTCGACGGCCGTCTCCGAGCCGTCCTCGGCGATCAGGCACAGCTCGATCCGGTCGGCGCTCTCGGAGAACACCGCGAAGTTGGTGCCGGCCCCGTCGTAGGTGGCGCCGAGCGGGTAGGGCGTACCGGGCCAGACCTGCATGACTCCTCAACTTCCTTGCTGCCGACGGAAACTGACGTGTGGTCCGACAGTCGGCCCGACCGTCTGCCCGGACCCGGACGCTCTCCTGCCCGGCCGGGCGGCCGGGCATGTGCGTGACCGCGCGCCGTGACGCAGGGCACAGCCGCCGTGACACGCGGCACAGGGCATACTCCCCGAGCCCTTCCCCGGTGGCCGGGACATCCGGCCCCGGTTGGTCCGAACGAGTACCGGCGGGCATTCGTATGAAAAGCGCCGCCGGTGCCGTCGCGGGGCCCCGGACATCAGGCTGCGACCGCCTCTCGGCGGGCAGTACCCTTGATCGTCCGGGCGCCCGGTCCGGGCCGACAGACAGCCGAACGCCCCCCGCGCCCGCGGGGGTCAGCCGCAGACGAGGTGGCGCATGGTGTTTCCCGCAGGCGGCCGTGGCTCCGGGCCGGGCGGCCGCGACCGGGGCGGTGTCCGCAGCGAGGCGCCCACGGTGGTCATGCGCCCCACCCTGACCGGCCGCGCGCTGGTGCCCGCCCAGAGCGGCCCGGTCGAGATACCCGCGCTGGCCTGGTCCGCCGGCGAGTGGGAGGACGCCTACCAGCGGGTCCGGCTGTCCGGCCGCGCCTACGTCTGGCTCAACCTGGTCGAACAGCGGCTGCGCGCCCTCGTCGACGAGGTGCTGCACCCGATCTACGCCCCCGCCCACGGCGAGGACTGGGTCACCGCCGCCGCCGGGCCGGCCGGCGAGGAGTGGGCGCACCGGGCCGGAGCCGTGCGCGAGGTCAGCCGCCGCAAGGGCTACCTGCTCGACCCGGCCGACGACGACCCGCTGGTCTTCCTCACCCTGCCCCAGCTGCGCGAGCTGATGGTGCAGCACTGGCCCTGCTTCGAGCCGTACCTGGCCGACCGGCGCGAGATCGAGCTGGCGCTGGACGAGCTGGAGGTGGCCCGGCACGTGGTCTCCCGCAACCGGGCGCTCACCCAGACCGTGCTGGCCCAGACCGAGCGGGCCGCCGCCCGGCTGCTGGCCGTCCTGGACGGCGGCGCCGGCGGGGTGCCCGCCGACGTGGTCGAGTCCCTGGTGGCCGGCCGGTACGCGGACGTCGTCGCGGTGCACGCCGACCGCGTCCGGCTCCAGCGCGACCTGCCGGTCGAGGACCTGCTGGACGGCGCCCGGCGCCTCGACGCGCTCGGCATCGGCCTCGGCATGCTCTGCCAGAACTACACCGGCAAGCGCCTGGTGCACCTGGCCGGCGAGGGCTGCCGGGTGCGGCTGCTCTTCCTCAACCCGGCGAGCAGCGCCGTGCGCCGCCGGGAACGGGAACTCGGCCTGGGGCGCGGCGAATTGTCGCGCTCCATCGAGATGAACATCATGCACGTGCGGCGGGTCCGGGCCCGGCTGCGGGACCAGGGCGGCTTCGAGATCCGGGTCTTCGACGAGACCCCGCGCTTCACCGCCTACCTGGTCGAGGGCCCCCGCACCCCGGGCCAGGCGGGCGGCCGCCGGCAGAGTCGCGACCTCGGCGTCGTCCAGCCCTACCTGCGCCGCGCCCGCGGCATGGAGTCCCCGGCGCTGGTGCTGCGCGGCGGCGCCGGGCAGCAGCCCGGCGGGACAGAGCCCGGCCTGCTGGAGGTCTACCGCGAGGAGTTCGAGGGCGTCTGGGGCGACTCCCGCCCGGTCTCCTGAGGCCGACGCGCCCGGTGTCCTGGGCCGTCCCGCCCGGTGTCCTGAGGCCGACGCGCTCGCCGGCGCCCTGCCCGGCCGCCCGCCGTCGCGGCGCTCACCCGGTCCGGCGCCGCCGCCCTGCCCGGCCGCCGCACCCTGGCCGCCCCGGCGGCGGCGCGGTAGCGTGCCCGCTGTCGAACCGGCGGCCAACCCGGCTGCGCGCCACCGGCGTTGACACCGCCCGCCGGGCCGTCCCGCCCCCCGTCCGGCGGTCCCGACGGCCCTCCCGGACAGCCGCCGAGCCCCTGGCCGGGCTCCCCGCGGGCCGCTCTGTCGGTGGGGCGGGTGATGATAGGGGCTGTTTTCGAGAGAAGGACGGAAGGACACACCTGATGAGCTGGTGGCAGCAGCCACTGGTCGGCTTCGACCTGGAGACCACGGGCACCGACCCGGCCGTGGACCGCATCGTCACGGCCGCCCTCGTGGACACCGTCGGAGCCGCCCGGGTGGGAGCCGCCCACTGGCTGATCGACCCCGGGGTGCCGATACCCGCCGAGGCGGAGGCGATCCACGGGATCGGGGACGCGGTGGCGCGGAGCAAGGGCAGGCCGGCGAAGGCGGCGGTGGACGAGATAGCCGCCGCGCTGTGCGAACGGATCGCCGCCGGGCGGCCGGTGGTGGCGTTCAACGCGCCGTTCGACCTGTCGCTGCTCGACGCCGAGCTGAGGAGGCACGGGCTGGAGACGCTCGCCGAGCGCCTGGGCCGGCCGGTCGGGCCGGTGCTGGACGCGCTGGTGATCGACCGGGCCGTGGACAAGTACCGCAAGGGCTCGCGCACCCTGCAGAGGGTCTGCGAGCTGTACGGGGTGGAGCTGACGGACGCCCACGAGGCGGGCAGCGACGCGCTGGCCGCCGTCCGGGTCGCCGTCGCGCTGGCCGAGCGCTACCCGGCCGAGGTCGGCGCGGTGGCCCCCGCCGAGCTGCACCGGCGGCAGGTCGACTGGTACCGGCAGTGGGCCGAGGGCCTCCAGGCCTGGCTGCGCCGCGGCAAGGACCCGCAGGCCGTGGTCGACCCGCGCTGGCCCGCCCGGTGAAGGTGCGCCCGGCCCGCCCGGCGGACCTGCCCGGCTTCCTCGCCCTCGCCGCCGAGGTCGAGCACTGGTTCGGCCCGATGGTCGCCGAACCGGGCTTCCACCGCGCGGTGGCGAACAGCATCGACCGCGGCCTGGCCACCGTCGCCGAGAGCGGCGAGAGCGGCGAGGACGGCGTGGACGCCGCGGGACTGCTCGGCGGCGTGCTGTTCGGGGTCGGCGGCCCGGGGCCCCACTACCTGCACTGGCTGGTCGTCGCCGGGCGCGCCCGGGGCACCGGCGTCGGCCGGGCCCTGGTCGAGGACGTCCTGCGCCGCCACGTCCGGAGCCCGGCCGTCGTCGAGGTGGTGACCTTCGGCCCGGACCACCCGGGCGCGGTGGCGAGCGGTGCCCGGGTCTTCTACGAGCGGCTGGGCTTCGCCCCGGCCGAGGCCGCCGCCCCCGGCCCGGAGGGCGGGTCCCGGCAGGTCTACCGGCTCGTCCTGACCTGACCGGCCCGCCGGGACGCCGGTCGTCCGGGCGGGAGGCTACGCCGCCGGGAAGTCGAAGGCGTACCCCTGGGCGACCAGCCAGGGCAGCAGCTGCCTGAGCGCGGCCACGGTCTGGCTCCGGTCGCCGCCGCCGTCGTGCATCAGGACCACGCCGCCGGGCCTGAGCTGCTTCTGCACGGCCGAGACGATGGCCGGCACTCCCGGGCGCGCCCAGTCGCGCGGGTCGACGGACCAGCCGAGCGAGGACATCCCGAGGCTCGCGGTGATCTGCTCGTTGTCGGCGTTGAAGCCGCCGCCCGGGGCGCGGAACCAGCGGACCTCGGTGCCGGGGCCGCCCGCCTGGACGATCATGTTCCGGGCGGCGGTGATCTCGTACCCGGCCTTGTCGTGCGGGAGCTTCGCGAACGGCTGGGGGTGGTGGACGCTGTGGTCGCAGAGCCGGTGTCCGGCGGCCAGGACACGCCTGACCATGGCCGGGTCGGCGGCGGCGTTCCGGCCGATCTGGCAGAAGGTCGCCTTGGCGTGGTACTGGGCCAGCAGGTCGAGGACCTGGCCGGTGGCCGGCCCGGGGCCGTCGTCGAAGGTGAGCGCGACGGTGCGGCCGCCGGAGGCGGTGGAGCCGATCACGGTGCCCGCCCCGGGGCGCGGGGGCGGCGCCGCGGGCGTGGACGGGGCGGCGGTGGGCGCGGCGGGGGTGTTCGGGGTGGCCGGCGTGCCGGGGGTGGTGGGCGCGGGGGAGGCCGTGGTCGCGGACGGGCTCGGCGTCGGCCTGGGCGGCGCCGCCGAGGTGGAGGGGGCGGCCGGGGAGCCCGCGCCGCCCGGCGGCACGGCGTCCGAGCCGGGAACCGGCGCGACGGTGGTCGCCGCCGTCCCGCTCGGCCGGGCGGCGGCCGGTGACGGCGTCCCGGACGGTGCGGCCGCGCTCGGCGACCGGAGCGCCCCGTCCGCCGTCCCGCACGCGGCCGGCCCCAGGGCGGCGACCACCGCGACCGTGCCCGCGAGCAGCCGGCGCCGGGATCGGGACGGTCGGGTCGGGGTGCAGGGTCGGCGGGCGGTCCGGTGCATGGCGGCGGCTCCTGAGGTACGAGTGCGGTGCCGATCTCTCGGATCAGGATGACTGTCCGACAGGACGCCGATCGTACGTTCGCCGGTTGCGGGCCGGACCGGCCCGCCGTAGGAGCCTTCTCACACGTCCCCCGGTGGCGGCCCGGCGCCGCCGCGGGTAACGGGCAGGCCCGTCAGAACGGGTACCAGCGCACCTCGGTGGCCCCGTCCCGCAGCGAGTCGACCCGGCGCCGGAACTCCTTCAGCGCGGCCGGGTTGCTGGCCGCCTGCTGCGCCACCCAGGAGGCGCTGGCGGTCTCCCGGGCGCCGCGCAGCACCGTGAAGCCGGGCCACTCGCGCACGTCCCAGCCGTACGCCTCGGTGAACGCGCGGTACTCCGCGACGGGCACGCCGTACCGGTCCTGGCTGAGCGCGAGGACCACCAGGTCGTGCTCGCGCAGGTCGTTCGCCATGAACTCCAGGTCGAGCAGCACCGGCCCGTCCGGGCCGATGTGGACGTTGCGCGGCAGCGCGTCGCCGTGGATCACCCCGGAGTGCAGCTGCGGGACGAGGTCGGGCAGCGCGGCCGCGAAGGCGTCCCGGCGGTGGCGCAGGAAGGCGACGTCCGCCGGGTCGACGTGGCCCTCGGCGGAGGCCAGCCAGCGCTCGACCGGGGCCAGCAGGTCGCGCCGGCCGAGCGTGAAGGGCGGCAGCGGCAGTCGGTGCAGGGCGCGCAGCAACGGGGCGAGGTCGACCGGGCGGGCGGGCCGGACGGCGGGCGCCAGCCGGCGCCAGAAGGTGACCGGGTGGCCGTCGGCGAGCTGCGGCTCGGGCGCCACCGCGGCGTACGGGCGGACCACCGGCACGTCCTGTCCGGCCAGCCAGTGGGCGAGGGCCAGCTCGCGGTGCGCCCGGTCGTACAGCTCGGGGCCGCGGCCGACCTTGGCGACGACGGCCGGGTCGCCGAGGTCGAAGACGGCGTTCTCGCCGAGCGCGAGCAGTGCGGCCCCGTCGGGGGCGGCCAGCCCGGCCGACTCGCAGGCCCGGGCGAGCAGCAGCCGGGCGCGGCCCTCGTCGAAGGGGATCATGACTGGGGCTCCGTTCCGCCGGCGTTCATCCGGGGGACTCCGGACGGTGATCATCATGACGCACGGACGCCGGGCCCCGCGCGCTGTGGGGCCCGGCGCCGGGCGGGTCGCCCGGGTGACGCGTCGGACGGCCGGGGAGGGCCTCAGACCCCGGCCCGGCGGTGCCGTGCCCCCTGCGCCCCCTCCGCAGGCCCGGCGGGCGGGGCCTGGCCGGCGCCGACCGGCGGGAGGGATCCGCCGTGCGAGAGGTCCGGCAGCCGGTCCAGCCAGCGCGGCAGGTACCAGTTGCGGTCGCCCAGCAGGGTCATCACCGAGGGCAGCAGCACCGCGCGGATCACCGTGGCGTCGATCAGCACCGCGACCGCCAGGCCCACCCCCATCTGCTTCATCACCTGCATGGACAGCGAGCCGAAGACCGAGAACACCCCCACCATGATCACCGCGGCGCTGGTGACCACCCCGGCCGTGGAGCGGATGCCGTGGGCGACCGCCTCCCTGGTCGGCAGGCCGCGGTCGTGTCCCTCCTTGATCCGGGAGACCACGAAGACGTGGTAGTCCATCGAGAGCCCGAAGAGGATCACGAACAGGAACAGCGGCACCCAGGACTCCACCGCGCCGACCCCGGCGGTGCCCAGCAGCGAGGCGCCCATGCCGTGCTGGAAGACCAGCGTCAGCACCCCGTACGCGGCGCCCACCGAGAGCAGGTTGAGCACCACGGCGGTGGCCGCGACGACCGGGGAGCGGAACGAGGCGAGCATCAGCAGGAAGGCGAGGACGACGACGAAGCCGAACACCAGCGGCATCGAGTCGGTCATCCTCCGGTTGAAGTCGTACGAGGCGGCGGTCTGGCCGGTGACCGGGGCCTCGGTGCCGGGCACCTTGAGCACGGTGGCGGGCAGCAGGTCCTCGCGCAGGCTCCGCAGGGCCTCGTTGCTGGTGGCGTCGTTGCCGGTGCCGTTGAGTGGGATGTCGACGGTGGCCACGTTCCGCTCGGGGTGCACGGTGACCGCGACCGGGCCGTGCATCCGCCCGCCGGCCAGCGCCCCGGCCTTGAGCTCGGCGATCGCGGCGGTCATCGCGGGGGAGTCGATGTCGGCGGCCTTGATCACCACGGTGGCGGGGGCGGGGCTGCCGGGGAAGGCGGCCTCGATCCGCTGCGAGGCGGCGACCAGCGCGTTGCCCTCCGGCAGCTGCTGCTGGAAGGTCAGCTTGGCGGTGTGCATGGTGAGCAGCGGCGCTGCCAGGCCCAGCAGGAAGGCGCCGGCGAGCAGGGTGGCGGCCAGCGGGCGGCGCAGCACCGGGGTCAGCACCGCGTTCCAGAACCGTCCGCCGTCCTGGGCGCCCCGCGGGCGGCGCAGCCGGGCGAGGAGCGGGATCCGGCCCTTCTCGACCCGGTCGCCGAGCATCGACAGCAGCGCGGGCAGCACGGTGAGCGAGCCGAGCACGGCGGTGATCACGACCACGATGGTGGCGAAGGCCATCGCCTCGAAGGTGGCGATGCCGGTGAGGAACATGCCGGCCATGGCGACCACCACGGTGGTGCCGGAGACCAGCACGGCCCGTCCGCTGGTGGCGGCGGCCACGGCCAGCGCGGTGGCGGCGTCGCGCCCGGCGGCCCGCTCCTCGCGTTCGCGGCGCAGGTAGAAGAGGCAGTAGTCGATGCCGACGGCGAGGCCGACCAGCAGCATCACCGAGCCGGCGTCGCCGCTGGTGTGCAGGAAGCCGCTGCAGAGGGCGACCAGTCCGGCGGCGGCGAGGAAGGCGGTGAGCGCGAGCACCACCGGCAGCACGGCGGCGACCAGCGCGCCGAAGGCGACCAGCAGGATGCCGAGGGCGAGCGGCACGGCCGTCCACTCGGCGCGGGCGAAGTCGTCGCCGAGCTGGTCCTGCATCCACTTGCCGGAGCTGGCGTCGCCGAGTTGGACCACGGTCAGGTCGGGGTGCTGCCGCTGCACGCCGGTCACCACGTCCAGCACCGGCTGGACGCGGTCCGGCGCGGTCGCGGGGTCGCCCTTGAGCGTCAGCGTCACCAGGACGGAGTGGCCGTCCGCGGAGACCGCCCCGGTGTCGTACGGCGAGCGGATCTCGGCGGCCTCGCCGGTGCCGCCCACGGCGGCGATCACCCGGTCGACGGCGGTGCGGAACTCGGGGTCGTCGGCGACGCGGGTGGCGCTCTGGACCAGGACGGTCTCCCCGGCCGGGCTCTTCAGCCCGGCCTCGTCGAGGATCCGCGCGGCCCGGGAGACCTGGCCGGGGACCTGCTCGGCGTCGGTGATCCTGGTGCTGCCGTGCAGGGTCCCGAGCGCGGCGGTCAGGACGACGAAGAGCAGCCAGCCGAACACGGCGGTCCTGCGGTGCCGGGCGCTCCAGGCACCCATCGTGGCCGCCAGGCCGGGTCTGGGCTTCACGGGCTTCACGGTGGTTCTTCCCCCCTGGGAGATCGGCGGTCGTCGCCGGACGGGAGCGGCGGCGGCCCTGGGTGGGGGCGGCCTCCGGCTGCGGTGCGCCGGGTGCGGTCCGGCGTCCCGGTCGACAGTAGGGAAGCGGGTCCTGACGGGTAATCCGGCTGGCGGGTGGCCGTCTCCTGGGGCTCTCCTCGGGGCCGGGGTGGGGTTTTCCCTACCCCGTGACCCCGAGATCTCCTCCTAGGGGGTAGGGGGTGCGCCTCCACCCTGAGGGGGAGAAGTCTCCACCCGGAGCACGAGGTCAACGGGGGTGCGCCCGGGGGAGACTGGGCCGGGGCCGCTTCTCGGCGGCCCGACGGGGGTTGAAGCACACGGGGGCTACTTGCCGGGCGGCAAGCAAGTACTCGTAGGATGATGCCCCAGATCCACTTACCTGCCGACCGGCAAGGGGGTGCCCGCGGGCATTCCCCGAGCCGGCCCTGCCGTCGCCCAGCGTCCCGTCCCCCAAGGGCTGCGGTGAACCATGCCCAGGAGGCATCGAGCATGTTCCACCGACTAGGACAATTCGTCGTTCGCCGTGCGTGGTGGGTGATCGCCGCGTGGGTCGTCGCGATGATCGCCATCGTCGCCACCGCGCCGAAGGTCACCTCGCAGACGGACGAGTCCGCGTTCCTGCCCAAGCACTACGAATCCATCCAGGCGGCGCAGCTCCAGGAGCAGGCCTTCCCGTCCAGCTTCACCCCCGCCGCCCTGCTGCTCTTCGAGCGCAACGACGGCCAGGCGCTCAACGACGCCGACCAGGCCTCGATGGACAAGGTCGTCAAGGGTCTCACCGACGCGCACATCCCCGCCGTCGAGACGATCCTGCCGGTCGACCCCAAGAACTCGAAGTCCAAGGACGGCAAGTACGCGCTGTCCATGGTCGCCATCGACAAGACCAAGATGCAGAGCGCGGAGTACACCGACGCCGCGAAGAAGCTGCGCGCCGAGGGCTCCAAGCTGGCCGACGGTTCCGGCCTGAAGTTCCAGGTCGGCGGCCAGGCCGCGAGCAGCCTCGACCAGACGGAGGCCTCCGGCGCCACCGACGCCATCGTCATGTTCGGCAGCCTGCTGCTGGTCATCCTGATCGTCGGGATCATCTTCCGCAGCATCCTGGCCGGCATCCTGCCGGTCATCCTCTCGCTGGTCATCGCGATGCCGGTGGCCAACGGCCTGATCGCCGACGCGATCAAGATATTCGACCTGAAGTCCTCCCCGATGACCTCGGCGATCCTGATCATCGTGGTCCTCGGCGTCGGTACCGACTACTTCCTCTTCCTGGCCTTCCGCTACCGCGAGCGGCTGCGCCTGGGCGAGGACCGCAAGACGGCCGTGGCCAACGCCGTGGGCCGGGTCGGCGAGGCGATCGCCTCCGCCGCCGGCGCCGTCGCCGTCGCCTTCGCCGTGCTGGTCCTCTCCAGCCTGGGCATGTTCACCGCGCTCGGCCCGGCGCTGGCCATCGCGGTCATCGCGACCGCGCTGGTCTCGCTGACCCTGGCCCCCGCCGTGCTGGCCGTCATCCCGTCCAGGGGCGTGTTCTGGCCCGGTAAGAAGTGGATGCAGGAGCCGACGAACGCCCGCTTCGCCGCGCTGGGCCGGATGACCGGCAAGAAGCCGGGCCTGGTCGCCCTGGCCTCCGGCGGCGTCCTGCTGCTGCTGGCCCTGGCGGGCATCAACTACAACGGCACCTACGACCTGGCCGGCAGCTCGATGCCCAAGGGCAAGGAGTCGATGGTCGTCCAGGACAAGCTGATGACCGCCTTCTCGGCCGGCGCCGCCGACCCGAGCCACGTCTACCTGACCAGCACCAACGGCGCCAAGCTCGACGACTCGGCGATCAAGGACTTCGCCGGGAAGCTCCAGGGCGTCCCCGGGGTGGCCACCGTCGTCACGCCGTCCGCCGAGGCCAAGACGATCAACGCCGACGGCACCACCGGTGACTTCACCGTCCTGCTCAAGGACGCGCCGGCCTCCAACAAGGCCATCGACACCATCGAGAAGGTCCGGGACACCGCCCACGAGTCGGCCCCGGCCGGCAGCAAGGCCCTGGTCGGCGGCATCACCTCGGTGTACAAGGACATCAACACCGCGATGGTGCACGACTACACGCTGGTCTTCCCGATCGCGGCCGTGCTCATCATGATCATCCTGGGCCTGCAGCTGCGCAGCGTGGTCGCGCCGTGGTACCTGATGGCCTCGGTCGGCCTCGGCTTCGGTGCCACCCTCGGTGCCACCACCCTGCTGTTCCAGAACGTCAAGGGCGAGCAGGGCCTGATGTTCATGCTGCCGATCTTCATCTACCTCTTCGTGGTGGCGATCGGCACGGACTACAACATCCTGATCATCGCCCGCCTCCGCGAGGAGGCCCGCGAGGGCCGCAGCCCGCGCGAGGCGGCCCGCGAGGCCGTCAAGCACGGCGGACCGACCGTCGCCGCGGCCGGCTTCATCCTGGCGGCGTCGTTCGCGACCTTCATGCTCGCGGGCAACGTGCTCTTCATGGAGCTCGGCTTCTCGCTGGCCTTCGGCATCGTCCTGGCGGCCTTCGTGATGGCGATGTTCTTCACCCCGGCGCTCACCGCGCTGCTCGGCCACCGCGCCTGGTGGCCCGGTCACGCGGACAGCCCCGGCCACGGCCACGGCCGCGGCGAGGGCCCGGCCCCGCTGTCCGGCGCCCACGGGGTGCCGGAGCCGGCCGGCCGGCGCTGACCCGACCGGGTCGGTACGAACAGGCGGCGCCCCGCTTCGGCGGGGCGCCGCCTGCCCGTTTTGCGGAGCCGCCAAACGTGATCTACGGGGCGGGAAAATCCCCGGTCAACCGGGGTGGCGCCGTGCTACAGTCGAAGCAGTTGCAGTTTTGGTTCCCATGAACGTGGTGTGCGCCTGCTGGTTCCAACCGCCAGGCGCATTTGTTTTGTCCGGTGTTTCAGTCTCCGGATGGGGATCGCGGCTACTTGGGGGTCCACGAGGTGTGGATCCCTGATGCCCCAGTTAGAGGAGACGGTTATGGCTACCGGCACCGTGAAGTGGTTCAACAGCGAAAAGGGCTTCGGCTTCATCGAGCAGGACGGTGGCGGCGCTGACGTGTTCGCCCACTACTCGAACATCGTGGCTCAGGGCTTCCGTGAGCTGTTCGAGGGCCAGAAGGTCGAGTTCGACGTGACCCAGGGCCAGAAGGGCCCGCAGGCCGAGAACATCCAGATCATCGGCTGACGTCAGCTCCAGCTGACTCGCGATCATCGCGAAGCGGGGGCCCGCACCGCAAGGTGCGGGCCCCCGCTCATGCCGCCGTACGGCCGGGGCGGCGCACCTCTCCCGACGGCCGACCCAGCCCGTGTCCCGGGCTGTAGACCGACGGACGGAGATCCCGTGACCACCCCTGCCCGCCCGCCGCGCGACCGCGGCCCCCGCACCACCGACCAGTCCCGCCGCACCGGCCAGGCCGGCCGCACCGCCGGCGGCGACCGCCCGCGCAAGGCCCGCAGCCGCGCCGGCGCCCCCAAGCAGAACCGCCCCGCCGCCGTCCCCGAGGCCACCGACTTCACCGTGGTCCAGGGCACCCCGGCCCGGCCCCCGGCGGAGTCCTTCGGCGAGCTCGAACTGCCCAAGGCGATCCTCTCCGCGCTGACCCGCGAGGGCGTCACCGCGCCGTTCCCGATCCAGGCCGCCACGCTGCCCGACTCGATCGCCGGGCGCGACGTGCTCGGCCGCGGCCGCACCGGCTCCGGCAAGACCCTGGCCTTCGGCCTGCCGCTGCTCGCCCGTACCGCCGGTCGCCGCGCCGACGCCCGCCACCCGCTGGCGCTCGTCCTGGTGCCGACCCGCGAGCTGGCCCAGCAGGTCACCGAGGCGCTCACCCCGTACGCCACCGCCGTCAACCTGCGGATCACCACCGTCGTCGGCGGCATGTCGATCAACCGGCAGGCCAACGCCGTGCGCCGCGGCACCGAGGTGCTGGTGGCCACCCCCGGCCGGCTGGACGACCTGATCGGCCGCGGCGACGTCAACCTGTCCGACGTCGCGATCACGGTCCTCGACGAGGCCGACCAGATGGCCGACATGGGCTTCCTGCCGCAGGTCAGCAAGCTGCTGGAGCAGGTCGCCGAGGGCGGGCAGCGGATGCTGTTCTCCGCCACCCTGGACCGCAACGTCGACCGGCTGGTCAAGCGCTTCCTGACCGACCCGGTGACCCATTCGGTCGACCCCTCGGCCGGCGCGGTCACCACCATGGACCACCACGTCCTCCAGCTGGAGGCGGCCGACAAGGCCTCCGCCACCGCGCACATCGCCTCCCGCGACGGCCGCGTGATCATGTTCGTGCACACCAAGCACGGCGCCGACCGGCTGGCCAAGCAGCTGCTCGCCAACGGCGTGAAGGCCGCCGCCCTGCACGGCGGCAAGTCCCAGCCGCAGCGCAACCGGGTCCTGGACCAGTTCCGGGACAGCCACGTCACCGCGCTGATCGCCACCAACGTCGCCGCCCGCGGCATCCACATCGACGGCCTGGACCTGGTCGTCAACGTCGACCCGCCGATCGACCACAAGGACTACCTGCACCGCGGCGGCCGCACCGCCCGGGCCGGCGAGTCCGGGACGGTCGTCACCCTGGTGCTGCCCGAGCAGCGCCGCGAGGTCAACCGGCTGATGACGGTGGCCGGCATCCGCCCGACCGTCACCAAGGTCCGCCCGGGCGACGCCGACCTGGCCCGGATCACCGGCGCCCGCACGCCCAGCGGCGTCCCGGTGACGCTGGCCGTGCCGGTCCCCGCGGACCAGGGCGCGTCCGGCACGGCCCAGGCCGGCGGCGACAAGCCCGCCGGGGGCAGGTCCGGCGCCCCGCGCCGCCGGCCCGGCAAGCGCTCCGGGCTGCCCACCGACGTCGACATGAACGGCAACCCGCGCCGCCCCCGCCCCAAGCAGCGCCTGGGCGCCGCCGCCCAGGGCGAGCGCCCGCAGGCGGCCGGGTTCATCGGCCGCTCCTCGGGGCGCGCCAAGCCCGGCAGCGGCTCCAAGTCCGGCTCCAACTACGGCACCGGCCGCCAGCGCCGCAAGGCGGACTGACGCCCCCGCGCACCGGCGACGGCCCGGCTCCCCCTCGGACGGGGGAGCCGGGCCGCGCCCGTTCCGGCCGTTCCGGCCGGCCGGGTCACGCCGCCGTGGGTCGGCGCGGGTTCCGTCCCCGCCGGAGTGGGGGCGGGGGCCGGAGCGCGGGCCGGGCAGGGGCCGTGGCCGGGGCCGGGGCCAGCCGGCGCAGCGGCCGCTGGGTGTCGGTGTCGCGGGGACATTACGCTCCTCGGTGCGAGACGGGACGCCGAAGTCGAGCTGCGCTCCGACGACCACTGGCGCACCGCCCGCCTGACCGCCGTCCGTCCCTCCGCCGACCCCGGCGCCCGGACGTCACCCCCACGGCGGTGGTCGGCGGGCCGGCCGGCAGCCTCTACCAGCTCTCCGGCGGCCTGGCCGACGCCGCCGCGGGCCACCCGTCGGACGCCTTGACCCTGCGCCGGACCTGAACCGGCATCCGCCCGGCCACGGCCCGGCTCCCGCTCTCCCGGGGGCCGGGCCGCACGCGTTCCGGCCGGATCGGCCGGGCGTGCGGCCTGCCGGGGTCGTTCCGGGGCCCTGCCGGACACGTTCCGTGCGTGGGCGGACGGGTGGCGTGATCTTCACCCCGCCCGTTGACCGTGGGCATGTCCTGCCCGAGGCTTTCGCGCGGCCCACATGAAGATCGCATTATCGCCACGATTGCTTCACATGTGGGTCGCCCGGTTCACCCTCCCCGGAAGGACACCCCCGTGCGTCGTACCGCAGCCCTGTTCGCCACCGCCCTGCTCGCCGGAGCCGCGGCCCTCACCGCACCCGCCTCGGCCGGAGCCGCCGAGAGCACGACCCGGAACTCGACCGTCCCGGGCCCGGGGGGTGTCGGGAGCTGCACCGTCGACGACACCGCCGCCAGCCCGGTCGGCACCTGCACGGGCATCGACCCGAACCAGACCTGGCGCGTCGTGGTCGACTGCAACGGCTACGACTGGACCCGCTACACGCCCATCTACGAGGTGTCGCCGGGCAACTGGGTGGCCGGCAACGTCAGCGGCAGCACCTTCTGCCGCTACCCGCTGATGCCGGGGAAGGGCTACATCCAGTTCGGACCGGCGGTTCCGGCGGGGCCGGTGGGTCAGATCACCGGGATCGCGGGCAAGTGCCTGGACGTGCGGGGCGGCAGCTCGGCGAACGGGACGCAGACGCAGATCTGGGACTGCCTGGGCAACGTCAACCAGACCTGGAAGGTCGCCGTCGACGGGACGGTGCGGGCGGTCGGGAACTGCCTGGACGTCGAGGGCGGTCGGACCGGCAACGGGACGCCGGTGCGCACCTGGGAGTGCAACGGCAGCGGCGCGCAGAAGTGGCAGGCCCGTGCGGACGGCTCGCTGGTGAACCCGCAGTCGGGCCGCTGCCTGGACGTGCGGGACGTGTCCAGCGCGAACGGCGCGGTGCTGCAGATCTGGGACTGCTTCGGTGCCTCCGCCGCCAACCAGAAGTGGAACCTCCCGGTCTGACCCGCACCACCCTCAGCGGCGCGGGGGGGCCCCCCCCCCCGCCCCCCCGGCCCCCCCCCGGGCCCGCCCCCCCCCCCCGGGCGGGGGGGGGGGGGGGGCCATAGCGGTTGGACAAACAGTGGGTGGGTGACCAGAG
>NZ_JBIVSD010000029.1:0-1854 GCF_044756065.1 Kitasatospora sp. NPDC092039 | reverse complement strand
GGGGGGGGGGGGGGGGGGGGGGCGGGGCGGGGGCCCCCCCCCCCCCCCCCCCCCGGGCCCCCCCCGGGGCGCCCCCCCCCCCCCCCGGGGGGGGGGCGGCCCCCCCCCCCCCCGCCCCGTCGGCACTTCCGTGCGCCGTCACCTGCCCGAGTGAAGGTGACTGGGTCGGCGCATTGCGTTTGCAACACGCTGTGTCTCGTGCAAGTGAGATCTACTGGAACGAGCGGTCCGAGGAGCACATCGCCAGGCACGGCGTGGATCCGGAGGAGGTCGAGGACGTCGTCCTCACCCGCCCGCACTGGTTCTCGGGTGGCCGCGCCGGCACCATGCTCTGCTACGGCGTGACGCGGTCCGGTCGTCACCTGTTGGTGGTGCTGGCGGATAGCACCACGGTGCCTTCGGCGTGGTACTGCGCGACTGCGCGTGACATGACGGTTGCCGAAAGGCGCCTGTTCTCCAAGCGGACGAGTTGAAGGTGGCAGATGACTGACAACGGTGCGGAGCTCGAAGCGATCGCCGAGTACTACGAGACGCACGAGCTCACCGAGGACGAGGTCATGAGCGCCGAACCCGGTGAGCCGGTCCCGGCGGAGTCGGTGATGATCACCACCTCGCTGCGACTGCCCAAGCCGGTGATGGACGAGGTCAGGCGGCGCGCGCGGGAGCGGGGACTGAGGCCGACGGCCATCATGCGGGAATGGATCGAGGCCGCCATCGCCGACCTGGACGAACCGGTGCCGCTCAGTGTGATCACCGCCGCGGTGGCCGAGTACCAGCACCGCAAGGCGTCCTGACGGATCGGATGGTTGGTGCCGTACGGGACGAGGCGCGGCTTCGTGCCGCCCTGGCCGGACGGCACTTCGCCGGGGGCCGGAACCGGGTGGCGGTCGGGCGCGCCGTGTGGATCCGCACCGAACCGGGAGGGAGGGCCGTGAGGTCCCCGTTCAGGCGGTGAGGGCCGGGCGGGCGGAGGTGGAGCGGGCCTCGTCGTAGCGCTCCAGGAGCAGGGCCGCCAGTTCGGGGGCGGGCCCGAGGACGGCGGCCAGCACGTCCGCGCCCGACTCCTCGGCGGCCGCCGCGATGCGGTCCGGGAGGAGGCCCGGGGCGAGCAGGTAGGGGGCGACGGCCGTGCGGGTGGCGCCCGCGGCGCGCAGGGCGGCGAGGGCGTCGGGGACGCGGGGGCCCGCGGCGGAGGCGTAGGCGACCTCCACGGCGGCCCAGCCGCGGGTGCGCCGCCACTCGGCGGCCACCGCGCGGGTCGCGGCGTCGGCCGCGGGGTCGGAGGAGCCCGCCGCGGCGAGCACCACGCCGGTACGGGCGCGGACGGCGGCGGAGGAGACGTCCAGACCGGCCCCGGCGAGGCGGCGGTCCAGGGCGGCGAGCAGCAGCGGCGAGGGCCCGAGCACGTCCGCGACCGGCAGCCGGGAACCGGCGGCGCGCAGGGCGGCGGGGATGTCGTGCTTGGCGTGGAACGCCCGGTTGAGCAGCAGCGGCACCGCCACCGCGTCCGCCAGCCGTCCGACCACCTGCGGGATCCGCGGCGCGCAGTGGTCCAGGTAGGCGGTGGCGACCTCGGTGCCGGGCCGCTGCGCCCGCACCTCCTCGACGAGCGCGGCCACCGTCGCGGCGTGGCGCGGGTCGCGGCTGCCGTGGGCGATGAGGAGGAGGGCGGGCGTCATCGGCGGTGCCTCACTTGGTGGTGGCCAGCAGGCCGCGGTTGCGCAGCACCCGGCGCTCGACGGGGGTGAACACCAGCAGCTCGATGGCGATGCCGACGAAGAGGATGAGGATGATGCCGAGCAGGACGCCGGACATGTCGGAGAACTCGCGCTGGTCCTCCAGGAACCGGCCCAG
>NZ_JBIVSD010000028.1:0-85450 GCF_044756065.1 Kitasatospora sp. NPDC092039 | reverse complement strand
ACTTTTGGCACGCTGTTGAGTTCTCAAGGAACGGACGCTTCCTTCGAGCCGCCTTCCAGCAGGCCCTCCGGGCTTCGTTCTTTCGTGTTTCCAGCCTACCAGACGCTTTCCGCTCCGTTTACCGGGGCTTTTCGCGTCTGAAATCTGGCGTTAACCGCGGAGTCGCGGCGACTCGACCAACCATAGCCGGTCGGCAGCCGGAGCGCGAACCGGGGCGCGCCGGGAGCCCCCCGGAAGGCGGCATGATTTGTTGCTCTCGCGAGCATATACAGCAATGGTCCCGATTCGCCAAGATGCCTGTAGAGTGCGGCGCATCGGCCCAGAGGACTAGACCACTCGCGGGCAGGTGAGTCGCCGGCCGGTTGGGTAGGCGTGGGCGGGGTCTTCGCCCGGGAATGTCAGCAGATGTCCGAAGTTGACATGATTTAGGCTTCAGTTGATCGTCGTGCCGCTCCTCGCGGCCACTCGCTGTACTGCGCATTTGGGAGGCACAACCATGACCACTGTGACGTCGCCGCTGACCGGCAAGATCGTGGGGCTCGCGGGCGTGCCCGACCCGGTGTTCTCGGGTGCGATGGTCGGCCCGGGCACCGCGATCGACCCCGTTCGCGAGCAGACCACGGCGGTCGCACCGGTGGACGGTGTCGTCGTCTCCATGCACCCGCACGCGTTCGTGGTCGTGGATGCCGAGGGCCACGGGGTGCTGACCCACCTCGGGATCGACACCGTCCAGCTGAACGGCGAGGGCTTCGAGCTGCTCGTCAACAAGGGCGACACGGTGACCCGCGGTCAGGCCGTCATCAAGTGGAACCCGGCCGCCGTCGAGGCCGCGGGCAAGTCGCCGATCTCGCCGATCGTGGCGCTGGAGGCCACCGCCGACTCGCTCGGCGAGCTGCGGGAGGACGGCGACGCCAAGGCGGGCGAGCAGCTGTTCAGCTGGCGCTGACTCCTTTCCTTCCGACACCCGCCCCGGAAGAGATGACGGGGCGGCCCCCACTCAGCGGTTCCCGGCGGGGCCGCTCATCTCAGCGGAGACAGGTGACATGGAGAAGACGCTGCGCGGCGTGGGCGTGAGCCACGGGGTCGCGATCGGCCAGGTGCGGCACATGGGGACGGCGGTGCTGGAGCCCCCGGCCACCCAGATCCCGACCGAGGACGCCCCGCGCGAGCAGGCCCGCGCCCAGGCCGCCGTCGAGGCGGTCGCCGCCGACCTCGTCGCGCGCGGCAACCTCGCGGGCGGCGAGGCCCAGGCCGTGCTGGAGGCCCAGGCGCTGATGGCGCAGGACCCGGAGCTGATGGCCGACGTGTCCCGCCGGATCGCCGTCGGCAGCAGTGCCGAGCGCGGCGTCTACGACGCGTTCGCGGCCTACCGGGCGCTGCTCGCGTCCGCCGGGGAGTACCTGGCCGGGCGGGTCGCCGACCTGGACGACGTGCGCAACCGGATCGTGGCCCGGCTGCTCGGTGTGCCGATGCCCGGCGTGCCGGACAGCGACGAGCCGTACGTGCTGTTCGCGCGGGACCTGGCGCCGGCCGACACCGCGCTGCTCGACCCGGCCCTGGTGCTCGGCTTCGTGACCGAGGAGGGCGGGCCGACCAGCCACAGCGCCATCCTGGCCCGGGCGATGGGCGTGCCGGCCGTCGTGGCACTGCCGGGCGCGATCGACGTCGCCGAGGGCACCGTCGTCGCGGTGGACGGCAGCTCCGGCGACGTGCTGCTGGAGCCGTCCCAGGAGAAGCAGGACGAGCTGCGGGCGGCCGCCGCCGAGCGCAAGGCCGCGCTGGCCGCCTCCTCCGGCCCGGGGCAGACCTCGGACGGGCACCGGGTGCCGCTGCTGGCGAACGTGGGCGGCCCGGCCGACGTGCCGGCCGCGCTGGAGAACGGCGCCGAGGGCGTCGGCCTGTTCCGCACCGAGTTCCTGTTCCTGGACGACTCGGCGAAGGCGCCCACCGCGGAGAAGCAGGTCGAGGCGTACCGCAAGGTGCTGGAGGCGTTCCCCGAGGGCCGGGTGGTGGTCCGGGTGCTGGACGCCGGCGCCGACAAGCCGCTGGACTTCCTGACTCCCGCCGACGAGCCGAACCCGGCGCTGGGCGTGCGCGGTCTGCGCACCCTGCTCGAACACCCCGAGGTGCTGCGGACCCAGCTCGAGGCGCTGGCCACGGCGGCCGAGGGGCTGCCGGTGCACCTCGAGGTGATGGCCCCGATGGTGGCCGACCGCCAGGACGCCAGGGACTTCGCGAGCGCGTGCCGTGAGGCCGGGCTGAACGCCAAGTTCGGTGCGATGGTGGAGATTCCGTCGGCCGCGCTGCGCGCCCGGGCGATCCTCCAGGAGGTCGAGTTCCTGTCGCTGGGGACCAACGACCTCGCCCAGTACACCTTCGCGGCCGACCGTCAGGTGGGTGCGCTGGCCCGGCTCCAGGACCCGTGGCAGCCGGCCCTGCTGGACCTGGTCGCCTCGGCGGCCGACGCCGCGCGGGCGAGCGGCAAGAGCTGCGGCGTCTGCGGCGAGGCGGCCTCCGACCCGCTGCTGGCCGTGGTGCTGACCGGCCTGGGCGTCACCAGCCTGTCGATGGGCGCGGCCTCGATCCCCTACGTGCGGACCACGCTGGCCAAGTACACCCTGGCGCAGTGCCGCCGGGCGGCCGAGGCGGCCCGGGCCGCGGACAGCGCCGAGGACGCGCGGGCCGCGGCGCAGCAGGTGCTCTCCGGCGAGTGACCGCGTAGCGACGCGAAGGGGCGCCCCCACCCGGGGGCGCCCCTTTCGTGTGCCTCGGGCCGGCCGGTCAGGCCTGGCGGTCGAGGCGGAGCTGCTCGAAGAAGCGCAGGTGCTCGATGCGGTCGACGGAGCCGGGGTTGACGGCCTGCTCCAGCGGGGTGCCGGAGAGGATGCGCTTGACCGGGACCTCGATCCGCTTGCCGGTGAGGGTGTGCGGGAGGCCGCGGACGGCGATGACCTCGTCCGGCACGTGGCGCGGGGAGAGTTCGGTGCGCAGCGAGGTGCGGATGCGGCCGATCACCTCGTCGTTCAGCTCCGCGCCGGGGGCGAGGACGACGAACAGCGGCATCCAGTAGCCGCCGTCGGGCTCCTCCAGGCCGATGACCAGGGACTCGGCGATCTCCGGGAGGCGCTCGACGACCTCGTAGATGTCCGAGGAGCCCATCCGGACGCCCTGGCGGTTGAGGGTGGAGTCGGAGCGGCCGTGGATGACGACGGTGCCCCGGGAGGTGACGGTGATCCAGTCGCCGTGGCGCCAGGTGCCGGGGTACATGTCGAAGTAGCTGTCGTGGTACCGGGTGCCCTCGGGGTCGTTCCAGAAGCCGGTGGGCATCGACGGGATGGGCTTGGTGACGACGAGTTCGCCGACGGCGTCGGTGAGCGGCCTGCCCTGGACGTCCCAGGACTCGACGGCGGCGCCGAGGCAGGGGGCCTGGATCTCGCCGAGGTGGACGGGGAGGGTGGGGACGCCGCCGACGAAGCAGGAGCAGACGTCGGTGCCGCCGCTGACGGAGGCGAGCCAGACGTCCTCCTTGACCTCGTCGTAGATCCAGCGGAAGCCGTCGGGCGGGAGCGGGGAGCCGGTGGTGCCGATGCAGCGCACGGCGGAGAGGTCGAGGTCGCGGCCGGGGTGGAGGTCGGCCTTGCGGCTGGCGATCACGTAGGCGGCGGAGGTGCCGAGGACGGTGGCGCCGGTGCGGGCGGCGACCGACCAGAGGGCGCCGGTGTCGGGGTGGCCGGGGCTGCCGTCGTAGGTGACGATCGTGGACCCGACGAGGAGGCCGGCCAGCAGGAAGTTCCACATCATCCAGCCGGTGGAGGTGTACCAGAGGAAGCGGTCCCGGGGGCCGAGGTCGAGGTGGAGGCCGGCCTGCTTGAGGTGTTCGAGCAGGATGCCGCCCTGGCTCTGGACGATGGCCTTGGGCAGGCCGGTGGTGCCGGAGGAGTAGAGGACCCAGAGCGGGTGGTCGAAGGGGACCGGCTCGAAGACCGGCTCGACGTCGTCGGCGACCAGGTCGTCCCAGTTCAGGGCGCCCTCGGGAGCGGGGGCGCCGAGCAGCGGGACGTGCACGACGGTGTGCAGGCCGGGGAGCTCGCGGCGGAGTTCGGCGACGACCTCGGTGCGGTCGTGGTCCTTGCCGCCGTAGTGGTAGCCGTCGACGGCGAAGAGGACGGCGGGTTCGATCTGCTGGAGGCGGTCGAGGACGCTGCGGGCGCCGAAGTCGGGGGCGCAGCTGGTCCAGACGGCACCGACGGCGGCGGTGGCGAGCAGGGCGACGGCGGCCTGCGGGACGTTGGGCAGGTAGGCACCGACCCGGTCGCCGGGGCCGACGCCGCGGGCGCGCAGGGCGGCGGCCAGCGAGCCGACCTGGCGGCGGAGCTCGGTCCAGGTGAGCACGGCCGGCTGGTCGGTGGTCTCGTCGAGGTGGAGGATGGCGGGGCGGTCGGCGTTGGCCGGGTCCTCGGCGGCGCGCAGGGCGTGCTCGGCGTAGTTGAGCCGGGCGCCGGGGAACCAGCGGGCGCCGGGCATGGCCGGGTCGGCGAGGACGGCTTCGGGGGCCCGGGTGAAGCGGACGTCGAACCACTGGGTGACCGCGGTCCAGAACCGGTCGAGGTCCTCGGTGGACCAGGCGTGCAGGTCGGCGTAGCGCTGGGCGGCCTGCTGGTCGTCGGCGGCCGGGGCGAGCGGGGCGGCCGGGGCGCCGTGGTGTTCGGCGGCCCAGGCCTGGAAGGCCACCAGGGTGGTGGCGGCGGCGCGAGCGGGGTTCGGGCGCCAGAGCGGCTGGTCCTGCGGTGGGGTGCTCACGGTGGTGGTCTCCCGGCCGGTGGTGGGGACGGGAGCGCTCGTGGCAGACCCGTCCGGTTGGGCTGTCGGTGCAGACCATGCCATGTGATCGCCCGCCGCGCCAGGGTCGGCCGATGGGTGGGCGGGAGCTCAGCGCGCGGTGAACTCGCCGCTGAACCAGCGGCGCAGGATGCCGTTGTGGAAGTCCCAGACCAGCGGGGTTTCGACGGTGGCGAGCAGCCAGCCGTCGGTCTCGTCGGTGGGGCGCGAGGGCGGGAGGTCGGCGAGCGGGCGGGCCGGGAGCAGTCCGCAGAGCATGACGAAGCGGCCGTTGGGGTCGGAGGCGGTGTGGATCAGGGTGACGTCGGCCGGGTCGGCCAGGATGCCGGTCTCCTCCTGCAGTTCCCGCACGCAGGCCTGCTGCCAGCTCTCGCCGTAGTCCATGTAGCCGCCGGGGAAGGCGAGTTCGCCGTATCCGGGTTCGATGGTGCGGCGGATGACGACCAGGGCGGGGTCGGCGTCGGGGCGGGTGACCGGGAGGACGGTGACCGCGACGGGCAGCGGGTTGCGGTAGCTGATCTCGGCGCAGCCGGGGCAGGTGCGCGGCCAGAGGCGGGTGTCGGGCGGGTAGGGCGTGCCGCAGAAGTGGCAGTGCGAGAACGGCCGGTGGGCGGCCCGCTGCGCTTCCTCGGCGGGCGTCGCTTCGTCAGTGGTCATGGCCGGATGGTAGCCCGGGGGCCGGCGGTATCGCCGGGGGCGGTGGAAGCTCAGGAGGTGCCCGGGTCGTCGGCCGTGCCGTCGCGGGTGGGACGGAGCAGCGCGGGGTGCAGCAGTCGGGCGTCGCCGGCGTGGTAGGTGCGGGCGCGGGGGCCGCCGCGGGCGCCGCCGCGCTCGGTGGTGGTGCCGGTGCTCTCGACGAAGCCGGGCACGGACAGCACCTTGCGGTGGAAGTTGCCGGGGTGGAGCTTCTCGTCCCAGACCGCCTCGTAGACGGCGCGGAGGTCGGGGATGGTGAAGTCGTACGGCAGGAAGGCGGTGGCCAGCGGGCTGTACTCGAGTTTGGCGCGCACCCGGTCGAGGCCGTCGGAGAGGATCCGGGCGTGGTCGAAGGCCAGCGTGAGCGGGCCTGGGCCGGTGCGCCCGTCGACACCACCCCCGTGGGTGTCGGCGGGCGCACCGGCGGCTCGGGACCGGCCGGGGGGCCGGAGGTCCAGGTCGGAGACGGGGTGCCAGGCGGCGGCCGCGGCGTCCGTCCCCGCCCGGGGGTCGGGCAGGTCCGGGGCGAAGGCGAGGTAGGCGACGGAGACGACGTGCATCCGTGGGTCCCGGTCGGGGGCGCCGTAGGTGCCGAGTTGTTCGAGGTGGAGGCGGCAGAGCCGGTTCTCGGCCTCGGAGGCGCTCCGCAGGCCCGTCTCCTCGGCGAGCTCGCGGGCGGCGGCCTCGTCCAGGCCTTCCTCGCCGGCCCGCAGGAAGCCGCCGGGCAGCGCCCAGCAGCCCTGGTGGGGCGGGGCGCCGCGTTCGACGAGCAGGACGTGCAGGCTGCCGTGGCGCAAGGTCAGGGCGACCACGTCCACCGTGACGGCGATCGGGGCGTAGGCGCGCGGGTCGTACGCGGCGAGCCACTCCTGCTCGGCTCCGGGCCCGGTGGAGGGCGGCTGGTCGTCCGCTGCCATCGCCGGGCTCCTCTCCGTGCTCACCGGTGCCGCCGGACCTGCCCCGCCGGTGCCGTTCTTCTCGGGCTGAGCACAACGTAGCGATCGCGTTCCCCTGCGGCAAATGGTTTTCCCGCTCGGCCGGGGCGCCCACCTCTAGGCTGTGACCAGGAACTCTGCCAGAGGAGACCGACATGCCCACTGCTCCCCCGCCGGACTTCGCCGCCGCGCTGGCCGCCGGGCCGCTGGTGCTCGACGGCGGGATGTCGAACCAGTTGGCGGCGGCCGGCCACGACCTCTCGGACGGGCTCTGGTCGGCGCGGTTGCTGGCGGACGACCCGCAGGCGGTGGTGGCGGCGCACCGGGCGTACTTCGCGGCGGGCGCGGACGTCGCGATAACCGCGAGCTACCAGGCGAGTTTCGAGGGTTTCGCGCGCCGCGGGGTGGACCGGGCGCAGGCCGCGCGGCTGCTGGCGAGCAGCGTGGAGCTGGCCCGGGAGGCCGCGCGCCCGGAACCGGGCGGGCGACGGCGCTGGGTGGCGGCCTCGGTGGGCCCGTACGGGGCGGTGCTGGCGGACGGTTCGGAGTACCGGGGGCGGTACGGGCTGAGCGTCGCGGAGCTGGCGGACTTCCACCGGCCGCGGCTGGAGGTGCTGGCGGCGACCCGGCCGGACGTGCTGGCGCTGGAGACGGTGCCGGACGCGGACGAGGCGCGGGCACTGCTGGGCCTGGTGCGCGGGCTCGGGGTGCCGGCCTGGCTGTCGTACAGCGTCGAGGGCGACCGGACCAGGGCCGGGCAGCCGCTGGCGGAGGCCTTCGCGCTGGCCGCCGACGTGGACGAGGTGGTCGCGGTGGGCGTCAACTGCTGTACGCCCCAGGACGCGGACCGGGCGGTGGCGGTGGCCGCCGAGGTGACCGGGAAGCCGGTGGTGGTCTACCCGAACAGCGGGGAGAGCTGGGACGCCGCCCGGCGGGGCTGGCGCGGCGAGCCGACCTTCCGATCTGCCCGGGTGGGCGGCTGGCTCGCGGACGGGGCTCGGCTGGTGGGCGGTTGCTGCCGGGTCGGGACGGACGGGATCGCGGCGCTGGCGGCGGAGGTGGCGGTGCTCCGGGCGCAGCGGGCGGGCGCGGTGGGCCGGCACGGCTGACGACCGACGGCTCGCGTGCGCGGTCGTGCGCGCACACAGCGGCCGGACCGCGGCCGCGCCGTGGGTGAACAGCGGGCGGAGGGCGGGTTACCCGGGGGGAAGGTGCACGGAGTCAGCGCGGCCTGGCAGACTCGTCCCGTCACCACTGCGGTCGACAATGTCGACCGCCTGTCAGCGCGGAGGTTCCCATGCCCGGCCCGATCCAGTCGCTTTCCCGGGCCGCCGCGATCATGCGCCTGCTGGCCGGCGGCGAACGCCGGCTGGGCCTGTCCGAGGTCGCGACGGCGCTGGAGCTCGCCAAGGGCACCGCGCACGGCATCCTGCGCACGCTGCAGCAGGAGGGGTTCGTCGAGCAGGATCCGGAGACCGGCAAGTACCAGCTGGGCGCGGAACTGCTGCGGCTGGGGCAGAGCTACCTGGACGTGCACGAGCTGCGGGCGCGGGCGCTGGTGTGGGCGGACGACCTGGCCCGGGCGTCCGGGGAGACGGTCTACCTGGGGGTGCTGCACCAGCAGGGCGTGCTGATCGTGCACCACGTGTTCCGGCCGGACGACACCCGGCAGGTGCTGGAGGTCGGTTCGATGCAGCCGTTGCACAGCACCGCGCTGGGCAAGGTACTGGTGGCCTACGACCCGGTCGCACGGGGGGAGTTGGGCGACGGGCCGTACGAGTCGTACACCGTGCGGACGCTGACCGGGGCGGCCGACGTGGACGCCGAGTGCGCGCTGATCCGGGAGCGCGGCTGGGCGGACTCGATCGAGGAGACCTGGGAGGGCGTGGCCTCGATCGGCGCGCTGATCCAGGACCGGCGGCGCAACCCGGTGGGCGCGGTGTGCATCAGCGGCGCCGTCGAGCGGGTCTGCGAGGACGGGTTCGTGAAGCCCTCGCTGGTGGCCTCGGTGCGCAGCGCGGCGCGGGCGATCTCCCGCGACCTGGGCGCCGGGCGGTTCTGAGCACGTCCACGGACGGCTCGCACAGAGCCGTCGATTCGTCACGCTGAGGCGCGGACGGGCGGGAGGCCTGTCCGCGCCTCTGGCGTTTTGTCCTGGTTCGGGGCGCTCCGCTCGGTAACGTCGACGGACCTGCCGAGGCGAGGGTCACAGCTGCGTAACCCTGCCTTGACGTGGGGGCGACCTGGGGAGGAAGCTTCCGCATGACGGTCGACATTGTCGAACGATGGCCGGAGAGATCACTCCCACAGTGCGCTCACCCGCACAGTGATCGACCGGCCGCCCGCCCCCACCCCACCCTCCGGGCCATATGGACAAGGGAGTCTTTGTGTCCGCGTTCTCCAACGGCGACGTCTTCGTCGGCGAAACCCTCGGCACCGCCGCCCTGATACTTCTCGGCGGTGGCGTCTGCGCCGCCGTGACCCTCAAGAAGTCGAAGGCCGTCAACGCCGGCTGGCTGGCGATCACCTTCGGCTGGGGATTCGCGGTCCTCATCGCCGCCTACATGTCGGCCCCGAAGTCCGGCGCCCACCTGAACCCGGCCGTCACCGTCGCGCTCGCGGTCAAGAGCGGCGAGTGGGGCCAGGTGCCGCTCTACCTCGGTTCCCAGCTGCTCGGCGCGATCATCGGCGCCGTCCTGGTCTGGGCCACCTACCTGGGCCAGTTCAACGCGAACGAGGAGCCCACCCTCGGCATCTTCTCGACCGGCCCCGAGATCCGGAACCCGTTCCAGAACGTGCTCACCGAGGTCATCGGCACCTTCGTGCTCTGCTTCGCGATCCTCACCATCGGCACCAACTCCGGCCTCACCCAGTCCGGCACCAGCACCCTGATGGTCGCCTTCACCGTCGTCGGCATCGGCCTCTCGCTGGGCGGTCCGACCGGCTACGCGATCAACCCGGCCCGCGACCTCGGCCCGCGCATCGCCCACGCCCTGCTGCCGATCCCGAACAAGGGCGGCTCCGACTGGTCGTACGCCTGGATCCCGGTCGTCGGCCCGATCCTGGGCGGCCTCGCGGCCGGCGGCGTCTACAACGCCATCTTCTAAAGGACGGGTTCGACCCCGCCGCACACGGGGACTGACCGAGCGAGCGTCAGGCCCACCCACCCCGTATCCCCCGAACCCGAGCCGAGGACCCTCCCCATGACCTCCACCGGTAACTACATCGCCGCGATCGACCAGGGCACCACCTCCAGCCGCTGCATCATCTTCGGCGCCGACGGCCGGATCGTCGCCGTCGACCAGCAGGAGCACCGGCAGATCTTCCCCCAGCCCGGCTACGTCGAGCACGACGCCGCCGAGATCTGGACCCGGGTGCAGTCCGTCGTCCGCGGCGCGCTGGAGAAGGCCGGCCTGACCAAGGACGACATCCGCGCGATCGGCATCACCAACCAGCGCGAGACCACCGTCCTGTGGGACAAGAACACCGGCGAGCCGGTGCACAACGCGCTGGTGTGGCAGGACACCCGCACCGAGACGCTCTGCCGCGAGCTGGGCCGCAACGTCGGCCAGGACCGCTTCCGCCGCGAGACCGGCCTCCCGCTGGCCAGCTACTTCGCCGGTCCGAAGATCCGCTGGCTGCTGGACAACGTCGAGGGCCTGCGCGAGCGCGCCGAGGCCGGCGACATCCTCTTCGGCACCATGGACACCTGGGTGATCTGGAACCTCACCGGCGGTGTCGACGGCGGCAAGCACGTCACGGACGTCACCAACGCCAGCCGCACCATGCTGATGAACCTGCACACCCTGCAGTGGGACGACAAGATCGCCGAGTCGATGGGCGTCCCGATGTCCGTCCTGCCGGAGATCCGCTCCTCCGCCGAGGTCTACGGCGAGGCCGTCGGCGACCTGGCCGGCGTCCCGGTCGCCTCCGCGCTCGGCGACCAGCAGGCCGCGCTGTTCGGCCAGACCTGCTTCGACGAGGGCGAGGCCAAGTCCACCTACGGCACCGGCACCTTCCTGCTGCTGAACACCGGCGAGAAGATCGTCAACTCGTACCACGGCCTGCTGACCACCGTCGGCTACCGGATCGGCGACCAGGCCCCGGTGTACGCCCTGGAAGGCTCGATCGCCGTCACCGGCTCGCTCGTCCAGTGGCTGCGCGACCAGCTCGGCATCATCTCCACCGCCGCCGAGATCGAGACCCTCGCCAACACCGTCGAGGACAACGGCGGCGCCTACTTCGTCCCGGCGTTCTCCGGCCTGTTCGCCCCGTACTGGCGCTCCGACGCCCGCGGTGTGATCGCCGGACTGACCCGGTACGTCACCAAGGGCCACCTGGCCCGGGCCGTCCTGGAGGCCACCGCCTGGCAGACCCGCGAGGTCGTCGACGCCATGCAGAAGGACTCCGGGGTCGAGCTCACCGCCCTCAAGGTCGACGGCGGCATGACCAGCAACAACCTGCTCATGCAGAACATCGCCGACGTCCTGGACGCCCCGGTCGAGCGCCCCTACGTGGCCGAGACCACCGCCCTCGGCGCCGCCTACGCGGCCGGACTCGCCGTCGGCTTCTGGAACGACCTCGACACCCTGCGGGCCAACTGGCACCGCGCCGCCGAGTGGACCCCGCGCATGGACGAGGCCACCCGGGAGCGCGAGTACAAGAAGTGGCTCAAGGCCGTGGAGCGCACCATGGACTGGGTGGAAGAGGAAGAGAACAACTGATCGAACAGCCGGTCGGGGCCCCGTGCCCCGGCCGGCCGCCCGCCGTTCCGGCAGCGGGCGTCACCGTGTTTCACCGGCCCGCCGCACCGGGCCGACCGGCCTCTCCCGGAGGGGCCGCACCGCACACGAGAGGAGTAACGGCGCCGCCCGACCCGCGCGCCGTACACAACCACCATGGCAACCATCCCGACCCTGGGCGCCGAGCGCACCGCCGGCCGCACCGCCTCCCGCGCCGAGACCCGCGAACTGCTCGGCAAGGCCACCTACGACCTGCTGGTGATCGGGGGCGGCATCCTCGGCACGGCCGTCGCCTGGACCGCGTCCCAGGCCGGTCTGAAGGTCGCCATGGTCGACGCCGGCGACTTCGCCGGCGCCACCTCCAGCGCCTCCTCCAAGCTCGTCCACGGCGGTCTGCGCTACCTGCAGACCGGTGCGGTCAAGCTGGTCGCGGAGAACCACAAGGAGCGCCGCGCGCTCTCCACCGACGTGGCCCCGCACCTGGTCAACCCGCTGACCTTCTTCGTCCCGGTCTACAAGGGCGGCCCGCACGGCGCCGCCAAGCTCGGCGCCGGCGTCTTCCTGTACTCGGCGCTGTCCGCCTTCCGCGACGGCATGGGCCGGGTCTCCACCGCCGCGCACGCCGCCCAGCAGGTGCCCGCGCTGCGCACCGAGGGCCTGCGCTCGGTGGCCGTCTACGGCGACCACCAGATGAACGACTCGCGCGTCGCCGTGATGACCGTGCGCGCCGCGGTCGACGCCGGCGCCGTGGTGCTCAACCACGCCGAGGTCACCGGGCTGCGCTTCACCGGCGGCCGGGTCACCGGCGCCGAGCTGCGCGACCGCCTGGACGGCACCGAGTTCGGCGTCGACGCCCGCCTGGTGCTCAACGCCACCGGCCCGTGGGTGGACCACCTGCGCAAGATGGAGGACGCCGGCGCCGCGCCGTCGATCCGCCTCTCCAAGGGCGCGCACGTGGTCGTCAAGCGCCGCTCGCCGTGGCGCGCCGCGCTGACCATCCCGATCGACAAGTACCGCGTCTCCTTCGCCATCCCGTGGGAGGACCACGTCCTGCTCGGCACCACCGACGAGGAGTACACCGGCGACCCGAAGGACGTCCGGGCCACCGACGCGGACATCGACCAGATCATGGGCGAGGCCGCGCACGCGATCCGCGACGAGCACCTCGACCGCGACCTGATCACCTACTCCTTCGCCGGCCTGCGGGTGCTCCCGGGCGGCCCGGGCGACACCGCCGCCGCCAAGCGCGAGACGGTCGTCACCGAGGGCCGCGGCGGCATGCTGTCGGTCTCCGGCGGCAAGTGGACCACCTACCGGCACATCGGCCGCGCCGTGCTGGAGAAGCTGGCCCACGTGCCCGGCACCAGCCTCGGCGAGGACATGTCCCCGATCGCCCCGACCGTCCCGCTGCCGGGCGTCGGCGCGCCGAACGCGGTGGCGCACCGCCTGCTGATCGACCGTGAGCCGGGCTCGCGGATGGAGCCGCTGGTGGCCAAGCACCTGGCCAGCCACTACGGCACCCTGTCCTTCGACATCGCCCGCATGATCGACGAGAACCCGGAGCTCGGCCGGCCGATCCACGAGGACGGTCCGGACGTCTGGGCGCAGGTCGCGTACGCGGCGGACAACGAGTGGGCGTACACCGCGGACGACGTGCTGCGCCGCCGCACCACGATGACCGTGCGCGGGCTGGACACGCCGGAGATCAAGGCCGAGGTCGAGGCCTTCCTGGCGAAGCGCAAGAAGTAGGACGTAGGTCGGACCGCTCACGGAGGGCGGGTGTCCGGGGACTCCCCCGGGCGCCCGCCCTCCGGCGTACCGGGCGGCTGCCTGGCCATCGTGCGTGGCGGGTGCCCTGCCTGCCTCCGTCCGGGCCGGACGTCCCGGGCTCGGGGCGGGCGGGACGTCCCGGGCGGGGCCGTTCACGCCGGGCGGGCCGGGCGTCCCGGGCTCCGGGCGGGCCCGTGCAGGAGGAGCGGCGGCCCCGCCGGGCCCGAGCCGGTGGGCCGGGTCGGGGAAAACGCCGAGGGGCGGCACCCGTACGGTCACGGGTGCCGCCCCTCGGCGTTGCTGCGTCGCGCGCTAGACGACCAGGCTGAGCGGCAGGATCAGGGCGATGGCGACCACCGAGATCACCGTCTCCATCACCGACCAGGACTTCAGCGTCTGCCCGACGCTCATCCCGAAGTACTCCTTCACCAGCCAGAAACCGGCGTCGTTGACGTGCGAGAGGAACAGCGAGCCGGCGCCGATCGCGAGCACCAGCAGGGCCGCGTGGGTCGAGGACATGTTCGCGGCGAGCGGGGAGACGATGCCGGCCGCGGTGATCGTGGCGACCGTCGCCGAGCCGGTGGCCAGGCGGATCAGCACGGCGATCAGCCAGCCCAGCAGCAGCGCCGAGATGTGCCACTTGCCGGACCACTCGCTCACCGCGTTGCCGACGCCCACGTCGATCAGGGTCTGCTTGAAGCCGCCGCCCGCGCCGACGATGAACACGATGCCGGCGATCGGGCCGAGCGACCTGCCGACGGTGTCGGAGATCCGGGCCCTGTCGAAACCGGCCGCCCTGCCGAGGGTGACCATGCCGAGCAGGGTCGCGGCGAGCAGCGCGATCAGCGGGGAGCCGATGAAGTCGAACACCCGCTGGCCGATGGCCTTCGGATCGTCGATCACCACGTCGGCCAGCGCCTTGCCGAGCATCAGCACGACCGGCAGCAGGATGGTGGCCAGCACCGCGGCGAAGGACGGGGTGCGGCCGTGCTTGGCCGTCTCCTCGGGGGCGGTGGCCGCCGGGAGCTCCAGCGGGCCGACCCAGCGCTCGGCCAGCCGCGCGAACAGCGGACCGGCGATGACCAGGGTCGGGACGGCGATCAGCAGGCCGAGCGCCAGGGTGATGCCGAGGTCGGCCTTCAGCGCGTCGACGGCGACCAGCGGGCCCGGGTGCGGGGGCACCAGGCCGTGCAGCACCGACAGGCCGGCCAGGGCCGGGATGCCGATCCGCATCAGCGGCACGTTGCCGCGGCGGGCGACCAGCAGCACGATCGGGATCAGCAGGACGACGCCGACCTCGAAGAACAGCGGCAGACCGAGCACGGCCGCGATCAGCGCCATCGCCCAGGGCAGCGCCTTGTTGCCGGTGCGGGAGAGCACGGTGTCCGCGATGATGTTGGCGCCGCCGGAGTCCGCCAGCAGCTTGCCGAGCATCGCGCCGAGGCCGATCAGCAGGCCGACGCTGGCGACGGTGGAGCCGAAGCCCGTGGCGAAGCTGCTGAGCAGCTTGTCGAACGGGGCGCCCGCGACGGCGGCCAGCAGACCGGAGCCGAGCGTGAGGGCGAGGAACGGGTGCAGCTTCAGCTTGGTGATCAGTACGACGATCGCACCGATGCTGAGCAGCACCGCGATCAGCAGCTGGGAGTCACTGCCGGTGTGCGGCAGGGCCGGTGGGGCGGCCGCCAGCAGAGTGGGGGACATGCTCACGCGAGGTCTCCATTGACGGGCCGCAGCAGTGCCACGGCCATCTCGACGAGTTCTTCGGGGGACGGGCCCACGTCCAGGACGGCACCGCGCTCGTCCGCCTCCAGGGGTTCCAGGGCGGCGTACTGCGAGTCGAGCAGCGAGGACGGCATGAAGTGGCCGGTGCGGTGGCTGAGCCGGTCCTCGACCAGCTCGTGGCCACCGCTGAGGTGCAGGAAGAAGGCACCCGGGCAGGCCGCGCGCAGGGTGTCGCGATAGCGGTGCTTCAGCGCCGAGCAGGTGACCACACCGCCGCTGCCGGACTCGGTCCGCTCCTTGAGCCAGGCGCCGATGGCGCGCAGCCAGGGGGCGCGGTCCTGGTCGCCCAGCGGGATGCCGGCCGACATCTTGGCGATGTTGGCCGCGGGGTGGAAGTCGTCCGCCTCGGCGAAGGGGAGGGCGAGGCGGTCCGCCAGCAGACGGGCCAGGGTGGTCTTGCCGACGCCCGAGACGCCCATCACCACAACGGTGAGGGGGGCCTGCGGGAGGTCGTGGATCTCGACGCTGAGAGCCATGGGGTGGTGCTCCTTCGTTGCCTGGCCGCCACTATCGCCTCAAAGATATGACGTATTCAAGTGACGGAAACCAAATCGTCATACTTTTACGGTGTGGCCTCGATCGCAGGGCTTGACCTCGGGGCGGTCCGGGGCGCGACGGGGCCCGCAGGGCGGCACGGGGGCTCGCGGGGCGGGCGACTACGCTGGGCGGATGGAGATCCAGGGGCTGCCCGGGCGGCTGCTTGACGAACTCGGGCCGGCGATCGCGTCGGGGGAGATCCCCGAGGGGGCGGTGCTGCGCGGCGAGGAGCTGGAGGCCCGGTTCGGGGTATCCCGGACGGTGGTCCGGGAGGCGGTGCGGATCCTGGAGGGGATGCGCATGGTCGCCTCCCGGCGGCGGGTCGGGATCACCGTGCAGCCCAGGTCGCTCTGGGACGTCTTCGACCCGATGGTGATCCGCTGGCGCCTGGCCGGCTCGGATCGGCCCGCCCAGCTGCGCTCCCTCGGTTCGCTGCGGATGGCCGTCGAACCGGCCGCGGCCGCGCTAGCCGCCACCCACGCGAGCGACGACGACCGGCGCGAACTCAGCTCGCTGGCCGTGGACTTGACGGTCACCGCACGGGCCGCCGACCTGACCGCCTTCCTCAGGCACGACATCGCCTTCCACTCCCTGGTGCTGCGGGCCTCCGGCAACGAGATGTTCGCCCACCTCGGGGACACCGTCGCGGCGGTGCTCACCGGCCGGACCGAGTACCATCTGATGCCCCATCAGCCGGAGCCGTACGCGATCCGGTTGCACCGCGAGGTCGCGGAGGCGATCTGCGCCGAGGACGCCGTCCACGCCGAGCAGGCGATGCGGACGATCGTGACCGGCGCGCTGGAGGAGCTCAACCTCCAACTGGGCTGAGCGCAGGCCCGCCCGGCCGCCGGGGCTGCCCCTCGCGGCCTGCCGGGGCTGCCCGGATGGCACGGGTTTGGCGGCAGTTCGACGGTTTCGGACGCATAGTCCCGGTTCGGCTGGGCAGAGTGAGGCGAAGGGGCGTGTTTCGTGTGCGCCCGTTCCGTATGCTTCACCGAACACGCGCCACGTGCCTGGGGGTCGCTCGATGTCCGTGCCACGCCGCCGTCGTCGCCGCCTGCCCGACGAGGTGCGCGCCGCCGCAGTCCGGGCGGTGCTCTGCCTGTCCTTCACCCTGGTGGGTGTCGTGGTGGCGACGCTGGCCTCGTACGCGGGCAGTTGGCTACTGACGCCCGCGCTGCTGGCGATGGGGCTCGGGGTGTTCGGCACCATGTGGTGCCTGCTGGAGATCCTGATCTCCCGCCAGGTCGCGGCCCAGCGGATGCGGGCGCCCGGCTCCGCGTACCCGATGGCGGGCAGCCGCACGCCCCCCGGGCCGCCGGCCGCGCGGCCGCTCCCCCCGCCCGGCCCGTCCTCGGTGTACCGGCAGCCGTACGAGTCGGCCCAGCCGCAGCCCCAGCCGTACGGGCCCGGGCAGCAGCCGTACGGACCGGGGCGGCAGCAGCCGTACGGGACCGGGCAACAGCCGCCGCGGGCGCCGTACCGACAACCGCGCGAGCAGCCCCTCCAACCGCCGCGCCAGTCACCGCCGCAGCCGCCGCGCCAGGCCCGGGTCCGGCCCAACCACCCGTAGCGGCGGCCGGGTCGGTCAGTGCCGCACCGGCAGCGCCCGGTAGTGGGTGGTGAGCCGGCGGTCGTCGTCCAGGACGTGGAAGGCCAGCATCGGCGGGTGGTCGAAGGCGATCTCGTGCTCGCTCTCGAAGGGCGGCGTGACGGTGGAGACGACTCCGGGCGCGACCAGCAGCGGCAGGCCGGCGAAGGTGGTCGCGGCGGCGGTGTGGGCGTGGCCGCAGAGCAGGGCGGCCACCCGGGGGTGCTCGCGCAGCACCCGTGCCAGCCGCTCCTCGCCGAACTGGCGGATCGGGTCGACGTACGGCAGGTGCAGTTCCACCGGCGGGTGGTGGAAGGCCACCAGCGCCGGCAACTCGGTACGCCCCTCACCGAGTTGCGTGTCAAGCCAGTCCAGCGTCTCCTCGTCCAGCAGGCCGTCGTGCTGCCCGGGTACGGACGAGTCGAGCATCAGCACGTCGGCGCCCGGCAGTCGGTGCAGCCGGTTGACCGGACCCTGCGCCGGCGCCTCGCCGAGCAGCACCTCCCGGTACGGCGCCCGGGAGTCGTGGTTGCCGGGGCAGATCAGCACCGGGTGCTGGGACTTCAACACCTCGGCCACCTGCCGGTACTCCTCGGCCAGGCCCTGGTCGGCGAGGTCGCCGGTGACCAGCACCGCGTCCAGCGGGCCGGGCAGGGCGTCGAGGTACGCCATCACCTGCTCGGCCCGCCGCCGGGCGCGCTCGCCGCCGTCCCGGCGGTGGTCCTGGCCGAGGTGGATGTCACTGAGGTGCGCGATCGTCAACATGACGATCACGCTATCCACTTCACGGCTGGGCGGGAACCTCCGCGGGGCGCTTGAACATCCGGGTGGCGGTGATCTCGCCGTGGATGGTCGGGCCGTCCGGGTCCGGCGCGGCGGGCAGGCCCGGACGCAGGTGCTCCTCCACCGAGATGTACTTGAGGCCGGCCCGCAGGTCGGCGTCGTTGCGCAGCCGGATCACCAGCGGGAACTCGGCGAGCGCGGTGGTGTCGAACAGGCCGGTGGTGTAGATCAGCTGGACGCCGAGCGCGTCGGCCACGGCCCGCTGGAGCTCCAGCAGGTAGGTGGCGTTGGCGCGGCCGATCGGGTTGTCCAGGAACAGCGTGCCCGCGTGCCGCAGTTGGGACTGGCCGCGGTCGTTGGCGCGCAGCGCGGCCATCGTGCAGTACAGCGCGATCGCCGCGGTGAGCAGCTGGCCGCCGGAGAACACGTCGGACATCTGGCCGACGCCGACCCGTTCGGCGCGCAGCACCGCGTCGGGCTTGAGGATCTCGACGCTGACGCCCTTGGGACCGATCGCGGCGGCGACCCCGCGCAGCAGCAGGGACATGCCGTCGCGGCGCAGGTCGCTGTTCTTCCTGACCGCGGCGCGGGTGGCCTCGTCGATGACCTCGCCCAGGCGCTCGACCAGGGTGGCGTGGTCCGGGTCCTCGAAGCGGATCCGGAGGAACTCCTGGCCGGACCACTCCCCCAGGCCCTCGGGCAGCCGGGACAGCCGCTGGGCGGCGCGCAGGGTGGTGAGCGAGGACTCGACCAGGCCGCGCAACCGGTCCACGATCGAGCCGCGGTTCTTTTCCAGCTGGGCGAGCTCGTCGGTGAGCACCCGCAGCCGGGGCGCGAAGGCGGCGGCCCAGGCAGCGGCGTGCTCGGGCAGCGCGGCGGCGGGCAGTTCGCGGATCTGCTGGCGGGCGGGGGTGCGGACGGCCTCGTAGCGGGCGGCGTTGGCGTGCCGGACCAGGGCGTCGGAGGCGTCGCGGACGGCGAGTTCGGCGGAGGACAGCTCGCCGGCGGCGGTGCGCAGGGCGCGGCGGGCCTCGGTGGCGCCGGTGCGGGCCTCGGCCAGCGAGCCGAGGTACGGCTCGACCGGGTCCTCCGGGTCCTCCTGGTGGTCGCGCAGGCCGTCGCGCAGCTGGCCGGCCAGCTCGTCGAAGTCGGCGGCGGCGGCCTGGGCGGTGTCGAAGGTGCGCTGGAGGTCGGTGTGGGCGGTGCGGGCGGCGTCCAGGGCCTCGCGGCGCTCGGCGAGCCGGCTGGTGGCGGTGCGCAGCAGGGCCTGGGCGTGCTCCGGGTCGGTGGGGACGAGGTCCTCGGGCAGCTCGGTGTGCGCCTCGCCGTCGGCGGGGGCGGAGCGTTCGGCCTCGCCGCGCAGCCGGCCGAGCTGCTCGCTGGCGACGGCGGAACGGGCCTCGATGGTGGCGACCAGTTCCTCGGCGCGGGCGGCGGCGGCCTGCCGCGCCGGGCCGTCGGCACCGTCGGGGCTGCCGAGGAGCTCCTCCGCGCGGGTGCGCACCTTGTTGGTGAGGCGGTCGAGCTCGGCCGCGGCGGCGGCCTCGTCGCCCTCGGCGCGGGCCTGTTCGGCGCGCAGGTCGGCGCCGACGCCGACCTTCTCGTACAGCTGGGAGGCGGCGCGGTAGGCCTCGCGCAGGGCGGGCAGCGCTGCGGGGGCGGTCTCGACGGGCTCGTCGGCCTGCTCGGCGGCGGGGATCTCGGCGCGTTCGGCGCGCAGCGCGCGGGCCGTACGGCGGGCGTCGTCGGCGGCGCGCTGGGCGGCGCGGCGGTCCTCGTCGCAGGTACGGGCGCGTTCGGCGCACAGGGCCTGGCGGCGGTCGCACTCGGCGGCGTCCTCGGCGAGTTCGCGCTGACGGCGGGCCCAGTTGCCGCGCTCGCGCAGCCGGAAGGCGAGGCCGGAGAGGGCGTCGGCGCGGCGGCGGGCGCGCTGCGCGGCCTCGCGGTGCTCCTCGTGGGCGGAGGCGGCCGCGGCGTGGTCGGTCTCGGCCTCGTCGTGGTCGGCGCGCAGGGTGGCCAGGGCGGCGGCGGCCTGCTCGGCGTGCTCGCGGGCGGCCTCGGCGGCGGCGGCGAGTTCGGCGAGGGTGCCGGGCGGGCAGCTGGCGTGCCAGGAGGCGAGGCGGGCGGCGAGCGCGCGGTCGGCGCCGAGGCGGCCGGCCAGTTCGCGGATGTGCTCCTCGCGGGCGCTCGCCCGGGCGCGCAGGTCGCGGCGCTCGCCGTCGGCGGCGGACTCGTCGTGCATGGCCGGGTTCGGCGGGACGAGGAAGAAGGCGGGCTCGTCGGTGATCGGGGCGATCAGCGAGGCGGCGGCGCCGACCGCGACGGTGGAGCGCGGCAGCAGGGCGGCGGCCTGCAGGGCCTCGCGGGCGCGCTCCAGCGAGGCCGGGTCGGTGACGACCACGCCGTCGACCAGTTCGGGGCGGGCGGCGAGGATCGCGTCGTGGTCGGCCGGGTCGACGGACTGGGCGAGGTAGCGCCAGCCGGGCAGGGCCGGGATGCCGTGCTCGGCGAGGTACTCGACCGTGGCGAGCACGTCCGGGCCGGGCGGCAGCAGGCCGCCGTCGCCGAGGGCGGCGAGGATGCGGGAGTCGTCGGCGGCGGCCGTCCGGAGGTCGAACAGGGTGCGTTCGGCGGTCGCGATGGACTCGTCGAGGAGCTCGCGCAGGTACTCGGCGTTGCGGTCGAGCACGGCGGGGGTGAGGAAGCCCGCGTCCTCCTCGGCACCGTCCTGGTAGGCGGTCAGGGAGAGCAGGTCGGCGAGGCGCTGTTCGGTGGCGAGCAGGGCGGCGGTGCGCTGCTCGGCGGCGAGGGCCCGGGCGGCGTCCTTGCGGGCGTCGCCGGCCCGCTCGGCGGCGAGTTCGGCGCGCGAGGTGGCGGCGGCGGCCTCGCGGAGCCGGGCGGCGGAGGCCTCGGCGGCGGCGCGGGCCTGGGCGAGCGCGGCGGCGGCGGCCTTCTCGACGTCGGCGGCGTGCAGCGCGGCGCGGGCCGGGTCCACGTCGCCGTCGGCGTCGATGAAGCCGGCCGAGACGGCGGCCTCGGTCTCCTGCTCGACCTCGGCGAGGCGCTGGCGCAGGTGCTCGGCCTCGCTGCGGGCCTTCTGGGCGGCGGTGGCGGCCTCGGTGGCGTCGGACTGCGCCTTGCCGCCGTCCTGCTGGAGTTCGCCCGCGCGCTCCTCTTCGGTGTCGGCGCGGGACTCGGCGGCCGCGGCGGCGGCCTCCAGGGCGCGGGCCAGGGCGGTCGCGGCGCGGGCGCGGGCGGCCAGCGCGGGGGCGGCGTCCAGCTCGGCCTCGCGGATCGCGGCGGCGACCCGGGCGACCCGGTCGGCGGCGGCGCGCTGGCGCAGCACCGCCTCGGCGGCCTGCCAGGCGGAGTGCAGGGTGCGGGCGTCGATGAGTTCGCGGCGCAGCGCGGCGGCCTCGGCGGTGGCCGCGGTGAGGCTCAACGTGGCGTGCCGGTGGGTGAGTTCGTCGGTGATCAGGCTGTGCCGGGTGCGGTCGGCCTCGGCCGCGGTGACGGCGCTCGCGGCGGCGGCGACCTCGATGGCGAGGTCCTGGGCGCGGTCGCGTTCGGCGGCCGCGCGCGAGGCGAGGGCGTGGGCGAGCCGGCGGGTGCGGCGCTCGGCGGTGCGGTGGGCCTCGCGGACCGTCTCACGGGCCGTGGTGGCCTCGGCGATACGCTCCAGCAGGTCCAACGACCCCGCGGTGAAGTCGCGTTCGGCGGTGAGTTCGGCGCGGCGGCCGAGCTTGGCGGCGAAGCCGTGCACGAGGTCGGCGAGGCCGTCGGTGTCCCGGGTGTCGGTGACGGCGCGCAGCAGGAGGTCGGTGAAGTCGCTGTCGTGCTTGACCGCGAAGAGACCGGCCGCCTCGCCCTCGTCGGCGTTCATCTCGCGCTGGTAGCGGAAGAGTTCGGGGTCGAGGCCGAGCTCGCCGAGGTGCTCGGTCCAGCGGTCGTGGCCGTCCTCGAAGACCAGGTCGAGGTGGGAGTGGGCCTTGCCGGCCTCGGTGAGGGCGTCGCGGAAGCCCTTCATGGTGCGGCGGCGGCCGCGGGCCTTCTGGTCGCCGGCCAGGCTGACCCGCTCGGCGACCGGCAGCGAGTCGAGGGTCAGGCCGGGGCCGGGGCGGAAGGAGTACCAGGTCTCGGCGAACTTGCGCGGGTCGGAGGAGACCTGGCGGCCGCGCCACTCGCTGACCTTGCCGACCACGATCAGCTCGCCGGTGACGGTGTGCTGCCACTCCAGGGCGACGTGGCCGCAGTCGTCGGCGAGCAGGAACTTGCGCAGCACGCCGGAGCTGGCGCCGCCGAGGGTGTTGCGGTGGCCGGGGAGCATGACCGAGAAGATCAGCTTGAGCAGGACGGACTTGCCGCCGCCGTTCTCCAGGAAGAGCACGCCGGCCGGGGCGGGGCGGCGGACCGGGCCGTCGGGGTCCTCGCCGAACAGGCCGATCTGCTGGGGGGCCGGGTCGGCGACCGGCTCGCCGACGCCGCGCAGGTCGAGCACCGTGTCGGCGTAGCGGGCGCCGGCCGGTCCGATCGAGTAGAGGCGGACCCGGTTGAGCTCGTACATGTGCGGCGGTTCTCCGTGGCTTGCGTGGCGTGAGGGATGGGCGGCGGGCCGGTGCGGGGCGGGTGGGCCGCGGCCGGCGCGGTGGGGGCTCCGAGCGGGTGGACCCGGGCCCCGGACTCAGAGCGAGTGGAACGGCAGCCCCGCGTCGGCGACCAGTTCGTCGCCGGTGTCCGGCGGCAGGAGGCTGGCGGTGCCGTCGGAGACCGGGACGATGCCGAGGTCGAGCAGTTCGGCCATGGCGGCGCTGCCCGCCAGGTCGCGCACCTGGAGCTGGTAGCGGGCGGTGGTGCGGTAGGTGCCGCCGGAGTCGTCGGAGACCTTCTGCAGGAAGCCGGAGTCGACCAGGAACAGCACGGCCTTGGCGACGATGCCGATGGTGGAGCCGGAGAGCCGGCGGGCGTCCTTGGTGGCACCGGTGGCGGTGCGCCGGGCCCACACCCGCCACGCGGCTTCCAGGCCTGGGGCGTCGGAGGCCGGGTCGGTGTTGGCGCCCTCGGCGTCGGCCTGCTCCTCCAGGCGGCGACAGGCCTGGCGGACGAAGGAGTCGACGCCGTTGACGGTGATCCGGCCGAGGTAGCCGTCGTCGGCGAGGTCCTCGGGGCGGGGGAAGGCCAGCGCGGCGACGGCCAGGTGGGCGAGGCCGTGCAGGAAGCGGTCGGTGGACTCGGAGGCGGCGCGGCGCGAGTAGTCGCCCATCCGGACGGCGAACAGCGAGTCCTCGGCGGCGGCCACGGCCATGCCGGCCCGCGGGGAGACCTCCAGGACGACCAGGCCCATGCCGGTGGCGATGGCGTCGGCGAGCCGGGCGAACGGCGGGTCCTCGCGGTGGCGGCGCACCAGTTCGGCGTACTCGGCGTCCCGGGCGGGCAGCAGCTTGGCCTGGAGGCCGAAGGAGACCAGTCGGGCGGCGTCGGCGACGTCGGCCGGGGTGATCGGCGCGGGGGCCGCGGGTTCGCTCTCGGCCGCCCAGGACGTGTCGTGGTGGGTCGTCACGGGCGGTGCTCCTCGGGGGTGGCGCGGTGGTTACGGTTCGTCAAGGTGGGTTCCGGCGGGTCTGGTCCCGGAGGGCCGGCCCGGTGCGTGCTTCCCGGCCGTCAGCCGGCGTCCTTGCGGTCGGCGGCCATGCCGACCGCGTCGAGCAGGGCGCTGCCGACGATCAGGTCGGCGCCGCCGAACTCCTGGTCGCGCAGCGGGGTGCCGTCGTCCACGGCGAACAGCAGCCGCTCCTCGCCCTGGCGGTAGGCGGTGCCGACCGGCGGGCTGGCCGCGTGCACGGCGAGCAGGGCGACCAGGTACGGGAGGTCCGGGTCCTGCTTGCGGGCGTCGGCGAGCAGGCCGGAGAGCCGGCGGGGGGCGTCCGGGGGCAGGTCGAGCAGGACCATCGCGGACTCCAGCTGGGCCTCGGAGAACCGGCTGTCGTCCGGGGTGGCGACCAGGTCCGGGTCGGGCAGCTCGGCGCCGAGGTGCTCGCGCTCGACCGGCGGGGTGAGCAGCAGGTCGACCAGGTCGGCGACGCGGACCGAGACGGGGGTGCGCAGACCGGCGCCGCGGGCGAAGAACGCGCCGGTGGGGCGGACGGCCTGCTCTATCGGCAGCCGCAGCACGGGGGCGAGCAGCTGGCCGTAGAGGTCGATGCCGCTGCGGGCGCCGGGGGTGGCGAAGGCCTGCCGGTCCTGCTCGGCGCGGAACAGCGGGCCGGCCTCCAGCAGGCGGGTCTGGAGCTGGGTGTGGCGCCGGATGCAGTCCTTGACGATGTCGACCAGCTCGGCGGCGCGGCGCTTGTGCTCCGGCTCCTCGGCCTCGTCGCGGGCCTTGCGGATGTTGGTGAGAATCGCGTTCTCGTGCCGGTAGCGGTCCGCGATGTGGTCCAGCGCCTCCTCGATGAGGTCCGGCACGGCGCGCATCCAGTCGACCGCCCGGACGTTGCGGCGGGTGGCGTCCAGGGCGCGGCGCAGCGTCTCGGCGTACTGGACGGTGCGGTAGCGGGCCTGCTCGGCGGCGAGCTGGGCGTCGGCCAGGCGGCCGCGGCGGATCAGCACCTCCAGCTTGACCTCGGCGGCGATCTGGGCCGAGGTGACGTCGGTGTCGAGCGCGCCGACCAGGACGTTGACCGCCTCGTCGGTGGTGCGCAGGTAGACGCCGCCGTCGGGGCCGGGGACCTCCTCGATCAGCTTGAAGTCGTAGTCGCGGCGGACGTACTCGCCGTCCGCGCCGAAGGTGCCGTAGACGGCGCGGAAGCCGCGGTCCACGCTGCCGACGTTGATCAGCGACTCCAGCACCCAGCGGGCGACCCGCTCGTGCTCGGCGGCGGGGCGGCCGGCGGCCTGGGCGGCGACCCGGGGCAGCAGCCGGGCGAGCACTATCTCGCGGTCGGCGCCGGTGTCGAAGTCCATGTGCAGGGTGACCAGGTCGATCGCGGCGAGGCCGACCTCGGCCATCGCGTAGCCGCCGTACTCGCCGGCCAGGTTGACCTTGCGGTTGTCCAGGTCGTGCAGCGGGGCGGTGCAGGCCAGCGCCTTGAGCCGGCGGGCCAGGCCCTCGTCGGCGGCGGGGCCGGGCGCGGGGCGCACGGCGGCCGGACCGGCGGGCGGTCGGAGGCCGGGCCCGGTGGGCGGGTCTGCGATGGCGGTCACGGAGGACAAGATTAGAGGTTCGCACCGACATCGACCGAAACGGACCTTGCGGGTGGGCGTAACGGCAGGTGGGCGGCGGTGCGGGAGGCCGGTTCAGAACGCGGTTTCGACGGGATTCCGCCATTGCCGGACCCGTGTTCGAGAAAACCGTGAGGGCGGCGCGTCGGTTCGGTGATGATCGACCCATGATCACCCGACTGGCCAAAGCGGGCCTCGCCGCCGCGCTGTCCGCGACCACCCTCGCCACCGGCGCCGTCCTCGCCACCGGCGCCACCGCCGCGGCCGCGCCGGCCGCCACCGCGTCGACCTCCGCCCAGCACGTGACCGTCGCACAGAACGGGAACTACCCCGGCGGGTTCTTCACCACCGGCAACATGGCGGTGGGCTGGACGTCGTCCGGCACCGCGGACCTGGCCGGGCCGACGCACATCACCCTCGACCTGCCGCCGGGCGTCACCACCGACGGCGCGATGTTCTTCGCCACACCGCAGGACTACACCTTCACCTCGGTCCTCTCCCCCGACCACCGCCACCTGGAGGCCGTGTTCACCGCCACCCGGGCGGTCGGGAGCTACAACTTCATGAAGCTCAACCTGGCCACCACGCCCGGCGTGCCGATCGCCGGCACGATCACCGCGACCGTCGCCAACCCGAACGACACCGACCCGACCGGGCACGTCTCCAGCTACGACCTCGTCAGCAGGAGCTACCCGCCGGCCACCGTCCAGGCCGCGCCGGCCGTCACCGGCCTCGGCACCACCACCGGCCCGGGCGCGGGCGGCACCGCCGTCACCGTCAGCGGCAGCAACCTGGCCCACGGCATGGTGCTCGTCGGCGGCGGCCCCGCGCCCGGCGCCTGCACCGACACCGCCTGCACGGTGACCACCCCGGGCGGCTCGGGCAGCGCCCCGGTCAGCGTGGTGACGCCCGGCGGCACGGCCACGGCTCCCGCCGCCTTCGACTACACCGGCGCCCCGCCGCCGGCCCCGGCCGCCCCGGTGGTCAGCAGCCTCTCCCCCGCCTCCGGCCCGGCCGCCGGCGGGACCAGGGTGAACGTGATCGGCAGCAACCTGATGTACGGGACGGTGGCCTTCGGCGGGGTGCCGGCCGCCCACGTCTCCTGCGGGCCGTCCTTCTGCACGGCCACGGCCCCGGCGGGCGCCCAGCCCGGACCGGTGGGCGTCACGGTCACCACGGCGGGCGGGACCAGCGCGCCGGTGACCTACACCTACACGGCGTAACGGCCGGGCGTGGCGCAGCGCCCCCCCCAGAGGGCGTACCGCCCGCCGTCGGTGCCCGGGTTCCGCGGAGCCCGGGCACCGACGCGTTCCGCCCACCGACCGGCCCGGACCGGCGCGGCGCCGCCCCGGGGCGTGCGGTCCCCCGCACACGCCGCGGCGCCGGCCGGGCGCTCCGGGTCACGGACAACGGCCTTCATCCGCAGGCCCTACCATCTGGCTCAACAGCTGCTGGGAGGCGGACGGGCGTGGCCGATGCGGTGATCGATCTCAATGCGGACCTCGGAGAGGGGTTCGGACGCTGGACCCTGACCGACGACGAGGCGCTGCTGTCCGTGGTGACCAGCGCCAACGTCGCCTGCGGGTTCCACGCCGGTGACCCGTCGACGATGCGCCGGGTCTGCGCGCTGGCGGCCGAGCGCGGGGTCCGGATCGGCGCCCAGGTCTCCTACCGCGATCTGGCCGGTTTCGGCCGCCGCGCGATGGACGTGCCCCCCGAGGAGCTCGCCGACGAGATCGCCTACCAGATCGGCGCCCTCCAGGTGTTCGCCCGCGCGGCCGGCTCCAAGGTCTCCTACGTCAAGCCGCACGGCGCCCTCTACAACCGGGTGGTCGGCGACTCCGAGCAGGCCGAGGCCGTGGTGGCCGGCGTGCTGCGGGCGGGCGCCGTCTGCGACGGCCCGCTGCCCGTGCTCGGCCTGCCGGGCTCCCTGCTGCTGGAGGTCGCCGAGGGCGTCGGACTCCCGGTGGTCGCCGAGGCCTTCGCCGACCGCGCGTACGCCCGCACCGGCTCCCTCGTCCCGCGCCGCGAGCCGGACGCGGTGGTGCACGACCCCGAGTCGGTGATCACCCGCGCCGTCGGCATCGCCCGGGACCGCACGGTGGAGGCCTCCGGCGGCGAGCGGATCGCCGTCGAGGCCCGCTCGCTCTGCGTCCACGGCGACACCCCCGGCGCCGCCCAGCTCGCCTGGCGGATCCGCGGCGCCCTGGCCTCCGCCGGGGTCCGGGTGGAGGCCTTCACGTGACGGAACCGCACCTCACGGCGGGGGCGGCGCGCCCGGCGGCGTGGACGGTGCGCCGGGTCGGCGACCGGGCGCTGCTGGTCGAGCTGCCCGGGACGGCCGAGGTGACGGCGCTGTACGACTGGCTGGCCGAGCGCCGGGAGGCGGGCGAACTCGGCGCCGTCGAGGAACTGGTGCCGGCCGCGCGCACCCTGCTGCTGGACGGCGTCGCGGAGGTCGACGCGGTGGCGGCGCTGCTGCGCACCGCCCGTCCGACGGCGGCCGGGGCGCCGCACGGGCCGCTGGTGGAGGTCCCCACCGTGTACGACGGCGCCGACCTGGCCGAGGTCGCCGCCCTGTGGGGGGTGTCCGAGGAGGCCGCCGTCCGGATCCACACCGAACCCGGGTACGTCGTCGCGTTCTGCGGCTTCGCCCCCGGCTTCGGCTACCTCACCGGCCTCCCGGCGCGCTACGAGGTGCCGCGCCGCTCCACCCCGCGCGGCTCCGTCCCGGCCGGCTCGGTGGCCCTGGCCGGTCCGTACACCGGCGTCTACCCGCACCCCTCTCCCGGCGGCTGGCAGCTGATCGGCCGGACGGCGCTCCCCCTCTGGGACATCGACCGCGAGCCGCCGGCCCTGCTGGCGCCGGGCACCCGGGTCCGCTTCACGGCGGAACGGGGCTGAGGGGAGGCGGAGTTGAGCGAGCTGGTGGTGGAGCGGCCGGGACCGCTGACCACGGTCCAGGACCTCGGGCGGCGCGGGGTCGCCCACCTCGGGGTGCCGAGGGCCGGGGCGCTGGACGAGCCCGCGCTGCGGGCGGCCAACCGGCTGGTGGGCAACGACCCCGGGGCCGCCGGGCTGGAGACGACGCTCGGCGGGGTCGTGCTGCGGGCCGTCGGGCCGGTGCTGGTCGCGGTCACCGGTGCGCCCTCGCCCGTCCGGGTGGACGGCCGGCCGGCCGCCTGGGGCGCGCCGTTCGTGGTGCCGGCCGGATCGGTGGTCGAGGTGGGGGCGGCGACGGGCGGGGTGCGCGGCTACCTGGCGGTGGCGGGCGGGATCGCCGTCCCGCCGGTGCTCGGCAGCCGCTCGGCGGACCTGCTCTCCGGGCTCGGGCCGGCCCCGCTGACCGCCGGGGACCGGCTGCCGGTCGGCGCCCCGCCGCCGCACCGGGCCCGGCCCGAGCTGGTGCCGCTGCCCGCTCCCCCGGCCGAGTTGGTGCTCCGGCTGCGGCTCGGACCGCGCGCGGACTGGTTCGCCCCGGAGGCGGTGGCCCGCCTCGGCCGTGACCGGTACCTGGTCTCGCCGACCGGCAACCGGGTCGGGCTGCGCACCGAGGGCCCGCCGGTCGCCCGCGCCCGGGAGGGCGAACTGCCCAGCGAGGGCATGGTGCTGGGCGCGGTACAGATTCCGCCGGACGGGCAGCCGGTGGTGTTCCTGGCCGACCACCCGACCACTGGGGGCTATCCGGTGATCGGCGTCGTGCCGGTCGGCGACCTCGCGGCCGCCGCCCAGGCACGGCCGGGGACGCCGGTGCGCTTCGTGCCCCTGCGGGAGCGCTGAACGACGCGCGGGGTCCGCGCTCAGCGCCCCAACAGCAGCTCGGCGACGACGCGTTGGGCCCGGTCCAGCCGCACCTCGCCCTCCTCGGCCGCCCAGACCGCGTTCTGCAGCACCCGGGCCAGCGTCCAGGCCGCCGCCACCTCGCGGTCCAGCTCCAGCGCCTCCGTCAGCAGGTCGAAGCGCCGCCGCAGCGCCCGGGCGGGATCGCCGGTGGCCACCACGTCCGCCCAGCGGTTGCGCAGCGCCGGGAGCAGTTCGAAGCCCGGGTGGCCGGCCAGCGGCTTGGGGTCGATGGCCAGCCAGGGCGCCCGGCCGCTGCCCGGGAGCGGGGCCAGCACGTTGCCGTAGTGCAGGTCCCAGTGCAGCAGGCGGTCGCCGGGCTCGGCGCGGACCTCGCGCAGGGCGGCCGCGCAGTCGGCGAGCAGGTGCCGCTCGGCCGGGTCGGCGAGGGAGGCGGCTGCCGCCGGGGACCGCTCCAACAGCCGGGCCGACCCGTCCGCCAACGTCCGCAGTCCGGACGGCGCCTGATACGTCGTCATCTCCCGCAGCAGCTCCGCGATCACGCGCAGCGCCGCGAGGTCGTCGGGCAGGTCGAGCAGGGAGCGGCCGGGGTCCAGCCGCTCCAACAGCAGGGAGCCGGTGGACGGCTGGTGGTCGAGCAGCCGGACGGCACCGCGGCCGTCCCAGCTCCGCAGGGCGAGCGGTTCACCCACCGTCTCCTCGTCCACGGGCTGGAGCTTGAGCACGGCCGGTGCGCCGTCGGCCCGCAGCACGGGCAGCACCAGAGCGACCATGCCGTGCGCGACCGGCCCGTCCGGGAGCAGCTCCCAGCGGTCGAGCAACTCGCCCGCCAGGGCGGGAAGTCGGGCCGCCCAGGCCCGGCCCTCAGCACCGAGGAACTCCTCCAGGGACGCGGCCAGTGCGGGCGGGACCTCGACGGGCATCGGGCGGGCTCCTCTCGGGCGGTGCGCCTCAGCCTACGGCGGGTTCGAGCCCGGTCGACCCGGGGTCTGTCGGGGCCGGGCCCGCCGGTCCGCGCTCATCCCTGCCCGAGCGCCTCCGCCGCGGCGGCCGCGAAGCCGTCCGGGTTGTCGAGCATGATGTTGTGCCCGCAGTCCGGCACCGCCACCACCCGTACGCCCGCGGCGCGGAGGGCGTCGGCGCCGGTCGGCTCGCCGTCCGCCTGCGGGTGGAGGAAGGTGCGCGGGAGGTCGAGGCCGAGCAGCATCTCCCGCATCGTCGGGACGGTCGCCCGGGCGAGGTGGCGGGCGCTGCGGTACACCGCCTCCGGGCCGGCCAGCCGCATGGTGGACCACCAGAACGGGCCGACCCGCTCGGCCACCTCGTCCCGGCCGCCGGCCAGGAACTCCTCCTCGGTGTAGGCCGCGATGCCGCTGCTGCCGGGGTTGCGCCGGTCGAGGTCGATCCGGTCCAGGTTGGCGTCCACCAGGAGCAGCCGCTCGACCAGGTCCGGGTGCCGCTGGGCGAGGACGATCGCGACCGCCCCGCCCATGCTGTGGCCGACCACCTCGACCCGGTCCGGCCCGGCGGCCGCCACCGCCGCCGCGACGGCGTCCGCGTGCTCCTCCAGCGTGTAGCCGAAGTCCGTCGGCCGGTCGCTGAGGCCGAAGCCGAGCAGGTCCAGCAGCAGCGAGCGCCGCCCGGCGAGCCGTGGATGGACGGCGGCGGCCGCGAAGTAGGCCGGCGAGGTGGCGCCGAGCCCGTGCAGGTAGAGGCGGGCCGGCTCGGCGCCGGGCAGTTCGACCCAGCGGATCCGGTCGCCGTTCGGGGTGACGGGGGCCTCGCGCATGCTCAATCGCTCCTCTTCCAGGGCTTGCCGGTCCGGGCCGCCGGCCCCGAAGACCGGGGAGGCGGCTCCGGGGTTCCGGCGGACGACCAGGACCATACCTCGAATTCGAGGTATCACGTAACCGATATACCCACACCCCGAGGGAACGATCTGAGAGAGTGACCCCATGCTGAAGCTCGCCATCCTCGGGTTCCTGTACGACCGCCCCCTGCACGGCTACGAGCTGCGCCGCCACCTCGCCGCGCTCACCGGCCACGTCCGCCCGATCAGCGACGGCACGCTCTACCCCGCGATCAAGCGCCTGGAGGCCGACGGCCTGCTGGTCCGCGAGACCGAACCGGGCAGCGCCGCCGCGCCCCGGCACACCCTGCACCTCACCGAGGCCGGCCGCGCCGCGCTGCTCGCCCGGCTGCGCGAGCCCGAGCCGCTCGACGTCAGCGACGAGAACCGCTGGTTCACCCTGCTCGCCTTCCTGCGGCACCTCGCCGACCCCGCCGCCCAGGCCGCCGTGCTCCGCCGCCGGCTGTCCTTCCTCGCCGAGCCGGCCAGCTTCTTCTACGAGGGCGACCGCCCAGTCGGAGCCGAGGAGTTCGCCGACCCGTTCCGGCGCGGCCTGCTGCTGGTCGCCCGCGCCACCACGGAGGCCGAACTCACCTGGCTGCAAACGACCCTGGCCGACCTGGAGGGCGGCCCGCGGTAGGCCGCACCCGGCGGCGGGCGGGAACCTCGGACACTCCCTGCCCTGACTCCGGACGCGCCGCGGCCCGCACCGACCGTCGAACGGTCGGTGCGGGCCGCAGGCGAGAGGGTCCGGCGCCTCGGGGCGGGATCAGTGCTGGTGATAGGCGTGCACCACGGCGTGGCCGCGCCCCCGGCCGATCATCCACTTGTTGACCGGAACGGTCAGCACGAAGGCCAGGGCCAGCGCGCCCGCCAACGCCACCCAGAACAGCAGGTCCCCGAGACCGGCGTCCATCGCCCCCGGGACGGTGACCATCACGGTGTTGTCGATCAGCTCCATCACCAGGATCGACACGGTGTCGGCGGCCAGCGCGACCTTGACCGCGGCGCCGACGTCGAGGCCGGCCCTCAGCACGCCGCGCATGGTCAGCGCGTAGCCGAAGACGAAGGCCAGCAGGATCGAGAGCACCACGGTCGCGCCGTTGTGCAGGCCGAAGGCGGTGCCGAGCACCATGCCGAGGATCTCGCCGATGGCGCAGCCGGTGAGGCAGTGCAGGGTCGCCTGCGCGGCCATCCGCCAGCTGGTGCCGCCGGCGCCGTGGGCCTGGTGGTGACCGGCGTGCGCCCCGTGGCCACCGTGGGCCGGGTGGCCGTGGTGCGCCTGGTGGCCACCGTGGCCGTGCCCGTCGTGCCCGTGCTGCTCATGGTGCTCGTGACCGGCGTGCAGCTCGTCGGTGTGCTCGTGGTGCTCGTGCCGCGCGGGGTGCGCCATGTCGTCCTCCATTTGCCCCGGCGCCCTGTTCGGCGCCACTTCCCTCGCTCCGTCGCTACTCGAAGATATACCCCCCTGGGGTATCACGCAATCCTGTTCCGACGCCCTCTTCCACCACGCACCCGCCCGTGTTCCGATGAGCGGCATGACAGACGAACGACGCGAGGGCTACGACGGAACGGGCGCGGGCGCGATCACCCCGGACGGCTGCGCCGTCGAGGTGTGGAGCCGCCTCCCCGCGGGCGACGCACCGGACGTGGTCGAGGCCGCGGTGCCGCCCGGCGCCCGCATCCTGGAACTCGGCTGCGGCGTCGGCCGGATGACGCACCCGCTGACCGACCGCGGCTTCACCGTGACGGCCGTGGACGAGTCCGCCGAGATGCTGGCCCGGGTCCGCGCGGACGTCCGTACGGTGCGCAGCCCGATCGAGGAGCTGGACCTCGGCGAGCGCTTCGACGTCGTCATGCTCGCCTCCTTCCTGGTGCACGCCGGCGACGAGGCGGTCCGCCGGGGCCTGCTGAGGACCTGCCGCCGGCACGTCGCCGAGGACGGCTGCGTCCTGGTGCAGCGCGAGGGCGAGGACTGGCACCGGAACGTGCCGCGGGAGAGCTCGATCGGCCCGGACGCGCGGGCCCGACTGGTCTCGGTCACGCCGGTCGGCGACGGCGTGGACTCCGTGCGCTTCGAGTACGTCTTCCCGGACGGCACCTGGACGCAGACCTTCCTGACCCGCCCGCTCAGCACCGGGGCGTTCGAGTGGGCGCTCGCGGAGGCCGACCTGGTGGTCGAGCGCTACCTGACCGCGGACCGCACCTGGGTCCGGGCCCGGCCGGTGCCGTAGCACGCGCCCGGAAAGGGCTCCGGACCGGCGGCGATCCCGCGCGCGAAGCCGGAACGAAGGGTGAACGGAGAACCGTCACCTTCACCCCGTACCATCAGCCGCGCGCCGGGCTCGCGCGCGGCCCGTGGGCCGGTCGGGTCACGGCGGTCCCGCACGCCCTTCCGACCCGCAAGGACCAGCCCATGCCGCCCCTGCTCCACGCCCGACGGATACCCCCGGCGGGTGCCCGGTGACCGAATGGTTCCACGGGGCCGTCCTCGGCCTGATCCAGGGGCTCACCGAGTTCCTGCCGATCTCCTCCAGCGCCCACCTGCGGGTCTTCTCCGCCCTGTTCGGCTGGAAGGACCCGGGCGCGGCCTTCACGGCCGTCACCCAGCTCGGCACCGAGACCGCGGTGCTGATCTACTTCCGCAAGGACATCGCGTCGATCATCAGGACCTGGGCGCTGTCGCTGTTCCGGCCGGCGCTGCGCTCGGACCCGGACGCGCGGATGGGCTGGTTCGTGATCATCGGCACCCTGCCGATCGGCATCCTGGGCAAGCTGTTCCAGGACACCATCGAGACCCACCTGCGCGACCTGCGGATCATCGGCACCACCCTGATCGTCTTCGGTCTGGTCCTGGCCTTCGCCGACCGCACCCGGGCCGTCCGGCACGCCCGTCCGATCACCGACCTGACGCTGCCGCACGCGGGCATCTACGGCCTCGCCCAGTCACTGGCGCTGATCCCGGGCGTGTCCCGCTCCGGCGGCACGATCAGCGCGGGCCTCCTGCTCGGCTACAGCCGGGAGGCCGCGGCCCGCTACTCGTTCCTGCTCGCGATCCCGGCGGTGCTCGCCTCGGGGGCGCTGGAGCTGTTCAAGATCGGTGAGGGCCCGGCCCCGGCCTGGGGGCCGACCGTCCTGGCCACCGTGATCGCCTTCGTGGTCGGCTACGCGGCGATCGCCTGGTTCCTGAAGTACATCTCGTCCCACAGCTTCATGCCGTTCGTGGTCTACCGCGTACTGCTCGGCGTTCTGATCATCGGACTGGTCATCGGCGGCGTCCTGGCCCCGGACGCGGGCGCGGTGAAGTAGAACCGGGTTTCAGGAACGGGGGACCCACGCACTGCGGGGACCACGGAAGACGAGTGGGCCGGGACACCGACGGGGTGTCCCGGCCCACCGAACGTCAATGCCCGAGGGCGGATCCGACAACCGGCGCCCGAGGGAATCGTCGGACAGCCCTAACGCCCGAATTCCCGGGCGGCGGTCAGTCGGCCGCGTACGGCGGCATGGACCTCGGCCTCCTCGGCCGGGTCGGCGGCAAGCCTGCGCAACCGCTCCAGCACACGCGCGTCGCCCGTGGTGGCGACGTGGCGCGCGGCGAGCTCACGCGTGGACTCCTCGCAGTCCCAGAGGCACTCGACGGCGGGCCCCTCCGGAAAGTGCACGTCGGTCGCGGCCAGCGCCTGGGCGGCGCGTCCGCGCAGTTCCGAGGAGGCGGCCTCCCCGTAGATGTGACGCAGGACCGGTACGGCCTCGGCGGCGGCCAGCCGCCCCGCACCGTCCACCAGGGACCCGAGCCCGGTACCGCCGACCCCGCGCACCGAGACCCAGCGGCGCAGCCCGGCCACCACCAGCGGCGCGTCGGCCGGCTCCCCGGCGTCGGCGAGCAGCTGGACGGCGGCCTCCCCGAGCGCGCTGTCGGCGCCGCCGCTGGACGGGTCGGCCCAGCGGCGGGCGTGCGCCAGCACCTCGGGGCCGCGCATCCGGCCGAGCAGTTCCAGGGCGGCGCGGACGATCCGGTCGTCCACGTCCGCGGCGGCGGCCTCGATCAGCTCGACGGCGGCCGGGTCACGCTGGTCGACCAGGTGGCGCAGGGCGGCCCGGCGGGCGCCGGGCAGGCCGTCGCGGGCCGCCTCCAGCAGCAGCGGGCGGTCCTCCGGCCGGACGACGGCGGTCAGGCAGCGGGCGGCCGCGGCGGCGCGGCGGTCCACCGCGTCGGGGCCGGACGACGGTTCGGTGCCGCGCGCGGACTCCGGTCGGGCGTCGGGGCCGCCGAGGAAGGCCCCGGCGCCGAGGCCGCCGAGCTCGCCCTGGTCGGCCCAGGCCAGCACGTCGGCGGTGGACCAGCCGGGGGTGACGCCGCTGCGGTTGATCTGGCGTTGCCACAGGTCGAAGGGTGACTGTTCGCTGGCCGCCGCCACTCTGGGGTGGTAGGCCGCCCACAGCCGCCAGGGCCGGGGCTCGTACGCGTTGCGGATGAACTCGCGCAGCTCGGCGTCGCCCTCGGGGCCCGGTGCGAAGCGGTCCAGCACGGCGGTGCCGAGCAGCAGCAGGCCGCGGTCGTCGTCGCGCAGGGCGAGCTCGTCGAGGGCCCAGGACCAGTTGGCGCCGGTGGCGGCGTACTCGCGCAGCATCAGCAGCGCGTCGCGCCGGCCGTACGCGGCGAGGTGGCCCAGGACGGAGAGGGCGAGGCCGGTGCGGCTCTCGTCGTCGGTGACCAGGTCCTCGGCGGAGTGGAGGTGGTCCTCGATGCCGTCGAGGGGGGCTTCCAGCTCCATGTAGATGCGGGCGTAGTAGAGGGAGCGGCTCTCGACCTGCCAGTCGGCTCGCGGATCCCTGGTGACGCACTCCTCCAGCGCGGCGATGGCCTCGGCACGGTCGGCGGCCAGCGCGTGGAGCTGCCCGTCACCGCGGCCTCGCTGGAGGAGGCCGAGGAGGCTGGCACTGGGTGCTATCACTGGCTCGAACATGAGGTCAGCATCCGTTGCGGCGGTCGTAGTGGCAACGGGATTTCCGTCGCCGGGGTCTGTGGTCGGTACTGCGGTGGGCGCCCGGGCGCCGGAATCACCGAAGGTTACCGCCTCGCGCCCCCGTCCGCACACAGGGCGACGAGCGCTCCGGCCACAGTGGCATATGCCACTGGAATTTTGCCTGCGTTCTCCAAATCGCCCACAAGGATGACGACGCTGTGCGACAGTCTTCTCACTGTCCGAACGGCCCGCACCGCGCGGGCCGTACCCGAGCGATGGGTCCGCCATGAACATGCCATTAGGCGCCACCCGCCCGCCGGGAGCCGCCGCGATGGACGGCGCCCCGACGGGCGGGAGCAGCGCGGCGGGCGCCGGGCGCGCCGCCCGCCGCACCACGGCCGACGCGCCGGGCACCGCGGGCGGGGACGGCGCGGGCGACGCCGACGGCGGAACGGACGGCAGAGTGGACGGCACGGCGCGGGAGCCGTCCGGCCCCTACCTCGGCGACGGCGGCGACCACCACGGGGCCGGGATCGACGACGGCCTGCTCGGCTCCGCCGAATGGGACCTGCTGACCGACGGCATCCTCTGGAGCCCGGAGACCTACCTCCTCCTCGGCTGCGACCCGGGACACGGCCCGCTCAGCCTCGACCGGCTGCCCGACCGCCTCCCCGAGGCGGACCGTCCGCTGCTGCGGCGGATGATGACCGACACCCTGGTGCACGGCCGCCACGCCGCCGGCACCCTGCGGGTCCGCCGGCCCGACGGACGGCACGACGGCGTCGAGTGCGCGGGCGAGCCCGTCCTCGGCACGGACGGCACCGTCGTCGCACTGCGCATGCTGCTCCGCCCGGCCCCGCCGCTCTGAGCCGACGGCCGGGACGGGAACCGCGGCCCCGCGAAGCCCTCAGGTCAGCCGCGGCCGGTTCTTGGCGTCCGCCGCCCGCAGCTGCCGGCCCAGCACCTCCCGCAGCTCGTCCACCGCCGGCAGCCCCCGGTACTGCGCGGTCAGCCGGTACATCTCGCGCAGCCGGTCCCAGGTACGGTGCGAGGAGTTCTGGCCGATCAGGTTCATCACCATCTTGGCCTGGAACTGCGCCGCGTCCGGCTCGCCGGTGAGCAGGTGCACCGAGGCCAGGGTGATCCGGTCGAACAGCGCCGAGCGCAGCTGCCCGGTGCCCTCGCGCAAGGTGATCACCCGCTCCGCGTGCCGGCGGGCGTCGGGCGCCGCCGCCGGGTCGTGCTCGGACAGCGTGCGCAGCACCAGGGCCTGCATGCCGCGCAGTTCGGCCTCGTCGAACACCTGCATCCACGAGGGCGGCGGCTCCGGCGCCTCCTCGCCGAACAGCTCCTCGGCCTCCCCGAGCAGCCGGTAGGTGTCCTGGGAGTGCCCGATCGAGGCGTGCGCCCAGGCCTCGACGGTGTTGAGCATGGCGCGGGTCCTGGGCATCAGCCGCCCGCCGGTCGCCTTGGCCGCCGACATCAGGTCGAGCGCGTCGTCGGCCCGGCCCAGGTGCACCATCTGCCGCGCGGCCCGGGAGATGGCCTCGCCGGCCCGCGGCCGGTCACCGGCCTCCTTGGCCGCGTCCGCCGCGATCATGAAGTACTTCTGGGCGGTGGGCTCCAGGCCCACGTCGTGCGACATCCAACCCGCCAGCACCGCCAGGTTGGCCGCGACCAGCCACAGCCGCCGCTCCACGGCGGGCGCGTGCCGGTGCGTCAACAGGCCTCCGACCTCGTTCAGTTGGCCGACCACGGCCTTGCGCTGCAACCCGCCGCCGCGGGCCGCGTCCCAGGCCCGGAACACCTGCACCGAGTGCTCCAGCGACTCCACCTCGTCGAGCCCGACCGGGCCCGCGTCGTACACGTCCACCACCGGGTGCGCTCCGCCCCCGGTGACCACCTGTCGCGGCCCGGGGACGGAGGCCGCGTAGGCGACCGCGTCCCCGCCCAGCCAGCCCTTCAGCGAGTCGGCGATGACCGCCCCGGCCGTGAGCGCGGCTCCGGCGCCCACCAATCCACGTCGGTTCAGCATGAGGTCCATTCCCGTGAACTCGGTGAGGACCGCGGCTGTTCGATCCGGCGACCATGGCACTGCTGCGGGCGCTTCCGCTCCGGACCTGGTGGGCCGGTGTCGTTCCAGACCGAGGTCCTCAGTGGTGACGACACGTCCGAGCCGCTCCGTGAACACGGCCGCCAGCACCCTCGGCACCGGATCGCGCGGGATCTCCCCCTGCTCGATCCAACGCCGTACCCTCGACGTGTCGGTGGACAGCTGCAGCTGTCCCATCGCGGCACCCCGACGGTTGACCAGCCGCGCCAGCTCGCCCTTCGACCATCCGGTCAGGACGAACAGATCGGCCAGTCGGGTGTTGGGTTCCCTGCTCAACGAAGCCCCCAGGTTCCTCGGCTGATCCGAGGCTAGAGGCTCCGGCAAGTGCCAGGCGAGCATTCGCCACCGTTCGCCAGGGCCCGCCAGACTACTAAGCCAGTGCCCGACGGGTGTGTTGTAGAGGTGCGCCACTTCGCCCCCCGGGTCGGGCGGCGTCCCACCAGCGTCGGGGCATGTCCCCCGACGGTGGCACGGGGCGCTCCCGGTCCTCACCCGAGGGGGTGGCGCGGCCGGGTGGCGCGGGAGCGCCGGGCACGGCCACGGCACTCCGGCCGACCGCATTCCCCAGGGTGCGGACGGCCGGAGCACCGCCGAACAGGGGTTCCTGACCCCGCGTCCGTGCCCGGCGCCCGCGCACCACCCACCGCACCGCACGAAGCACCGCAGGACCTACCGCAGCACCCGCAGGGCCGCCGTCACGCCAGGAAGCACACGGCACCGGCCCTCCCCCGCCCCCGCGGGGCAGCACCCGCCGACGGACCGGAAGGGACCACCCTCAGCCCATGTACTCCTCAGCGACGACCCCCACGCCCACCGCGACCCGCCCCGCGCTGCGCCCCCCCACCGCGGCCGCCGGCCGCACCGGCCCCAGGGCGGTGCCCCCGGCGGTACGGCCCGCGGCCCCGCGCGGCGCGGAGGGCCGGGCCACGGACACCCGGGTCGTCCCGACCGGCCGTACGGCGCTGGGCCCCGCCGGCCGTACGGCGCTGGGGCTGCGCGGCCCGGAGACCGCGCTGCCGGCCGGTGGCCGGATGCCGCTGGCCCGGCAGGCCGACGGCCAGGTGCTGCGGGCGCGGCGGCCCGGCCAGCCCGGCGCCGGCGGCCCGGAGCGGATCGACCCCTCGGCGCTCCAGACCCCGGCGGTCCGGGCGGCGCTCGCCAGTGTCGCGCGGATATGTCCCGCGTTCACCCCGCGCCAGGTCCTGCGCGAGGGCAGCCGCCACATCCTGGTGGCGGGCACCATCGGGCGGGCTCCGGTGGTCGCCAAGTGCCTGGCGCCGCAGGCGGTGCGGAGTGAGTACTTCGAGCAGCTGGTGGCCGACTTCCACCACGAGGTGGCGGTCTACCGGGCGTTCGTCCGGCACCGTCCGCCGGTGCGGCTGCCCCGGCTGGTGGCGGCCGACCACGACCGGTGCGTGCTGGTCATGGAGCGCGTGCCGGGGCGCCCGGCGGCCCGCGAGCGCCACCCGGTCAACGCCCCCACCCCGGGCGAGGTGCGGGCGCTGCTCAACGCGGTCCGCACGCTGAACCTGTGGCGGCCGCCGACCGACGTCTTCCAGCCCCGCCTGGACTACCAGTTGGAGATCTCCCGCTACCACTCGGTGGGCCAGCTCACCGACCGGGACGCGGGCGACCTGCGCGGCCTGCTGCACGGCCTCGGCCACACCCCGCTCCAGCTCTGCCACGGCGACGCCCTGCTCAGCAACATGCTGCTGGCGCCGTCCGGCCCGGTGCTGGTCGACTGGGAGCAGGCCGGCTGGTACCTGCCCGGCTACGACCTCGCGGTGCTCTGGAGCGTCCTGTCCGGGGACACCGCGGCCCGTCGCCAGATCAGCCAACTCGCCCAGAGCGGCGGCACACTGGCCCGGGACGCGTTCCTGGTGAACCTGGTGCTGGTGCTGATGCGGGAGATCCGGCTGTACGACGTGCCGGGCGCCGGCGAGGAGCAGCGGATCATGATCCGCCGGCTCTACGACGACGCGGCGCTCGCCCGCCGGGCCGTCCGCGCCGCGGTCGGGACGCGCTGAACCGCGGGTCCGACGGCAGGCCTACGGCCGGGCGCCCCGTTCGAGGGCGGCCCGGCCGGCGGCCTCCAGCACGGTCTCGTCCGGGGCCAGGTGAACCCGGCTGCTGAGCACGTCCCGCAGGTAGCGCTCCAGCGGGTGGCGCCGGCTCAGGCCGGGGTTGCCGGTGAGGGCGACGGCCTGCTGGACCACCGCCGTGGCGGCCCGGGTGGCCAGCAGGTGGGCCGGACCGGTCCGGGCGACGGCCTCCGGCTCGCCCCGGTCCACCCGGGGGGCCAGGCCCTCGACCAGTTCCTCGGCGCCGATCAGCTGGGCCTCGATCTCGCCGAGGGCGGTCCGGTAGCGGGGCAGGGTGCCGAGCGGCTCGGTCAGGTTGGCCGGGGTGCGCTGGTTGAGGAAGCGGATCAGCCAGGCCTCGGCGGCCCGGGCGACGCCGATCGCCACCGCGGAGAGGGCCAGGTCGTGCCAGGCCAGCGTGAGTTCCGCCTCGGCGTCGGCGCCCTGACGGGCCGTCCGGCGACCGGCCGTCAGACCGAGCGCGAGGTCGGCCTGCACCCGGACCCCATTCAGCACGACGTCGTGGCTGGCGCTGGCCCGCAGGCCGAGCTGGTCCCACGTCGGGTCGATCTCCAGGCCCTCGCTCTCGCCGCGGACCAGGAAGGTGCCGACCCGCGGTTCCTCCTCGTCGGTCCGCGCGGTCACCGCCATCCAGGCGAGCGCCTCGGCGCCGGTGCAGTACGTCTTCCGGCCCGTCAGCAGCCAGCCGTCGCCGTCCCGTCGGGCGACCGTCCCGGGCAGCTCGCCCGCGACGGCGCCGGGCTCCGCGCGCAGCGTGTTGACCAGCGCCGGACCGCGCCGGGACTCGGTGAGCAGCCGCCGGTAGCCGGCCGTCGGCCAGTCGGCCCGGCGGGCCTGCTCGGCGTGCCGGAGCAGGGTGAAGGCGGTGACCACGGCCACCGAGGCGTCCCCGCGGCCGAGTCGGGACAGCACCCGGACGGTGTCGGCGAGCGTTCCGCCCGGACCGCCGTACCGCTCGGAGACGGTGAGGGTGAGCAGTCCGGCCTCGTGGACGGCCTCGATCCCCTGGTACGGGAAGGTCGCGTCGCGGTCGTGCTCCTCGGCCCGGGCGGCCAGCAGGTCGACCACCCGGGGCAGACCGGCCAGGGCGGCCTCGACCGCGGTGCGGTCGGGCGCGGGGCCGGTGGAGCCGGCCGGACCGGCGGGGGTGGAACCGGGGCCGCGGGAACCGGTGGAGGTGGAGCCGGGACCTCGTGAACCGGTGGAGGTGGAGCCGGTGGATTCGGGATGGCCGGAATCCGACCGGTCGGAACCCGCCGACCGCGGAGAGGTCCGGGAGCGGCGCCCGACAGGGGCCTCCTCGACCGGAGCGGTGTCGGCGGGAGCGTTCCCGAGCGAACGATCGACGGTCGAACGGTCGTCGGACGAACCGGTGACGGACGAACCGTCGGCAGTCGGACGATCGGCGGTCGAACGGTTGGCAGTCGAACGGTTGGCGGCGCGGGTCGTCATGGTGCGGTGCCTCCGGGCGGCAGCGTGGGCTCGGCGAATGCGGGCGGCACGCCGTACGGGCGCGCGGTTCCGATCGGCGGCCCCGGAGGCCGGCTCACGGCCCACCCCCTGGTGTCGGCGCCGACCGGACACCCGGCCGACCACCCGCCGCCGGGGGACGGATCCCCCTCAGCGGCCCGGACACGCCGCGCTGGCGGTGCGCCGCAGATCCAGATGCCTGCGACGGGTCAGCAGCGGAAGACGGCACGGCATGTCCGCGACTGTACGAACCGTTGATCGATACCGTCAAGCAGCGTCCGGCCCCCGGGCGGAGCGCCCGGCCCCACCGGGACCGGCCACGCCGGGATCAGCCCTGCTGGAACATGTCCGCCGGAAGCGGCTTCAGCAGCTGATACAGGTCGTCCGAAATCGGTCGGTCCCAGGAGGCGATGGTGACCAGGACGCCGTCGCTGCGGCCGAACTGGGCGCAGAACACGCGCTCCTCGCTGACCTTGACCTTCTTCACGATCAGCAGGTCGTCCCCGAGCATCACCGGGAAGTCCTCGGCCGAGACGAACTCGACCGGCTCGTCGTTCTCCAGCGCCGCGAGCAGCTGCCGCACCTCGAAGGGCACCTCGTCGCCGGTCTCCCGGGCGGGCGAACCCTCGGGGAGGTTGCCGATGAACATCGCCGGGCCTCTGCCGCCGAACAGGTCGTAGCGCAGGAAAATCCCCTGGCAGGAGCCGTCCGGGCCGGTCATCATGGCCGCACCGAAGTCACCGGGCCAGTCGCCCGGGTCCATCGCGAGCACGTCGAAGTCCGGGCCGGCGGGCTGTCCGGAGCGACGGCGGAGAAAAGACATGGGAACATCGTACGTGTCCGGCACACCACGCTCGCGAGGTGGGTGGGGCGCCGCCGGGGGACGAGCGGGAGATCGACGCTCAGAGACCAATGTTGACTCTGAGCAACCGTCCGGGCTACGTTCGGTTCAGCACGACAGCCGTTCTGGGTTTCACCCTTCGGGGGGACGGCATGTCGCAACGCGGCCCTACACGCGTTTCCCTCACCGTGCATTCGTCGTGCCGAACTGCCGAGCACCCAGCTTCGTCGTCGCACACCGCACGAACACACAAGCCAACAGTTCCATGCATCACAAGCCAGATCCGCGGGGCCCCGGCCCGTCGCTCCCGTGGATCTTGCTCGGGACGCCGCCGCGTGGGGGCGTGCGGGTCCCGAGCGTCGGTGCCGTCGTCCGAGTCGCTCTCGGCTTCAGCACCAGCCTCCCGGCGACTGCCGGCCCCTTCGTGGGGCCGGGACCGGCCGACGCACCCCGGTGCGCAGGGGATGACTGGGAGGATGGCCTGGCAACACTGCCGGGCCGCACAGCAGGCGCCGTGTCTGGCCGCGTGGGGGCGGTGGGCACGGCGTCTGCCCGTGCTCATACTCTGAGCTGCGTTTGTCTAACAGTCAACAGAAATTCTGACGGGGCACGCTCAATAGATCATCAGTTGTGATGTTCGGACCCGAAGGACCACCCGCGGAGCGGACCCCCTTCGATCGGGGTCCGCTCCTGTGGTGACTGGCCCGGCGGCCTCCTCGGTCGGCCGCTCAGCCGGGCCCCTCCGGGGGCCTTCAGCAGGGCCTTCCGCCGGGTCTTGCCGGGAAGCCTCCCGGCAAGTCCTCAGGTGAGGTCGAACTCGCCGTCCCGGGCGCCGAGCACGAAGGCCCGCCACTCCGCCGGCGTGAAGACCAGGACCGGCCCGTCCTCCTGGCGGCCGTCCCGCATCCCGATGTAGCCGTCCACGAAGGCGATCTGCACGTCCCCGACGCCCTGGCTGCTGCACAGCCACTCCGCCCCGGTGAAGTCCACCTTGGGCTTCCCGTTCGGGGCCAGCTGCGGCTGCGCCCCTCCGGCCTCCGTGTCCGTCCCGCTGTTGGATCCCACTGACCGATCTCCTCCCGACGGCGTTCCGGGGTCAGCCTAGCCACACCGCCCGGCCCCGGTCAGCGGGTTGACGAGGACTCCTCCAGGCAGGGACGGACACCGCCGGAGGAACGCTTGAGGCGTGTCCCGGCCGGTGGCGGTGGCGGGCAGCTGCCAGAGTGCTGCCAGGACGCCCTCCGACCGCCTTCCGGCCCTTGAGGGGCGGGCGGACCCGGCGGCGCGGAGGGGCGGGGCCGTCGACCGTCCAGGAGTCCTGGCGGGGCCGTGCGGGCCCGCCGGGGCCCGAGTGGCCCCGGGTCGCTCGGCCGACTGTTCGACATGACCGCTTGGCCCGACTGCTTCGCCCGACCGTTTTTCCCGACCGTTTTGCCCGAACGATCCCCCACCGAACCGCTCAAGGGAGCAGCCGATGAGCCGCCGGGACGGCACCCGCGCCGACGTCATCCCCATCTCCGACGCCCCCTCGGCCCATCCCCCGGCACCCCGTACGCCTCCCTCGCCCACCTCGTTGCCCCGGCCGACCCCCGCCCGGCCGGCCCTGCACGGGCGGGTCGGGATCGTCCTGGTCTCGCACAGCCAGGAACTGGCCACCGCCGTGCGCTCCCTCGCGCTCGCGTTGACCGGATCCGACTCCCCCGCGCCGGTCGCCGCGACCGGTGGCGACCCGTCGGACGGACCGGGCATCAGCGCCGTCCTGGTGGCCGCCGCGACCCGCCGGGTGGACCAGGGCCACGGCGTGGTGGTGCTCGCCGACCTGGGCGGGGCGGTCACCACCGTCCGCGCGCTGCTGTCCGAGGCGGACGAGCACGGGCTGCCGTTCCCGGTGCGGTTCGCCAACGCCCCGTTCGTCGAGGGCGCGGTGGCCGCCACCGCGACCGCCACGGCGGGCGGGGACCTGGCCGCGGTGCTGGACGCGGCGGAGGAGGCCTACCGGCAGCACAAGGGCTGAGCCCGGCCCGGCCGGGCGCTGTGGCCTTGGGCGGGTGGGCGTTGTGGCTTTGGGCGGGTGGGCGCTGTGGGTCGCCTTTGGCGGGCGGGCGGGCGTGCCGCCCGGGCTCAGGGGCGCTCCTTGCCCTCCCAGGTGAAGGCCGCCGGGCCCTCGCACTCCAGCGCGTGGCGCAGCCGCTCGTGCTCGCTTTCGATCATCGGCGGCAGCTCGTCCAGCCCGAACCAGCCGACCTCCAGCGACTCGTCGTCGTTCACCCGCGCCTCGCCGCCGACCGCGCGGCAGCGGAAGGTCAGCACCAGGTACTGCGTCACATCGCCGTTCGGGTAGGTGACCTGGGGCGAGACCGTGGCGGAGGCGAGCAGCTCGGGCACGACCACCACCCCGGTCTCCTCCTCGCACTCGCGCACCACGCCGTCGGCGGGCTGCTCGCCGGGATCGAGGATGCCGCCGATCGTCGCCCACCGGCCGTCGTCCGCCCGGCGGGCGAGCAGTACCCGGTCGCGGTCGTCCAGCACGACGGCGACGACGGCGCTCAGCCAGAGCGGACGGGTTCCCACGAGGGCGCGGAGTTCGGCGAGGAAGGGGGGAATGGCCATGGGCCGCAGCCTATCGGGGCGGTTACGGGCCGCCGGTCCGGTGCGCGCGGCCGGTCCCGGGCCGCAGCAGCGCGAGCACGGTGAGCCCGAGGATGTGCAGGTCGAGCCGGAGCGAGCGGTGCTCGAGGTACCAGAGGTCGAGCTCGGCCCACTCGGGCCGGCTGAGCGGGCGGGGCGTCCGGCCGCGGCTCACGGCGTGCAGCTGGGCCCAGCCGGTGAGGCCGGGCCGTACGGCCAGCCGAGCGCGTTCGCGGCGGGTGTAGCGCACCACGTGGGCGGGGCTGGCCGGCCTGGGTCCGATCACGCCCATCTCGCCGCGTGCCACGTTCCACAGCCGCGGCAGCTCGTCCAGGCCGGTGCGGCGCAGCAGGGCGGCGAGCCGGCCGTCCCCGTCGGCCCGGAAGCGGAGGATCTGGAACTCGCGGCCGTGCCGGCCGGTCCGGGTCTGCCGCTGGAGGACCGGGCCGCCGGTGGTGCAGCGGAGCAGGACGGCGATCAGCAGGGCCAGCGGCAGCGCGACTATCGCGGCCAGGGCGACGACGGCGAGGTCGCCGGCCCGCCTCATGAGGCGGCCACGGCACGATCCGGTCTACCGCCCATCGCTCCTCCTCCCCGGCGCTTCGAGCCGGAAGAACGCATTCACAGTAGAGGCGGGATGGAGTCTTCGTCCGGGAATGGTGAAAGAAGCGGGGCCGAGATTGTCAGACTGGACGATATTCAGTCGATCTGACCAATTTCACTCGACCGACGTTTCGGAATACCGAAGGGCGATCGACGCAACGGGTGGGGGCGCCGTCCGGGCGTAAGCCGGTCCGCCGTACGGCTCGGCCCCCCCGGCACACCGGCCGGGGTGCCGTCAGAGCGCGGCGCGACGCCGGTCGCGGAACACGCCGAAGGCGATCCGGCCGAGCAGCAGGACGCCGGCGGCCAGGCAGCCGGCCACCGCCATCGCCCACGCGGGCCCGTCACTGTCCGGAACGAACACGGCAACAACGATGCCGAGCGCCAGGCAGGCCAGGCCCACCACGGCCAGCGGGAGCTGGTGGGTGACCAGGGCTCCGCCACTGCACGCACGAGCCATCCGGGAGGCCCCGTGGAGGTGGAAGGGGTCACGGTCCGCATCTGCCATGAGCCCAAGGTACCCCGGGGCGGCGCGGGGGGCAGCCCGCAGTGAGTGAAGGTTCGAACACGCTGCGCAACCGGCGAATCCGGGCTGGTCAGGGGCACGCGGGGGCCGCTCCGAGGTGTGTCCGAGACGTCCGCACGGGCTTTCCGGCTCCACAATCAGTCCACGAAAAATCCTCGTCCCCCCGGTACAACCATCCGTCCGGTGCAGCGGTCTCAATGGCATTGAGTGATCCAGGAGCCGTTCGAGGGACGGGTGTGAACCCCCCACCGAGAACAGGAATATCCAGGAGCGGAGCCGCCGCCCCTGGAGTCGGAGGCCGGGCTCCGTCCTCCGGCGGTACCGCCACGCCGCTCGGCGAACGAGGGGGAACCGTGCCGCAGTCCCAGTCCAGTACATCGATCTCCACGGCCCGCGCGCGGCCGACACCCGGCGTGCGCCCGCTGCCTCCGCCCGCCGGGTGGCCGACGGGCCGGCGCAACGTCGGCCGGTCCGTCGACCGCCTGCACACCGACCGTCTGCACGCCGATCGTCAGCGCGGTGAGCGCCTGCTCGGCGAGCGCGTGGACGAACTCCTTCACGACGAGCGCCGTCACGATGAGCGCCGTCACGATGAGCGCCGTCACGACGATCTCCTCTATGACGGCCACCGACACGGCGAGCACGGGCAGGGCGAGCACCACGGTGCGCACCGGGACGGCGGGGGCCGTCACCGGGCGGTCGTCGACACGGAACAGCAGGACGCTCGGGGCGAATGGCTGCGGTTCGCCCCCGTCCAGCCGCTGTTCCGGGCCCTGGCCGCCCAGCGGCTCGCGGTGCTCGCCTACCACGGGGTGACCGACCACCGTTCCTTCGGCGCCCAGCTCGACCGGCTCCAACGGCTCGCCACGCCCGTCTCGCTCGACGCGGTCCTCCAGGCCGTGGCCGAGCGGCGGCCGCTACCGCCCCGGAGTGTCCTGGTCACCTTCGACGACGCCGACCGGAGCGTGCTCACCCACGCCCTGCCGGCCCTCGACGCCCGGGGCATCCCGGCCACCGCGTTCGTCATCTCGGAGCTCATCGGCACCGAGCGGCCATTCTGGTGGCACGAGGCCGACTTCCTCGCCCGGCACGGGGGCCGGGCCCGGTCGCTCGACTGCGGACACCCGTCCCAGCTGCTCCGACGGCTCAAGGCCATGCCCGACCCGGACCGTCGGCGCAGTCTGCACGAGCTGCGGGTCAGCGCCGACCGCCGGCCGCCCCGCCAGGAACAGCTGACGCCGGCCGACCTGCTCGCGCTGCGGGACGGGGGCGTCGCCATCGGCAACCACACCCAGGGGCACCCGTGCCTGGGGCGCTGCGACGACGACACCGTGCGCACCGAGATCACCGGCGCCCACGAGGCGCTCACCCGCTGGCTGGGCGAACCGCCGATCGCCTTCGCCTACCCGGACGGCGGCCACGACGTCCGTGCCGAAACCGTCCTGCAGGAGCTCGGCTACCGTCTCGGCTTCCTCTCCGACCACCGGCTGGGCCCCCGACTCCCCTCCCATCCCCTCCAGATCAGCCGCCTCCAGGTCGACTCCACCACCAGCACCCGCCGCTTCGACACCATCCTCTCCGGCCTCGAACCCGCCTACCGCCGCTGGCGCCGCCAAGCCGTCGCCTAGCCGGAACCCGATTCCGCACCAAAAGTCGGCCAGGCCGACTTTTGGTGCGGCCACGGTTCGAGCCACCAGATCGCCTTCTCCCACGCCCGTCCAGATCATTTCGAGCGCCAGAAATTATGAGCACTCACACCCTCCAGCTCCCCTGCATCTACGCGAGTAGATAGATCCCTACCCCGGGCACCGCTACGCAGAACACCACGACAAAAGCCCCAATCCCCCACGCGCCCCCCTGCATGAGAAGTCGACCCGGCCGACTTCCTAGGCCGCCAAGCGACCAGAAGCCCCCACTCGGCTATCCCTCTACGCGAGTAGATACTGCCGCGCCGGCCCCTCGGTGCGGCAAGGAGCACTCCCACCGCATCAGAAGTCGGCCAGGCCGAGCCGATCGCCGCCCTGTACCCCCGCCGGAGGGGCACGAGAAGTCGGCCAGGTCGACTTCCTATGCACCCGAACCGACCAGAAGCCCTCACTCGACCTGCCTCTATACGCGTAGATGCCGCCGCACCGGCCATCCAGCGCGGGTAAGAGCACTTCCTGCCGCACCAAAAGTCGGCCAGGGCAACTTCCTGCGCACCCCTGACAGAGAATGCCGCGCCGGCCAACGTGCCGCCACGCCGCCCCACGCCAGAACCGGAACCTCCACGCGGCCCCCTGCACGAGAAGTCGGCCAGGCCGACTTCCTGCGCACCCAGCCGAACCAGAAGCCCCACTCGGCCGGGGGTTCTACGCGGGTAGACACTGGAGCGCCAGCCACTCGGCACGGGAAGGAGCCTTCCTGCCGCACCAAAAGTCGGCCGATCCGACTTCTCGTGCGCCCACCGAGCCCGACGAGAACGTTCGACAACCAGGAGTCCGCGGTGGCGGAAGCTGCTGACGCGGCACAGGAAGTCGACTGGGCCTGCCTCCCATTACCCCAGGGCAAGAGGAGTCTTCGCGGCGTAGAGCCATGCGTCGATAGGAACAGTGAGCGCAGGCGGATGACCGCATGAGAAGTCGGCCAGGCCGACTTCTCGTGTGCCACACGCCGGGTGGCGACCGGTAAGCGGCCTCAAGGGTCAGGGCAGCCCGTCCACAGCGATGGCATTCGGGGCATGCACGAGAAGTCGGCCTGGTCGACTTCTCGTGCGCCACCTCCACCCAAGACTGGGCAGCAGCAGCTATCAAGGGTGGTCTATGCGCGTAGACACTGAATGTCTGGCCGGTCGCCGTGGTGGGCTGGCTTCTCGGGGGGGCGCGCACAGGAAGTCGGCCGGGCCGACTTCCTGTGCGCGCAGGGTTGGCTCGACTGGCACGACCGCCACGGTGCCATGCGCGCAGCTGGGGCAGGGGGACGCGCCGGAAGTCGGCTGGGTCGACTTTCTGGTCAGGCGATGAGGGTGGCGAGGGTGGTGCCCTGGGGGTAGAGGGCGGCGGCCCGGGGAAGGGTGGCGGGGGCGCCGGCGTGGAGGACGGTGAGGGTTCCGGTGCCGGTGCGGGTGGGGTCGGCGACGCGGCGGAGGGCCTGGGCGGCGACGGCGTCGGCGGAGCCGAGCAGGGTGAGCGCCGGGGAGGCGGTCGGGGCGACGGCGGCGCGGATGCGGTCGTCGACGAGCTCGTAGTGGGTGCAGCCGAGCACGATGACGTCGGTGCCGGCCGGCGTCCGCGCGGCGGCGTCGGCGATGGCGGCCGTGATGGCCGCGTCGTCGCCGTGCTCGACCGCGTCGGCGAGGCCCGGGCAGGCGACCTCGGTGACGTCCGCCGAGCCGCCGAAGTCGCGGATCAGTCCGCGCTGGTAGGCGCTGCCGGTGGTGGCCGGGGTGGCCCAGATGGCGACCCGGCCGCCCCGGGCGGCGGCGGGCTTGATCGCCGGGACGGTGCCGATCACCGGCAGCCCGGGCTCCAGCTCGGCCCGCAGGGCGGCGAGCGCGTGGACGGAGGCCGTGTTGCAGGCGATCACCAGCGCGTCGGGCTCGAGCGCGGCGGCGGCCCGGCAGCAGCCGAGGGCCAGCTCGGTGACCTCTTCCGGCGTACGCGGCCCCCACGGCATCGAGGCCGGGTTGGAAGAGAGCACCAGGTCCACGTCCGGGCGCAGCTTCCGAAGGGCGGCGGCGGCGGCCAGCAGGCCGATTCCGGAGTCCATCAGTGCGATCTTCACGGGTCAAGACTTTAGTCGATCCGCCCACCCGGCCCGGTTCTGCGGCAGACTGCCGACGTGACCGTCCTGCTGTGGATCGCCGCGTTCTCCCTGCTGGTCTGGCTCTGGCTGGCGTGCTGCCACGGCTCGTTCTGGCGCACCGACGTACGGCTGCCGCCGCGTCGCCCGCCGGTTCGCTGGCCGCGGGCGGCGATCGTGGTGCCGGCCCGGGACGAGGCGTCGGTGCTCCCGGTGAGCCTGCCGACGCTGCTCGCGCAGAAGTACCCGGGGCAGGCCCGGGTGATCCTGGTGGACGACCACAGTTCGGACGGCACCGGGGCGCTGGCGGCCGAGCTGCGGACGACCGACGGACTGGAGCTGACCGTCACCACCCCTCCCCCGCTGCCGCCGGGCTGGACCGGCAAGCTGTGGGCACTGCGGCACGGCGTGGCCCTGGCCGGTCCGGACGTCGAGTACCTGCTGCTGACGGACGCCGACATCGCGCACGGCCCGGACTCGCTGGCCGAGCTGGTGGCCGCCGCCGAGAGCAACGGGCTGGACCTCGTGTCGCAGATGGCCCGGCTGCGGGTGGCGACCGGTTGGGAGCGGCTGATCGTGCCGGCCTTCGTGTACTTCTTCGCCCAGCTGTACCCGTTCCGCCGGAGCAACCGTCCGGGTGCCCGGACGGCGGCCGCGGCCGGCGGCTGCTCGCTGGTGCGGCGCGAGGCGCTGGAGCGGGCGGGCGGGGTGGCGGCGATCCGCGGCGCGGTGATCGACGACGTCTCGCTGGCCCGGGCGGTGAAGTCCACCGGCGGCCGGACCTGGCTGGGCCTGGCCGGCGAGGTGGACAGCGTGCGTCCGTATCCGCGGCTGGAGCAGCTGTGGCGGATGGTGTCGCGCAGCGCGTACGCCCAGCTCAGGCACTCGCCGCCGCTGCTGCTCGGGACGGTGCTGGGGCTGGCGCTGGTGTACCTGGTGCCGCCGGTGGCGGCGGTGGCCGGGCTGGTGGCGGGGGTACCGGCGGTGGCGGCCGCGGGCGGGGCGGCGTGGGCGGTGATGGCGGGCACGTACCTGCCGATGGTCCGCTACTACGGGCAGCCGCCGGCGGCCGTCCTGCTGCTGCCGTTCACCGCGGGGATGTACCTGCTGATGACGGTCGACTCGGCGGTGCAGCACTGGCGCGGCCGGGGCGCGGCGTGGAAGGGCCGGACGTACTCCGGGGCCTGAGAAATTCCCTGCGCGGCGGTGCGGCCCGATCCATACTGCTCGGATGGACCGTCAGCAGATCTCCCGCCTCGCCCATGCCCACCACCCGATCGCGGCCCCGCTGACGGACGAGTCGGTGGCCCGGATCCTGGCCCGCGCCACGGCCGGGACGGAGCGGGGCCGGGCGCTGGACCTCGGCTGCGGTGAGGGCGCATGGCTGCTCCGGGCCCTGGCGGCCAACCCGGGCTGGCAGGCGGTCGGCGTGGACCTGGACGCGGCGGCGCTGACCAAGGCCCGGGAGGCGGCGACGGCACTCGGTGTGGACCGCCGGATCGGTCTGCACCACCTGGACGCACGCGAGTTCACCGCGAGCGAGCCCTTCGACCTGGTGCTGTGCGTCGGCGCCACCCACGCCTTCGGCGGTCTGCTGCCGACGCTGGCCGCGGCCCGCGGACTCCTGGCCCCGGGTGGCCGGTTGCTGGTCGGCGACGGTTTCTGGCAGCGCGAGCCCTCGCAGGCGGCGCTGGACGGGCTGGGCGGGGCGGCGCGGGAGGACTACGCGGATCTGGCGACGACCACCGACCGGGTCCAGGCGGACGGCTGGACGCCCGTGTTCGGGTACGTCAGCAGTGAACAGGAGTGGGACGACTACGAGTTCTCCTGGACCGGCTCGCTGGCGGAATGGGCGCTGGAGCACCCGGACCACCCGGACGCGGCGGCCGCCCGGGAGGCCGCGGACCGGCACCGCGCCGAGTGGCTGCGCGGCTACCGGGGGACGTTCGGCTTCGTCACGTACCTGCTGCGCCGGGACTGACGGCCGGACCGGATGACCTCTCCCGGGCGATCGGCTACTTACCGGCCCGGGCGAGGAAGTCGTCGATCAGCGGCACGATCTCGGCCAGCTTCTCCTCCAGCGCGAAGTGCCCGGTGTCGAACAGGTGCAGCTCGGCCCCGGGCAGGTCGCGCAGGTAGGCACGGGCGCCGGCCGCGGTGAAGAACGGGTCGTGCACTCCCCAGAGCACCAGCGCGGGCGGCTGGTTGGCGCGCAACCAGGCCTGCCAGTCGGGATACAGCTCCACGTTGGAGAAGTAGTCGAGGGCGAGTTCGACCTGGATGTCCTTGCGGCCGGGCAGGTCGAGGAAGTGCTGGTCGAGCGTCCAGCCGTCGGGGGCCACCAGGCTCGGGTCGCCGGTTCCGCCCTCGTACTGGGCGCGGGTGACGTCCAGCGTGAGGATCGAGCGGGCGGCCTGCTCGGCGCCGGGCACGCCACGCCGGTTGGCGATGAACTCCCGCGCCTGGTCGGACAGCCCCTCCTCGTAGGCGTTGCCGTTCTGGACCACCAGCCCGGTGATCCACTCCGGGTGCCGGGTGGCCAGGCGCAGGCCGACGGGGGCGCCGAAGTCGAAGACGTACAGCGCGAAGCGGTCCAGTCCGAGGATGAGGCAGAAGCCTTCGACCACGTCGGCGAGGGTCTCGAAGCGGTACGTGAAGGCGTCGGGCGCGGGGCTGTCGCTGTGGCCGAACCCGGGGTAGTCGGGGGCTATCAGGCGGTACCGGGTGCCGAGCGCGTCGAGCAGCCGGGCGTACTGGTGGGAGGCGGACGGGAAGCCGTGCAGCAGCAGGAGCGCGGGGGCGTCGGCCGGGCCGGTTTCGCGGTAGAAGACGCGCAGGCCGTCGACGTCGACGTGGCGGTGGTGGACGTGCGGGATCGTCAGCTCGCTCATGCTAACCATTAAACAGCGTTTTACTGGTTAGGCAAGGGCATCGGCCGAACAAAAGGGCTGCGCGGCACGGCACATGAGCGAGCTGACCCGTTGTCACCGCGAGGTCGGCGAGGTCCGCGCGCGCCGCGAGCTGCGCCGCGCGGTCCGCGCGCGGGCTCAGTGGTTCTTCGCCTGCTCCTGCTGCACCAGGTGGTCGAGCACCTCGGGCATCGCCTCGACCCCGCCGGCCTGGGTCGGCGAGGTGCGGTACTCGCCCTGGACGATGACCGTCGGCAGTTCGTTGATGCCGTAGCGGGTGAAGGCGGCGGCGGCGTCCTCGACCGACTGGGTCACCGCGGCGGAGCGGTACGTCCGGCCGAACGTCCGGGGGTCGACGCCGTGGCGCGCGGCCCAGTTGGTCGCGGTGGCCTCGGTGGTGAGGTCGAGCCTCTCGTTGTGCACGGCGCGGAAGACGTCGACCTGGAGTCGGTCGACCAGTCCGAGGCGCTCCAGCGTGTAGTACATCCGGGCGTGGCCGCGCTGTACGGCCTCCTCCCGGCTGCCCGGCCAGATGGCCGGGACGCGGTGCAGCGCGACATCGGCGTGGTGCTTCTCCGCCCAGGCCCGCAGGGGCTGTTCGAGCGCCTGGGAGTGGCCGCAGTCGTACCAGAAGAACTCGACCGCCTCGGTCCGGGCGCTCTCGCGGACCGGTTGGGGGTGATCGAGCTGGACGAACTTGGAGACGTCCGAGGGGACTTGGTGGGTCATGGCGCCGGCCGGGACGGGGGACGCGGCGATCCCGACGGTGACGGCGAGCAGGACGGTGGACCGCAGGAGAGACTTCGAGTTCACACCGGGCAGTGTGCTGGCGACGGTTCGTTACCGACTGGTTGCTGCGGCACGCCCGGGCCGGATTCGCCCGAACGGCGCAACCGGCCGCGCCCGTGGACGAGTCGGACCACCCAGGCGGCCCTGCGTGGTCAGCCGGCGCTCTCGGTGCCCGCCGTCCACACCTCGGTGACCAGTCGCTGCCAGGCGTCCACGACGGCGCCCAGCTCGAAGTGCTCCAGCGCGTGCGCCCGGGCCGCCGCGCCGAGGCCCGCCCGGTTGACCGCGAGCACCTTGCCCAGCGCCTCCGCGAGGGCGAGCGGGTCCCCGGGGGCGACCAGCGCGCCGGTGGCGCCGTCCCGGACCACCTCGCGCACCCAGCCGACGTCGGTCGCCACGGCGGGGACCCCGGCCAGCGCCGCCTCGATCAACGCGCCGGGCACACCCTCGCTGTCGCTGGTCAGCAGCAGTGCGTCGGCGGCCCGGTAGAGCGGGGCCGGGTCGGGCAGCGGGCCGAGGAAGTGGGCCCGGGCGGCGGCCGGGTGGCGGGCCAGCGTCTCGCGCAGCGGCCCGTCCCCGGCGACGGCCAGCCGGACGTCGGGCAGCCGGTCGAGTACGTCGAGGGCGAGGTCGAGCCGCTTCTCCGGCGCTATCGCCCCGATCCAGGCGACCAGCAGCACGTCGGCCGGCAGGCCCAGCGCGTGCCGCGCGGCACGCCGGTCGTCCCGGCCGTCGGCGGGCGGATAGCTCTCGGCGGCACGGGAGTTGGGGATCACGTGGACCTTGCCGTCGGGCAGCCGGAACTGCTCCTCCAGGACGACGCGCGCCTCGTCGGTGAGGGTGGTGACGGCGGCCGCGCGGTGCATCAGCGCGCCGCCGCGGACCCGGCGCAACCGGTTGGCGGTCCAGTAGCGCGGGTGGCCGACCGAGACGTAGACGAAGGGCGTACCGGTGCCGGCCAGGGCGAGGGCGCAGGCGGCCAGGGTGTCCGAGCCGTGGGCGAGCACCACGTCGGCGGTGCGCGCGGCGGAGCGCAGCGCCCGCAGGGTACTCGGGTGCAGCCGGCCGGGGCCCAGCACGGCGGCGGAGCGCAGCGCGGAGGCGGCCGAGCAGTCGGCCGGGGTCCGGCGCGCGGCGCCGGAGTCCGGGCCCGGGGACTCCGCGCCTGCGGAGCGCGGGCCCGCCGGATCCTGGCCCACCGGATCCTGGCCCGGGGAATCCAGGCCCACGCGATCCGGGCCGGTGAGGCCCGGACCCGCCCCGGCGGGGCCGGACCGGAGCGCCGGATGCGGGGCGAGGGCGCACAGCGCGGAGGACTGCCCCCGGCGGCCCAGTTCCCGGTGGAGGTCACGGGCGAAGTTCTGTGCTCCGCCACGGCGTGAGTCGCTGATCAGCTGCAGGACACGCGGACGGTTTCCGGCCGGATCGGCCGACAAATGGTCGGGCATGGACCGACCTTGGCACAGTGCTCCGCCCGGTACATCCCCTTCGCGCAACCTGATGGTGGCCCATCCGCCCGCACGTGTACACCGGGTGTGCGCCACGGGGCCGCCGTCGTGCGCCGGATGCGACCGTCGCGCGCCCCGTCTCGCCCCCCGCCGCGCTCCGGTTCACCCCGTCGCGCCGGGTCGGCGCCGCCCGGATCCGGCGCATGCCGCTGTCAAGTGCCCTGTCAAACCGTCGAGTCGGGTCGCCTGTTCGACCGCCGAAAGGCCGGTACGCGGAGCGCCCCCGCCACGCCCGGCCGCCGGGTGCCGGGGCCCGCGCCGGTTACCCGTGCGGGTGAACGCGGTTGGACCTCGGCCCCGGCCGCTCGGCAGGATGTCCGGCCGGGGCGGCACCCGCCGTGCCGCCCCATCTCCCCCTCCCCCGTACGGATTTGGAGTCACCCGGTGTTCAAGGGATTCCGCAGCTTCCTGCTGCGCGGAAACGTGGTGGACCTCGCGGTCGGCATCGTGATCGGCGCGGCCTTCACCGCCGTCGTCACCGGGTTCGTCACCGCCTTCCTCACCCCGCTGGTCGGTGTCGCGTCCGGTGCCGTCGGCGACTTCACCCAGAAGACCTTCGACGTGGCCGGCACCCGGTTCCCGTACGGCGTCTTCGTCAACGCGGTCATCGGCTTCGTGCTGACCGCCGCCGTCATCTACTTCGCCGTGGTGCTGCCGGTCGGCAAGCTCCAGTCCCGCTTCGAATCGGCCAAGCCCGCGCCGGCCGCGAAGGCGGACTGCCCGGAGTGCCTGAGCTCGATCCCGGCCGCCGCGACCCGCTGCTCCTTCTGCACCTCCGAGATCGGCAAGCCGGACCTGCCCGCGCAGGCCCAGGCGCTGCAGTCGCACTGACCGCCGGCACCGGGTCGACACCGGGCCGACGGCGCAGGTCACAGGCCTGAACCGAACGCCCGGAGGACTGACGGGAATTTTATTCCCGAAACATTCACGAGCCTCCGTCGCCTCCCCGACGGGGGCTCGAATGCGCCGGCGCACGCCCGTCCGGAAAAAGTTTCTCCGCAGGGCCCCCGACCGTCCACCGGCCGGACACCACAAGGCCTTCCGGAGGCTCCGTCCGGCTGCTGTTCGATCACTGACGGAGCGCCAAGGTTGTCCGGAACCGGACGCCGGAATGTCCGTCTTTACGACTTTCGAAACCTTTGTGCGAGCGAAGACTGTGTAAACACTCGAACTGCTCCCCCTCCCGCTCTCCTCAGCAGGCGCGTTGTGGGCTTACCGTATGCCCCATGACCTCGCCCCGCTCCTACGACGGAGTCGGCTACCCCTCTCCGTCCTTCTCCTCCGGCACGCCGATTTACGACAGCCTCGTGGCTGAGCGCGGCGTCCCCCAGATCGCACCCATCAACGTGCCGGCCGCCCTGCCGCCGGCACTGTCGTCCGGTTACGGATCCGGCCTCGGCCAGTCCTACGAGAACCGCTACGGCAACGGGTACGAGAGTGCAGGCAGCAACCTCCCCGCGCTGCCGCCCGCCCGCCTCGCCCTGGGCCCCGGCCCGAGCAGCGGTCCGTCCGCCGGCCCCGCCACGGCGTACATCCCCGCGCAGCCCGCGCCGGCGTACGCCGCCCCCCAGCCTTCGGTCCCCGGCTACGGCGCCCCCCAGCCGTACCAGCGACCGCAGCCCGGCACCCCGGCCTTCACCCAGACCAACGGCGGCGGTTACCAGCCGTCCGGCGGTCAGAGCTTCGGCGGCCAGAACACCTTCATCGGCGCCCAGGGCGGCCCGCAGACCTTCGGCGCGCAGCCGGCCGGCGGCCCGGGCGGTTTCGGCCAGGGCCAGGCCACCGGGCCGCAGGGCTTCGGCGGCCAGCAGTCCTTCGGCGGTCCGACCGCCGCCGGCGGTCCGGGCTTCCAGGGCCAGGGCGGCGACCAGTCCTTCGGCGGCGCCCAGCTGCGCCCGGCCATGGCGCCGGTCGCACCGGTCCGCCCGATGCAGCCGCAGCGCCCGGGCCAGTACGGCGAACCCGGCCAGTTCCAGGGCGGTGGCTACCAGCAGCAGGGCCAGGGCTACTGACCCACCGACACCCCGAGGCCGCCCCCCACACGGCCCGCACCCGCACCACCTGAGCAGCACCCGGCGCCCCCCGTACGCCGGGCGAACGGAGAAACGGGTCATCCACGGACCGCCCGGTACGCCCCCCATGGCGTGCCGGGCGGTCCGTGCGCATCCGGGGGCCTGCTGATCGGCCGGAGGCGGCTGGCAGGATGGGGGGATGCAGCTCACCGGACTCCATGTCTACCCCGTCAAGTCGATGTACCGCCTGAGCCCGGAATCCGCAGTGGTCCAACCCTGGGGCCTGGCCGGAGACCGCCGCTGGATGCTCGCCGACACGACCGGCCGCTTCGTCAGCCAGCGGGAGAACTCAGCCCTCGGACAGGTCCGGGCCGGACTGCTCCCCGACGGCGCGCTCACCCTGACCGCCCCCGACGGCTCCCGGGTCGAGGTCCCCGCCCCCGCCGTCGCGGCCGGCGCCCCGCTCACCGAGGTCGAGGTCTGGGGCACCCGCTTCCACGCCGCGGAGGCCGCCGAGGAAGCCCACCGGTGGATCGCCGAACACCTCGGCGACTACCGCCTGGTGCACCTGGACGACCCGCGCGCCCGGCCGGTCGACCCCGACTTCAGCGAGCCAGGCGACTCCGTCTCGATGGCCGACGCCTATCCGCTGCTGCTCACCACCACCGCCTCGTTGGACCGGCTCAACGAGCTGATCACCGCCGAGGATCCGGAGGACCACGAGACCCTGCCGATGGAGCGCTTCCGCCCGAGCGTGGTGATCGGCGGCGCCGAGCCGTGGGCCGAGGACACCTGGCGCCGGATCCGGATCGGTTCGGTCACCTTCAAGGTCGTCAAGCCCTGCGGCCGCTGCGTGATCACCACGCTCGACCCGGAGACCGGCGAGCGGCGCGGCAAGGAGCCGCTGCGCACCCTGGCCCGGCACCACCGGCTGCTGCGCAAGGCCGCGTTCGGGCAGAACCTGATCCCCGAGCGGCCGGTCGGCGTCGAGGGCGACGCGCTCGGCACGCTGCGGCTGGGCGACGAGGTCGAGGTGTTGGAGGACGGGGCGCACTGGCCCGCCGACGGGCACTGATCACTCGGGGCGGGAGGTGGGGGTACCGCTCGTACCACCTCCCGCGCCGCCGGACAGCGGGGCGCACCGGCGCGCGCGGAGCCGCGCTCATCGCGTCCCGGGCTCTGGAACCGGCGCGTCCCGCACGGAACCCCCGCTGTGCGCGCTCGTTGAAACAAGTGGTCGGAACCTGTGGCGGCGCTGAGCGCTACCGGTGTCCGCGCGACCGCGGGCGGCCGGACCACCCACGTGGGCGCGCTACGGTGGGCGGACGGCCCGCGCACCCCCGCGCGTTCGGCCCGATGATCGCCGGCTCGACGAAGGTGGGGACGACAGACCGTCATGGCTGAGCACAGGGTCCGGGTCACCCAGGACAGCGCATCCCGCTGGCGTCGCCGCGCGGGCGAGTACGACACGCTCGCGGAGGCCCTGGCCGCCGCCGAACCGGGCGACACCGTGACCGTGCGGCCGGGCACCTTCCGGGAGAACGTGCTGCTGGACAAGCCGGTGACGATCGTCCCGGCCCAGGGCCCGGGGACGGTCCGGATCGACCCGCCCTCCGGGGTGGCGCTCACCGTGACCGCCGCCGCGACCGTACGCGACCTGGTGGTCGAGGGCGGCGACAGCTCCACCCCGGCCGTACTGATCACCGGGTCGGAGGCGGCCCCCGCCTTCAGCGGCTGCCGGATCGAGACCCGCTCGGCCACCGGTATCGAGGTCACCGGCGGCGCCCGGCCGACCCTGCGCGGCTGCGTGGTCACCAACCCGGGCGGGCTCGGCCTGCGGCTGCGCGGCACGGACACCGCCGCCGCCTTCGAGGACTGCGAGGTCGCCGCCGCCGGACAGGCCGGGCTGGCCGTCCTCGGCGGCGCCACCGCGGCCCTGGACCGCTGCCGCGTCCACCACGCGTCCGGCGCCGGCGTCCTGCTCTCCGACCCGGGCAGCGCGGCCGAACTGACCGGCTGTGAGATCTACGAGATCCGCGGCAGCGGAGTGCAGGCCGAGGCGCACGCGGGCGGGCGGCTGGTCGACTGCGACATCCACCGGGTCACCGGCAACGGGCTGACCCTGGACGGCGAGGCGGAGCTGGTGCTCACCGGCTGCCGGGTGCACGACCTGCCCGAGAACGGCGCCGACCTGCGCGGACGCGCCCGGTTGAGCCTCGTGCACAGCACCGTCCGGGACTTCGGGCGCGGGGCGCTGTCGGTCTGGGACCAGGGCACCGAGGCCGTCGCCGAGTCCTGCCAGATCCACGGCTCGACCGGCGAGTACCCGGCGCTGTGGGTCAGCGACGGCGCCCGGCTGACCCTCACCGACTGCTCGCTGCACGACCTGCCGGACGCCCTGTTCGTCCTCGACCGGGACTCCGCCGCCACCGCCGAGGGCTGCTCGTTCAGCCGGATCCGCAGCTCGGCGGTCTCGGTCAGCGGCGGCGCCACCGTCTCCCTCGCCTCCTGCCGGGTGCAGGAGGCGGGCACCGGGCTCTGGTTCCGCGACCACGGCAGCGGCGGGCTGCTCACCGACTGCGAGATCTCCGACGTGGCCACCGGCGTGATCGTCACCAAGGGCGCCGACCCGGTGCTGCGCGACTGCACCGTACGGGCCAGCACCGACGCCGGGGTGTACGTCTCGGCGCAGGGGCGGGGCACCTTCGAGGACTGCCGGGTCTCCCAGGGCAAGGGCTTCGGCTTCCACATCATCGACGGCTGCCGGACCCAGCTCACCCGGTGCCGGGCCGAGCACAACCAGCGGGCGGGGTTCGAGTTCTCCGAGCCGGGGCCGGTCACGGAGGGGTGCGTCTCGGACGACGTCGCTGCCGCTCCGGTGCCGGCCGCCCCTCCCGGTGGCGGGGCGGGGCCGGGCCCCGGGTCGGGGCCGGCGTCCGGGCGGCACGGCGCGGGGCTGGGTCCGTCGTTCGGGTCCACCGACGTACCGGCGCCGCGGACGGCTCAACTGGCCCCTGCCGCCCAGGCGTTGGCGTCTTCCGTGGCGACGCCTTCGGCGGCGGCCTCCTCGGCGATCGCGCCGATCCCGGACTGCCGTCCGGCCGACGAGGCGCTCGCCGAGCTGGACTCCCTGGTCGGGCTGGCCACGGTGAAGCAGGAGGTGCGCACGCTGATCGACCTGATCTCGGTCGGCCGGCGCCGCCGCCAGGCCGGGCTCAAGGCGCCCTCGCTGCGCCGGCACCTGGTCTTCACCGGGGCACCGGGCACCGGGAAGACCACCGTCGCCCGGCTCTACGGCGAGATCCTCGCCTCGCTCGGGGTGCTCCAGCGCGGACACCTCGTCGAGGTGGCCCGGGTGGACCTGGTCGGCGAGCACATCGGCTCCACCGCGATCCGTACCGCGGCCGCCTTCGACCGGGCCCGCGGCGGGGTGCTCTTCATCGACGAGGCGTACGCGCTCGCACCCGAGGACGGGGCGCGGGACTTCGGACGCGAGGCGATCGACACCCTGGTCAAGCTGATGGAGGACCACCGGGACGAGGTGGTCGTCATCGTGGCGGGCTACACCGCCGAGATGGAGCGCTTCCTCTCCGCCAACCCCGGCGTCTCGTCCCGCTTCTCACGCACCATCGGGTTCCCCGACTACTCGGCGGACGAGCTGCTGGAGATCGCCCGGGCGCAGTGCGCCGAGCACGAGTACGCGCTCTCCGCGGACACCGAGCGGGCGCTGCTGGAACACTTCGGCGGGCTGGAGCGCGGGCCCAACTTCGGCAACGGGCGCACCGCGCGACAGGTCTTCGAGACCATGGTCGAGCGGCACGCGGTACGGATCGCCCACCTCGCGGACCCGTCCACGGAGGAGCTCCAGCTGCTCGTCCCGGCCGACCTGCCGCCGGTGCCGCTGCCGTAGGCCCGCCGGTGGCGCTGCCGTCGGCCCGCCGACCGGGGGACTCGCCCGCGGTGACGGGCCGTCGAGCCGGGGCGGGTGCACCGCGGACGGGCTCGGCGGGGGGTCGGGTCAGCCCGTCCAGGCACCGCCGGCCAGGAAGGACTCCAGCGCCGCGCGGTAGGGCGCGATGTCGATCCGCTCGCCCGCCAGCCAGTCGTCCGAGTAGTACTTGTCCAGGTAGCGGTCCCCCGGGTCGCAGATCAGGCCGACCACGCTGCCCGTCCGTCCGGCCTCCCGCATCTCGGCGACGATGCGCAGCGCGCTCCACAGGCCCGTGCCGGTGGAGGCGCCCGCCTTCTTGCCGAGCACCTGCTCCAGCACCCGCACCGCGGCGATCGACGCCGCGTCCGGCACCTTCATCATCCGGTCGACCGCCCCCGGGACGAAGCTCGGCTCCATCCGCGGGCGGCCGATGCCCTCGATCCGCGATCCGCTCTCGCAGACGGCCGCCGGGTCGTGGCGCACCCAGCCGTCGAAGAAGCAGGAGTTCTCCGGGTCCGCCACGCAGATCCGGGTGTCGTACTGCATGTAGTGGACGAACCGGGCGATGGTCGCCGAGGTGCCGCCGGTGCCGGCGGTGGCGACGATCCAGGCCGGCTCGGGGTGCGGCTCCAGGCGCAGTTGGGCGAAGACCGACTCGGCGATGTTGTTGTTGCCGCGCCAGTCGGTGGCCCGCTCGGCGTAGGTGAACTGGTCCATGTAGTGCCCGCCGGTCTCCTCGGCGAGCCGGGCGGAGGCTTCGTAGACCTCGTCCGAACGCTCGACCAGGTGGCACTCGCCGCCGTGGAACTGGATCAGGTCGATCTTGGCCTGGCTGGTGCTCTTGGCCATCACCGCGATGAACGGCACGCCGATCAGCTGGGCGAAGTAGGCCTCGGAGACGGCGGTGGAGCCGCTGGAGGCCTCGATCACCGGTTTGCCCGGCCGGATCCAGCCGTTGCAGAGCCCGTAGAGGAAGAGCGAGCGGGCCAGGCGGTGCTTGAGCGAGCCGGTCGGGTGGGTGGACTCGTCCTTGAGGTAGAGGTCGATCCCCCACTCCGCCGGCAGCGGGAAGCGGAGCAGGTGGGTGTCGGCGGAGCGGTTGGCGTCGGCCTGGACCTTGCGCACCGCCTCCTTGAGCCAGACGCGGTACTCCGGGTCGGAGCGGTCGACGTCGACGGTCGGCTCGATGCCGGGATGGGTGCTCATGGTCGCTGACTCCCTCGTGGTGGCCCCCGCTGCTCACTACGAGTGTATGAGAGTCACGATAAGTGACCGTTTCCGAAGCACCAGCTTCCGCTTATCGCCTCACGGCAGCACCGGCACCGACTGCGGGTCCGCCAGGTACGGCCCCCAGGCCAACTCGGCCGCGCCCGCGAGCGCGCCGTGCGCCAGCTCCGCGCCGACGATCGGCACCCGGCCGCTGCGCCCCCACAGGCTGCGCTCGGCGACCACCGACCGCAGCCGGTCGGGCGCGGCCTCCAGCAGGTGGAGGTGCAGCCCGCTGAGGACCACCCGGTCGGGGTTGAGGATGTTGGCGACGCCCGCCAGGCCGAGCCCGAGCCGGTCGATGACGTGCTCCACGGCGGCCCGTGCCCGGTCGTCCGTGGCGGCCGCCCGGCACAGCTCGCGCGCCTGGTCGAGCAGTGGGCGCTCCGGATCCGGGCTGAGCCCGGCGGCGGCGAACAGCGCGTCGGGGTCGGTCTCGGAGTTGAGGCAGCCCCGGTTGCCGCACATGCAGGGCCGGCCCTGCGGGTCGACGGTGAGGTGGCCGACCTCCAGGGCGAGGCCGGCGCTGCCGGTGTGCAGGTGGCCGTCGATGACCAGTGCGCCGCCGACGCCGCGGTGGCCGGAGGTGACGAAGAGCAGGTGTCGGGCGCCGCGGCCGGCGCCGTGCCGGTACTCGGCGAGCGCGGCCAGGTTGGCGTCGTTGGCGATCGCGGTGGGCAGCGGGCGCAGCGCGGTCGGGCCGTGGTCGGCGCGGCCGACCTCGACGTCGTACAGGTCGGCCACGGGGGTGCCGCTGGGCCAGGCGAAGTGCAGCGCGGCGAGGGCGGTGCCGTCCGGCTCGGTCACCGGGTTGGGCAGGGCGAGCGCGGCGCCGAGGCAGCGGCGGTCGGTCGCACGGGCGAGTTCGGCGCCGGCCACCGCGACGGCGCGCAGCATCCGGACCGGGTCGGTGGCGGCGGGCAGCGGCAGGTGGAGCGGCGGGTCGAGCAGTCCGCCGAGGCCGGCCAGGGTGACGCTCAGCCCGTCGGCGTGGATCTGGCCGGCGATCACGACCGGGCCCTGCGGGTCGATCGCGAGCCGGTGCGAGGGCCGGCCGCGACCGCCGCCGGCCGGGCGCGAGTCGACGGTGATCAGGCCGAGCGCCTCCAGCTCGGCGGTGACCGCGCCGGCGGTGGCCCGGGTGACGTCCAGCGCGCGGGTGAGCGCCGAGCGGGTCGGCGTCTGGCCGGTGTGGATCAGGGCGAGCGCGGGGCCGAGCAGCGTCCGGCCCCGGTCGGGAGCCGCGCGGCGGTGGCCGTCGCGCGGCGCGTCGGAGTCGTTCCCGGTACCGGGCCTCGGGCTTGATGGTGAGAGCTGCACGCCCCTATTGTGACTTTGTGCCGCTTCGAAACAAAATCGCTTCACGCACTCGCCCGGACCAGCCCTCACCCCAGTCTCGCAGCACACCCCCGGCAACCGACAGCCCCTGGGGTCCTGCACGTGTCGCCCTCACCGCGTTCTTCGCCGTCGACGGCTTCCTCTTCGCCGCCTGGGTCGTCCGCATCCCGGACATCCGCCGTCAGGTCGACGCCTCGCACAGCGCCCTCGGGCTCGCCCTGCTCTGCCTGTCCATCGGCGCCGTCCTCACCATGCCGGCGGTCGGCCGGCTCTGCCTGCGGTACGGCTCGCGCCCGGTGACCGTCGGCTCGCTCGCCCTGCTCAGCCTCGCCGTACTGCTGCCCGCGCACGCCCACTCGGTCACCGCGCTCGGCGGGGTGCTGCTGCTGTTCGGCGCGGGGTACGGCGGGGCCAACGTCGCGATGAACAGCGCCGCCGTCGACCTGGTCGCGCAACTGCGGCGGCCCGTGATGCCCAGCTTCCACGCCGGGTACAGCTTCGGCGGGCTGGCCGGCACCGGCGTCAGCGGCCTGCTCGCCGGCCCGCTGAGCACGGCGTGGGCGCTCGCGCTCAGCGGCGCGCTGGGCGCGGCGGTCACCGTCGGCGCGGGCGTCGTCCTGCTGCGCGGCCCGGCGGCGACGCCGGTCGCGCCCGGGCGGGCGGACGGGGCGGGCTCGGCGGGGCGTGCGGACGGGGCGGGCTCGGCGGCGGACGCGGGCTCGGCGGGCCACGACGACGGGGCGGGCTCGGCGGCGGACGCGGGCTCGGCCCGGACCCGCACCCGGCTGCTCGTCCTGCTGCTCGGCCTCACCGCGCTCTGCACCGCGTACGGCGAGGGCGCGATCGCCGACTGGACCACGCTCCACCTCACCGACGACGTCCATGCGAGCTCCGTGGTGGCCGCCACCGGGTACGGCGCGTACGCGTTCGCGATGGCCGGCGGGCGGGTCGGCGGCACCTGGCTGTCCATCAGGCTCGGCCAGACCCGGCTGATGCTGCTGGGCGGGCTGACGGCGGCGGTCGGCATGCTGGTCGCCGCCCTGGCGCCGGCGGTGCCGGTGGCGATCTGCGGGTTCGTGCTGGTCGGCCTCGGCCTGGCCAACCTCTTCCCGCTCGCCATCGCCCGGGCTGGCGCGGCCGGCGGGCCGCAGGGCGTCGCGTTCGCCTCCTCGCTCGGGTACGGCGGGATGCTGATCGGCCCGGTGGTGATCGGCTTCCTCGCCGACGCGGTCGGACTGCCGCTGGCCCTCACCACGGTCGCGCTGGCGGCCACGGTGGCGGCGCTGCTACCGCTGTCGGTCAGGCGCGGGGCGACGGGCGACGAATGACAGCGGACAGATGACAGATGACAGATGATGAAATCTGTTATCTGTCATCTGTCAGCGGTCATCCGTCAGCTGTCATGTGACAGGATGCGGGGCCATGACGAGCAGCGGACGCTTCCAGGTACTGCGGGCGAGCACGCGCCCGGCGACGGCGTGGCTCAACGGGGGCGGGGTGACCAGGGAGGTCGCCGGGTTCCCAGCCGGAGCCGGACTGGACGCCTTCGACTGGCGGGTCAGTCTCGCCGACGTCGCCTCGGCCGGGCCGTTCTCCCCGTTCCCCGGGATCGACCGGGTGATCACCCTGGTCGAGGGTGCCGGCATGGCGCTCACCGTCGACGGCGCCGAGCGGCTGGTGGACGCGCCGTTCCGGCCGTTCGCCTTCTCCGGCGACGCCAGCACCGACTGCCGCCTGCTGGCCGGCCCGGCGGTCGACTTCAACGTGATGACCCGCCGAGGGCGGGTCGAGGCCACGGTGGACCTGGCCACCGCGCCCACCACCGTCGGCGTTCCGGACGGGAGCACCGCCCTCGTGGTCTGCCTGGCCGGCACCGCCACCCTCGACGGTGTCGAACTCGCCCGCTACGACGCCGCGTTGATCGACGGCTCGGGCACGTACGGGCTACGCCCGGGCGGCACGACCGCCGTCGTCACCTTCCGCACGGCCGCCGTCTGACGGCCGGCCGACGGTCCGGCGCACCAGCGGAACCGGCACGTCGGCGCACCGACGCGCCGACGCGGGACGGCGCTCTCGTCTCCCGGACCACCCGGGAGACGAGAGCGCCGTCATCGCATCAGCCGCAGAACACCGGCGTGGCGTGCGCCGGGTCCAGGGCGTTGGTCACCAGGTGCAGCGCCGTCGGCGAGAACGCGATCCCGACGTGTTCCACCAGCGAGACCGGGCAGTGCGCCTGCACCACCTCGTTGTCGACGTCCGGGCCGCTGAGGAACTGGGTCCGCCACGGGGTGACGACCTCGTCGAGGACCGTCGAGACCACCGTGTAGCTCACGCCCGGCACGGTGTCCGGCCGGGAGGCCATCACCTCGTTGAAGTCGGAGCCCACCGCCTGGTCCCGGCAGGCCTGGCAGACCGTGTAGATCAGGTCCGCGACGCCCGGGAAGTAGGGCGCCAGGTTGGTGATCCCGTCGAGCGTCGTGCCGTGGTTGGACGGCGCCAGCCCGACCAGCCTGCCGACCTTGGACCCGCCGCCGAGGAACTTGAGGTAGTAGTTCGGCAGCATGCCGCCCTGCGAGTGCCCGACGATGTCGACCTTGGCCGCGCCGGTCGCGCTGCGCACCAGGTCCACGAACCACGCGAGTCGGGCCGCCGACTCCGGGACCGGCCGGAGGCCGCCGATCGGCAGCAGCAGCCCGCTGCCACTGGACGTGACGCCGGGGACGGTCCCGTAGTCGAGGGCGAAGACGCAGTACCCGAGGCTCTTCAGCAGCGGGGAGAGCGCCAGCCAGTTCTCGTAGCGGTTGGCGAAGGTACCGTGCACCAGGACGACCGGTTCGGGGTGCGCGGCGCTCGGCCGGCAGGTCCAGTCGTTGGCGCCGGGCGGCGAAGCCACCGTGTCACCGTCGGGCGGCAGTTCGGCGGACGCGGCGTACGGAGCCGACCCACCGGACACGGACGACACCGGGGACACGGAGGACGGGGCGGCCCCGGACACGGCGGGCGCGGACGCGGCGGCGCTCGCCGGCGACACCGCCGCACCGGCCACCAGCGCCCCCGCCAGCAGCAGCACGCCCAGTGCGCCGCCGACCCTGCCGCGCACGGGAGTCGCGGAGAAGCGGAGAAGTGGGGTTCTCAACTGTTGCCTCCACAGCGGAAGTTTGTTACCAACAGGTAACCCGAGGGCTCCATCATGCGGTCGCCCCTCCGGCCCGGCCCTTGGGCGTTCCCCAGACCTGGACGGTGTTCTCTGTGACCGGTCACAACGCGCCCCATCGCACGCCCCCGACCCCCCACCGGACGCCCCCGACCACCTCCCACCCCACGCCCCCGGGCGGCGACAGCCGCACTCCCCCGAGCACCTCCCACCGGACGCCGGACTGGCGCGTCCCGGTGATCGGCGGCCTCCCGGCCGACCAGCGACTGCTCGGCGGCATACGGGAGTTGGCCGAGGCCGTGGTCGCCGCCCTGCTGGAGCGGGTGCCGGTCTACCGCCGGCTGCCCCGCGAACAGCTCACCGGCGAGCTGACCCGGGACACCGAGCGCCGCATCCGCGCCCTCGCCCACACCGTGAGAACCGGCCTCCCCGCCCCCGCCGAGGAGCTCGCCGCCGTCCGGGAGTCGGCCGCCCGGCGCGCCGAGGAGGGTCTGCCGCTGGACGCCGTCCTGCTCGCCCACCACCTCGGGCTGGAGGTCTGCTGGGAGTTCGCCACCCGGCACGCCCGGGACGGCGACGCCGCCGACCTGATCGCCCTCAACCGGCTGTTGCTCGACCAGCTCCGCCAGGCCGCCACCGCCGCCGGGGCGGGCTACCTGGACGGACGGCACCCGAGCGCCGACCGGCGGGGCGCGGCCCGGCGCTCCCTGCTCGGCGCACTGCTCGCGGGCACCCCCGTCGACGAGGCCGCCGACCGCGCCGGGTTCCGGCTGCCCACCGGGTACGCCGTGCTCTGCCTGTCCGTCGCCGACCACTCCGACGAGCTCTCCCCCGGTGTCGACCCGGGCATCGCCGCCCGCCGCAAGCTGCGCCGCTTCGAGGCCGAACTCGACCACCGCACCCGGCAGTCGGCGCTCACCGCACTCACCCCCGCGGGCGGCCTGGTGCTGATCCCCTTCGACCCGTCACCCGGCCCGGACGAGGACGACGCCGACGGCGCGCCCTGGCCGGTGCTCACCGCCACGCTCGCCGCGGCGGCCCGGGCGGCCGGTGCGGCCGTACTGGCCGGGGCCGCCGCGGCCTCCCCCGCCGAGGTGCCCGCAGCGGCCGCCCTCGCCTACGAAGTCCTGGACGTGGCAAGGTCGTTCGGCCGACCGCCAGGGCTGCACCGGCTGGACGACGTCCTGCTGGAGTACCAGCTCACCCGGCCCAGCCAGGCCCGCTCCCGGCTCGCCGCGCTGCTCGAACCGCTGACCGACGCCGGGGAGTTGCTCGCCACCCTGCGCACCCACCTGGCCGGGGGCCTGAACCGCCGGCACACCGCGAACGCCCTGCACCTGCATCCGAACACCGTCGACTACCGGCTGCGCCGGATCGCCGCGCTGACCGGCCTGGATCCGACACGCCCCGCCGACGTCCCACGGATCACCGCCGCCATCGCCGCCCGTACGGCCGAACAGGGCGCCCTTGCCGGCTAGTCAGGGCACCTCCGATGCCGGGCGCGGCGGGCAGCCGAGCCCCGGCGGGCGCCGGACGTCGGACGTCGGCTAAGAAGTCGAGAGCCAGGCGTCGGCAAGGCGGTCGAGCCGGCCGCCCACGATGTCGCGCGGCGGCGTCAGCCCTGCTCGCCCGGCAGCCGCAGGTCCCAGCCGACCAGGGCGCGCAGCTGCTCCGCGGTCACACCGTCCGGCACCGGCTGGGGAGCGTCGTGGCGCAGCGGCGGCTGCCAGCCCTCGTCCTCGGTCCAGCGGCGCACCACCTTGGCCGGCGCCCCGGCGACCACACTGTGGTCCGGCACCTCGCCGCGCACCACGGCGCCCGCCGCGACCACCACGTTGCGGCCGATCCGCGCCCCCGGCAGGATCACCGAGCCGGTGCCGATCCAGCTGCCCGAGCCGATCTCCACCGGCTCGTTGCGCGGCCACTGCTTGCCGATCGGCAGCTCGGTGTCCCGGTACTCGTGGGCCTGGTCGCTGATGTACACGCCGGGCCCGGTCCACACGTCGTCGCCGATGACGATCGACTGGTGCCCGACGATGTGGCTGTCCCGGCCGATCACGCACCCCCCGCCGATCCGCACGATCGGATCCGGCCCGAGGTCGAGCCCGGGCAGGAACCCGGCGCTGATGGTGACCCGCTCACCGATGATCGAGAACGGCCCGATGGTGATCCACCGCTCGTTGAACACCGCCCCCAGCGGGAAGCTGAGCGTCGTGCCGTCCCCCAGCTCGCCGAACCGGTACGGGCCGGGGTTGCGGTTGGTGACCGCACCGGTCCGCTGCACCCAGCGCCAGCCCCGGTGAACGAGGCGCCCGGCGGCACGGCGGCCACCGGTCCGGACGGCTGAGACGAGGGAACGGGTTATCGGCATGCGCTCACGTTACCGGCCCGTAGCATCCGCCCGTTCGCCGGGAGGCGTCCGGAGGAACGTCCGAAACCCGCGACCTGAAGCCGACCGCGGTGGAAGACTCCGCCCCATGGAGATCACCGAGCACATCGACGCGCTGCGCCGCGAGGGCACCCGGCTCGCCGAGGCCGCGGCCCGTACCGAACCGTCCGCCCCCGTACCGACCTGCCCGGAGTGGCAGTCGGCGGACCTGCTGCGGCACATCGGCTCCGTCCACCGGTGGGCCGCCGCCATCGTCTCCCGGGGCCTGCGCGCGCCACTGGACGAGGCGGGCGCGCAGGCCGCCATCGGGCCGCTGCCACCGGACGCCGAGCTGCTCGGCTGGTACCGCGAGGGTCATGCCGTCCTGGTGGACACGCTCACCGCGGCGCCCGTCGACCTCGAGTGCTGGAGCTTCCTGCCCTCGCCCACCCCGCTGGCGTTCTGGGCCAGGCGCCAGGCGCACGAGACCGCCATCCACCGCCTTGACGCCGACGCGGCCGCCGGTGCGCCCGGTCCGGTCGTGGACACCGCGCTCGCCCTGGACGGCATCGACGAGCTGGTGCGCGGCTTCATGCCGCGCGGCCGGTCCGTACTGCGCAGCGACGTGCCGCGTACCCTCCAGGTCCGGGCCACCGACGGAGCCGGTGCCGGACCCGGTGCCGGAGCCGCAACCGCGGAGGAGGCCGGCTCCTGGCGGCTGACGATCACCCAGGAGCCGCCCACCGTCACCACCGGCGAGAGCCCCGAGCCGGCCGACCTGACCCTCACCGGTCCCGCCCACGAGCTCTACCCGCTGCTGTGGAACCGGCTGTCCGCCGAGCGGGCCGGGAAGGTCGAGGCGATCGGCGACCGGAGCCTGCTCGCACTCTGGAGCGACGCGGCGGCGGTCCGCTGGTCGTGACGCCGCGAGGATCCGCGGCACCGCGAGGACTCAAAGGCACCGGCGAGGAGCCGAGGCACCGGCGAACGGCGGCGGCGTCCGAACGGTCCTGATGCCCGGGGACGGTGACGTCCCCGGGCCCACCGGGCGCGGACGCCCGGGGATCCCGCCGTCAGCGCACCCAGCGAGCGGGCCGCTTCTCCAGGAACGACCGCATGCCCTCCTGCGCCTCCTCCGAGCCGAAGAGCCGCGCCGACAGCTCCACCAGCTCGTCCGCGTCCCGTTCGAAGGAGCGCACCACCTCGGCGTTGGCCAGCCGCTTCGACTCCGCCAGGCCCTGCGGGGAACCCAGGCGCAGCGCGTCCAGCAGGCCCCTCAGCACCACGCCGGTGGACTCGGCGGAGTCGGTGGCGCTGGTGATCAGCCCGATCCGGGCGGCCTCGGCGGCGTCGAAGACCTCGCCGGTGAGGTAGTAGCGGGAGGCGGCCCGCGGGTCCAGCTTCGGGCGCAGCGGCAGCGAGATGACGGCGGGCGCGAGACCGAGCCGCACCTCGGTGAAGGCGAAGGTCGAGGCCGGTCCGGCGACGGCGAGGTCCGCCGCGCCGACCAGGCCGAGGCCGCCGGCCCGCACGTGCCCGTCGATGACGGCGATCACCGGCTTGGCGCAGTCCACGATCGCCCGCTGGAGCTCGACCAGACCGCGGGGGCCGACCGTCGGGTCCGCGCCGGTCGCCTCGGAGAGGTCCGCGCCCGCGCAGAACACCTTGCCGGTGTGCCCGAGCACCACCGCGCGGACCTCGGGATCGGCCGCGGCGGCGGCCAGCCCGGCGCGCAGCTCGGCCATCAGCCGGGTGGAGAGCGCGTTGCGGTTGTGCGGCGAGTCGAGGGTGAGCGTGGTGACGGCGTCGGCGGTGCTGACGTGGACGAGGGGCGCTGCGCTGGTCATCGGCGGGCCTGCCTTCCGGCTGAGGGTGGGTCGGACTGCGGGCGTCTCCCGGGATCCGCCCGGACGACGCCCGCACGACTCTGGCACGCCCACCCGCCCCTCGGCCAGAGCCGACCGCTCCGGGGGTCCGGAGACGCTCCCCTTCCCCCTGGCCGGAAACCGGGCCGGGTACCGGGCCGGGATCTCGGGCCGGAAGCCGGGCCGAGACCCCGACCGCGGGTTCCTCGCCGGCACCCGCCGAAATCCGGTGGTGGCGGTCCCCGCCTCCACGGCAGCATCGTCGCCATGACCACCTCCGCCCCCGTCCTGCTGCTCGCGCCGCGCATCAACGAGACGGGCCTCCAGCTGCGCACCGCCGCCGGCCGCCGGGGCCTGCGGGCGCACACCGCGACGTCCTGGCAGGCGCCGCCCGAGCTGCTCGACACGACCGTGCACCTCTACGGCGGACCGCTGTTCGGCGACGCCGTCGGGCGGGAGTTCGGCCTCGGCCTGCTGGAGCCGGCCGCCGACTGGCTGACCCGGCTGCCGCGCGACCTGACCGGGCGGCGGGTCTCCTGCACCACGCTGGCCGAGGCCCGCCGTCTGCGACACCCGGCCTTCGTCAAGCCGCCGGTGGACAAGCTGTTCGCCGCCCGGGTCTACCCCGACGGCGGGGCGCTGCCGGGGCCCGAGCTGCTGGACGGGGACACGCCGGCGCTGGTGAGCGAGGTGGTGCGGTTCGCGGTGGAGTACCGGCTGTTCGTGCTGGACGGCGAGGTGCGGTCCGGCTCCCGGTACGCGATCGACGGTGACCTGTCGGTGGCGCCGCTCGACCAGGCGCCCGGCGGCCAGGCCGCCGACGCACTGGCGTTCGCCGGTGATGTCCTGGCCGCCTCGTCGGCGGCCGCGCCGCTGCCGAGCGCCGTCGTGGTGGACATCGGGCGGACGGACGAAGGAAGTTGGGCCGTGGTGGAGGCCAACGCGGCCTGGGCCAGCGGTGGGTACGCCGCCGATCCGGACGCCGTCCTGGACGTGGTGCTTCGTTCGGGTGGCCCGGCGGCCCAGCTCCCCGCCGCTGACCGCCCGTTCCTGCGCGACCTGCCCGACGTGGTGCGCTGAGGGCGGCCCGCCACCGGAGGCCGGGGCTTGCGGCTCTGGCGGATCGTGGCAGAGGATCCGCGCCATGACCACCTCCCACCTCACCCACATCACCGAGCCGCCCGGGGTCGCTCCGGGTACCGGCTACACCCAGGTCGTCACCGGCACCGGTCGGCTGGTCCTGGTCTCCGGCCAGGTCGCCTTCGACGAGCAGCGGAACCTGGTCGGCGAGGGCGACCCGAAGGCCCAGGCGCTGCAGGTCTTCGAGAACCTGCGGCGCTGCCTGGCCGCCGCCGGGGCCGGGTTCGAGCACGTCGTGAAGCTCACGTACTTCATGACGGACATCACCCACCTCGCGGCCGTCCGTGAGGCCCGCGACGAGCACCTGGGCGCGCTTCCGGCGCCGGCCTCCTCGGCGATGCAGGTGGCGGCCCTGTTCCGGCCCGAGGTGCTGATCGAGATCGAGGCGTTCGCGATCGTCCCGGAGTAGCCGGCGCGGAGGGCAGCGGACAGGTAACAGCCGACCGACAACGGATGTCAGCTGACAGATTTCAAATTCTGTCAGCTGACATCCGTTGCACGTTCGCCCGCACTGCCCGACTTGGCACCGCCCGGCCGCGCCCAGCTCCGCCAACTCCCGAGTGGTACAGACCTGTTGACGCATTGGTCCAGTCCTCCTACAGTTCCCATGCCTCGCCTCCCCACGGCGCAGGCATCGATCGCCCACGGATCAACCAAGGTTCTACGTCACCCTGTTCAACCCCCACAGCCACAGGGAGAACCATGTCCGCTCGATCCCGGGCCGGGCGCCCGCGCGTGCGCAGCAGACTGCTGGCACTGCTCTCCGTCCTGCTCCTGCCCCTCGCCGCGCTCACCGCGCTGGCCGCCCCGGCGAACGCCGCCGGAAAGCTCACCGCCGCCTTCACCACCGCCGACAACGGCTCCTGGTGGCAGGGCACCTACATCGTCCGCAACGACAACGCGACCGCGGTGAGCGGCTGGACCCTGGAGTTCGACCTCCCGACCGGCGTCACCATCGGCAACAGCTACAACGGCACCGCGACCGTCAACGGCCGGCACGTCACCGCCACGGCCGCGTTCTACAACTCCACCGTCAACGCCCACAGCACCACCGAGCCGTACAGCTTCTGGTTCGTCGGCAACGGTCCGGTCTCCACTCCGCTCAACTGCCGTGTCAACGGTGACAAGTGCGACGGCACGGCGGACGTCCCACCGTCCGCACCGGGCACGCCGACGGTCACCGAGTCCACCGCGCACACGCTCGCCCTGAGCTGGCCGGCCGCCACCGGCGGGGACTTCCCGGTCGCCTCCTACGACGTGCTGAGCGGCAGCACCGTGCTGGCCACCGGCCCGTCCACCAGCGTGCTGGTCACCGGCCTCACCCCGGCCACCTCCTACACCCTGGCCGTCCGGGCCAAGGACAGCCGCGGCAACACCGGCCCGCTCGGCCCGTCCGTCACCGCGTCCACCTTCGACCCGTCCACCGACACCTCGCCCCCCACCGCACCGGCCGGCCTCCGGGCGACGGCCGTCAGTTCGTCGGAGGTGAAGCTCGCCTGGAACGCGGCCACCGACAACGTCCGGGTCGCCGCGTACGACGTCTACCGGGGCGACGCCCTGGCGGCCACGGTCACCGGCGGCACGCTCGGCGCGACCGTCGGCAGCCTCTCGCCGTCCACCGCCTACACCTTCACCGTGAAGGCCCGGGACGCCGCCGACAACGCCTCACCGGCCTCCGCCCCGCTCACCGTGACCACCTCGGACCTGGTCGGCGCCGGGAAGTACGCCCGGGTCGGCTACTTCGTCCAGTGGGGCATCTACGGCCGCCAGTACTTCGTCAAGAACCTGGACACCTCGGGCGCCGCCGCCAAGCTCGACGTCATCAACTACGCCTTCGAGAACATCGATCCGGTCAACCTGACCTGCCTAGCGGGCGTCACCAAGGGCACCAGCGGCAACCCGCAGGACCCGGACCAGGGCACCGGCGCCGGCGACGCCGACGCGGACTACGGCCGGGCGATGAGCGCCGCCCAGTCGGTGGACGGCGTGGCCGACGACGGCTGGGGCAAACTCCGCGGCAACCTCAACCAGTTGAAGAAGCTCAAAGCCAAGTACCCGAACCTGAAGGTGGTCGTCTCGCTCGGCGGCTGGACCTACTCCAAGTACTTCTCCGACGCCGCCGCCACCGACGCGTCCCGCCAGAAGTTCGTCAAGTCCTGCGTCGACACCTGGATCAAGGGCAACCTGCCGGTCTACAACGGCGCCGGCGGCGACGGCGTGGCCGCGGGCATCTTCGACGGCATCGACCTCGACTGGGAGTGGCCCGGCTCCGCCGACGGCCACCCGGGCAACCACTGGAGCCCGAACGACAAGGACAACCTGACCCTGCTGCTGGCCGAATTCCGCAAGCAGCTGGACGCGTTGGGCGGCTCGCACAAGCTGCTCACCGCGTTCACCCCGGCCGACCCGGCGAAGGTCGCCGCCGGCTGGGACCTCTCGAAGATCTTCGGCTCGCTGGACATCGCCAACGTCCAGGGCTACGACTTCCACGGGTCGGGCAGCGACAACTCCTGGGAGCCGAACCGCACCGGCCACGCCTCCAACCTCTACCAGGACCCGAACGACCCCTACAGCACCCACTTCAGCGTGGACACGGCCGTCCAGACGTACCTGAACGCCGGGGTCAACCCGCGCAAGCTGACCATCGGCTTCCCGTTCTACGGGCGCGGCTGGCAGGGCGTCGCGGACGGCGGTGCGAACGGCGCCTGGCAGTCCGCGAACGGCGCCGCACCGGGCCAGTTCACCGACGAGGCCGGTACCCGCGGGTACCACAACCTGGTCACCAGCCTCTCCGGCCTCAAGGTCTACCACGACCCCAAGTCCGTCGCGACGTACGGCTACACGGGAGCCGGCGGCCAGTGGTGGAGCTTCGACGACGCCTGGGCGATCTCACAGAAGACCGCCTACCTGAAGTCGAAGAACCTGCTCGGCGGCATGATCTGGGAGATGTCCGGCGACACCCCGTCCGGCACCCTGATGTCCGCACTGGACACCGGGCTCAAGTAGCCCCACCGCGCCGCCACCCGGACAGCCCGCGCCACGGTGCGAACGGGGCTGGTGTCCCTCCCCGCACCGGGGAGGGACACCGGCCCCGCGTCACGACAGCCGTCCTACCGCGAGGCCATCGCCGTCAGCCGCCGCGCCGCCCGGTACTGCCGCAGCACCTGGGAGAAGGAGGTGTGCCCCTGGGTGGTCCGGGCGAAGGCCCGCCAGGCCGCCGGCACCAGGCAGACCGCCGCGTGGAACAGGTACGGCCGCCGCTCGAAGGCGCCCAGCAGCTGCTTGCCCGCGCGCATCTCCACGCCCAGCCCGGCCTTGACCGCGAACGCGTAGTTCAGCGCCTCGCGCCGCACCGCCGTCGCGTCGCCCGCCTCGGCGATCTTCACCGCCCACTCGCCGGCCAGCCGGCCCGAGCGCAGCGCGTACGAGATGCCCTCGCGGGTCCACGGCTCCAGCAGTCCGGCCGCGTCCCCGGCGACCAGCACCCGGCCGCGGGAGAGCGGCGAGTCCTCGGTCCGGCAGCGGGTCAGGTGCCCGGACTCGACCCGGGGGGTGAACCCGGACAGGCCCAGTCGGCGGATGTAGTCGGCGAGGTACTGCTTGGTCCGCTCGCCGTCGCCACGGGCCGAGATGACCCCGACCGTCAGGCTGCTGGTCTCGGTCTTCGGGAACACCCAGCCGTAACTGCCGGGCAGCGGGCCCCAGTCGAGGTGGATCCGGCCCGACCAGTCGGCGGCGACCTGAGCCGGGACCGGGATCTCCGCCTCCAGACCGAGGTCGATCTGGTCGAAGGTGACGCCGACGTGCCGGCCGATCCGGCTCGCGCTGCCGTCCGCGCCGACCACCGCGCGGGCCTCGAAGGTGCGCCCGTCCGCCGCCGTGACCAGCGCCGTCCGGTGCTCGCCGCCGCGCTGCTCGACACCGGTGACGGTCACCCCGGTGACCAGCACCGCCCCGGCCTGCTTGGCCGCCTGCACCAGGCGCAGGTCGAACTCGTCCCGGTTGACCAGGCCGAACAGCATCCGCTTGGACCGCCGGGTGCGGGTGTACCTCCCGTCGTAGGCGAAGGTGACGGCGTGCACCCGGTCCTGCAGCGGCAGCCGGAAATCCGGCGGGAGGCTGTCCCGGGAGGGGCCGATGATGCCGCCGCCGCAGGTCTTGTACCGGGGGTGTTCGGCCTTGTCGAGCAGCAGTACCCGGCGGCCCTGGGCCGCGGCGGCGTGCGCGGCCGAGGAGCCTGCCGGTCCGGCGCCGACCACCACGACGTCCCAGACGCCGTCCAGCGGCCCGGCCGCGTCGTCGGTCGGACCGCCCTCGGCCGGGCTGTCGAGCGGGCTGCGGGAATCGGAGCTTCCGGAGTCAGTCACGTCGAGCAATCCTATGTGTCCGGCCGCGCCGTTCGAGCACGCCGCCCCAGTCACCGGCCGCCCCGTTCAAGGGCGCCCGGTTCCCCGAGGACCGGGAGGGGGCCGCCGGCGTCCGGCGGGGTCCGCGGGGATCCGGCCCCGCACCCTCGGAACACCCCGTTCCGCTCCGCCTATGATCGGCACTACCGCAACCCGCTTCCTCCGCCCGCACACCACCCTGGGCGGACCGTCTCCCCGGAGCCTCGATGTCACAGCCCCTGGCCGACGCCGTCCGGTCCCTGATGGACCGTGCCCGCACCGACCTCGCCGAACTGGTCGCCTTCCCGTCGGTCGCCGACCCGCGCCAGTTCCCGGTCGAGGAGTGCGAGAAGGCCGCGCGCTGGGTCGCCGACGCCTTCGCCGCCGAGGGCCTGACCGGCGTCCGGCTGCTGGACACCCCGGACGGCACCCAGTCCGTCTACGGCGAGCTGCCCGGCCCCGAGGGCGCGCCGACCGTCCTGCTCTACTCCCACTACGACGTCCAGCCCCCGCTGGACGAGGACGGCTGGCTCAGCCCCGCCTTCGAGCTGACCGAGCGCGACGGCCGCTGGTACGGGCGCGGCGCCGCCGACTGCAAGGGCAACATCCTGATGCACCTGACCGCCCTGCGGGCGCTGCGTCAGGTCCACGGCGACGCCTACCCGGTCGGCCTGAAGATCATCGTCGAGGGCTCCGAGGAGCAGGGCACCGGCGGTCTGGAGCGCTACGCCGAGGCCCACCCCGAGCTGCTCGCCGCCGACGCCATCGTCATCGGCGACACCGGCAACTTCGCCCCCGGCCTGCCCACCGTGACCGCCTCCCTGCGCGGCATGACGATCGTCGAGGCCACGGTCACCACGCTGGCCGGCAACCTGCACTCCGGTGCCTTCGGCGGCGCCGCCCCGGACGCGCTGCAGTCGCTGGTCCGGATGCTGGCCTCGCTGCACGACGAGAACGGCGACGTCGCGGTGGCCGGCCTGACCGCCGACCAGACCTGGGAGGGCGTGCAGTACCCGGAGGAGCAGTTCCGCGCCGACGCCAAGGTGCTCGACGGCGTCGCCCTGACCGGCACCGGCACCATCGCGGACCGCCTCTGGGCCCGCCCGGCCGTCACCGTGCTCGGCATCGACGCCCCGCCGGTGATCGGCGCCACCTCCTCCGTCCAGTCCACCGCCAAGGCCCTGATCAGCCTGCGCGTCGCGCCGGGCACCGACCCGGGCGCCGCCCAGGACGCGCTGGTCGCCCACCTGGAGGCACAGGTCCCGCTCGGCGCCCGCCTGACGATCGAGCGCCAGGGCAACGGCGCCCCGTTCCGCGCCGACACCAGCGGCCCGGCGTACGAGGCGATGGGCGAGGCGATGGCGGAGGCCTTCGGCACCCCGATGGTCGCCTCCGGCGAGGGCGGCTCGATCCCGCTCTGCAACACGCTGCGCTCGCTCTACCCGCAGGCCGAGATCGTGCTGATCGGCGTCGAGGAGCCGACCACCCAGATCCACGCGGTCAACGAGAGCGTCGACCCGGAAGAGCTGGAGCGGATGGCCCTCACCGAGGCGCTGTTCCTCCGCCGCTACGCCGAACTGCGCTCCGTCTGACGGACGTTCGGGGCGAGGTCCCGAGGGGCCTGCCGAGGCACGTCCGGCCGCCCGCCGCGCAACCGGCGGGCGGCCGCCAGCACCGCCGCGTACCCGACCATGCCCACCGCGAGCCCGGCCCCGGCGCCGAAGCAGACCTCCGGCACCAGGTTCCGTCGCAGCGGACCGAGCCGCTGCAGCACCCCGGTGGCCGTGGCCGCGCCCAGCACCGCGACGGCCGCCCGCCGGGCGCGGGGCGCGAGCCGCACGGCCGGCCGCACCGGCTCGACGGCCCGCACCGCACGCGCCGCCCAGCCGCCCAGCGCCGCCAGGGCGAGCGCCGAACTGCCGTACTGCAGCGCCTCGTAGAGCGGAACCCCGGCCGCCTGCCGGTCCAGTACGGGCAGCAGCCGCGATCCCAGCCGGCCGCCGTGGGTGAACGCGTCCCAGCCGACGTGGGTGGCCGCGCCGATCGCCGCCGACACCGCGAACCACGCCGCACCGCGGGCCGCTCCGCAGCCTCCGAGACCGTGGACGCCCCCGGCCCGCCGGGCGGTCAGCGCCTCGGCGCCGCCCGCCCACCGCTCGGGCAGCAGCGCCACCACCGGCCCGCGCAGCAGCCCGTGCCAGCCGGCCACCAGCACGCCGGCGATCGCCACGTCCAGCGTCGGCACCGCCCACCAGCGGTGCGTCAGCCCGCCGTGGCCGTACACGCCGGGCAGCAGGGACTCGGCGAAGAACGGCACGTCCGGCGCCATCGACCCGGCGACCAGCGCCGACGCCACCAGGGGCCCGCGCGCCCCGGCGGCACCCAGCAGGGGCAGGACGGCGGCGGGATGGCTCAGCGTGAACGGCATGCCTCCATCCTCCCGCCCGCGACCGCGGCGCCGCGCACCGGGAGGCGCGTCACGGGCCGCTCCGCCGCGACCACCCGGCACCGACCGCCGTGAACCTGCCCCTTGAACCGGCCGCACCGGCCGGTGCGGCCGCCCGCCCGCTACGCCGCGTCCGCCGTGCTCGCCAGCCCGACGGCCACCCGGCTCCCCGCCTCCAGGTACCGCAGCTCGCCGCTCCGCCGCGCGTCCAGCGCGGCCGCCAGCCGCCGGTACCGCCCCGGGGGCAGCAGCTCGCCGGCCTCGTCCAGCGTGACGAAGCGCCAGCCGCGCAGCTCCTCCTGCTGGAGCAGCAGGTTCTGCCGGCCCTCCGCGTTCAGCAGGCCGCCGTCGTACACCAGCCGCAGGCCGCCGCGGCGCGGGCCGGTGCGCGGCTCCCAGTCGACGGCGAGCAGGCGCAGCGCGGCCGGGTCCAGGCGCAGGCCCAGCTCCTCGGCGGTCTCGCGCAGGGCGGCGTCGGTGGGGGCCTCGCCGCGCTCGACCACGCCGCCGGGGAAGTCCCAGTCCGGTTTGTAGACCGGGTCGACCAGCAGCACGCGGTCCTGCTCGTCGAAGAACAGGACGGCGGAGGCCACGGTGTCGCCGGTCGGGTCCGGGGTCTGGACGATCGGACAGCGGGCGGCGCCGACCCGGACCAGCTCGGCGATCCGGTGCGCGGTCTCCCGGGGGGAGAGTTCGCTGGTGTCGATCATGCGGGCGTCGCCGACCAGCCAGCGGCGGGCGGCGCGGTAGTGGGGCAGGTGTTCGAGGCACCAGGTGCGGACCCGCTCGCTGCCCTCCGGATCGCCCGGGCACTCCTCGCGGTGGGCGATGCGGTCACGCAGGATCGTTTCTTCAGGGTCCAGCACGAAGTGGTGCACCGTGATCCCGTGCGAGGCCAGGTCGCCGAAGATCTCGTCCCGGTAGTCCTCTCTGAGCAGGGTCATCGGGACCACCAGCGGGCCCCCGACCTCACCGAGCAGCGCCGCCGCCGTCTCGGGGACGAGCCGGCGCCAGGCCGCCAGGTCCTGGAAGTCGGACACCGTCGCCAACCGGTCGACCGGAAGCATCCGGCGCAGGCCGAAGCCCACCAGCTCGGGATCGAAGAGCACGCTCCCGGGCAGCAGTTCCACCAGCTCGCGGCAGGCGCTCGTCTTGCCCGCCCCGAATGTTCCATTGACCCAGACGATCACAACGTCCCCTGCCCTCGACTTCCCCCGATGCCGTTCGCACCGGGCAGCGCCCCCGTTGGTCGAACCAGCGCCACCCGTGGTGGTACCCGCGCCACGCCGCTCCCCATGCCTCCCCGACGCGCCCGCCCGCACGCCCCGACCTGCCCCGTGACAGCGGCATGTGCCCAGGTCAGACACCCACGGGCAGAAATATGCAGACCGGTCTACATCAAAATTGCACCCCTTCACTACTGCTAGGGCACAGGGCGCCTGACGGGTCGACTTGCCGCGCACGCCCCGCTCGTACGCTCCGCGCGCCCCCACCCGTACGCCCCGTGCCCCCGCGTGCGCGCTCCGCACCCGCGCTGCGCCCGCCCCGCATCTGCCCCGAACTCGCGCTGCGCCCGCCATCGCCCGCCGGCTTGCGCCGCCCGCGCCCCGCCGCGTACAGAGGAACGATGAAGCTGCTGCCCGCAGGTCGCGTGATCGTCATCGGCTCGGTCAACACGGACCGCATCCTCCGCTGCCCCGTGCTCCCCTCCCCCGGCGAGACCGTCCTGGCCACCGCCGCCACCGGGGGCTTCGGCGGCAAGGGGGCCAACCAGGCGGTGGCGGCGGCCCGGATGGGCGCGGCGACGCACCTGGTCGCCAAGGTCGGGCGGGACGCGGAGGGCGAGGCGGCGCGTGCCGATCTGCACGGCGCGCAGGTCGAGACGGGCGCCGTGCTCACCCACCCGGACGCGCCCACCGGTCAGGCGATCGTCATGGTCGACCCGTCCGGCGAGAACAGCATCGTCGTCGTGCCCGGCGCCAATGCCCACCTCACCCCGCAGGAGGTCACCGCCGCCCTCGGCCGCCTCCGTCTGCTCCCCGTCGACGTGGTCCTGACCAGCAACGAGGTCCCCGAGGAGTGCGTCCGGGCGACCGCCGCCGCCCTGCCCGCCGCAGGCCCCTCGGGCGGCACCCGCTGGCTGCACAACACCGCCCCCGCCGGCGCCCTGCCGGAGGCCGGCCCCACCGGCCGCCGCCCGCTGATCGTCGCGAACGCCGTCGAGGCCCGCCAGCTCACCGGCGCCGCCGACGTCGCCGAGGCCGCCCGGGTCCTGGCCCGACGCGCCGAGGGCGCCGTGGTCACCCTGGGCGGTGCGGGCGCGCTGGTCGCCGCGGGCGGGACGGCGGTCCACCTGCCCGCCCCCGCCGTCCGGGTGGTCGACACCACCGGCGCCGGCGACGTCTTCTGCGGCGCCCTGGCCGCCGGGCTCGCCCGCGGCGCCGAATTGCCCGACGCGGCCGCCACCGCCGTCGCGGCCGGGGCGTTCGCCGTCACCGGCCTCGGCGCCCGCGGCGCCCTGCCCCGCCCGACTGACCTCTGACCACGCGTCGGCGGCACGCCCGTCAGGGCACCGGCCTCCGCCCGCGGAAGCTTCGCGGAACGCCCGACGGACGCCGAGGCGTCGGCGCCCCGGAACGCCCGTCGGGGGCACCCGGCGGACCCGGTGCCCCCGACGGGCGGACGGCGGACCCGCTACGGGCGCCCCATGAACGCCGGGTAGTAGCCGCTGCTGATCGCCGAGGTCCGGACGTTGGTCCCGGGCCGCGCGGCCTCGACGTACCGGTTGTCGCCCAGGTAGATCGCCACGTGCTGGATGCCGCGCGCGGTCCCGTCCGGCGACCAGAACAGCAGGTCACCGCGGCGCAACTGGCTCGCGCGGATCGGCGTGGTGGCCGCGTACTGGTCGTTGGCGACGCGCGGCAGCTCGATCCCGCCGCGCCGGAAGGACTGCTGCACCAGGCCCGAGCAGTCGTAGCCGTCCGGCCCGTTGCCGGCCCGGCGGAACGGTACGCCCAGCTGGGAGAGCGCGAACTGCACGGCGGTCTCGACGTCCCGGTCCTCCGCGACCGAGTCGTCGGCGTGGCCCGAGCCCGCGGACCCCGAGGACGAGCCGCCGCCGGTGCGGTCCAGGTAGACGTCGTAGTGCGAGGTCCAGCGCCACTCGCCCTTGCTGTTGCGGAACCAGTAGCGCGAGCCGTCCCAGCCCTGCTTGATCCCGGAGGACCTGCCGGTGGCCTTGGCGGCGGACGCGGAGCCGCCCCCGGTCCGGGCCGCGTACACGCTGTAGTGCGAGGTCCAGCGCCACTGCCCCTGACTGTTCTTGAACCAGTACCGCGAGCCGTCCCACCCGGCGTGCGCCGGGGCGGGCTCGGCGGCCGCGGGGCTGACGCCGGTGCCGAGGCCGATCACGCCCGCGCCGGTCGCGATCACGGCCACCATGCCTATCCCCCGACGGAGCCGCGCGGTGCGGGACGGACGGGAGGGGCGGACGGCGGCAGCGTCCTGCTGCCCGGTCGGTTCGCCGGCGGCCTCCGGCGCGCCGGTGTTGACGGTGGTCATCGTGCTGACTTCCTTCACTGCTGCGGATCGCTGCGGACTGCAGCGGGTTCTGTGACCGGCCAGGAATGGCCGTGCCTGTCGGCAGAGCCCCCGTCCGGCACGCCGCGGCTTCCGGTCCTGCGACCGGAAGCCGCGGCGTGTCGTCCAGGGGATTCGGTTCTGCCTGCGTGTCACGTTAGGCACGCGTCCGCTCACGGCGCGCAGTGGAGTGCGCCAATGGAAGGGTCACGGGTGGTGAGCACCGACGGCGCATCAGGGTGAACACCCGTCATCCGAGGGGGCGTCCGGAGACCCCGCCGTCAGCGTCCGGAGCCCCCGTCGTCAGCGTCCGCCGGCCTCCGCCAGCAGCTGCTTCTTCAGCACCTTTCCCAGCGCGTTCCTGGGCAGTTCGGGTACCAGGACGACCCGGCGCGGCCGCTTGTGCACCGAGAGCCGATCCGCCACGAAGGCCGTCAGCTGGTCCCCCGTCACGGCGCCGTCCGCGATGACGTACGCGACGATCGCCTGTCCGAGGTCCTCGTCCGGCACGCCGACCACGGCCGCGTCGGCGACCGACGGGTGGTCGCGCAGCGCGGCCTCCACCTCGCCCGCGCCGATCCGGTAGCCGCCGCTCTTGATCAGGTCCACCGAGGCGCGGCCGACGATCCGGTGGAAGCCGTCTGCCCCGATCACCGCGACGTCGCCGGTGCGGAACCAGCCGTCCGCCGTCCACGCCTCGGCGTCCGCGTCCGGCCGGTTGAGGTAGCCGCTGAACAGCGTCGGGCCGCAGACCTGGAGTTCGCCGACGCTCTCCCCGTCGCTCGGCACCGGCGCGCCGTCCTCGCCGACCAGCCGGGTACGGACCCCGTCCACCGGCAGCCCGACGCTGCCCGGGCGCCGTTCGCCGTCCGCCCGGGTGCTGACGGTGATCAGCGACTCGGTCATCCCGTACCGCTCGATCGGGGCGTGCCCGGTGAGCGCCGCCAACCGCTCGAACACCGGGACGGGCAACGGCGCGCTGCCGGAGACCAGCAGCCGGGCCGGGGCGAGCCGGGCCGCCGCCGGGTCCGCCGCCACCCGGGACCAGACGGTGGGCACCCCGAAGTACAGGCTGCCGCCCGCCGTCGCGTACCCCTCCGGGGTGGGCCGCCCGGTGTGCACCAGGGCGCTGCCGGTGCGCAGGGCGCCGAGCACGCCGAGCAGCAGTCCGTGCACGTGGAACAGCGGCAGGCCGTGCACCAGGGTGTCCTCGGCGGTCCACTGCCAGGCGGCGGCCAGGGCGTCGAGGTCGGCGGCGACCGCCTCGCGCCGGATCACCACGCCCTTGGGCGCGCCGGTGGTGCCGGAGGTGTAGAGCACGAAGCCGGTCGACTCGGGAGCCGGCTCGGCGAAGGTGGTGGCGGAGCGGTGCGCCGGGTCGACCGGCAGCCCCGCCACCGGGGTGTCCTGCGGCGGCGTCTCCCCGACGGCGTGCGCGAGCAGCGCCGCGCCCGAGTCGCGCAGGATGTGCTCGCGCTCCTTGGGCCCCGAGTCGGGCGGCAGCGGCACCACCGGGACGCCCGCCAGCAGGCCGCCGACCACGGCGGTGACGGTCTCGACGGTGGGCCGGGCGAGCACCGCGAGCGCCGGGGCCCCGGCCACCCGGTCGGCGACGGCGGTCGCCGCGCCCAGCAGGTCCTCCCGGGAGAGCGTCCGACCGTCGATCCGCAGCGCGTCCGCCGCGTCGCCGAAACCGCCCTGAAGTGCCGTCAGCAGTGCCATGCCACCGTCCTCGCCTCGTCCCACGCCACTGCGCCCCGTCGTCCCGGGCGCGCTCGCCTCGCGCGTCCGCCTCCGCGTCACGCGTCGGCGCCGACTCTACGGGCCGCCGCCCCGCCCGCCGCGCTCCGGGGACGACGGGGCCGGGCCGAGGAGGAGGGGCCCCCGGGAACGCCGGAGGGCGTGGCACCGGGTACTCCTCGGTGCCACGCCCTCTTCGGTCGTCCGGGGATCAGGCCTTGCGGGCCTTCACCTCGGCGGTGAGCTGCGGCAGCACCTCGAAGAGGTCGCCGACCACGCCGTAGTCGACCAGTTCGAAGATCGGGGCCTCGGGGTCCTTGTTGACGGCCACGATGGTCTTCGAGGTCTGCATGCCGGCCCGGTGCTGGATGGCGCCGGAGATGCCCGCCGCGACGTACAGCTGCGGGGAGACCTGCTTGCCGGTCTGGCCGACCTGGCTGCTGTGCGGGTACCAGCCGGCGTCCACGGCGGCGCGCGAGGCACCGACGGCCGCGCCCAGCGCGTCCGCGAGCTCCTCGACCACGCCGAAGCCCTCGGCGGCACCGACGCCGCGGCCGCCGGAGACCACGATGGCGGCCTCGGTCAGCTCGGGGCGGCCGGAGGACACCCGCGGGGTGCGGGAGGTGACCTTGGCGGCGTTGCCGGTGAACTCGACGGCGACGTTCTCCACCGCGCCGGCGGCCGGGGCGGCCTCCGGGGCGACGGCGTTCGGCTTGACGGTGATGACCGGCGCGCCCTTGGTGACCTTCGACTTCACCTGGAAGGACGCGGCGAACACCGACTGGGTGGCGACCGGACCGCCGTCGCCGGCCTCCAGGTCGACGGCGTCGGTGATGATGCCGGAGCCGAGGCGCAGCGCGACGCGGGCGGCGACCTCCTTGCCCTCGCCGGAGGACGTCACCAGCACGGCGGCGGCGTCGTTGGCCTTGGCGATCTGGGCCAGGGCGTCCACCTTCGGGACGACCAGCTGGTCGGTGAACTCGGCGCCGTCGGCGACGTACACCTTCGCCGCGCCGAACTCGCCGGCCTTGGCGGCGATGTCGGCCGCGGCCGCGCCGGCGCCCAGGACGACGGCGGACGGCTCGCCGATGCGGCGGGCCAGGGTCAGCAGCTCCAGGGCCGGCTTGCGGACCGCACCGTCGGCGTGGTCCACCAGAACCAGGATCTCAGCCATGATTCGTTGCTCCTGATCGATCGTTGGATGCGCGAACGGGTGGGACTAGATGAACTTCTGGTCGGCGAGGAAGGCCGCGAGCGACTTGCCGCCCTCGCCCTCGTCCTTGACGACCGTGCCCGCGGTCCGCGCCGGACGCGCCGCCACCGACTCGACCGCCGTCCACGAACCCGCCAGACCGACCTCGTCCGCCTCGATGCCCAGGTCGTCCAGGTCCAGCGACTGCACCGGCTTCTTCTTCGCCGCCATGATCCCCTTGAACGACGGGTAGCG
>NZ_JBIVSD010000027.1:0-86185 GCF_044756065.1 Kitasatospora sp. NPDC092039 | reverse complement strand
GAAGCCCTGTGAGGGGTGGAGTTGACCGGTACTAATAGGCCGAGGGCTTGTCCTCAGTTGCTCGCGTCCACTGTGTTGTTCTGAAACAACGACCCCAACCCAGCGTGGTTGGTGCGGTTGACAGTTTCATAGTGTTTCGGTGGTCATAGCGTGAGGGAAACGCCCGGTTACATTCCGAACCCGGAAGCTAAGTCTTACAGCGCCGATGGTACTGCAGGGGGGACCCTGTGGGAGAGTAGGACGCCGCCGAACAATCATTGCTGAAGAACCCCCATCCGGGACCCGGGTGGGGGTTCTTCGCGTTTCCGGGCCGGTGCGTCCCCGGAGGGTTGCCCGAAAAAATCTTGGTCAGTCGTGTCGAGAACCCGTGACCGGCGTCGTCCCCGGGGTGGACGCGGCCACAATGGGTCGCACCAGGCTCCGAGGAGAAGACGATGGCCAAGTACCTGCTGCTGAAGCACTACCGGGGCGCCCCGGAAGCGGTCAACTGCGTGCCGATGGACCAGTGGACGCCGGAGGAGGTCACGGCGCACATCGCGTACATGCAGGAGTTCGCGGCCCGGCTGGAGAAGACCGGCGAGTTCGTCGACGGCCAGGCGCTCGCGCCGGAGGGGACGTGGGTCCGGTACGACGGTGAGGGGCGTCCGCCGGTCACCGACGGTCCGTTCGCCGAGACCAAGGACCTGATCGCCGGCTGGATGGTGATCGACGTCGACAGCTACGAGCGCGCCGTCGAGCTGGCCGGGGAGCTGTCGGCGGCCCCCGGCGCCGGGGGGAAGCCGATCCACGAGTGGCTGGAGCTGCGGCCGTTCCTGGCGATGCCGCCGACCGTCACGGAGTAGACCTCTCCGATGAACGAGGCCCTGCTGAGGAGCCTCACGCCGAGCGTCATCGGCGTCCTCGTCCGCCGCGGAGCAGACTTCGCGGCGGCCGAGGACGCCGTTCAGGAGGCGCTGGTCGAGGCGATCCGGGTCTGGCCGGTCGACCAGCCACGCGATCCCAAGGGCTGGCTGATCACCGTGGCCTGGCGCAAGTTCCTGGACGCGACCCGGTCGGACGCCGCCCGCCGGCGCCGGGAGGACGTGGCCGACCAGGAGCCGGAGCCGGGGCCCGTGGCCGCCGTGGATGACACGCTCCAGCTCTACTTCCTGTGCGCCCACCCGTCGTTGACGCCCTCGTCGGCGGTCGCGCTGACCCTGCGCGCGGTGGGCGGGCTGACCACCCGCCAGATCGCCCGGGCCTACCTGGTGCCCGAGGCGACCATGGCGCAGCGGATCAGCCGGGCCAAGCGCACCGTCTCGGCCGTCCGGTTCGATCAGCCGGGGGACGTCGCCACCGTGCTCCGGGTGCTCTACCTGGTCTTCAACGAGGGCTACTCCGGTGACGTCGACCTGGCGGCGGAGGCCGTCCGGCTGACCCGGCAGCTCGCGGCGGTGATCGACCACCCCGAGGTGGCGGGGCTGCTGGCCCTGATGCTGCTGCACCACGCCCGGCGGGCCGGCCGGACCGGGCCGGACGGCGCGCTGGTGCCGCTGGCCGAGCAGGACCGCGGTCGGTGGGACACCGGGATGATCGCCGAGGGCATCGGGATCCTCCAGGCGGCCCTGGCCCGGGACCGGCTGGGGGAGTTCCAGGCGCAGGCGGCCGTCGCGGCGCTGCACGCCGACGCTCCCACCGCCGAGGAGACGGACTGGACGCAGATCGTCGAGTGGTACGACGAGCTCGTCCGGCTGACCGGGAGCCCGGTGGTGCGGCTGAACCGGGCGGTGGCGGTCGGCGAGGCCGACGGTCCGCGCGCCGGGCTGGCGGCGCTCGCGGAGCTGGACGACACCTTGCCCAGGTACGCCGCGGTGGCGGCGTACCTCCACGAGCGTGACGGGGACCTGGTGGCGGCGGCCCGGCTGTACGCGCAGGCGGCGCACCGGGCGCCGAACCTCGCCGAGCGCGACCACCTGACCCGTCAGGCCGCCCGGCTCAACACGTTGCTGAAGGACCGTCGGCCGACGTGACGCCTCGGTTCAGAGCCGGCCGGCCGCCTTCAGTGCCAGGTAGGTGTCGGCCAGGGCGGGGGCGATCCGGGCCGGCGGGGCGTCCAGGACGGTGACGCCGTGGCGGGTGAGGCGCTCGGCGGTGGCCCGGCGGTCGGCCCGGGTCTGCTCCGCGGCCGCCGCGCCGTAGACCGCCTCCACGGTGCCCCGCCCGGCGGCGAGGACGTCCAGCCGCGGGTCGGCGACCGAGGCGAGGACGACCTCGTGGCGCTTCGTGAGCATCGGCAGCAGCGGGCGCAGGCCGTCCTCGACCGGGGCCGCGTCGAGGCCGGTGAGCAGCACGATCAGCGAGCGCTGCGGCGCCATCTTGAGCGCCGTGGCGACCAGCGAGCGCATGTCGGTCTCGTGCAGCGCGGGTTCCAGGCCCGCCATCGCGTGGGTGAAGGCGGGCAGCACCTCGTGGGCCGAGCTGCCGGCCACCGCGACCCGCTTGCGGGAGTCGTGGGCGAGCAGGTCGACCCGGTCGCCGGCCCGGGTGGCGAGGGCGGTGAGCAGCAGCGCGGCGTCGAGGGCGGCGTCCAGGCGGGGCGCGTCGCCGACCCGGCCGGCCGAGGTGCGGCCGGTGTCGAGGACGACGAGGATGTGCCGGTCGCGTTCGGGGCGCCAGGTGCGGACGGCGACGGTGTTCCGGCGGGCGCTGGCGCGCCAGTCGATGGAGCGGACGTCGTCGCCGGGCAGGTACTCACGCAGGGAGTCGAACTCGGTGCCCTGGCCGCGGGTCAGGACCGAGGTGCGGCCGTCGAGTTCGCGCAGCCGGGCGAGTCGGGAGGGCAGGTGCTTGCGGCTGGCGAACGGGGGCAGTGCGCGGACCGTCCAGGGGACGAGGTGGGAGCCCTGGCGGCCGGCCAGGCCGAGCGGGCCGAGGGAGCGGACCGTCACCCGGTGGGCGTGGTGGTCGCCGCGGCGGGTGGGGGTGAGCACGGTGGTGATCCGGCGCCGCTCGCCGCCGGGGAGGGCCAGGGTGTGGCGGGAGGCGGTCTCGGCGGTGCCGGGGCGCCAGGCGGACGGGGCCCAGGCGTCGCGGACCAGGCCCCGGAGCGGTCGGCCGGACGGGTTGGTGACGGTCAGCTCGACCGTGGCGGGTTCGCCGAGCCGGACGGTGGTGTCGCCGCCGCGCACGAACCGCAGGCCGCGGACCGGGGCGGCGAGCACCAGGTCGACCGCGACGGCGACCAGCACCGCGCCGGTGACCAGGCCGATCCCGGTCCGGGACGGCAGCAGCAGGCCCACGACGAGCGCGCCGAGTGCGGCGAGCAGGGCGGTTCGCCCGGTGAGGGCCATGCGGTGCGCTCCTTCGGAAGCCCGTGAGTCGGAGACCCGTGAGTCGGGGACCGGTGGGTCGGAAGCCCGTGGGCCGGAGGGCCGAACGGGGGCGGTGCGGTGCGGGTGACGGTGCGGTGTGCCGGGTCAGCGGGGAGCGGGCGTCTGGGCGAGGACGGCCTGGATGACGGAGTCGGCGGTGACGCCCTCCATCTCCGCCTCGGCGCGCAGCGCGACCCGGTGCCGCAGGGTGGGCAGGGCCAGCGCCTTGACGTCGTCCGGGGTGACGTAGTCGCGGCCGGCCAGCCAGGCCCAGGCCCGGGAGGCGGCCAGCAGGGCGGTGGCGCCGCGGGGGGAGACGCCGATCGACAGCGACGGGGACTGCCGGGTGGCCCGGCAGAGGTCGACGATGTAGGCGAGGACCTCGGGGGCGACGGTCAGCCCGGCGATCTGCTCGCGGGCGGCGGCCAGGTGCTCGGGCCCGGCGACCGGGCGGACGCCGGCCGCGCCGAGGTCGCGCGGGTCGAAGCCGGCGGCGTGCCGGGAGAGCACCTGGAACTCCTGGTCGCGGTCGGGCAGCGGCAGGATCAGCTTGAGCAGGAAGCGGTCCAGCTGGGCCTCGGGCAGCGGGTAGGTGCCCTCGTACTCGACCGGGTTCTGGGTCGCGGCGACCAGGAACGGGACGGGCAGCGCGCGCGGCTCGCCGTCCACGGTGACCTGGTGCTCCTCCATGGCCTCCAGCAGGGCCGCCTGGGTCTTCGGCGGGGTGCGGTTGATCTCGTCGGCGAGCAGCAGGTTGGTGAAGACCGGGCCGGGCTGGAAGGAGAACTCGGCGGTGCGGGCGTCGTAGACGAGCGAGCCGGTGACGTCGCCGGGCATCAGGTCGGGGGTGAACTGGATGCGCTTGGTCTCCAGGCTCAGGGCGGTGGAGAGGGTGCGCACCAGCAGGGTCTTGGCGACGCCGGGGACGCCCTCCAGCAGCACGTGGCCGCCGCAGAGCAGGGCGACGACCAGGCCGGTGACGGCGGCGTCCTGGCCGACCACGGCCTTGCCGATCTCGGCGCGCAGGGCGGTGAGCGCGGTGCGCGGGTCGGTGGCGGGGGTAGCGGGTGCCGTGCCGGGGACGGGGCGGAGCTGGGCGGTTGCCTGGTCGGTCACGGGTTCCGTACCTGCCTTTCGAGGGCGTCGAGGTCGTCGGCGAGCCGCAGCAGTGCGGCGTCGTCGGTGGGGGGCGGGCCGTACAGCAGGGCCCGGACGTCCCCGGTGGGCCGTTCGGGCAGTCGGCCGGCCACGGCGACGCAGAGCGCGTCGGGGTCGGGGGCGCCTGCCTGGAGCGGGACGCCCAGGGCGGGGGCGAGGCGGTGGGCGGTGGCGCCGCGCAGCGCCTCGGCGGCGCGGCCGCGGGCCCTGGCCCGCCGGTAGAGCCGGGCGCGGCCCTCGGTGGTCTCGGCGGCGCGGACCACCACCGGCAGGTTCTCGCTGACCACCGGGCCGAGCCGGCGTCCGCGCCAGAGGGCGGCGAGCACGGCGGCGACGGCGAGCTGGTAGCCGGCCCAGTGCCAGCCGCTCGGCAGGTAGTCGCCGAAGGTCTTGGTGCGGGCGCCCTCGGGGGCCGGGACGGAGTAGTCGGGCAGGTGCCAGCTGAGGCGGGGCTGCGAGCCGAGCAGGCCGAGCGCCAGGGAGGCGTTGCCGTCCTTGGCCAGCTCGCCGTTGTGCAGGAAGGCGCCGCTGCCGAGCACGATGACGTCGCGGTCCCCGTCGCCGACCGGGAGGCTGACCAGCGGGTAGCCGTGGCCGCGCGGGTAGCAGCCCTGGCCGCGGCTGCCGCTGGTGTAGAGCATGCCGCCCTGCTGGGCGCTGCCGGCCCGGACGGCCTCGGTGAGCGAGCACTCCGCCGTGGTGGAGCGGACGGCGGCGTACGGCAGCCCGCCCGCGTCGTCGGACAGCCGGATGCCGGGGGCGAGCGCGGTGAGCGCGGCCGGGCCGGGGGCGACCAGCACCAGCCGGCGGTGCCGGGCGGCGGCGACGGCGCGCAGCTGGTCGGGGCTGAGCAGGTCGGGTTCGGGCAGCACGAGGGTGTCCGGGCCGTCCGGGGCGGCGGCCGGGTCGGTGCCGAACCCGGTCTTCAGGCCCTGGCGTTCGAGCAGGGCGACGACGGCGTGGGTGCCGTCGCGGTCGTACGAGCGCGGGTCGAGCGCCGGGTAGCGGCGGTCCTGGCCGAGCGCGGAGACGGCGGCGGCGCCGATCAGCAGGGCGGCGAGGACGGCCAGGTACCAGCGGGCCCGGCGCCACAGGCCGCGCGTGGTGGGGGCGAGGCTGGTCGGGACGGCGGGCGCGGTCGCGGGGGTGGGCGCCCCGGCGTCGGGCGGGGTCGCGGGGACGGTACCGGTCATGCCGCTCCTCCCGGGGTCGGGGCCGGGACGGGGGCTTCGGCGGCGTCGGGCGCGAGGACCGGGCGGGTGCGCTCCAGCGTCCGGTCGAGTTCGTGCAGCAGCCGGTAGGCGTCGTGGTCGGCGGTGCGCTCGCCGTACGCGATGTCGTCGAAGGTCCGGGCGGCCGCGGCCAGGGCGGCGGCGTGCTCGGGCAGGGCCCGGCCGGCCTCGGCGGCGGCCTCGTCGGCGGTGCGGCCGGGGCGGGTGTCGAGCAGGGTGCGTTCCTCCAGGCTGCGCACCAGGGCGCGCATCTGCTCGCGGACGGCCTCGGTCCAGCGTCCGGCGGCGGCGTGCCCGGCGGCGTCCGCGCGGTACTGGTCGGCGCTGCGCGGGCCTTCGGCGCCGTACACGTCCTGGACGGTGCGGGCGGCGCGGCGGGGTGCGCCGAGGCGCCACCAGAGCGCGGCGCCGATCAGCACCGCGACGATGACGAAGAGGACCAGTCCGGTGGTGCCGGTGGTGCCGTCGCCGGAGATGCTGTCGAGCGCGCCGGCGATGCGGTCGTAGAACCAGTCCGTGATCCGCTGCAGCACGGACGGGTCGTGCTTGTGGTACTCCGCGTCGAGCAGCTCGTCGCGGGCGGCGTCGCGTGCCGGGTCACGTGGCACGGTGACCGGTGCTCCGCCTGCGGCGAGGAGCCTGTCCCCCCAGTCAGACATCCGGCTCAGCGCCTCGCCGCGGTCGGGTCGCCCGGCCCGGTGCCGCCGTGCTCGGGCAGGCCGGCCGCGCGGGCGAGCTCGATGTCCAGGGCCTCGCGGCGGATCCGCTGGTCGATGTAGACCAGCACGCCGACGGCGGCGATGAACGGGGTGGTGAAGGTGCCGGCGATGATCCCGGCGACCGCCAGCAGGAGCAGCATGGCGACGCCCCGGTCGGCGGAGTCGGGCAGGCCCTGGCCGTCGAGGCTCTCGAAGCCCAGTGCCAGGCCGATGAACTGGGCCGGGACGGCGATGACCAGCGCGACGACGAGCGCCAGCACGTGGCCCAGCAGGGTGATGCCGAGGATCCGCCACCAGGCGCCGCGGGCCAGGCGCCGCGCGCGCGACAGCGCCGTCAGCACGCCCTGCTTCTCCAGCATCAGGGCGGGGGCGGCGAGGCTGAAGCGGATCCACAGCCAGACGGCGACCGGCACGATCAGCAGGGCGACCAGCGCCAGCAGGCCCTTGATCGCGGGTGAGCCCGCGCCGCCGGCCTCGTAGCCGAGCAGCGGGACGAAGCCGAGCAGCACGACCCCGGGGCCCATCAGGGCGGTGATCAGGGTCAGGCCGAGCAGCTGCAGCAGCCGGGGGCGGGCGTCGCGCCAGGCCTCCCCGGCGGTCGCCGACCGGCCGAGGACGGCGCGGCTGACCACGATGGTGAGCAGCGCGGTGGCGAAGACGTTGAGCAGCAGGTCCAGCGGCAGGCCGGCCAGCAGCCGCAGGACCTGGGTGGCCTCGCCGGTCCTGCCCTTGACCATCAGGTTGACCAGGACGGTGCCGGCCTGGGAGAGCACGGCGAGGCCGAGCGAGAGGGCGAGCACGGTGCGCCAGTTCCGGCGGACGGTGGTGACGGCACCGTCCAGCAGTTCGCCGGTGTTCAGCGGCCGCAGGGGGATGACGCCGGGCTTGGGGCTCGCGGGGGCGCCCCAGCCGTACGGGCGGTGCCCGCCGGAGGGCTGTCCCCACTGCTGTCCGCCGCGGGGGGCGCCGGCCGGACCGGTCCAGCCCGGGGCGGCCTGCGGTGGTGCCGACGGCCCGGGCGCGGCGGCGGTCGCGTCGGCCGGGGGCCGGGCGTCGTCGCGGGGCGGCTCGGACGAGCTGGGCGAGGCCCAGCCCGGGGTGTCGGTCATCACTGCTCCTCGGAGGGCGTCACGGGCGCGACTGCGAACGGATCTTCCGCCCGCGCGCAGCGCCCATCGTGCCATGGGCCGGAAACCGGCCCCAGCGCGATCCGGTTGCTGATCGGCAACGGGCGTCCGCGGCGGGGCGGGTGGTGGTCAGCGGTGGGGCGGGAGGGGGTCCGGAGGTGTTCCCGGCGGGGGTATTCGCCCGGTATGGCCGGAATGCACCGGTGGGGGAGTTGGCCGTTCTGGAGCAATGGCACTGCTGTGCGGCAGGTCACAATCCGGTAATGAGAAGATGGACGCATGAAGGGACGCGTCCTCGTCGTTGATGACGACTCCGCACTGGCCGAGATGCTCGGCATCGTGCTGCGTGGTGAGGGTTTTGAGCCGTTTTTCGTCGCGGATGGGGACAGGGCGCTAGCCGCGTTCCGGGAGACCAAGCCCGACCTGGTCCTCCTCGACCTGATGCTGCCCGGCCGGGACGGCATCGACGTGTGCCGGCAGATCCGGGCGGAGTCCGGCATCCCGATCGTCATGCTGACCGCGAAGACCGACACGGTCGACGTCGTGGTGGGCCTGGAGTCGGGTGCCGACGACTACGTCACCAAGCCGTTCAAGCCCAAGGAGCTGGTGGCCCGGGTGCGTGCCCGGCTGCGCCGCGCCGAGGAGCCCACGCCCGAGCAGCTGACCATCGGCGACCTGGTGATCGACGTGGCCGGCCACTCCGTGAAGCGGGACGGGCGGGGCATCCCGCTGACCCCGCTGGAGTTCGACCTGCTGGTCGCGCTGGCCCGCAAGCCCTGGCAGGTGTTCACCCGCGAGGTGCTGCTGGAGCAGGTCTGGGGCTACCGCCACGCGGCGGACACCCGTCTGGTCAACGTCCACGTGCAGCGCCTGCGCTCCAAGATCGAGAAGGACCCGGAGCGCCCCGAGATCGTGGTGACCGTCCGCGGCGTCGGCTACAAGGCCGGACCCAGCTGACGTGACGGACCGGGCAGACGACACCCCGTCGGGTACCGCGACCGACGGGGCCGGGGCCGTGCGCGGCGACGTGCTCAGCTCGACGACCCGCCGCCGGCGCCCTTCCGGCGTGGTCGCGCTGGTGAAGCGTCAGCTGCGCCGCCCCGTGCACCGGACGGCCGCGCTGTACCGCCGGTCGATCCAGCTGCGCGTGGTCGCGGTGTCGCTGCTGGCGTCCATCGCCGTCGTCCTGGTGCTCGGCGTGGTCGTGGTGGCCCAGGTGCGCAACGGCCTGCTCGACACCAAGATGGACGCCGCCCGGGCGCAGGCCAGGATCGGCTTCCAGGTCGAGCAGAAGAAGATCGACGAGGCCCGGGACCAGAAACTGCGGGGCACCGCGGACCCGACCCTCGACGAGACCGGCACCTGGCTGCTGCGGCAGGTCAACGACCTGGCCGGGAGCGGGCAGACCGTCTACTCGGTGATCGCGATGGCCCCCGGCACCGGCGCCGTCGTCCCGGACACCGCCGGCTTCGCGCCGCGCTACTCGGGCGACATCCAGCCCAGCAGCATCCCCGACTCGCTGCGGGCCAAGCTGCTCGCCGAGCCCAACCAGATGTTCGACCAGCCGACCCGGATCCACCGCTCGCCCGGGAGCAGCGGGAAGTCCGAGCCCGGGCTGGCCCTCGGCATGCAGTTCATGGGCCCGGCCGACAAGAGCTACCAGCTGTTCTACGTCTTCTCCTTCGGGCAGGAGACCGACACCCTCAACCTGGTCACCGGCACCCTGGCGACCGCCGGCGTGTTCGTGGTGATCCTGATGGGCGGCATCGCCTGGGTCGTGGTGCGCCAGGTGGTCACCCCGGTCCGGATGGCCGCCGGGATCTCCGAGCGGCTCGCCGACGGGCACCTGGAAGAGCGGATGAAGGTCACCGGGACGGACGACATCGCCCGCCTCGGGGAGTCCTTCAACCGGATGGCCAACGCCCTCCAGGCGCAGATCCGCCAGCTGGAGGAGCTGTCCCGGGTGCAGCGCCGCTTCGTCTCGGACGTCTCGCACGAGCTGCGCACCCCGCTGACCACGGTCCGGATGGCCGCCGACCTCATCTACGACAGCCGCGAGGACCTGGACCCGATGGCGGCCCGCTCGGCGGAGCTGCTCCAGGGCCAGCTGGACCGCTTCGAGTCGCTGCTCGCCGACCTGCTGGAGATCAGCCGCTTCGACGCCGGCGCCGCGATCCTGGACGCCGAGCCGGTCGACCTGCGCGAGATCGTCGCCCGCGTGGTGGAGGCCGCCGAGCCGCTCGCCGAGGCCAAGGGCAGCGCCGTGCTGATCCGCGGCGACGGCGAGCCGGTGCTCGCCGAGGTGGACTCCCGCCGGATCGAGCGCATCCTGCGCAACCTGGTGGTCAACGCGCTGGAGCACGGCGAGGGCCGCGACGTGGTGGTCCGGCTGGGCTCCGCGGACGGCGCCGTCGCGGTCGGCGTGCGCGACTACGGCATCGGCCTCAAGCCGGGTGAGGCGTCCCGGGTGTTCCACCGCTTCTGGCGGGCCGACCCGTCCCGGGTGCGGACCACCGGCGGCACCGGCCTCGGCCTGTCCATCGCGGTCGAGGACGCCCATCTGCACGGCGGCTGGCTCCAGGCCTGGGGCGAGCCCGGCGGCGGCTCGCACTTCCGGCTGACCCTGCCGCGCACCCGCGGCGGCGAGATCACCCGGGCGCCGTTCCGGCTGGAGCCGGAGGACTCCCGGAACAACCGGGGCCTGGGCGCGCAGGGCACGCCGTACCGGCGGGCGATCAGCCCGGCCGGCGCGACGGCGACGGCCGCCGTCGACGACCAGGCGGAGACGCCGGAGGCCGTGGGCAACGGCCTCGGCAGCGGGCTCGGCGGAGTGCTGAACATCGGCCCCGGGCTGGGCCGGCGCCGGCTGCCCGAGGGGCCGCGTGCGGACCCCTCGGACGTGTGGACGGCCGCCGGGTACGGGACCACCGGCGCCCAGGTCATGGTGGACCCGACGCCGGGACGGCCGTCGGTGGCACAGCGGACGGCGGAGCCGGACGTGACGGGTGGGACGACGGCGGAGGGGCCGCAGCGTGCGAAGGACGAGCAACAGGACTGAGCCGCGGCTCCTCGCGGCGGTCGGCGGGCTGCTCGGCGCCCTGGTGGCGAGCGGCTGCGCGGCCATGCCGGATTCCGGCGGCATCACCAAGGTGGAGCTGTCCCAGGGCTCGGCCGACAAGAACCTGCAGGCCCGGGTCTACCCGATGGCGCCCGGCCGGGGCGCCAAGCCGCGCGAGCTGCTGACCGGGTTCCTGGACGCGGTGACCGCCGACGAGGGGTACGACACCGCGCGCAAGTACCTCACCGAGAGCGCCGCCGCCACCTGGAACCCGGACGCCGGGACCCAGGTGCTCACCGCCACCGCCACCACGGCCGGCCAGGACGTCACCGACACGGACACCGTGGTCTCCGCGACGGTGACCGGGCAGCTGGTCGCCACCGTCGACGAGCGGCACTCGTACCTGCTGGTGGCCGGGCAGAACAACGTCTCCTCCGACTTCACCTTCGTCCGGGAGGGCGGCGAGTGGCGGATCGACAAGCTGCCGCCCGGCGTGATCATGAACGAGACCAACTTCCGGAACAGCTTCCGGCAGGTCGAGCGGTTCTTCTACACCGCGCCGGACCCGTCCTCGGCGGTCGCCGGGAACACCGGCCAGGAGGTGCTGGTCGCCGACCCGATCTACCTGCGGCGCCGGATAGACCCGCTCGCCTCGGCCGCCCGGGCGCTCGTCCAGGGCCCGTCCACCTGGCTCTCGCCGGTGGTCGGCACGGCTTTCCCGTCCGGCACCACGGTCGAGGAGGTCGGCATCGACGACAACCGGGGCGCCCACGTGCGGCTCGGCGGGGCGGACGCCGGCGAGCCGACGGGCTGCCGGCGGATGGCGACCCAGCTCTTCTACACCCTCGCCGACCAGGGCAAGGGGCTCGACCGCCTGGAGCTGAAGGGGCGGCACGGCACCTGCACGGCCAGCCGTAACGACGGACCGGCCACCGGGCCCGGGTCGCTGGCCGGGAGCGCCTCCACCCAGCAGTACTACCAGCGCGCCGACAACGGCGTGCTCATGAAGATCGACGAGGGGCGCACCGGCGACCCGGTCCGCGGCCCCCTCGGCAAGCCGCAGCCGAACGGCACCCCGCCGCTGGGCACCGTCGCCGTCAGCCGGGACGGCGGCTGGGCCGCCGCGGTCAGCGGGGACGGCCGCCAGGTCTTCTCGGTGCCGCTGTCGGACAGCACGGCGAGCATGGGCGAGCCGGTGCTCAGCGCACCGGCCAAGGGCGGCGACAAGGACGACGGCTTCGCCTCGCCCAGCTGGGACGGCCGCGGCGACCTCTGGGTGGTGGACCGCGGCAAGCAGAACCCGCGGGTGGTGATGGTGCGCGGCAACAAGTCGTACACCGTGCCGGTCGAGGGGCTGACCGGGCAGACCGTGGAGTCGCTCAAGATCGCCTCGGACGGCGCCCGGGTCGCCCTGGTGGTCAAGACCCCGGGCGTGGCCACCAGCTCGCTGGTGTTCGGCCTGGTGGTGCACGGCGGCACCAAGGAGGCGCCGACCGCGAAGATCACCGGGATCCGCCGGGCGGCCCCCACCATCACCGACGTCGCCTCGGTGTCCTGGGTGGAGACCGATCAGCTGCTGGTGCTCGGCAAGGAGGTCGACCGGACCCAGCAGCTGCACTACATCAGCACCGACGGCTCGCAGAGCTCGGACACCCGGCTGGGGATCGGCGAGAGCATGCGGACCGTCTCCGCCTCGGAGTCCCGCGGGGACGTGCTGACCCAGGCGCCGCCGGTGCTCGCGGTGTCGGACACCAAGGTCTACCGGCTGCTCAACAACCAGTGGCGGGAAGCCCAGTTGATCGACAAGCCCCGCTCGTTCTTCTACCCGGGCTGACCGGCGGCCGGTTGACGGCCCGGTGGGTCGGCGCGCGCCGGGCTCAGTGGGCCGGGTGCACCGTGGCCGCGACCGTGGCGCCGGCCCGGGCCGGCAGGCCGGCGTCGGCCAGTGCCCGGGCGGCCTCGGCGAGGCTGGCCCCGGTGGTCACCAGGTCGTCCACCAGCACCGGGTGACGGCCCGCCAGGCCCGCGAGGCCCGCCCGCCCGGTGCGGGCGCGCGGCAGCACGGTGAGCGCGCCGTGCAGGTTGCGGCGCCGCTCGGCCGCGTTCAGCCCGGTCTGGTCGACCACCGGCCGGGCGTGCCGCAGCAGCGGTGCGGCCCGGACGTCCAGGCCGGCCCGGCGCAGCGAGCGGGCGGCCGCCCCGGCCAGCCGCAGCGTGGGATCGTGCCCGCGGGCGCGGACGGCCGAGCGCGCCGAGGGCATCGGGACCAGCAGCAGCGGGGCCGCCCCGGCCCGCGCCCCCAGGGCGGAGCGCACCGCCCGGCCGAGGGCCTCGCCGAGCGGCCCGGCCAGCCGCAGCGCGCCGCGCTCCTTGTGGGCGAGCAGCAGCTGCCGGACCGGACCGGTGTACGGCGCGGCGGCGTGCGCCCAGGGCAGCGGGGTGGGGGCCGGCCGGGCGGTGGCCAGCACGTGCCGGCAGGCCGGGCAGAGCTGGGTGCGTTCGCTGCCGCAGCCCGCGCAGTCGGCGGGCAGCAGGACGTCCAGCAGGCCGGCCAGTGCGTGGCCGAACGACCCCTGGGCGGAGGGCGGAGGGGCGGGGGAGAGGGGCGGCGGCACGGCTGCTCCTGGCGGCGGCAGGCACGGAGAGTCAGCAAAGGATGCGCCGTATGGGGGGCGTTGTCCAGGTATTTACCCTTACTTCACTCGCGAGAGGGTAGACAGGGTGCACCAGCTTGACCGCCCGGCCGCAGTATCGGGTCATACCCTCCTTATCGCCTGAGGAGGCGAAAAACCCGTGTGAGGTGTTCGATAAGGCCCAGGGGGTTTCAACCGTCCCTGGTGGGGAGGAAGTGAGGTGAGGGCCAGTCGTTTCCCGCCGCTGGCGGCGGGGGCGGGGGGCCGGCAGTGGATGGGCTGGTCCAGCTGGGTCTCAGTCCGGTCCGGTAGCACCCGGATCGGCGTCAGCACGAGGGATCGGAGTTCTGCGTGGACATCGTCGTCAAGGGCCGCAAGACCGAGGTGCCCAAGAGGTTCCGCGAGCACGTGGCCGAGAAGCTGGAGAAGGTCCAGAAGTTCGACGCCAAGGCCATCAGCCTCGACGTCGAGGTGTCCAAGGAGCACAACCCGCGGCAGGCCGACCGGTCCGATCGGGTGGAGATCACTCTCCGCAGCCGCGGCCCCGTGATCCGGGCCGAAGCCGCCGCCGGCGACCCGTACGCGGCGCTCGACCTGGCTTCGGCGAAGCTCGACGCGCAGCTGCGCAAGTCCGCGGACCGGCGTCGGGTGCACAAGGGCGGCGCGAACGGCCGCACCCCGATCAGCGTCGCCGAGGCGACCGCGGCCCTGGCCGCGCTGCCGGACACGACGGCGCCCGAGGACGAGACGAACGGCGCCGTCCGCAAGACCATGATGGGATCCCTGGAAGTGGAGGGCGAAGGCCCGCTGGTGGTCCGGGAGAAGACGCACCCGGCCGCCCCCATGGCGCTGGACCAGGCGCTCTACGAGATGGAGCTGGTCGGCCACGACTTCTACCTCTTCGTGGAGAAGGACAGCGGCCTGCCGAGCGTGGTCTACCGCCGGCACGGCTACCACTACGGCGTCATCCACCTGCAGACCGACCTCGCGGCCGGGCCGGGCGGCGGGGCGGGCGGCGCGATCGGCGGGGCCGACGACGAGGACTGACCGTCCGAGCAGCGATGGAGGGGTGACCCCGGCGGCCCGTGGCCGCCGGGGTCACCGGCGTTCGGGGGAGGGGCGGTTCGAACGCGTCGCGTCCCGGGCGAGGGGTCACCCGATGCGGGGGAATCGGCATCGGAGGGTGACCGTGGCGGGGTCGGAGCGTGGAATGATTGGCGTACGACGACCCGCGAAGGGGGAGGAGCGGATGGGGGATCACTTCGGGCTGGGGCCCGGGGCAGGGCCCGGGCTGCCGTTGGGGGCGGAGGACGAGCCCGCGTACGAGCCGCACCGGGGTGAGCCGATCCGCGTGTTGGTGGTGGACGACCACGCGCTGTTCCGCCGGGGGCTGGAGATCGTCCTCGCGGAGGAGCCGGACATCAAGGTCGTCGGCGAGGCGGGGGACGGCGCCGAGGCCGTGCTGAAGGCCGCCGACCTGCTGCCCGACATCATCCTCATGGATGTCCGGATGCCGCGCCGCAGCGGGATCGAGGCCTGCACGGCGATCAAGGACGTGGCGCCCAGCACCAAGATCATCATGTTGACGATAAGCGACGAGGAGGCCGACCTCTACGAGGCGATCAAGGCGGGGGCCACCGGCTACCTGCTCAAGGAGATCTCCACCGACGAGGTCGCCACCGCGATCCGCGCGGTCGCCGACGGGCAGTCCCAGATCAGCCCGTCGATGGCCTCCAAGCTGCTCACCGAGTTCAAGTCGATGATCCAGCGCCGCTCCGACGACCGGGACCTGGTGCCCGCGCCCCGGCTCACCGACCGGGAACTGGAGGTGCTCAAGCTGGTGGCGACCGGGATGAACAACCGGGAGATCGCCAAGGAGCTGTTCATCAGCGAGAACACCGTGAAGAACCACGTGCGCAACATCCTGGAGAAGCTCCAGCTGCACTCCCGGATGGAGGCCGTGGTGTACGCGATGCGCGAGAAGATCCTCGAAATAGGCTGAGTCTTACGGGACTTGGGCCGGCCGTTAGCGGCCGGCCAGCAGCTTCTCCAGGGCCGGGCGCAGCCGCTCGTCGTGCAGCGTCCCGACCCGCACCTCCTCGCAGCCGACCCAGGCGGCCGCCTCGCGCAGGGCCGTCGCCAGGGCCTCCACGTGCCGGGCGCCGCCTGCCCGGCCGCCGTCCAGCGAGACCTGCCGGGCGACCAGGGTGCGGCCCTCGCGGGCCGGGTCGACCCGGCCGACCAGCCGGCCGCCGGCCAGCAGCGGCATCGCGAAGTAGCCGTGCACCCGCTTGTGCTTGGGGGTGTAGGCCTCCAGCCGGTGCGTCATGCCGAAGATCCGCTCGGTGCGGGCGCGGTCCCAGATCAGCGAGTCGAACGGCGAGAGCAGCGTGGTGCGGTGGCGCCCGCGCGGGGCGGTGGCGAGGGCCGACGGGTCCGCCCAGGCGGGGGCCGGGGCGCCGTCCGGGCCCCAGCCGGCCACCTCGACCGGGACGAGCCCGCAGTCGGCGAGCACCCCGTCCAACTGCTCGGCGCGCAGCCGGTGGTAGTCCAGCAGGTCGGCCCGGGTGGCCACGCCGAGCGCGGCTCCGGCCTGGGCGACCAGAGTGCGCACGCACTCCTCGTCCGGCAGGTCCTGACCGAACAGGGCGTCCGGGACGGCCTGTTCGGCCAGCGCGTAGACCCGCTTCCAGCTCCGGCGCTCGGTGCAGACCACGTCGCCGAAGGCCAGCGCCCGCTCGACCGCGATCTTGGTGTCGGACCAGTCCCACCACTCGGCGGTCCGCTTGGCGCCGCCCAGCTCGGTGGAGGTCAACGGCCCCTCGGCGCGCAGCTTGTCGAGCACGGCGCGGTAGGTCTCGGGCGCGACCTGGTGGCCCCAGAGGTGGCCGCGGTCGCGGTAGCGGCGGCGTCGGAAGGCGAACAGCGGCCACTCCTCGACCGGCAGGACGCAGGCCGCGTGCGACCAGTACTCGAAGCTCGTGCCGCCGCCCCAGTACGCCGCCTCGACGGCCGGGCGGCCGACCGCGCCGAGGCGGGCGTACGGCACCAGCTCGTGCGAGCGGGCGAGCACCGAGATGGTGTCCAGCTGGACGGCGCCCAGGTGCCGCAGCACCCCGCGCACCCCGGCCCGGCGGTCCGGCGCACCCAGCAGGCCCTGGGCGCGCAGGGCGATCCGGCGGGCGTCGTCCGCGCTGAGGACGGCGACGGGGGCGGGGCGGGCGGCAGCGGCGGTCATGCCGGCGAGCGTAGCCGGGGGCACCGACAGCGCGGACTCAGCCCAGGTCGGAGGGCACCAGGGAGGCGACCCAGGCGTCGTGGAAGACGCCGCGCTGCTCCGCGTACGAGCGCAGGGTGCCCTCGAAGCGGTAGCCCGCCTTCTCGGCGACCGCGCGGGAGCCCGCGTTGCCGACGTAGGCCAGCCACTCCAGGCGGCGCAGGCCGAGCTCGCGCAGGCCGTAGTGGGAGACGGCGCGGGCGGCCTCGGTGGTGTAGCCGCGGCCGCGGAACTCCTTCACGGCCCACCAGCCGATCTCGGCGGAGCCCGGGTCGTGGGCGCGCAGGACGAGCCCCTGGCTGCCGACCAGGGCCCCGGAATCGCGCTCGAAAACGCACCAGATCCGGTTCGCCCCGGTGCGCCAGCCCTCAATCGCGAGATCGCGTACGAAGAACTCCGCGTCCTCGCGCCGGTACGGGGACGGGACGACCGTCCAGCGCTGGATCTCCGGGTCCTGGCAGGCGGCGAAGACCGCGTCGATGTCGGACTCCCGCGGAGCGCGCAGCACGAGCCGCTCGGTGGTGAGGACGACCGGTTCGGGGGTTTCTTCCATGAACGGATTATTTCGCCGGACGAGGAAAGCGGGCATCCGATTATTCCGCCGGTCCGCCGGTTCCGCGGACGGCCAACTCTCGGGCCCGCCGACCGTTTTGTCCCGGTGGACGGTGCTATCGGGCCATGTGCTCGCGCGGGTGACACGGGAATACCGTGCTGACGCACCTCCCGGGGGGTTGGACTCCTCGCATACGATGGCCCGTGCGGTGGGGTGGACCCCCCGTGCAGTCGTCCAGTGCCAATACAGGCAAGGAGCCCGCTCACGTGTCCGTCTTCGACAAGATCTTGCGCGCAGGCGAGGGCAAGATCCTTCGCAAGCTGCAGCGGATTGCTGCCCAGGTCAACTCCATCGAAGAGGACTTCGTCAACCTCACCGACGCCGAGCTGCGCGCACTGACCGACGAGTACAAGCAGCGGCTCGCCGACGGCGAGACCCTGGACGACATCCTCCCCGAGGCGTTCGCCACCGTCCGCGAGGCCGCCAAGCGCGTCCTCGGCCAGCGGCACTACGACGTCCAGCTGATGGGCGGCGCCGCGCTGCACTACGGCTACGTCGCGGAGATGCGCACCGGTGAGGGCAAGACCCTCGTCGGCACCCTGCCGGCGTACCTGAACGCGCTCACGGGCAAGGGCGTCCACCTGATCACCGTCAACGACTACCTCGCCGAGCGCGACTCGGAGTGGATGGGCCGGGTGCACCGCTTCCTCGGCCTCGAAGTCGGCGTGATCCTGGCCAACATGACGCCGGTCGAGCGCAAGCGCCAGTACGGGATGGACATCACGTACGGCACCAACAACGAGTTCGGCTTCGACTACCTGCGCGACAACATGGCCTGGTCGCAGGACGAACTCGTCCAGCGCGGCCACTACTTCGCGGTCGTCGACGAGGTCGACTCGATCCTCATCGACGAGGCCCGCACCCCGCTGATCATCTCCGGCCCGGCCGACCAGGCGACCAAGTGGTACGCCGACTTCGCCAAGCTGGTGCTGCGCCTGAAGATCGACCGCGACTACGAGGTCGACGAGAAGAAGCGCACCGTCGGCATCCTGGAGGAGGGCGTCACCCGGGTCGAGGACTACCTGGGCATCGACAACCTCTACGAGTCGGTGAACACCCCGCTGGTCGGCTTCCTGAACAACGCCATCAAGGCGAAGGAGCTGTACAAGCGGGACAAGGACTACGTCGTGATGAACGGCGAGGTCATGATCGTCGACGAGCACACCGGCCGCATCCTGGCCGGCCGCCGCTACAACGAGGGCATGCACCAGGCGATCGAGGCCAAGGAGGGGGTGGAGGTCCAGAACGAGAACCAGACCCTGGCCACCATCACCCTGCAGAACTTCTTCCGCCTGTACGACAAGCTCGCGGGCATGACCGGTACCGGCACCACCGAGGCCGCCGAGTTCCACCAGATCTACAAGCTCGGCGTGGTGCCGATCCCGACCAACAAGACGCCGCTGCGCATCGACCAGCCCGACCTGATCTACAAGTCGGAGCCGGCCAAGTTCGCCGCCGTGGTCGAGGACATCGCCGAGAAGCACGAGAAGGGCCAGCCGGTGCTGGTCGGCACCGTGTCGGTCGAGAAGTCCGAGTACCTGTCGCAGGAGCTGCGCAAGCGCGGCATCCCGCACGAGGTGCTGAACGCCAAGCACCACGAGCGCGAGGCGCAGATCGTCGCGCAGGCCGGCCGCAAGGGCGCCGTCACCGTCGCCACCAACATGGCCGGCCGCGGCACCGACATCATGCTGGGCGGCAACGCCGACCACCTGGCCGCCGCCGAGCTGGCGCAGCGCGGGCTGACCCCGACGGACACCCCGGAGGAGTACGAGGCCGCCTTCCCGGCCGCGCTGGAGAAGGCCAAGGCCTCGGTGAAGGCCGAGCAGGACGAGGTCAAGGAGGCCGGCGGCCTCTACGTCCTCGGCACCGAGCGGCACGAGTCCCGCCGGATCGACAACCAGCTGCGCGGCCGCTCCGGCCGTCAGGGCGACCCGGGCGAGTCCCGCTTCTACCTGTCGCTGGGCGACGACCTGATGCGCCTGTTCAAGGCCGGCATGGTCGAGCGCGTGCTCTCGATGGCCAACGTGCCCGAGGACGTGCCGATCGAGTCCAAGATGGTCACCCGCGCCATCGCCTCCGCGCAGACCCAGGTCGAGCAGCAGAACTTCGAGATCCGCAAGAACGTCCTCAAGTACGACGAGGTGCTCAACCGCCAGCGCGAGGTCATCTACGGCGAGCGCCGCCGGGTGCTGGAGGGCGAGGACCTCCAGGAGCAGGTCGGCCACTTCATGGACGACACCGTCGAGGCGTACGTCCGGGCGGCCACCGGCGAGGGCTTCGAGGACGACTGGGACCTGGAGAAGCTCTGGACGGCGCTCAAGCAGCTCTACCCGGTCACCCTGGACCTGGAGGAGCTGGAGGAGGAGGCCGGCGGCCAGGCCGGGCTGACCCCCGAGTTCCTGATCAAGGTCATCCAGGAGGACATCCAGGCGCAGTACGGAGCCCGTGAGGACCAGCTGGGCGCGGAGATCATGCGCGAGCTGGAGCGCCGGGTCGTGCTGTCGGTGCTGGACCGCCGCTGGCGCGAGCACCTCTACGAGATGGACTACCTCCAGGAGGGCATCGGCCTGCGCGCCATGGCGCAGCGCGACCCGCTGGTCGAGTACCAGCGCGAGGGCTTCGACATGTTCACCGCGATGATGGAGGGCATCAAGGAGGAGTCCGTCGGCTACCTGTTCAACCTGGAGGTCCAGGTCGAGCAGCAGGTCGAGGAGGTCCCGGTCGAGGACGCCCAGGTGGTGCTCGACAAGCTGGAGAAGGACTCCGCCCGCCCGGAGATCAAGGCCAAGGGCCTGGAGGCCCCGAAGCCGCAGCGGCTGCACTACACGGCCCCCTCGGACGAGGTCGGCGGCGGTGTCATCGAGGGCGACTTCGAGGACCTCGCGCCGGAGGACGAGGGCGACGGGCTGACCCGCGCCGAGCGCCGCAAGGCCGCGAAGTCGGCCAAGGGCCGCCGCCGCAAGGCCTGAGCCCGCCGCTGGAGACCAGCCAGGACGCCTCGCAGGGCGCCGTTCCCGGACCGGGGCGGCGCCCTGCGCCGTGGTGTGCCGGCGACGGCACGGCAGGGTGTTCACCGGGCCTCCACGGCGGTGCACTGCCACTGCCCGGCCGGGCCGCGCTGCTCCAGCCGGAAGGCCACCATGTGGTGCCGTCGGCCGAGGTCGACCCGGACGCAGGCCTCGACCGCGTCCGGTGAGGGCGAGCGTTCGTGCACCGGGCCGAGCCTGGGCCGGTCGGCGGGGCCGCCGCGGCGCAGCGCGCCGGCCCGGACCAGCGAGGCGAGCTGCCCGTAGCCGTCCAGGCTGGTGTGCCGCATCAGCTGGCCGGAGGGCCGTGCGCCGGTGAGCACCTCGACCAGCTGGCGGGCGAACCGGCCGGCCAGTGCCTCGGCGTCGGCCCGGGAGCCGGCCCCGGGCCCGGCGCCGGGGGCGGCGGTGCAGGCGGCGCGCGGGTGGCGCGGGCGGCGCCCGGCCGGGTCGCAGCCGCCGGCGGTGCGCGGGCGGCGGTGCGGGCGGACGGTGGGGTGGGCGCTGCGGCGGACGGTCACGGCGGGCTCCTCGGCCGGGTGGTGCGGGTACGGACGGGTCCAGGCTGGGGGCGCCCCGCGCCGGGCGGCAACGGGTTTCCGGGGCGGTCCGGGCGGGCTGCCGAGTTCACCTATCCGGGTGAACCGGCCAGTGCGGCGCCGGGCCGGAGGGGTCGGGCCGCGGCGTCCGGTTGACGTGCGGGGACGGGCCGTACGGTCCTAAAGGGGACGTTCGGGCTGGGCGGACCGGGTGGCGGCGCCCGCCCGCCGCATTGCGCCGTACCGGCCCGGCGCGCACCATCGGGAGCCTGGTCGGGAGCGGACGGCGGGGCTCCCACGACGAGGGGTGGCCGGTATGACCACACGGGCGGCGCGGGCCGCGGGCGGCGCCCCGCCCGCCGCGGGTGCGCCCCGGCGCGGCCTGGTGCTGGGCGGCGGCGGGATGCTCGGCGCGGCCTGGACGGTCGGCGCGCTGTGCGCCGTCGAGGAGGTGACCGGTCGGCCGCCGGGCGAGGCCGACGTGCTGCTCGGCACCTCGGCCGGTGCGATCCTCGCCGCGATGCTGGCCGGCGGCGTCCGCCCCGACCAACTGCGCGACCACCAGCGCGGCCTGCCGGTCACCGAGGGGCCGCTGGCCGGGGCGGCCTTCGACTACGACACCGCCGTCGGCGGCGCGCTGCCGCCCCGCCCCCGGGCCGGCATCGGGTCGCCCGGCCTGCTGCGCGACGCCGTCCGGCACCCGCGCGCGTACCCGCTGCTGACCATGGTGTCGGCGATCGCGCCGCACGGCCGCGGGTCGCTGACGCCGGTCGGCGAGCTGGTCCGCGGCCTGCTCGGCCCCGGCACGACGTCCGGCTCCGGCGCGACGTCCGGTCCCGGCGCGACGTCCGGCTCCGGTGGGCCGCCCGGTGGCGGGGGCTCGCCGTTGCGGGTGGTGGCCGTCGACTACCGCAGCGGCCGCCGGGTGGTGTTCGGCGACCCGGACGCCCCGGCCGTCCCGGTGCCCGACGCGGTGATGGCCTCCTGCGCGATCCCCGGCTGGTTCGCGCCGGTGCGGCTGGACGGCTCGGCGTACGTGGACGGCGGCTGCTGGTCCGCCACCAACGCCGACCTGATGCTCGGCCGGGGGCTGGACGAGGTGTACGTGCTCGCCCCGATGGCGCTGCGGCTGCACCCCCGGCCGGGGCGGGCCGGGGCCGAGGGCCGGCGCCGGCACGGCGGCGACATCCTGGCCGCCCTGCGCGAGTGGCGCGCCCGGGACCGTCCGCGCGGCGTCCTCGCCCAGCTGGTGAGCCGCTACCGCCGCGCCGTCACCCGGCAGCTGCTGCGCGAGGCCGCGCTGCTGCGGGCGGAGGGCGTCCGGGTACGGCTGCTGGCGCCGACCCCGGCGGACCTCGCCGTGATGGGCCCGAACATGATGGACCCGGCCCGCCGGGGCGCCGTCCTGGAGAGCGCCCTGCGCACCAGCCGGGAGGCGCTCGGCGCCCGGCGGTGAGCGCCCGGCCCCGCACCGGAGGTGATCACGGCCGGTCCGGCGGCGCCTATTCTTGGGGCGCTGGAGTCCTGGGGCGCTGGAGAAGCCGTGCCGCTGGACGAACCCCGCTGGACGAACCGGAGAGTGCCACCGATGCGCGTGTACCTGCCCACCACCCTGACCGGCCTGGCGGCGGCGCACGAGGGCGGCTCCCTGGAGCAGTCCGCCGCGTACGCCGTGACCCCCGCGCTGCGCGAGTGGTACGTCAGCGACGACCTCGAGGAACTGGAGTACGCGGCGCTGAACCGGGCCGCGCAGGCCTCGCTGCGGCAGCTGGCCGCCGACCCGGGGGCCCCGCGCCGCCGGGTCGTGGTGGCGCTCGACGTGGCCGACGCCTCGGTGCGGCCCTTCCCGGGTGACGAGTACCAGGACCAGGCCTCGCTCGGCCGGGTGGTGCTGGCCGGCCCGGTACGGCTGGCCAAGGCGGCCGCGGTGCACGCCGACGTGGCCGACGACGAGGTGGTCACGGACGTCGCGGCGGCGGTGGCGGCGGTCGCCGCGGCCGACGCGGGCGACCAGGACGCCCAGTTCACCGTGGACGGCGCCGAGGACCACGACCTGCTCTGGTACGCGACCCAGGAGATCCCCGCCCTGCTGGCCTGAGCCCCGGTCCGCGTGAGTTCCGTCCTACCGGCGTGTCACCCGGCCGGGTTACCGTTTCACCCTGTGCGCACTCACATCGTTTGGGACTGGAACGGCACGCTCTTCCACGACATGGAGGCCGTGCTGGGGGCGAGCAACGCCGCCTTCGCGACCATCGGCGTCGGGCCGATGACCCTCCAGGAGTACCGCGAGCAGTACGAGATCCCGATTCCCCGCTTCTACCAGCGCCTGCTCGGCCGGATGCCCTCCACGGAGGAGTGGCTGAGGCTCGACGACGCGTTCCACGACCGCTACCGGGAGCTCAGCCCGTCCTGCGGGCTGGCCGAGGGCGTGCGCGAGCTGATGGACGGCTGGCGGGAGGCCGGGAACAGCCAGTCGCTGCTGTCGATGTACGAGCACGACCGGCTGGTGCCGCTGGTCGACACCTTCGGCCTGACCGACGGCTTCCTGCGGGTGGACGGCCGCAGCGGCCCGGCCGGCGGCCAGAAGGCGGAGCACCTGGTCAGGCACCTGGCCGCGCTCGGTGAGCTGGTGGACCCGGCCCGTACGGTGCTGATCGGCGACGCCGCGGACGACGCCCTGGCGGCGCTGGGGGCGGGCGCCCACGCGGTGCTCTACACCGGCGGTTCGCACACCAGGGAGAAGCTGGAGCCGGTCGGCGTCCCGGTGGTGGACACCCTCGCCGAGGCGGTCGAGCTGGCCGGCCGGATCGCGGCCTGAACCACGCCCCGGACCGGCCGGACGCGGCGGGGTGGACCACCCCGGGACCAGGCGGACGGCGCGGCCTGAACCATGCCCGGACCGGCCGGACGTGGCGGGCGCCACGTCCGCCGTCCGCGTGTCTGAACGGGCGGATCGCGCCCCGGCTGGTCAGGCTGGTGTCACACCCGACCAGCCGCCAGGACGGAGCCGCCATGCCCATCGACGCAGTCACCGAGGTGCCGGTGCCGGTCAACGAGCCGGTGCGCTCGTACGCGCCCGGCACCCCGGAGCGGGACCGGCTGGTCCGGCGGCTGGACGAGCTGGCGGCCGAGCAGGTCCCGCTGCCGATGACCATCGGCGGCGAGCAGCGGTTCGGCGGCGGTGAGCGGATCGAGGTGGTCCAGCCGCACCACCACGCCGCCAAGCTGGGCGTGCTCGGCAACGCCACCCGGGAGGACGCCCGGGCGGCGGTGGACGCGGCGCTGGCCGCCGGGCGGCAGTGGCGCTCGCTCTCCTTCGACGACCGCGCGGCGGTCTTCCTGCGCGCCGCCGACCTGCTGGCCGGCCCCTGGCGGGAGACGCTCAACGCGGCCACCATGCTCGGCCAGTCCAAGACCGCGCAGCAGGCCGAGATCGACTCCGCCTGCGAGCTGATCGACTTCTGGCGGTTCAACGTCCGGTTCGCCCGGCAGATCCTGGCCGACCAGCCGATCTCCTCGCCCGGCGTGTGGAACCGCACCGACCACCGCCCGCTGGAAGGTTTCGTCTACGCGGTCACCCCGTTCAACTTCACCGCGATCGCCGGCAACCTGCCCACCGCTCCCGCGCTGATGGGCAACACCGTGGTCTGGAAGCCCGCGCCGACCCAGACCCTGGCCGCGTACCACCTGATGCGGCTGCTGGAGGCGGCCGGCCTGCCGCCCGGGGTGGTCAACCTGGTGACCGGCGACGGCCTGCAGGTCTCCCCGGTGGTGCTGGCCGACCCGGCGTTCGCCGGGCTGCACTTCACCGGCTCCACCGCCACCTTCCAGTCGCTGTGGCAGACCATCGGCGCCAACATCGGCGGCTACCGCACGTACCCGAGGATCGTCGGCGAGACCGGCGGCAAGGACTTCCTGCTGGCCCACCGCTCGGCCGACCCGGACGTCCTGCGGACCGCGCTGGTCCGCGGTGCCTTCGAGTACCAGGGCCAGAAGTGCTCGGCGCTCTCCCGCGCCTACCTGCCGCGCAGCCTCTGGCAGCGGATCAAGGACGACTTCCTGGCCGAGGTGGACGCGCTCCCGGTGGGCGACGTGACCGACCTGTCCAACTTCATGGGCGCCCTGATCGACCGGCGGGCCTTCGAGAAGAACCGGGACGCCATCGACCGGGCGAAGGCCGATCCGACGATCGAACTGGCGGCCGGCGGGCAGTACGACGACGCGATCGGCTGGTTCGTCCGGCCGACGGTGCTGGTCTCCTCCGACCACCGGGGCGACATCTTCCGGACCGAGTACTTCGGCCCGATCCTCGCCGTCCACGTCTACGAGGACTCCCGCTGGGACGACGTGCTCCGCCGGGTCGACGGCGGAGCCCCGTACGGCCTGACCGGCTCGGTGGTCGCGCAGGATCGTTACGCCATCGCCCAGGCCGTCGAGGAGCTGCGCTTCGCCGCGGGCAACTTCTACATCAACGACAAGCCGACCGGGGCCGTCGTCGGCCAGCAGCCCTTCGGCGGCGGCCGGGCCTCCGGCACCAACGACAAGGCGGGTGCCGCGCAGAACCTGCTCCGCTGGACCTCGGCCCGGTCGATCAAGGAGACGTTCGTCCCGCCGACCCACCACGGATACCCGCACATGGGCTGAGAGTGAACACCGGGCTCCGGTTTGGACATGGTGTCCAGGACGGAGCCGACTTCCTGCGGGTTTGCGCCTACCTGTCCCTGTGCACCTTCGATTGATCCGGTTAGGCTGGCTGGCGTCGTCGGGTGGCTGCAGGACGAACGAGTCGTCCTACCCGCTGGGAGGACGTTTCATGCGTGCCATGAGCCCCTTTCAGTCGGATGGTGCGGCAGGATTGCGGTGACCCGTCGGTGTACATCCACACACCACCGAGTCACGCAACGGCGCGCGACAGGAGCCAAGAAGTCATGCAGACCAAGCTGGACGCAGCCAAGGCCGAACTGCTCAAGAAGGCAGCCGCAGCCGCTGAGAACAGCCAGGTGGGGGGAGCGGCGCCGGGGGAGGGTCTGAGCAACGGCGCTCTGACCGCGTACCTGCACCACTACTACCTCCACACCGCGCCCGAGGACCTGGTCGACCTCGACCCGGTCGACGTCTACGGCGCGGCCGCCTCCCACTACCGCCTGGGGCTCAAGCGCCCGCAGGGCACCGCCGAGGTGCGGGTCCACACCCCCTCGGTCGAGGAGAACGGCTGGTCCTGCGGCCACACCGTGGTCGAGGTCGTCACCGACGACATGCCCTTCCTGGTCGACTCCGTCACCAACGAGCTGTCCCGCCAGGACCGCGCGATCCACATCGTGATCCACCCCCAGCTGGTCGTCCGCCGTGACATCACCGGCAAGCTGCTGGAGATCCTGGACGTCGACGCCTGCTCCCGCAGCCAGGCCGCCGGCACCGAGTGGCCCGCCGACGCGACCGTCGAGTCGTGGATGCACATCGAGATCGACCGCGAGACCGACCGCGAGGACCTGCGCTCCATCGAGGCCGACCTGCGCCGGGTGCTCGGCGACGTCCGCGAGGTCGTCGAGGACTGGGGCAAGATGCGCGAGAGCGCCCTGCGCCTGGCCGACGAGCTGGCCGAGGAGCCCCCGACCGGCCTGCCCGAGCAGGAGGTCGGCGAGGCCTGGGAGCTGATGCGCTGGCTCGCCGACGACCACTTCACCTTCCTCGGCTACCGCGAGTACGACCTGGTCGAGCACGAGGGCGAGGAGGTCCTCAAGGCCGTCGCCGGGACCGGCCTCGGCATCCTGCGCTCCGACCCGCACAGCCACGACGACCACCACCACGCGGTCAGCGAGGCCTTCGGCCGGCTCTCCGCGCCGGTGCGCGCCAAGGCCCACGAGAAGAAGCTGCTCGTCCTCACCAAGGCCAACAGCCGTGCCACCGTGCACCGCCCGGCCTACCTGGACTACGTCGGCGTGAAGAAGTTCGACGCCGCCGGCGAGCCGGTCGGCGAGCGCCGCTTCCTCGGCCTGTTCTCCTCCGCCGCCTACACCGAGTCGGTCACCCGCATCCCGGTCGTGCGCCGCAAGGTCCAGGAGGTCCTGGGGGAGTCCGGCTTCTCCAGCGAGAGCCACGACGGCCGCGACCTGCTCCAGATCATGGAGACCTTCCCGCGGGACGAGATCTTCCAGACCCCGGCCTCCGAGCTGCTCTCCATCGCGACGAGCGTGCTCTACCTCCAGGAGCGCCGCAAGCTGCGGCTGTTCCTGCGCCAGGACGAGTACGGGCGCTACTTCTCGGCGTTCATCTACCTGCCGCGCGACCGCTACACCACGCGCATCCGGCTGCTGATCACCGACATCCTCAAGGAGGAGCTGAACGGCGCCACCATCGACTACACGGTGTACGCCACCGAGTCGGTGCTGACCCGTCTGCACTTCGTGGTCCGGGTCGCCCCGGGCACCGAGCTGCCGCAGCTCACCGAGACGGACATCGAGCGGATCGAGAACCGCCTGGCCGAGGCCGCCCGGTTCTGGATGGACGGCTTCCACGACCAGCTGCACACCGAGCTGGGCGAGGAGAAGGCCGCCGAGCTCGGTCACAAGTACGCCAACGCCTTCCCCGACGGCTACCGCGCCGACTTCCCGCCGCGCACCGCCGTCGCCGACATCAAGCAGATCGAGTCGCTGCACGGCGAGGGCGACTTCCGCCTGAACCTGTACCAGCCGGTCGGCGCCGGCGACGACGAGCGCCGCTTCAAGATCTACCGGGTCGGGGGCCCGATCTCGCTCACCGAGGTCCTGCCGGTGCTCCAGCGCCTGGGCGTCGAGGTGCTGGACGAGCACCCGTACGCGCTGCGCCGCTCCGACGGCACCACCGCGTGGGTCTACGACTTCGGCCTGAGGCTGCGCGAGGCCACCGAGCTCACCGACGAGGCCCGCGAGCGCTTCCAGGAGACCTTCGCCGCCACCTGGACCGGCCGGGCCGAGAACGACGGCTTCAACGAGCTGGTCCTCACCGCCGGGCTGACCTGGCGCCAGGCGATGATGCTGCGCGCGTACGCCAAGTACCTGCGCCAGGCGGGCTCCACGTTCTCCCAGGACTACATGGAGGACGCGCTCCGCAACAACACCCACACCACCCGGCTGCTGGTCAACCTGTTCGAGGCCCGGCTGAGCCCGAGCCACCGTTCGGGCGCCCTGGAGCTGACCGAGGGCATCCTGGAGGAGCTGGCCGGCGCCCTCGACGAGGTCGTCTCGCTGGACGAGGACCGCATCCTGCGCTCCTTCCTGAACCTCATCAGGGCGACCCTGCGGACCAACTTCTTCCAGCGCTCCGGCTCCGGCGAGTGGCACTCCTACGTGTCGATGAAGTTCGACCCGAAGGCCATCCCGGACCTGCCGGCCCCGCGCCCGGCGTTCGAGATCTGGGTCTACTCGCCGCAGGTCGAGGGCGTCCACCTGCGCTTCGGCAAGGTCGCCCGCGGCGGTCTGCGCTGGTCCGACCGGCGCGAGGACTTCCGCACCGAGATCCTGGGCCTGGTCAAGGCGCAGATGGTCAAGAACACCGTCATCGTCCCGGTCGGCGCCAAGGGCGGCTTCGTCGCCAAGCAGCTGCCGGACCCGGCGGTCGACCGCGACGCCTGGCTGGCCGAGGGCGTCTCCTCGTACAAGACCTTCATCTCGGCGCTGCTGGACATCACCGACAACCTGGTCGGCGGCGAGGTCGTGCACCCGGCCGACGTGGTCCGCCACGACGAGGACGACACCTACCTGGTCGTCGCCGCCGACAAGGGCACCGCGACCTTCTCGGACATCGCCAACGGCGTCGCCGAGTCCTACGGCTTCTGGCTGGGCGACGCGTTCGCCTCCGGCGGCTCGGCCGGCTACGACCACAAGGGCATGGGCATCACCGCCCGCGGCGCCTGGGAGTCGGTCAAGCGCAACTTCCGCGAGCTCGGCGTCGACACCCAGACCGAGGACTTCACCGTCATCGGCATCGGCGACATGTCCGGCGACGTCTTCGGCAACGGCATGCTGCTCAGCGAGCACATCCGCCTGGTCGCCGCCTTCGACCACCGCCACATCTTCCTCGACCCGAACCCGGACGCGGCCACCTCGTACGCCGAGCGCCGCCGTCTGTTCGAGCTGCCGCGCAGCTCCTGGGACGACTACGACAAGTCGCTGATCTCGGCCGGCGGCGGGGTGCACCCCCGCTCGGCGAAGTCGATCCAGCTGACCCCGCAGGTCCGGGCCGCCCTCGGTGTCGAGGAGACCCGCCTGACCCCGGCCGAGCTGATGAAGGCGATCCTGCAGGCGCCCGTCGACCTGTTCTGGAACGGCGGCATCGGCACCTACGTCAAGGCCTCCACCGAGACCAACGCCGAGGTCGGCGACAAGTCCAACGACGCCATCCGGGTCAACGGCGAGCAGGTCCGGGCCCGGGTCATCGGCGAGGGCGGCAACCTCGGCTGCACCCAGCTCGGCCGCATCGAGTACGCGGCCACCGGCGGCCCGGAGGGCTCCGGCGGCTGGATCGACACCGACGCGATCGACAACTCGGCCGGTGTGGACACCTCGGACCACGAGGTCAACATCAAGATCCTGCTCAACCAGGTCGTCGCCGAGGGCGACATGACGGTCAAGCAGCGCAACGCCCTGCTGGCCGAGATGACCGACGAGGTCGGCCACCTGGTGCTGCGCAACAACTACGCGCAGAACGTGGTGCTGGCCAACGCCGTCGCCCAGGCGCACAGCATGGTCAACGTGCACGCCCGGATGATCAGCCGCTTCGAGTCGGCCGGTCAGCTGGACCGGGGGCTGGAGTTCCTGCCCACCGAGCGCCAGATCCGTGAGCGCCAGCAGGGCGGCCGCGGCCTCTCGCAGCCCGAGATGTCCGTCCTGCTCGCGTACACCAAGATCATCCTCGCCGAGGAGCTGCTGGCCACCGACCTGCCGGACGACCCGTTCTTCCGCACCGCGCTGCACGAGTACTTCCCGAGCGCGCTGCGGGCGGGGTTCGCCGACGCCATCGACAACCACGCGCTGCGCCGCGAGATCATCACCACGCTGATCGTCAACGACACGATCAACCGCGGTGGCTGCACCTTCGCCTTCCGCCTGAAGGAGGAGACCGGCGCGACCTACGAGGAGATCGCCCGGACGCACACCGCCGCGCGGGCCGTCTTCGACCTGGAGCCGATCTGGGCCGAGATCGAGGACCTGGACAACAAGGTCCCGGCCCGGGTGCAGACCAAGATGCGGCTGCACTCGCGGCGCCTGGTCGAGCGCGCCACCCGGTGGATGCTCAACAACCGCCGCCAGCCGCTCGACATCGCCGGCACCATCGAGTTCTTCCACGACCGCGTCAACCAGGTCTGGGCCTCGCTGCCCAAGCCGCTGCGCGGCGAGGACCTCACCTGGTTCGAGTCGGTGTACGGCGAGCTCGCCGCGGCCGGGGTGCCGGAGGAGCTGGCCACCCGGATCGCCGGCCTCTCCTCGGTCTTCCCGACCCTGGACATCGTCGAGGTCGCCGACCGCTCCGGGAAGGACGTCGCCGAGGTCGCCGACCTCTACTACGACCTGGGCGACCGGCTCCAGATCTCGCACCTGCTCGACCGCATCATCGAGCTGCCCCGCACCGACCGCTGGTCGTCGATGGCCCGGGCCGCGATCCGCGAGGACCTCTTCGCGGCGCACGCGGCGCTGACCGCCGACATCCTGGCCTGCGGGCCCGAGGCGGCCACCCCGGAGGAGCGGTACACCGCCTGGGCCGAGCTCAACTCGACCCTGCTGAACCGCGCCAAGAGCACCCTCGACGACATAAGGGGTTCGGACAACTACGAGCTGTCCAGCCTCTCGGTCGCGATGCGCGTCATCCGCACCCTGCTGCGCACCGGTTCGATGCGCTGACGGACGGCCGCACCGGAAGGGGCCCGCGTCTTCGGACGCGGGCCCCTTCCGCGTTCCCGGACGCCGCCCGGATTCCGGAGCGTGACGGCCGGATCACGCTGCGCGTGAACCCGGGCGGGCTCCGGATGTGTCCCTGCGGTTAACGCGGCATCACAAACTCCGCCAATTGCCGTCTGAGTTCCCGGCGGGTCGCGGAATTTCGCCCCAACTGCCCTTTTTGACAGCTGTTCTGACAAGGCATGAGTTGCAGTAGGCTGACTCCGCGATAGGCGTCGCCGCAGGTCTCGTGCCGCAAAGCACTTCGATGTGATGTGACATCAGGTGCCTTTCGGAGAGGCTCGGGCCGCCAGTCCCATTCGCGCTTCGGGGCCCGGACCGGCTCCACGCGATGCCACCTGAAGAGAGTTTCATGACGTCATTTGTGCAGGAACCCTTTTTCTGGGTCTTCATCGTGGTGATGCTCGTGGCCGTCGGAGCGGCCCTCCAAGCACGCAGAACCAACCTCGCCCTGCGGCGGCGCAACGCCGCGCTGGAGGAGGAGAGCGCCCTGGCGCAGCGGCAGCGCGACGAGGCCGCCGCGCTGCACGACCACCTGCGGGGGCAGCACGCGTCCGAACTGACCGCCGTCCGCCGGGACGCCGAGGAGGACACCAAGGCCGTCCTCAAGGCGGCGATGCGGACGCTGCAGGGCCTGGCCGACGAGCAGCAGGTCGTCATCGACAAGGTGCAGCGGAAGTACGGCGACAGCCCGCAGATCCTCGCCGACCTGATGACGATCGACCACACCAACAGCCAGTTCGGCCGGCGCGCCCAGGGCATCGCGGTGCTCTGCGGCGGTTGGCTGGGCCGCCGCGAGAGCGTCGCCTCGGTCTACGACGTGGCCCGCAGCGCCCAGGGCCGGATCCGGCACTTCGACCGGGTGCGGATCCACTCCCGGGTCAGCGTCTCGCTCGCCAGCAAGGTCGTCGAGCCGGTCGCCGTCGTGCTGTCCGAGCTGCTCGCCAACGCGACCAACTACTCCGCCCCGGACACCCCGGTGGAGGTCAGCGTCCAGGCCGTCCCGACCGGCGTCTGCCTGATCATCGACGACGCCGGCCTCGGCATGGGCCAGGAGGAGAAGGACCGCGCGGCGCAGCTCCTCAACCCGGGCGCGCCGATCAGCCTCACCAGCCTGGGCAACCCCCCGAAGTTCGGCTTCGCCGTCTCCGGCCTGCTGGCCGCCCGCTACGGCTTCCGGGTCTCCGTCGACTCGGTCTCCCCGTACGGGGGCGTGCGGGCCGTGGTGCTGCTTCCGGCCGAGCTGCTCAGCAGCGAGGTCGCGGCCCCGCCCGTCGCCGAGCGCGCCGACTACCAGCCCGCACCGGTGGAGCAGCCCGCCCAGGCCTGGGCGCCCGCCGCCGGGCAGCGGCTGGTGTCGCTGTCCGAGCCGGCCGCGCCGCTGGCCCCGGTGCCGGCGCCGCAGCCCGCGCCGACGGCGGCAGCGGAGACGACCGCGGACGGGCTGCTGCCCCGGCGGCGCCGCCAGCGCCCCGTGTCGGTCGTCCCCGCCCCGCAGGACCCCGTCCGGGTCGAGGAACCGGTGCGGAGCACCGGCCAGCACACGCCGTCCCGCCTCGGCGCGTTCCAGCGCGGCACGCTGTCCGGGCGCAACACCATGACCACGGAAGGAACCGAGATCCAGTGAGCCGCGATCTTTCCTGGGTGCTCAACGACGTACTCCAGGTACCGGGCGCCCGGCACGCTATCCTCGTCTCCGCCGACGGCCTCCTGCTCGAACGGTCCAGCGAGATCGGCCGCGACGAGGCGGAGACCAATGCCGCCGCGATGAGCTCCATGCAGTCGCTGAGCCGCGCGGTCGCCCCGTTCGTCGGCGGAGGCGGCGGGGCCTGGCGCCAGACCCTCCTGGAGTACGACCACGGCTGGATCTTCCTGATCGCGGCCGGCAGCGGCGCGTACCTGGCCGCCTCCACCGCCCCCGACGTCGACATGGAGGCGATGTCCTTCCGGATGCAGCAGCAGGTGGGCGCACTCGGCCGGGCGATGTCGGCGGCGCCGCGCCAGAGCACGCTCAGCGGCTCATGACGGCCGGCGGCGAGGAACAGCGGGTCACCGGTGGCTTCATCCGCTCCTACGTCATCACCGGTGGACGCGAGTTACCGAACGCGGACGACCTGTCTCTGATCACCCTGGTCACCGTCGCGCCCGAGCAGGGCCTGCCCGTCCTGCCGAGCCCGGAGACCCGGGCGATCTGGGAGCTGTGCTCCGGCGGCTACCTCTCGGTGGCCGAGGTCGCGGCACGGCTGGAGCTTCCGGTGGGGGTCGTCAGGCTGCTGCTGACGGACCTGATCCGGGAGGGACGGCTGCTGCGCCGGTCGGCCCCGCCTCCGGCCCAGGCGCCGGACCCGAGACTTCTAGAGAAGGTACTGCATGGACTTCAACGCCGGTTCGCCTGAGGACATCTACGTCCCGGGCGCGGTGACGACCGCCGTCAAGATCCTGGTCGTGGGGCACTTCGCGGTCGGCAAGACGACGCTCATCGGGGCCCTGTCGGAGATCGCCCCGCTGAGCACCGAGGAGAGCATGACGCAGGCGTCCGTCCGCGTCGACGACCTCCGCGGCGTACCGGACAAGAAGACCACGACCGTCGCCCTGGACTTCGGCCGGCTGACGCTCGGCGACGACCTGGTGCTGTACCTGTTCGGTACCCCGGGGCAGCAGCGGTTCATGCAGCTCTGGGAGGACATGGCGAGGGGCGCGCTGGGAGCGCTGCTGCTGGCCGACCCCACCCGCCTCGCGGACACCTTCCCCGTCATCGACCTGATCGAGCAGTACGGCCTGGAGTACGCGGTGGCGGTCAACAGCTTCGACCGGCAGAGCGACTACACCGAGGACCAGCTGCGCGAGGCGCTCGACCTGCTGCCGCACACCCCGGTGGTGTTCTGCGACGCGCGGGACCAGCGCTCCTCGGCCAACGCCCTGCTGACGCTCGTCCGGCACCTGCTCGACCGCGCCTCCTGACCTCCCCCACGCCTTCCTCCCCTCACGCCTCCCGGGTCCGCATCCGCCCGGGGCCACCTCCAAGGAACGACCCATGGAATCTCTGCCGCGACCCGTCCCGTCGCCTCCGCCGGGCTGCCCGATGCACGCCGGCGTGAGCACCCCGCTCTACGGGGAGATGTTCTCGGCCGACCCCGGCGCGGTCTACGACAAGCTGCGCGTCCACGGCCCCGCCGCGCCGGTGGAGTTGGCCCCCGGGGTGGACGCCACCCTGGTCACCTCGCACGAGGCCGCGCTGCGGGTGCTGCAGAACCCGGGGATGTTCGCCCGGGACTCGCGGCGCTGGGCGGCGCTGAACGAGGGCCGGGTGCCGATGGACAGCCCCGTCCTGCCGATGATGTTCTACCGGCCCAACTGCCTCTTCACGGACGGCGCCGAGCACCTGCGACTGCGCAAGGCCGTCACCGAGAGCCTGGAGCGGCTCAACGACAGCCGGCTCAACCGGCACGTCGAGCGGATAGCCGGCTACCTGATCGACCAGTTCAGCCCGCTGGGCCGGGCCGACCTGCTCAACGACTACGCCAGGCTGCTGCCGCTGCTGCTGTTCAACCAGCTGTTCGGCTGCCCGGCCGACATCGGCGACCGGCTGACCCGCAGCATGTCCGCGCTCTTCGACGGCATCGACGTCATCCAGGCCAACGAGGAGCTGACCTCCTGCCTGATGGACCTGGTCGCGCTGAAGCGCCGCCAGCCCGGCGACGACATCACCTCCTGGCTCATCCAGCACCCGGCCGGCCTGCGCGACGAGGAGCTCAAGGACCAGCTGGTCATGCTGATGGGCGCCGGCGTCGAGCCCGAGCGCAACCTGATCGGCAACGCGCTGCTCCTGCTGCTCTCCGGCGAGGGCGGCTCCGGGCTGCGCATCGAGGACGCCCTCGACGACGTGCTGTGGAACAACCCGCCGATCGCCAACTACGCGACGCACTACCCGATGCAGGACCTCAACCTGGGGGGCGTCCCGATGGACGCCGGCAGCCCCGTGGTGATCAGCTTCGCCGCCGCCAACAGCGACCCGGCGCTGACCGACGCCCGGCTGACCCTCAGCAAGGGGGCGCACCTGGCCTGGGGCGCCGGCCCGCACGCCTGCCCGGCCAAGTCCCCGGCCCAGCTGATCGCCCTGAGCGCGATCGAGTGCCTGCTCAACGCGCTGCCGGACGTCACGCTCGCGGTGCCCGCGGAGAGCGTGGAGTGGCGGCCGGGCCCGTTCCAGCGCGGCCTGGTATCGCTGCCGGTGCGGTTCAGCCCGGCGCCCGCCCGGACCACCAGGCCGGCCGCGGCGGCGGACGCCGCACCGGCCCCGTCGGCGGCGCCGGCCGGCTCCGAGCCGGCGCAGGCGTACCCTCAGGCCACCGCCCCGGCGGCGGCTCGGGCTCCGCAGAAGAAGGGGTGGTGGAGCTCCTTCCTGGACGTCTTCCGGCTCTGAGGCGTCCTCGGGCCCCGGGGTGTCCGGGGCCCGGGTGTCCGGGGGGCGGGTGTTCGGGGTGTCCCGGGGCCCGGGCTCCGGTCGGGGGCGTCGACGGAGGGGCCGTCAAGGGTCCTTCGGTCACCGCGAGGTGAACGGCGTGCGACGCCGGTGCGGTACGTGACGGGGGCAACACGGATCGACGCTTGAGCGCGCTGTTGCTGGGTAGTACGCCGCCGTACTGCCCGCCCGCGCGTTAAGGAGCCCCGTGTGACCGCTGTGTTGGAAGCCCGCCCCGCGCCGGAGCGACCAGACGGGAGGGCCGACCGCCGCGCCGCCGTGCCGCTGCTGCGGAGGCTGCGCTCGCCAGAGGGGCTCGCCGACCCGAGCCCGGTCTACGACGAGCTGCGGGCGCTGGGCGACCTCGTCCCGGCGCCCTGGGGCGGCTACCTGGTCACCGGCTACGAGGCGTGCGACCAGGTCCTGCGCGGCAGGAACTGGCTCGTCCCCGACTTCGCCTGGCAGGAGCGGCAGACCGGCACGGAGCGCTGGGAGGCCGTCGCCACCCAGGAGATGAGCCGGACGCTCTCCCGGCTCAACGCACCCGAGCACACCCGGCAACGGCGCAGCCTCGGGAGCCTCTTCGACCGCAACACCCTCCGGGACATGGTGCCGGCCGTCGAGGCCGACGCCGCCGGGCTGCTGGACCACCTCGCCGAGCGAATACGGACGGACGGCGAGGCGGACTTCGCGGCCGTGGTCAGCGAGCAGCTGCCGATCGGCACCGTCGGGCGCTGGCTGGGCATCCGGCCCGCGGACTACCCGCACATCCTGGCGATGACCCACGACCAGGTGCACGCCCAGGAGCTGCTGCCCACCAAGAGCCAGCTGGCGGTCTCCGAGCAGGCCACCATGGAGCTGCGCCGGTACTTCACCCGCCTCGTCCAGGAGCGCCGCGACGGCGACGGCGACGACGTGATCGCCGGCTGGATCCGCACCTGGGACGCGCTGGAGTCCGACCGCGAGACCACCGACCGGATGGTCTACCAGCTCACCATGTTCGTCACCATCGCCTCGCTGGAGACCACGGCGACGATGCTCTCCTCGATGGTGTGGCAGCTGCTGCGGTCGCCCGGCCGGTGGCAGTGGCTGCGGGAGCGGCCCGAGCACATCGACGGGGTGATCGACGAGGCGCTGCGCTACGACCCGCCGATCCGCGTCAACAGCCGCATCGCGGGCGAGGACACCGAGCTGTCCGGGGTGTTCCTGCCCAAGGACACCATGGTCCACGTGATGTACGGCGCCGCCAACCGCGATCCGCGCCGCAACCCCGACCCGCACACCTTCGACCCGCTCCGCCGGGGCGCCCACCTCACCTTCGGCGGCGGCGCCCACTACTGCCTCGGCGCGGGCCTGGCGCGGCTGGAGGCGCGCGCCCTGCTCGGCCAGCTGCTGGAGCGCTTCCCGACGTTGCGGGCGGTGAGCCCGCCGGAGCACGCGCCCCGGATGGTCTTCCACCGGGTGACGTCCCTGAGAGTCGCCGCATGAGCGTCACCCCGCGGGCTCCCCAGTACCCCCCGTACGCGATGCAACCCCCGTACATCGCGCACCCCTCGACGCCCGCCGACTGGTACCCGCGGCCCGCTCCCGAACCCGTGGCCGTCCCCGTGCCCGCGCCGGCCCGTACCGTCCGCTCCGAGCTCCGGGGCGCGGTGCTCCACGTCGAGCTGGACAGTCCGGAGACCGGGAACGCCGTCACCATGGCGATGCTGGACGAACTCCTCGCCGTCCTCGCCGTACCCGACCCGGCCGTGCGCGTGATCGTGCTGTCCGCGGCCGGCCGGGACTTCTGCCTCGGCGGCGACCGCGACGAACTCCTCGCGGGCCTGGACGAGGACCCGACCGGCGGCCGGATCCGGACGTACGGGGACAAGGCGCGCCGGGTCTGCGACGCCCTCACCAACAGCCCCGCCGTCACCGTCGCCCGGGTCCAGGGCCGGGCGACCGGCGCCGGCTTCGCCCTGGCGCTCGCCTGCGACCTGCGGGTCGGCGCCGACAACGCCGTCTTCCGGCTGCCCGAGCTGGCCCTGGGCCTGCCGGTCGCCTGGGGCGGGCTGCTGCCCCGGCTGCTCAACGAGGTCGGCCCGGCCCGGGTCCGGGAGATCATCCTCACCGGCCGCCCGGTCGGCGCGGTGGAGGCGCGGGAGCTGGCCATCCTGCAGCGCGTCGTCGCCGAGGAGGAGCTGGACGGGGCGGTGGCCGAGTGGGCCCGGCCCGTCACCCGCCGCCCCGAGGCGGCCCTGCGGGTCACCAAGACGCTGCTGGCCTCCCACGCGTCGGCCACCCGGCTGGCCGACGCCTCCGTGCTGGACTCCGAGCTGATGGCCTCCGTCCTCGCCGCCGCCCACTACGCCCGCGGTCTCGCCGCCCAGCACCCGGCCGACTGACCGGCGGTGCGGAGGACGGTCCCGGGGGCCCTCCTCCGCACCCGCGCGGAAACCCGTTGTTGGTCGTTCCCGCACCTTCGGTACGGTGACCGTCGAACGATCAAGTGGGGGTTGTGACATGGGGAAGAACCGAGCCTCGGTCCGCGCGGTGGGCGTGGGCATCTCGGTGGCACTGCTGGTCGCCGGAGCGGCGGCCTGCTCGTCCGACGACAAGAAGGACGCGGCGAAGGCGGCCCCGGCTGCCACCGGCGCTTCCGCGTCCGCGTCCGCGACCGCCACGAAGGGCCCGGAGGCCTTCGCGGCCGCCGGGTACCGGGGGCTGAAGCCCGGGATGGCCAAGGACGCCGGGCTGGCCACCGGCGCCCTGGAGAGCGCGCCGGTCTCGCTGCTCGGCGGCTGCACGGACTTCGTCTACAAGGGCGGCCCGGCGCCGGACCAGGCCCGGATGGCAGCCGAGGCGGCCACCGAGGCCCGCTACAAGGACCTGAACGCCCAGGCCGACGCCGCCTCGGGCAGGGCGCCCGCCCCGGGCGGCGGCACCCTGCCGCCGAACGCCTCCGCCAAGGACGCGGCGGCCGCCGCCGCGGGGTCGGCCGCGGCGGCCAAGGACTCGGCCGCCGCCGCCAAGACGATCGCGGACGCGACGATGGCCCTGGTCGACCTGAGGGTGGCGCAGGAGGCCAAGGATAAGGCGTACCTGGCCACCGGCCGGGTCTCCTTCGCCGCGACGGGCCTGCGCGAGCTGGCCGCCCCGGCGGACGCGCGGACGGCCGAGGGCATCGGCGCCGGCTCCACCGTGGAGGCGCTCCAGCAGGCGTACGGGCCAAAGGGCCTCCAGCTCGACAAGAGCGGCAGGTACGTGATGCCGGCCGAGGGACAGCAGGGCTGGCAGTACGAGTTCACCGTGGACGGCGGCAAGGTCACCGGGATGGCCGTGGTGAACCGCGACGTCAAGTGCGCGTGACGGCCTGACGGTTCGGCAGGGGCAGCCCGCGCAGGGCCGCGCGGGCCCGGGCGACGCCGCCGGGGGTGGCGGGCGCTCCGGTGCCGACGGCGACCGTTCTCGTGCCCAGGCCCGCGCAGGTGCGGCAGATGCCGGGGCGGGGCACCGGGTCGTGGCAGCGGCCGCACTCGGCATGGGGCGCCGGTGGCTCTGGCTCCGGTGGCAGCTTGCGCCGCAGCCGGTCCCGGAGGACCGCCGCCGGGGAGTGCATCGGCTGCGGCAGCCCGGGGAGCAGGGCGTGGGCCAACCCGGCCTCGTCGCAGCCCCGTTCCAGCCACTGCGCGACGAGCGGCGCCAGCGTCCGCGCCTCGGCCTCGCCGAGGCGCAGGCGCGGCTCGGGCCGGATCACCCGGAACAGGGTGGCCACGGCCGCCCGCGTCCGTTCATCCGGGAGGGTGGGTTCTTGCTCCGGGTTCTTTACGGGAGGGGTGACAGCGCCGCCGGTCCCTCCTCCACCGGAAGCCGGACGGGGGACAGCCGGTGCGCGGTGCGGGGTGTCGAAGACGTGGGCCTCGGACCGGACCGTCCCGTCGGTCATCCGGACGGTGTCGACCCGGTAGTACCCGGCGTCCTTCAGCTCCTTGAGCGCCCGCCGCACGGCGCCCCGCCCCTGCGGGCTGCTGTCCGCCATCTGCCGCCCGTCCTCCCGCCACCCGTCCGGGCGGGAGAGGAGATCGGCGAGGAGGCCGCGAGCGGTGTAGGAAAGCCGACGGTCCTGCAACAGGCCGTTGGGAAGCACGGTGAACGCGCGCACATGCGCGCTACGATGAATCTGCATCTGGAGGTCTTGCTCCTGGTGCCCGACCCCGGGGTGTCTCACCACCGCCGGGGTCTCCTATGTTCTGTTGATGATGCGGAAAGTAGCACATCGGCTACGCAGAGTGCGAACCGTTTGCGAACATCCACCCGGCGGCTAGCGCACTACTGGGATCGCCCCGGAGCGCCAGTCGGCCAGCCGCTTGCGGATGCTCGACACCATCGGCAGCCCGTCCGTTTCGGCCGGGGTGAACCAAGCCACCTCGTGGGACTCGTCGGACACCCGCAGCTGCCCGCCGAGCGGGCGTCCGAGGAGGCAGATGGAGAACTCCTGGCGGACCTCGCCGTCGTCGTAGGCGAAGACGTGCCGGGGGTCGGTGTAGGTGCCGACGATTCCGGTGATCTCGACCTCGATGCCGGTCTCCTCGCGCGTCTCGCGGACACCGCACCCGGCGAGCGACTCACCGATCTCCATCTTGCCGCCGGGCAGCGCCCACATCCCGTTGTCGGTGCGGCGCTGGAGCAGGACACGGCCCGCGCCGTCGACCACGACCACCGAAGCGGCCGGGACCAACGAGTTCGCCGCAGGGGCGTTCGGGTCGCCCTCGTAGTCACGCCTGGGCACGATCCACTACCTCTATCGAACCCGGCGCTACGCCTCGGGCGGCACGCTGTAGCGACTCAAGACGTCGTCGGTGGTGGACCTGTCCAGCAGGCGCAGCTCCCAGGGCCCGGTGTTGACGTCGAACTCCTTGCCGAAGCCGACCCACTTGCCGGCCATCCGGCGCCCGGTCGGATCGACCAGGAGCTGAATGGCGCCGTGGTACCTGGCCCCCTGGTAGTAGCCGTCCTGCGCGGTCTGTTCCACCCATAAGCCCGTCACGACGTTCCGGTCGACGGTGAGATCGAAGGACAGCGGTGAGTCGGGATTGGACGACGCGCCGGGGAGGGACCGGCCAGTGATCCGGTTTCCGTTCTGGAGCAGTACGACGTGGTGCAGGCCGGTAAACGTGTTCTCCCGGCTGCTGCTGAAGAACTCGTAGTGGCTGATCCAGACCCCCGAGTATTCCTCGCCCGTGGGAGCGGGCGCGGCCTGCGCGGGCACGCCCGGTTCATCGCTGGTCATGTCATGGCCTCCCGTACCGTCCGCGCCCGTCCTTGGCCGCCCGCCATGGGGCGGGCGCGATCGAGGAGCCCACGCACGTGGGGGTTGCGGCGGTGCGGCCGGGTCGCGGAGAGCATCGAGCGGAAGCGGTCGTCAGCCCGGCCGGACTGGATGGTCGGGTAGTCGTCCAGGGCGAGATGCCAGTTCTGGACGGCTTCCTCCAGTCGGCCGGCTTCGAGCTGCCATTCAGCGAGCATCGAGCGGTGACGCATGCGGCCCCGGCGATAGACCGCAGGCCGGATCGTCGCGGAGTGTCGAAGTGCGCGGATCGCGCCTTCACGGTCGCCCAACTCGTAGCTGACCTGGGCAATGTGGTACGAGAGCGTGGCGGGATCGTAGGAGCCGAACGCCTTCCCTTTGGACTCTGCCTGCTCCATCGCGACTTCCGCCGTCCGCAGGTGGTGCAGGGCTCCGGCCCTGTCTCCGGTCTGGGCGAGAGCGTGAGCTTGTTGGCCGGCAAGGAATGCCCTCATGCGAGGGCCGGCCTGGGGCGAGGCGGATGAGGCTGCTTCCGCGAGTCGCAGGGCGGCGCTGCCGTGGCCGAGGTCGACGGCCTGGACGCTCATGCCACGCAGGGTGGTGCAGTACGTGAGGTGGTCATCCGCGTGCCCGGCCAGCTCCAGGGCTTTCGTGTAGTAGCGCTGGGCCAGGGAGTCGTGGCGTTCGTCCACGGCCATGTAGCCCGTCAAATAGCAGTGGTCGGCGGCGGCCGACAGCATGGCCTTGCGGACGTTCTCGCTGGCATCCGCCCTCAGATACGGGACGATCGTGTTGACCAGGAACGAGGCAGCCATCGGACGGGCCATCCGGCCGCCGAACTGGTCGTCCAGGTCGCTGATCCGCTCGGTCATCGCCACGACTGCCTGAACTTCCGCCACGCCGATCCGCAGGTGCGGATCGGTCCGCAGTCTCGCGAAGCGGCCCACTACGTCTGGCCAGCCCGGGATGGTGAGGGCCACTGAATAGAGGCCTGCGGTGAGTACTCCACGCCGGGATGGGTCCATGTCGAGGCTCCCCAGGTCAACCAGTCCTGACACCGTATCCGTCGACTGGTCGGCGGGGGTAGGCATCTCGCGGAATCCGGCCTCGAAGGCGGTGATCGGCCGCTTGAGCCTCCGTGCCAGCGTCTCCAGGACGACTGGCAGGGCCTTTGCCGAGGGTGAGGTGCCGCCCAGCCAGTGGGAGACGGCCGAAGCGTCGTACTTCAGCCGCTGCCCGGTCTCGGTGCCCGTCCGGTTGACGGCCCGTGCCAACTCGCCGTTTCCCCAGGCAGCTTCGGTCATCAACGAGGCGAGCTTGCGGTTCGGCGCACGGTCGGTTCGCACGGCAGTTCCCCCTGGTGGGCGGGTTTCAAGGGTTTCAACGTCTCGGCTCGCCTCGACCATAGCCGACCACCAGGCAGGAATGTTGACTGATAGTCACTGTTCAATCACCAGCAGTGGTGCGACCGGTTCCCCTTCCCTGCCCGTACGAGGTGCTCCCTCATGCTCATGTCCCGCCGTCCCCGCATGTTCGTCGCGTGCCTCGACTCCCGTGTCGAATCCACGCCCCTCGCGCGGCACTTGCTCCGGGCCTGCCTCTCCGGCCTCCCTACCGGTGACCGCTACCACGACACCGCTGAGCTGCTCCTCGGAGAGCTCTTCGCCAACGCCGTCCAGCACTCCGACGCGCCCGACGACCGGCACATCGAGGTCCGCTTCACTCTCACCCCCGACGACCTCCTGCGCCTCGAAGTCCACGACGCCGACACCACCCGCCCCCTCCTCCGTGCTGCTGCGCCGGACGACGAGCACGGGCGCGGCCTGCTCCTCGTCAACGGACTGGCCGAACGCTGGGGCTGCGCCTCCCGTCCCTGCGGCATCGGCAAGTACGTCTGGGCCCTCATCGCCCCCGCCACCACCCCCTGAAAGCCCGATTCCCCATGCACCTCGCCACCCTCGCCCGGCACACCCTCTCCCGTGGCGCCACCCCGGCCGCGACCTACACCCTGATCGCCCGCCTCGGCCACCAGCCCCTGCCCACCGCGCGCGCCGTCTGCCTCGCCCTCGGCATCCCCCTCGCCGAGACCGTCCGCCGCCTCGCCGACTGCCACGACGCCCTGCTCGCCGCCCCCCGTCCCGACTCGGAACAAGACACCGGCGAACTCCTCGAAGCCCTCGGCGTCTTCGACGTCCCCAAGTCCCTCACCGACACCGAACGCACCGTCGTCGAGCACTTCCTGGTCGCCGTCGAGGCCATGGGCGGCATCCGCCCCGGCCACCACCACGGCCTCCAGCGCTGGTTCACCACCGGCAACCTCACCGCCGCCTACCTCTCCCTCGCCGCTGCCCGCCCCCTGCCCCGCACCGGCGACCCCACCCGCTACTGGGCCAGCCTCGTCACCGCCGGCGAACTCCTCGCCGCCACCCTCCCCTCCGACCACCGCATCAGGTACGCCCTCACCCACTGCCGCACCCGTGCGACCTGCCTGTGAGCGCGGGAAGTCGGCCCCGCCGACTTCCCGCGCAGAAGGCGGGACCACGGCGCCGGGGAGAGGAGAGGCGGGGCGGGCTTCCCAATCGTCCCGAGGCGTCGTGAGAATGGCGGAGAAGCCTGCTCTCGCCCCGCACTCACGAATCCTCCGGAGCTGCCACAGTGACGAGCAACACCGCACAGCAGGACGACGCCGTCGCCGACAAGGCGATCCTCGCGAACAGCGCCTACGCCGACGGCCGCCACCTGGCCGCCCGGCAGTCCCTCTACCAGTGGCAGCGGCCGCGGTACGACCTGCCGGGGATCGTCGTCGAAGAGCTGGCCGGCACCAGCGGCACCGTGATCGACATCGGCTGCGGCAACGGCACGTACGTCAACCGCCTGCACCGGGACCGACCGGACCTCCAGGTCGTGGGAGTGGACATCTCGGCGGGCATCCTCGCCGACGTCCCGAAGCCGGTCCTGGTGGCCGACGCCCAGGCCCTGCCGTTCGGCGACGGCAGCGTCGACGCGGTACTGGCCCTGCACATGCTGTACCACGTGGGTGACATCGAGGCCACGATCGAGGAACTGGCCCGTGTCCTCCGGCCTGGCGGTGTGCTCGTCGCCTCGACCAACAGCGACACCGACAAGCAGGAGCTCGACCGGCTCTGGGCCAGGGCCGCGGGGGACGTCCTCGGGGTTCCCGAGGGCCCGTGGAGGGTCACCCGGTTCTCGTTGGAGAAGGCCTCCGGCTACCTCGGTGCGGTGTTCGAGGACATCAGGGTGCGGGAACTGCCCGGTGTCATCCGGGTTTCCGACCCCGCGCCGGTCGTCGCCCACCTGGCCTCGTACGAGGCCTGGGCCGACCGGAGCGGCGTCCCTTTCCACGAGACCGTCGGCCGGGCAGCGGAGATCGTCGCTGAGGCGATCGCCACCGAAGGGGTCTTCGAGATCAACGGCCTCGGCGGCATCCTGATCTGCCGCCGCTGAGGGGAGGTCGGTTCTGCGTCCGGCGGCCCCGGCCAGTCATGGCCGGGGCCGCCGTGACTCTCTCTTGGGGCGGGGCCGCGTGCGTTCACGCGGCCCCGCCCCCGGCTTCGGCGTGGTACGCCCACCTGCCGCACAGGAAGTCGGACCGGCCGACTTCTCGTGCGGGACGGCCGGTCAGCGGGCCGCGGCGCGCTGGAGGGCGCTGGCGAGGAGGGCGAGGTCGGTGGGGCCGTTGCCGAGTTCGCGGACCGGGCGGCGGGCCGGTGGGGCGCCGAGCTGGAGCGGGTCTATGGCGACGACGGTGGGCCGCAGCGTGGCGGTGCGCGGGATGCGGCCGCTGATCCGGGCGGTCTGGAAGGCGGTGACGCCGCCGTCCGGGAGCCGGAGGTAGCCGCGGCCGGGGGTGTCCTCGGGGAGGGCGGCCGCGTCGCCGAGGTGGATCAGCAGGTCGGAGTCGGCCGGGTCGTCGGTGCGCAGCGCGATCCTCAGCAGCGCGGACTCGTCCACCTCGGTGCCGGCGCTCTCCTCCGGGCGGCCGGTGGCGACGGCGAGGTGGATGCCGAGCGGCCCGCCGCGGCGGGCGACGGCGGCCAGCGCGCGGGCGAGCGGGCGGCCGGCGGCGGAGGTGGGGGAGAGCAGGGCGTCGTAGTCGTCGACGACGACGACCAGCCGGGCGGGGGGAGCGGCCGGTCCGGTCGGGCGGGGGCCTTCCGCGCCGCGCGGCGGGATGATCCGGGGGGTGGTGGCCGCTCCGCCGCCGACGGCGGCGGGCACCGGGACCTTGGCGTGCTCCGCGGCCTCCTCCGGCCCGTCCAGGCTCTGCTCGTCCAGGATGCGGGCGGCGTGCCAGGAGGCGAAGTCCAGCCCGTCGAACAGCCGCTCCCGGATGGTGAGTTCGTCCTCCAGCGCCTCGGCGGCGAGCAGGGCGGCGCGCGGGTCGGCGGCGGCGTTCACCCGGCCGGTGACGTGCGGCAGCTCGGTGCAGCCGTCCAGCCCGTCCTGCCCGTCCGACACGGCCCGGCCCTCGATGATCGTGACGGCCAGCCGCTCGGGCCGCTCGGAGACGGCGAGCGAGGCGACCAGGGTGCGCAGCAGCTCGGTCTTGCCGGAGCCGCGGGCGCCGCCGATCAGCAGGTGCGGGCCGCCCGGGTCGGGGGAGGGGAGGGTGAGCTCGGGGTCGGCCAGGTCGAGCGTGCAGAGCTCGTCGCGGGTGGTGCCGAGCAGGGCGGTGGCGGCGCCGATGCCGCCGGCGTGGGCGTCCCAGCGGGCGGAGAGCTTGGCCGGGGTGACGGTGTCGAGCTGGAGCAGGTCGAGCAGCCGCAGGACGTCGGGCAGCGGGCCGCGGGCGGCCGGGGTGGCCTCGCGCAGCGGGGCGAGGACCCGGGCGAGGCGTTCGGCCCAGGCGTCCGAGACGGCGTCCAGCGAGACCTCGTGCAGGGCCTCCCGGCCGCGGGCGACCGGGCGGTCCAGCGAGAACTGGGTTCCGACCTCGCCGGTGATCACGGCGGTGGCGCCGAGGCCCCGGGGGAGCAGTTCGGGCTGTTCGGCGAGGCAGATCGGGAAGATGCCGACGGCGGGGCCCTGGCGCAGCAGCAGGTCGAGCGCCTGCCGGGCGGCCTCGGTGGCCGGGCGGCCGTCCACCACGACCACGGTGGCGGGGTGGCCGCCGAGGCCGCTGGGGCCGCGGAGCCGGGCGGTGAGCTCGGTCAGCCGGGCGGTGGCCTGTTCGTCGTCGAGGCCGATCAGCAGCCGGCAGTCCTGGCCGTCGACCGGGCGCAGGTGGGGCAGCCACAGGGCCCAGGCCCAGGTGTCGGCGCGGTCCTCGGCGGCGCGGGCCGGGTCGGCGTCGACCACGACCAGGCTGAGCCCGGTCGGCGGGTGCAGTGCGGCGAGCTGGGCGACGACGGCGCGGGCGAGCGCGTCCAGGCGCTCGCGCGGGCCGCTGAGGCCGAGGCTGCCGGCGGTCTGGAGGTCGAGGGTGACCGGGACGGCGGGCAGCATGGTGCCCGGCGTGGTGCCGGGGCCGCCGGGGCGGTCGGCGGTGCCGAGGCGCAGGGTGAGCGCGTCGGGGTGGCCGGGGCCGCGTTCCCAGAGCCGGGGGCCGGGGCGGACGGCGTTGAGCAGCAGGGTGGCGAGGTCGGGCCAGCGTTCGCGCTGGGCGGCGGTCTGGCGCAGCCGTACCGCGGCGTGGTGGCGTTCGGCGCTTTCCTGGCCGGGCGGCTCGGCGGCGCGGCCGGGCAGCAGGGAAAAGAGCCCGCGCCCACGGCCCGGAGCGGGTTCGGGGGCGGCGGGCGGTTCGACCACGGGCGGCGCGGGCCGGACCGGGCCGGGGGCGGCGAGCTGGAGGTGGCCGTGGCCGTCCGGCAGGGCGGCGCGGACGGTCCCGGTGGCTTCGGCCGGTTCGGGGGCGGTCACCTGGAGGGTGGACTCGCCGATCCGCAGCAGGGCGCCGGGCTCCAGCGGGACGGCGGCCTCCGGCGGGCCGGGCGGGACGAGCCGGCCGTCCAGGGCGGTGCCGTTGGTGGAGCCGAGGTCGCGGACGGAGACCCGGCCGTCCTCGGCGAGGTGCAGGGACAGGTGCAGCCGGGAGACGTCCGGGTCGTCGAGCGGGACGTCGGCCTCGGCGGAGCGGCCGACCCGGATCTCCCGGCCGTGCAGCCGGTGCACGCCGCCGGCGTCGGGGCCGCCGACCACCCGCAGTTCGGCGGCGGGGGCGTCGTCGGGGTCGTCGGCGGTGGGGTCGGGCTCGTTCAGGCTGAGCACGGCGCCGTCGAGCAGCGGGGGGTGGCCGAGCAGGGTGTGCTCGTCGACCCGGTGCGCCCCGGCATAGAGGTGCACGTGGGTGGCGGCCCGCGGCCCGCGGACGCCCACGGCCCCGGCGAGCGCGCCCGCGATGGCGCCGAGTGCGGTGCCGACGGGCGCGGTGACCAGCACGTCCACGTAGGGAATGGCGGAGCCGGCGGCGGACGGGCCGCTGCGCGGTCGGAGGACGGTCAGCCGGATCTGCATCTCGCCCGCGGGTCCCTTCTGCTGATGTGAAGCCTGGTGCCGCTGCCCGGTGCCGTGGGCACCGTTGGGCCACACGAGTGGCGAGTGTCCATCCTGCCATCCGTCGAGGACGGTCCGCGCACCGTACCGGATTTGACGATCTTGCGATCATCGCCGTGGCGCGGGCGACGGAGGGTCAGGTCGACCGGCCCCTCGCGGGGTGCCCGGGACCTTCCCTAGGGGATGTCCCCCAACCCTTCCCCAGACCGTGCGGATGGCCTACCGGCCACCTCAAAAACCCGAACGGACACCGTTAGAGTGGCCGCAGACACGGGCCCGGCAGGCTCACCGCACCAGCGGAGGAGCGCCCCGCGCGGGCGGCACGGCGAGGAGTGCGACAGGTGCGGCCAGTCGGCAGCAAATATCTGCTGGATGAGACCCTCGGGCGGGGTGCGACCGGGACCGTCTGGCGCGGCGTGGTGCGCGAGGACGTCCAGGTGCCGGGCTGCGCGCCCGGCCAGCGGGTGGCGATCAAGGTGCTGCGCGAGGAGCTGGCCGCCGACCCGGACGTGGTGATGCGCTTCCTGCGCGAGCGCTCGCTGCTGCTGCGGCTGACCCACCCCAACATCGTCCGGGTCCGCGACCTGGTCGTCGAGGGCGAGCTGCTGGCCCTGGTGATGGACCTGGTGGAGGGCCCCGACCTGGCCCGCTACCTGCGCGCCAACGGCCCGTTCAGCCCGATCGCGGGCGCCCTGCTGATGGCCCAGGTCGCGGACGCGCTGGCGGCCAGCCACGCGGACGGGATCGTCCACCGCGACCTCAAGCCGGCCAACGTGCTGCTCGCCTCCACCCTGGTGGACGGCGTCGAGCGGATGCACCCGCTGCTGACAGACTTCGGCATCGCCCGGCTGGCCGACTCCCCGGGCGTCACCCGCACCCACGAGTTCGTCGGCACCCCCGCCTACGTCGCGCCGGAGTCCGCCGAGGGCCGCCCGCAGACCTCCGCGGTGGACGTGTACGGCGCCGGGATCATGCTGTACGAGCTGGTCACCGGCCGCCAGCCGTTCCAGGGCGACAGCGCGCTCGCCGTGCTCCAGGCCCACCTGGCCCAGGAGCCGCAGCGGCCCAGCACCATGCCCGAGCCGCTCTGGACGGTGATCGAGCGCTGCCTTCGCAAGGACCCGGCCCAGCGGCCCGGCGCCACCTCGCTGGCCCACGCGCTGCGGGTGGTCGCGGCCGGCGTCGGCGTGCACGCCTCCCCGGCGGCGGTGGACGAGGCGCTAGCGGTCGGCGCCCTGCTGCTGCCGGACCCGCAGCCGACCGCCGTCCCCGCCACCGCGTCGCCGCTGCCGCCCGCGACGGTGCCGGGCGCCATGGGCCTGGGCGCGACGGCCCTGGGCGCCGACGACCGCACCCAGGTGCTGCCACCGCCCCCGGCCGGACCGCAGTACGACCCGGCCGGGGCGACCCGGGTGATGGGCACCCAGCCGCCGCCGGCGCCCCCGCACGGCGCCGAGGACCGCACCCGGGTGATGCCGCCCGCCGCCGTGCCGCCGCCCCCGCCCGCCGCGCCGCCCCAGGAGGAGGCGCCCCACCCGTGGCAGACCCAGCTGCGCGCGGCGCGGGACCGCAACCAGCAGACCCAGGTCGGCTACTTCGGCCCGGAGGACTACGAGGACTACCCGGACCCGCAGGTCGCCCCGCCGCCCTACCAGGCCGGCCAGGGCGGCCACCCCGGCCAGGGCCGCCGGCCGGGCCAGGGGGCCCCGGGCGGCCGCCCCGGGCCGCAGCAGCCCGACGGCTACCGCCAGTCCCCGCCCCCGCCCGGCTACGCCCAGCGCCCGCCGGTGGCCCCGCCGCCGTACCAGGCGGGCCAGGGCGGCCACGGCGGTCCGCAGGGCCAGGGTGGTCAGCGGGGCCAGGGCGGCCAGGGCGGCCGCCCCGGGCCGCAGCCGCCCGGCGGCTACCGGCAGGCCCCGTCCGGGTACGGGCAGCCGCAGGGCGGCTACCCGCCGCCGCCCGCGCCCACCCCGGTGCCGCGCCGGGCCGAGCCGCCCGCGCCGCAGTACCGGGAGGCCCCGCCGCAGCGCCGCGAGGAGCCGCCGGCACCGGCCCGCCGCGAGCCCGCGCCGGCCCGCGAGCCGCGCCCGCGCAGCCGCAACCGGATGTACATCCCGGGGCTCGGCTGCCTCAAGGGCTGCCTGATGGTCCTGCTGGTGCTGGCCGTGGCCGGGGTGGCGCTGTGGAACTTCACGCCGCTGCCGCAGTACTGGGACAACGTGGTGGGCTGGTTCGACTCGGCGCGCGGCTGGGTGAACAGCGTCCTCGGCAGGTAGCGCCCCGGGCGGGAGCCCGCCCCGGGCCGGTGCCCGTGCCGGGTCAGCGCCGATGCCGGGCAGCGGTCCGGCATCGTGGGCCGGGCCGATCCGGGCCCCGGCCCGGTCGGGAGGCGATATTGGCGCTATATCGACAATTCGCGAGATTTCTCGGCCGGGAGTCCCGCCCAGGGCCCCTCAGGCGGCCCGCGCGGGGCCTCCGGGCGCGTAGGTTGGTCGCTGTTGTCCCGCCCCACCGAGCGCGCCGGACCCCCGGAGCGCTCCCGCGCCGCCCACGGAGCAGCATTGGCACGCAAGATCGGCAGCCGGTACACCGTCCACCAGGTGATCGGCCGGGGTTCGGCCGGGACGGTCTGGCTCGGTGAGGGGCCGGACGGCCCGGTGGCGGTCAAGCTGCTGCGCGAGGACCTCGCCGCCGACCAGGTGCTGGTCGGCCGCTTCGTCCAGGAGCGCACCGCGCTGACCAGCCTCGACCACCCCCGGGTGGTCGGCGTGCGCGACATGGTGGTGGACGGCAGCGACCTCGCCCTGGTGATGGAGCTGGTCCAGGGCACCGACCTGCGCTCCCGGCTGGAGCGGGACGGCGCGCTGCCGCCGCAGACCGCCGCCTCGGTCATCGCCGACGTCGCCGACGGCCTGGCCGCCGCGCACGCGGCCGGGATCGTCCACCGCGACGTCAAGCCGGAGAACGTCCTGCTCGACCTCGCCGCCGCCCCCGGCCCGGGCGGCGCCCCGCGCGCCAAGCTCACCGACTTCGGCGTGGCCCGCCTGGTCGACGCCCCCCGCCGCACCCGGGCCACCCGGATCATCGGCACCCCCGACTACCTCGCCCCCGAGATCATCGAGGGCCTGGAGCCGCGCGCCGCCGTCGACATCTACGCCCTCGCCACCGTGCTGTACGAGCTGCTGGCCGGCTCCACCCCGTTCGGCGGCGGCCACACCGGCGCGGTGCTGCGCCGGCACGTCACCGAGCAGGTGCCGCCGATCCCCGGTCTGCCGGACGGGCTGTGGCGGATCATCTCCGAGTGCCTGGCCAAGGCCCCGGCCTCCCGGCTGCGCGCCGCCGAGCTGGCCTCCCGGCTGCGCGAGCAGCTGCCCTCGCTGGCCGGTCTGCCGGTGCTCGCGGTGCCCGTCCAGGGCCGGGCCCCGGCCGAGGAGCAGCTGACCCCCGGCGAGGCCGTCTACGCCGAGGTCGACGCCGGCCCCGGCACCCACAAGCGCCGCCGCGGCCCGGCCGTGCCGCTGGTGCCCGGCGCCGCCCCGGACTCCACCCGGGACACCCACACCAGCCTGCGCCGCCCGTCCGCCGAGGAGCTGGCCGCCTACGCGGTCGAGTCCCGCGCCCAGCGCGTCGCCCCCGGCCACCGCCGGGACCGTCAGGCGCTGCTGCGCCGCCGCCGGCTGCTGGCCGTCCTGATCGCCACCGTGCTGCTGCTGGCGGGCGCCGCCGCGGCCTGGACGGCCTTCGCGGCCACCGTCCCGGACGGCGGCCACCCCACCCGCCCGGCGGTGTCGGGCACGGCCCCGCGGGCGCCCTGACCGCCGTTGTGACGCCTGGGGAACCGGGGGTGTCGTCATGACCACCCCCGGAACCATTACCCTGGGGGCGTGGCAGCCGTCGATCCTTCCGAAGAGCTCAAGAACCTCGATACGACCATGGGGTCGATCGAGGCCGTCATCGACCTGGACAAGATCCGGGCCGACATCGCGGTCCTGGAGGAGGAGGCAGCCGCCCCCACCCTGTGGGACGACGTCGCGAACGCGCAGAAGGTGACCAGCCGGCTCTCCTTCCTGCAGGGCGAACTGCGCCGCGTCGAGGGCCTGCGCGGCCGCATCGACGACCTGGGCGTGCTGTTCGAGCTCGCCGAGGCCGAGGACGACGCGGACACCCGCGCCGAGGCCGAGGCCGAGCTGGTCGCCCTCCAGAAGGCGGTCGAGGAGCTGGAGGTCCGCACCCTCCTGTCCGGCGAGTACGACGCCCGCGAGGCGCTGATCAACATCCGTGCCGAAGCCGGTGGCGTGGACGCCGCCGACTTCGCCGAGCAGCTCATGCGCATGTACCTGCGCTGGGCCGAGCGGCACGGGTACCCCACCGAGGTGTACGACACCTCGTACGCCGAAGAGGCCGGCATCAAGTCCGCGACCTTCACCGTGAAGGCGCCGTACGCCTACGGCACCCTCTCGGTCGAGCAGGGCACCCACCGCCTGGTCCGCATCTCGCCGTTCGACAACCAGGGCCGCCGGCAGACCTCCTTCGCCGGCGTCGAGGTCCTCCCGGTCGTCGAGCAGTCCGACCACGTCGACATCGACGAGGGCGACCTGCGGGTGGACGTCTACCGCGCCTCCGGCCCCGGCGGCCAGGGCGTCAACACCACCGACTCGGCGGTGCGCATCACCCACCTCCCGACCGGCATCGTGGTCTCCTGCCAGAACGAGCGCTCGCAGATCCAGAACAAGGCGTCCGCGATGAACGTCCTCCAGGCCAAGCTGCTGGAGCGGCGCCGCCAGGAGGAGAAGGCGGCGATGGACGCGCTCAAGGACAGCGGCAGCTCCTGGGGCAACCAGATGCGCTCCTACGTGCTGCACCCGTACCAGATGGTGAAGGACGTCCGCACCGCGTACGAGGCCGGCAACCCGCAGGCCGTGCTGGACGGCGACATCGACGGCTTCATCGAGGCCGGGATCCGCTGGCGCAAGCAGCGCGAGACCTCGACCGAGGTGTGAGGACCGCGGCCTCGATGAACGTCGAGCACGGCATCGAGGCCGGGATCCGCTGCCGCGAGCAGCGCGGGACCAGCGCCGAGTAGGCACCGACACGACGCAGAAGGCCCCCGACCGCAGTGGTCGGGGGCCTTCTCGTACGTCTGGGGGGTCAGGCCAGTGCCTGCCGGGCGATCAGCGCCACCGCGAGCAGCCCGGCCAGCAGAGCCAGCAGCATCGCGGGGGAGAGCGCGGCGAACGGCCCCTGCTGCTCCTGCATCCGGGCCCGGTTGGCCCGGCACACCGGGCAACGCCCGTCGCTGACGCGGCCGTTGCAGTTGGCGCACACCAGATGGTCGCAGGTCATGCGATCTCCTCCTTGCTGCTACAGCCAACGCACCGGACGGGGCTTTGGTTCCACGCACTGCCCTGTACGGGGGAGCGGCCGTGACACGGTCGCCCCCTCCACTCTGCCAGGTTCCGGCGGTTCCGGCTCCCGGGCTGTGAGATGCCTCGCAATATTCGGGGCATAAGCGGACATTCTCCCCCAAGGGGCGGTCGTTGTCACGGGCGGTCCCTGCGGGCCCGTTCCCGATTCGCGTATGGTCCCAGTCCGGGAGCGGCCCTCTGCGTTCCCGTCGCCCGCCCATGGACCGGGCCTCCGGGGCGGACCGACCGAGGACTGGCGCCGCCTAGGATGGCCTCCGTGATGCAGCCGTGATCAGATTCGACAACGTCTCCAAGACCTATCCCAAGCAGAATCGTCCCGCCCTGGACAACGTCTCGCTGGAGATCGAGAAGGGTGAGTTCGTCTTCCTGGTCGGCTCGTCCGGCTCGGGGAAGTCCACCTTCCTGCGCCTGTGCCTGCGCGAGGAGCGCCCCTCCACGGGCGCCGTGCACGTGCTGGGCAAGGACCTCGGCAAGCTGTCCAACTGGAAGGTGCCGCACATGCGCCGCCAGCTGGGCACCGTCTTCCAGGACTTCCGCCTGCTGCCGAACAAGACGGTCGCGCAGAACGTCGCCTTCGCCCTGGAGGTGATCGGCAAGCCCAAGAGCGCCATCGGCAAGGTGGTGCCCGAGGTGCTGGAGCTGGTCGGCCTCGGCGGCAAGGAGGACCGCATGCCGGGCGAGCTGTCCGGTGGTGAGCAGCAGCGCGTGGCGATCGCCCGCGCCTTCGTGAACCGTCCGATGCTGCTCATCGCGGACGAGCCCACCGGCAACCTCGACCCGCAGAACTCGGTCGGCATCATGAAGCTGCTCGACCGCATCAACCGCACCGGCACCACGGTGCTGATGGCCACCCACGACCAGGCCATCGTCGACCAGATGCGCAAGCGCGTCATCGAGCTCGACAAGGGGCTGCTCGTCCGCGACCAGGCCCGCGGCGTCTACGGGTACCAGCACTGACCGACCAGCGCTGACCCGTAGGGCCGTCGGCCCGAACCGCCAGTCCCGGAGCAGTACCGACCCTGGAGTTGTTTCCCGCATGCGTGCCCAGTTCGTCCTGTCGGAGATCGGTGTGGGTCTCCGACGCAACCTGACCATGACCATCGCGGTCGTGGTCAGCGTCGCGCTCTCCCTCGCCCTCGCCGGTTCCTCGCTCCTGGTCCGCGACCAGGTGAACTCCATGAAGGGGTACTGGTACGACAAGGTCGAGGTGAGCATCTACTTCTGCACCAAGGCGGACGCCCGCAACTCGCCCCAGTGCGACAAGGGCGCGGCCACCGACCAGCAGGTCCAGGACATCAAGGACCAGCTGGACAAGATGACCTCGGTGGTCCAGTCGTCCACCTACGAGAGCTCCCCCGAGGCGTACAAGCACTGGAAGGAGATGAACCCGGACAACCCGCTCATCTCCGTCCTGGGCCCGGACGCCATGCCGCAGTCCTGGCGGGTCAAGCTCAACGACCCGACCAAGTACGACGTGATCCAGAGCGCCTTCGCCGGCAAGCCCGGCGTCAAGTCGGTCGAGGACCAGCGGAAGATCCTGGAGAACCTGTTCGGCCTGCTCAACGGCCTCCAGACGGCGGCCTTCGTGATCATGGTGCTGATGCTGTTCGTCGCGCTGCTGCTGATCGTCAACACCGTCCGGGTGTCGGCGTACAGCCGACGGCGCGAAACCGGGATCATGCGCCTGGTCGGTGCCTCGAACTTCTACGTCCAGATGCCCTTCATCGCCGAGGCGGCCTTCTCGGCGCTGCTCGGCGCGATGATGGCCTCCGGACTGCTGATCGGCGGGCACTTCTTCGTCCAGAACTGGCTGGCCGACCGGGTGCAGTTCATCCACTTCATCGGCCTCGGCTCGGTGCTCGCGGTGATACCGCTGCTGATCGTGGTGGGTATGGGCATGGCCGGCGTCGCGGCGTTCTTCACGCTGCGCAAGTACCTCAAGGTCTGACCCCCGGACGCCCCGACGGCCCCGGACGGCACTGCGCCGTCCGGGGCCGTCGGCCTTCCGCGGTCCACCGTTCCGGCCCGCCCCGCGCGGAGCGGTGTCTACACTCCGATGCCATGCTGCAAACTCCGCGCAGGGGCCGCCAGGTGGCCGCCCTCAGCCTGGTGTTCGGCGCCGTGCTGCTGACCGGCGCGGCGACCGGCGCCTGGGGCGACCCGGCCGACCCGTCGCACCGGCCCTCCGTCGACACCGTCCGGGCCGCCGGGCTCCCGGCCGACCCGGCCGGCGCCGCCCTGTCCGAGCAGCAGGCCGAGCACCTGCTGGCGGTCGGCGGCGACCGCTGGGGCGCGTACTACAGCGCCCAGGAGTACGCCGAGTTCAGCCAGGGCCTGGACGGCCGGTACCCGGGCGTCGGCCTGTCGGTCGGCCGCGGCCAGGACGGCGTCACCGAGGTCTCCCAGGTCGCGCCGGGCGGACCGGCCGCCGAGGCCGGGATCGCCCCCGGCGACCGGCTGGTGCGGATCGGCCGGGACCAGGCCGACCACCTGCCGGTCACCGAGGTGGTCGCGCGGCTGCGCGGCCAGGGCGAGGAGCGCCGGGCGGGCTCCGAGGTCACCGTGGCGGTCCGGCGCGGCGGGGGCGACGAACGCGAACTGCGGCTGCGGCGCGTGCTGCTGGACAGCCGGCAGGTCACCGCCGAGCAGCTGGGCAAGGGCGTGCTGCGGGTGACCGTGCGCGCCTTCACAAGCGGCGTGGCCGACCAGGTGCGCGCCGCGCTGCGCGCCCCGCACACCGGCGTGGTGCTCGATCTGCGCGGCAACTCCGGCGGGTTGGTCGACGAGGCGGCCGGCACCGCCGGGATCTTCCTGGACGGCGGACCGGTCGGCTCGTACCAGGAGCGCGGCGGGACCAGGGAGTTGACCGCCCCGCCCGGCGGGGACCAGCGCACCCCGCTGGTGCTGCTGGTGGACGGCGGCACGATGAGCGCCGCCGAACTGCTGGCCGGCGCCCTCCAGGACCGCAGCCGCGCCGTGGTGGTGGGTTCGCGGACCTTCGGCAAGGGCACCGTCCAGCAGCCCAGCCGGCTCGCCGACGGCGCCGTGCTGGAACTGACCGTCGGCCGCTACTACACCCCGGCCGGACGCTCCCCGGACGGCACCGGCCTGGCCCCCGACGTCCAGGCCGGTTCGGGCGAGGAGGCCGACGAGCTCGCCCTGCGGGTCCTCGCGGGGCTCGGCACCCGCGCCTAAAGCAGCTGCCCCGCCGGGCGTCGAAGTGCGAGAATGACCGGGCTATGGCAAAGGAAACCGGACAGAAGCTGATCGCGCAGAACAAGAAGGCGCGACACGAGTACACGATCCTCGACACCTACGAGTGCGGCCTCGTACTCACCGGCACCGAGGTCAAGTCGCTGCGCGAGGGGAGGGCCAACCTGGTCGACGGCTACGCGTACATCCAGAACCACGAGGCGTGGATCGACAACGTCTTCATCCCCGAGTACACCCAGGGGACGTGGACCAACCACGCGGCCCGGCGCAAGCGCAAGCTGCTGCTGCACAAGCTGGAGATCCGCAAGATCGAGACCAAGGTCCGCGACGCGGGCCACACCCTGGTCCCGCTCTCGCTGTACTTCAAGGACGGCCGGGTGAAGCTCGAACTGGCGCTGGCCGTCGGCAAGAAGCTGTACGACAAGCGCCAGACGCTGCGCGAGAAGCAGGACACCCGCGAGACGGCCCGCGCGGTGGCGGCGGCCCGCCGACGCCAGGGTTAATCCGCTGGACCCTCGCCCGTCGCCTCGCGTACTATGGCGCAAGCAACACGGACGCTGACCGTCCGAGCTGTTTCTCAACAAAACATGGGGATGATCGGTTTCGACAGGGGATGTTGAAACAGGGGAAGCGAGCCGAGGAACGCGGCAATGATCTCGTAAACCACGTGTCGCAAAAAAATAATCGCCAACTCTAAGCGCGATTCCCAGCAGTTCGCTCTCGCTGCCTAATAAGCACCGATAGCGCTTGGGTGTCAGACCGGGGAGTTCCCGACCCGGACCCTGGCATAATCTAGGGAACTCAACCGTCCGCCCGGGCTGCGAGGGCGGATGGGAAACCAAACAGCAGCTGGGCCTGTTGGCGGCTTGTCCGCGTGACCGCCAGGGCCGAGAAAAGCACAGCGGACTGCGCTCGGAGAAGCCCTGAATTGACTCCACTGGACCCGGGTTCGATTCCCGGCATCTCCACCACCCCATGTTGACTCGAAGGCCGTCCTCCGCTCCGCGGAGGGCGGCCTTCGATTTTTGTCCGTTCCGGAGCAGCGCGGCCGGGGGGTCGCGGCGTAGGATCATCCGTCCGCTCGTTTTCCGGAGCCGGATTCCGTCGCTACCACCGAGGCCATGCAGAGCAACACGCCCACCACCCCCGCCACCGACCACGAGACCGTCCGCACGCGCGAGATCGCCGGTGAGCAGCAGCACCTCGACACCGTCTACCACCGGTTGGAGGAGAAGCTCGCCGAGGCCGAGTACATCCTGGAGGACGCCGCCAAGCGGGTCCAGGTCGGCACTCCCGGCGCGCTCGCCGAACGCGACGCGCAGGTCTACCGGGCCGGCGCCCACCTCCAGCGTCTGAACAGCGAGTTCGAGGACTTCCTGTTCGGCCGGATCGACCTCCAGCGGGCGGACGCCCCGGAGGAGCACGGCATCCCGTCGAACACCCCGCTCGACCCGGCCGACCCGGCCGTCGCCGAGACCCTCCACATCGGCCGGCTGGGCGTGCTGGACGCCGAGTACGGCCCGCTGGTGATCGACTGGCGCGCGCCCGCCGCCGCCCCGTTCTACCGCGCCACCCCGGTCGAGCCGGGCCGGGTGATCCGCCGCCGCGTCATCCGGTCCAAGGGCCGCAAGGTGATCGGCGTCGAGGACGACCTGCTGCGCCCGGACCTCACCCCGACCCTGGACGGCGAGGAGCTGGCGGTGGTCGGCGACGGCGCGCTGATGGCCTCGCTGGGCCGCGCCCGCAGCCACTCGATGCGCGACATCGTCTCCTCCATCCAGCGGGAGCAGGACGAGGTGATCCGCGCCGCCGCCGCGGGCGCCACCCTGGTCACCGGCGGCCCCGGCACCGGCAAGACCGCCGTCGCCCTGCACCGCGCCGCCTACCTGCTCTACCAGGACCGCCGCCGCTACGCCGGGGGCATCCTGGTGGTCTCGCCGACCCCGCTGCTGGTCTCCTACACCGAGGGCGTGCTGCCCGCGCTGGGGGAGGAGGGCCAGGTCGCCATCCGGGCGATCGGCTCGCTGGTGGACGGCATCGAGGCGGACACCTACGACACCCCCGAGGCGGCCCGGGTCAAGGGCTCGGCCCGGATGGTGCAGCTGCTGCGCCGGGCCGCCCGCGCGGCCCTGGAGCTGGGCGCGCCGCAGGAGCTGAAGGTGGTCGCCCGCGGCGAGGTGCTGAAGCTGGACGCCTCCCGGCTGAAGGCCGTGCGCGGCAACGTGGTGGGCTCCGGCGGCACCCCGCTGAACCTGCTGCGCCCGCGCGCCCGCCGGCTGCTGCTGGACGCCCTGTGGCAGCAGGCCACCAGGGACCTGCCGAAGCCCGCCGACCACTACGCCCGCGAGCAGCGCCAGGAGGAGAAGGAGTCCTTCGACGAGTACGTCTCGGACGAGGCGTCCTTCCTGGACTTCCTGGACGCCTGGTGGCCGGCGCTGACCCCGCGCCGGGTGCTCGCCACGCTGCGCCAGCACCGGCACACCAACCGGATCGCCCGCCGCGCCGTCACCCCGGACGAGGCCAGGCTGCTGGCCGCCTCCTGGCGCCACCTGTCGGCGGAGGGCGAGGGCGCGCTGTCCGCGCACGACGTCGCGCTGATCGACGAGCTCCAGGTGCTGCTGGGCGAGCCGGCCCGCCCGAAGGTCCGCGAGGTGGACGCGGTGGACCTGCTGAGCGGCCTGGACGAGGTCACCACCTTCGCCGACCGCAGCGCCCGCCAGCGCGACCGCCGGCCGGTGGAGCGCACGGAGTACGCCCACGTCATCGTGGACGAGGCGCAGGACCTCACCCCGATGCAGTGGCGGATGATCGGCCGCCGGTCCCGGACGGCCACCTGGACGATCGTCGGGGACCCGGCGCAGTCCTCCTGGCCGTTCCCGCAGGAGGCCCAGGCCGCGATGGACGAGGTGCTCTCCGGCAAGCCGCGCCGCCGCTTCACGCTGACCGTGAACTACCGCAACCCGGCCGAGATCGCCGAGGTCGCGGCCAAGGTGCTGGCGCTGGCCGCGCCGGGCACCCCGTCGCCGAGCGCGGTGCGCCACGTCGGTGTGGAGCCGCGCTTCGCGGCCACCGCGGACCCCTCGCCGGAGGCCTTCGGCAAGGCCGCCCGGGCCGAGTTGGAGCGGCTGCTGGCCGAGGTGGACGGCACCGTGGCGATCGTGGTGCCGATGGACCGCCGGGACGAGGCGGCCGGCTGGGCCGAGGGCCTGGGCGAGCGCGTGGTGGCGCTGGGCAGCCTGGAGGCCAAGGGCCTGGAGTACGACGCGACCGTGGTCGCCGACCCGACCGGCATCGCCGGCGAGTCGGAGGCCGGCCTGCGGGTGCTGTACGTGGCGCTGACCCGCGCGACCCAGCGGCTGACGGTGCTCTCCGGCCCGGACGACCTGCCGGACGCGGACGGCGTGCCCGCGCTGCTGCACGGCTGACGGTCCGTACGGAAGAAGGCCCCCCACCGGATGGTGAGGGGCCTTCAGACGTTGACGACACCGACCCGCCATGCTCGCCTCGCGGCAAGTGGTCCCTCGAAGGGACGAAGGTTGGGCCCGGGGGCTTGGATCGAGCCGGTGTCCCGTCCAATGTAACGCATCGGCCGGGAGAGGCAAGGAGTGAGCGGCGGGGACCGGTGCCGTCGGACGGGTTTGTCGGGTCCGCACACTCAATGAACGTTATTTCTGGCTTGCCCTTGGAAGGTGCGACGATCGAGGTCTAGCATGCGCAGGCGATGCCTTCAACAAAATGTTGAGCCTGCGGGACAGACGGAAGAAGGAAGCGTCGATGGCGACGGTGCCCAGTGTCTCCAACTCGATCACGGTGCGGCTGGAGGTCCCGGCCCAGAGCAATGCCGTCAGTGCGATCACCACGGCCGTGGAGTCCTCCGGCGGGTCGGTGACCGGCCTCGACGTCACCGCCTCCGGCCTGGAGGCCCTGCGGATCGACGTCACGGTGGCGGCCTCCTCGGTCGCGCACGGCGAGGAGATCGTCGAGAAGCTGCGCGCGATCGACGGCGTGTCGATCGGCAAGGTCTCGGACCGCACCTTCCTGATGCACCTCGGCGGCAAGATCGAGATGTCGTCCAAGCTGCCGATCCGCAACCGTGACGACCTCAGCATGATCTACACCCCGGGTGTCGCCCGGGTCTGCATGGCGATCGCGGAGAACCCCGAGGACGCCCGCCGCCTGACCATCAAGCGCAACAGCGTCGCCGTGGTCACCGACGGCTCGGCGGTGCTGGGCCTGGGCAACATCGGCCCGGAGGCCGCGCTGCCGGTCATGGAGGGCAAGGCCGCCCTGTTCAAGCGCTTCGCCGGGATCGACGCCTGGCCGATCTGCCTGGACACCCAGGACACCGACGAGATCGTCGCCATCGTCAAGGCGATCGCCCCGGGCTTCGCCGGGATCAACCTGGAGGACATCTCCGCGCCGCGCTGCTTCGAGATCGAGGCCCGGCTGCGCGAGGCCCTGGACATCCCGGTCTTCCACGACGACCAGCACGGCACCGCGATCGTGGTGCTGGCCGCCCTCACCAACGCGCTGAAGGTGGTCGGCAAGCGGATCGGCGACATCCGCGTGGTGATGTCGGGCGCCGGCGCCGCCGGCACCGCGATCCTCAAGCTGCTGATGGCGGCCGGTGTCGAGCACGCCACCGTGGCGGACGTCCGCGGCGTGGTCCACCTGGGCCGCGAGGACCTCAACGACAGCCTGCGCTGGATCGCCGAGCACACCAACCGCTCGGGCCGCACCGGCACCCTCAAGGAGGCCGTGGCGGGCGCCGACGTCTTCATCGGCGTCTCGGCGCCGAACGTCCTGGACGGCGACGACCTGGCCACCATGGCCGAGGACTCGATCGTCTTCGCGCTGGCCAACCCGGACCCGGAGGTCGACCCGGCCATCGCCCGGCAGACCGCCGCCGTGGTCGCCACCGGCCGCAGCGACTTCCCGAACCAGATCAACAACGTGCTGGTCTTCCCGGGCGTCTTCCGCGGCCTGCTGGACGCCCAGAGCCGCACCGTCAACACCGAGATGATGATCGCCGCCGCCCGGGCGCTGGCCACCACCGTGGCCGACGACGAGCTGAACGCGAACTACATCATCCCGAGCGTGTTCCACAAGGACGTCGCCAAGACCGTCGCCTCCGCGGTGCGCGAGGCGGCCCTGGCGGGCGCCCAGGACGACCGCGCGCCGTCCCGTCCGACCCCGGGCATCGTCGGCACCCTCGACACCGCCGCGTTCCCCACCGTCAAGCTCTGACGGCCGGATCGGGCGACGTGTCGCAGATCGCTCAAATGTGCGAATAGTGGTCATACCCTCCAAGCCGCCCCGAACCCTTGCGACACAAGGGCGAGGGGCGTGTTTGGGCTTGTCAGTCCTAGGGCGTACCGTAGCTCTGCACGGGGCAGGCGTGTCCGACAAGTACGGAACGTCCCCCTGGTCTTCCGGCGTGTCGTCCCGACCGCCGCCCGCTCCCGGTCCGCCGGAGCCGACGGGGCGTCACACCCCCGACGGGCGGGCGATGTTCGGGTGGCCCAGCCGGGGCCCGATTGGCTTTCTCGGGGCCGGTCGGGGCAGGATTCGTATCCAGGCGGGCGGGTGGGCCTTCGACGGCCCGGGCGCGCGGCATCGGGTACGGACCCGGCCTGCGACCACGCATTGCCTGCATGAGCACAGTGTGCGGACCTGCGGCCTATCCGGGTGCCCCCCGGTGGGAGCACCGATGGGCCCCCGCGCACCGCAAGCGAACAGACCACAGGAGTACACATGAACCGCAGTGAGCTGGTGGCCGCGCTGTCCGAGCGCGCCGAGGTGACCCGCAAGGACGCCGACGCCGTTCTGGCCGCCTTCGCCGAGATCGTCGGCGAGGTCGTCGCCAAGGGCGACGAGAAGGTCACCATCCCCGGTTTCCTGACCTTCGAGCGCACCCACCGCGCTGCCCGCACCGCCCGCAACCCGCAGACCGGCGAGCCGATCCAGATCGCCGCGGGCTACAGCGCCAAGGTGAGCGCCGGCTCCAAGCTGAAGGAAGCCGCCAAGGGCGCTGCCTGAGCCACCCCTTGAACGCCCGAGAGGCCGGGCTCCCCGCTGGGGAGCCCGGCCTCTCGCCGTCGTGCCCGGACCGTCAGGCGTCGACGAGCTGCTCCTGCGGCAGCTCGACGTGGGCGCCGAGGTCGCGCAGCTTGTCCATGAAGTTCTCGTAGCCGCGGTTGATCAGGTCGATGCCGTGCACGGTCGAGGTGCCCTCGGCCGCCAGCGCCGCGATCAGGTACGAGAAGCCGCCGCGCAGGTCCGGGATGACCAGCTCGGAGCCGATCAGCTTGGACGGGCCGGACACGACCGCGGAGTGCAGGAAGTTGCGGGCGCCGAAGCGGCACGGGGTGCCGCCCAGGCACTCGCGGTAGAGCTGGATGTGCGCGCCCATCTGGTTCAGCGCGCCGGTGAAGCCGAGCCGCGACTCGTACACCGTCTCGTGGACGATGGACAGGCCGGTGGCCTGGGTCAGCGCGACCACCAGCGGCTGCTGCCAGTCGGTCTGGAAGCCCGGGTGCACGTCGGTCTCCAGGGCGATCGCCTTGAGCTCGCCGCCCGGGTGCCAGAAGCGGATGCCCTCGTCGTCCACCTCGAAGGCGCCGCCGACCTTCCGGAAGGTGTTCAGGAAGGTCATCATCTCCAGCTGACGGGCGCCGCGGACGTAGATGTCGCCCTTGGTGGCCAGCGCCGCGCAGGCCCAGGAGGCGGCCTCCAGCCGGTCCGGGATCGCGCGGTGGTTGTAGCCGTTCAGCTCGTCCACGCCGGTGATCAGGATCGTCCGGTCGGTGCCCAGGGTGATGATCGCACCCATCTTCTGCAGCACGCAGATCAGGTCGACGATCTCCGGCTCGATGGCCGCGTTGCGCAGCTCGGTGACGCCCTCGGCGAGGACTGCGGTGAGCAGCACCTGCTCGGTCGCGCCGACCGAGGGGTACGGCAGCTCGATCTTGGTGCCGCGCAGCCGCTGCGGGGCGACCAGGTAGGTGCCCTGCGGGTGCTTCTCGATGGTGGCGCCGAACTGGCGCAGCACCTCGAAGTGGAAGTCGACCGGGCGGCCGCCGATGTCGCAGCCGCCGAGGCCGGGGATGAAGGCGTGGCCGAGGCGGTGCAGCAGCGGGCCGCAGAACAGGATCGGGATCCGCGAGGAGCCGGCGTGGGCGTCGATGTCGGCGACGTTGGCGCTCTCGACGTGCGAGGGGTCGAGGATCAGCTCGCCGTCCTCGTCACCGGTGCGCACGGTCACGCCGTGCAGCTGCAGCAGGCCGCGGACCACCTTGACGTCGCGGATGTCCGGGACGTTGCGCAGTCTGCTGGGGCCCTGCCCGAGGAGGGCGGCGACCATGGCCTTGGGCACCAGGTTCTTCGCTCCGCGGACGCGGATCTCGCCTTCGAGCGGGTTTCCGCCGTGGACCAGCAGGACGTCGTCGGTCATCGTTCTCGCAATCCGGGGTGCCAGAGGAGTCGGGGGGAAGGGGGCTCCGAGAGAGAGCCGGTGGTGGACCGGTCGTCTACGGGCGCGTTCGGGCCCCCGGCGAAACCGAGTCGGCACCGTATGAAGGCGTCCACCAGACGTAGATGGTAGTGGGCGTGCCGATGGTTCCCGTGAGCCTCTCCCGTGATGGTGCTCTCTCCGGGCCCGCACCCGCCCTCCGGTACGGCCGTACGGGTGTTCGTCCGGCGTGGCGGGTTTCGGCATGTTGCGGTGTCCGAGCGGAGCGGTTCTGCGGGATCATGTGGGCATGACGGCGGCCCATTCGCACGGAGGCCGGTCCCAGACCGGCCGTCTGCTCGTCGCGACGCCCCTGCTCACCGACCCGAACTTCGCGCGGGCGGTGGTGCTGCTCCTCGACCACGACGCCGAGGGGGCGCTCGGCGTGGTCCTCAACCGGCCGACGCCGGTCGAGGTGGGCAGTGTGCTGGACGGCTGGAACAGACTCGTCGGACAGCCGGCCGTGGTGTTCCAGGGCGGCCCGGTGGCGCTGGACTCGGCGCTCGGCCTCGCGGTGGCGCCGGGGGAGCCGGGCACCGGGGAGCCGCTCGGGTGGCGGCGGGTGCACGGCGCGATCGGTCTGGTGGACCTGGAGGCGCCGCCCGAGGTGATGGCCGGCGAGCTGGGCAGCCTGCGGATCTTCGCCGGGTACGCCGGCTGGTCGCCGGGGCAGCTGGAGGCGGAGCTGGAGACCGGCGCCTGGTACCTGGTGGACTGCGAGCCCGGGGACGTCTCCAGCCCCGAGCCGGAGCGGCTGTGGCGCGCGGTGCTGCGCCGCCAGCGCGGGCCGGTCGCCCTGCTGGCGACCTACCCGGACGACCCGACGATGAACTGAGCCGACCGGCCGGGCGCCGCGACACTGGCCCGGTTTCCGCAGGCCCCCATAGACTTGGCACCCATGAGCACTCTTGAGCCCGAGCGCGGCCTCGGCACCGGCACCCTGGTCGAGCCCGTCCCGCAGGTGTCCAACGGGGACGGCGACCACGAGCGCTTCGCGCACTACGTCCAGAAGGACAAGATCATGGAGAGCGCGCTCTCCGGGTCCCCCGTGGTGGCGCTCTGCGGCAAGGTGTGGGTGCCCGGGCGCGACCCGAAGAAGTACCCGGTCTGCCCGATGTGCAAGGAGATCTACGACGGCATCGGCAAGCCGCAGGGCGGCGACGGCGACAACAAGTAGTCCGGGGCGTCCGCCGGGAGTCCGTGGCGTTCCGCACGACGCCGTTTTGCATAGCACCCGGTTTCCCGGGTGGTCTATGCCAATCGTCCGGGGCGTGGGCAGGATGTCGGAATGGACCTCATTCCCGCACCTTCGAGTGCCGCCCGCCACCCGGACGAGGACTATCCGCTCGACGCCGCCACCACGCTAACCGCACCCCCCGCGCTGGCGGACGCCGAGCGCTGGCTGCGGGCCACCCTGTCCGCCGCCACCGGGCTGCCGCTCGGCCCTGGCCGGCCGGGTGCGGGCATCGAACTGGTCCAGGACGGGACGCTCGCCGCCGAGGCGTACCGGATCACGGTGCGCCCCGGCCACGCGCTGGTCGCCGCGGGCGGCCCGGCCGGCGCGCTGTGGGGCGCGCAGACCCTGCGGCAGCTGCTCGGACCGGACGCCTACCGCCGCTCGCCGCTGCGCCGCGAGGGCTGGGTGCTGCCCGGCGCCGACATCGCGGACGCCCCCCGGTTCGGCTGGCGCGGCGCGCTGCTCGACGTCGCCCGGCACTTCCTGCCCAAGTCGGACGTGCTGCGCTTCGTCGACCTGCTGGCCGCGCACAAGCTGAACGTGCTGCACCTGCACCTGACCGACGACCAGGGCTGGCGGGTCGAGATCAAGCGTTACCCGAGGCTGACCGAGCGCGGCGCCTGGCGGGAGCGCTCGATGGTCGGCTACCGGACCGGTCAGCGCCGCGACGACCGCCCGCACGGCGGCTACTACACCCAGGACGACCTGCGCGAGATCGTCGCCTACGCGGCCGCCCGCGGGGTCACCGTCGTCCCGGAGGTCGACCTGCCGGGCCACACCCAGGCCGCCGTCGCCGCCTACCCCGAGCTGGGCAACACCGACGTGGTGGACACCGGCGCGCTCGGGGTCTGGACCGACTGGGGGGTGAGCCACAACGTGCTCAACGCCTCCGAGGAGACCCTGCGCTTCTTCGAGGGCGTGCTGGAGGAGGTCCTGGAGCTCTTCCCGTCCGAGTTCATCCACCTCGGCGGCGACGAGTGCCCCAAGGAGCAGTGGAAGGACAGCGCCGCCGCCCAGGCCCGGATCCGCGAACTGGGCCTGGCCAACGAGGACGAGCTGCAGAGCCACCTCATCCGGCACTTCGACCGCTGGCTGGCCGAGCGCGGGCGCCGGCTGATCGGCTGGGACGAGATCCTGGAGGGCGGGCTCGCCCCGGGCGCCGCCGTCTCCTCCTGGCGCGGCTTCGGCGGCGGGATCGCCGCCGCGAAGGCCGGGCACGACGTGGTGATGTGCCCCGAGCAGCACGTCTACTTCGACCACCGGCAGGCGGACGGGCCGGACGAGCCGATCCCGGTCGGCTTCGTGCGCACGCTGGAGGACGTCTACCGGTTCGAGCCGGTCCCGAAGCAGCTGGACCAGGCCGCCGCCCGGCGCGTGATCGGCACCCAGGCCAACCTGTGGAGCGAGTTCATGGACAGCGCCCGGGACCTCGACTACCGGGCCTTCCCCCGATTGGTCGCCTTCGCCGAGGTCGCCTGGTCCGAACTGCCCGCCGAGCCGGCCGAGCGGGACTTCGCCGGTTTCGAGCGGCGGCTGACGACGCACCTGCGGGCGCTGGACGCGCTCGGCGTCGAGTACCGCCCTGCCGACGGGCCGCACCCGTGGCAGCGCCGGCCCGGGGTGGCCGGCCGGCCGATCGAGGGCCCGCCGCCGGTGCGCTAGACACGCCCCGGTGCTCCTCGCCGGGAACTTCTGAACGGTCGTCCGACGTCAAGAACTGATGAACATCTGCCCTGACCCGGAGCGGGTCGGGGCAGATACCGCCCGGTATCAGTCCCAATCGGGCAGCCCCGTTCACCGGCCCAGAAGTGATCATCGAGCATTGTGTGCCAGAGTTGCCCAACCCGGCCCGATCGCCCGTACCCTACGGGCCAGGCCGGGCTGCTGACGCAGGACGGCACGGCCGAAGGCCGGCGGGCGGCAGGCGATCGATGAGCAAGTGGAGCACGGTGGGACCCAGGTGAACCGGACGATCATGCTGCCGGCCTCCCTCGACGAGGCCGTCGACGCGCTGGCCGCCGCCCCGGCCGCGGTACCGGTGGCCGGAGCCACCGACCTGATGGAGGCCGTCAACGCCGGCCGACTGCGCCCCGCCGCCCTGGTCGGCCTCGGCCGGATCACCGAACTGCGCGGCTGGCGCTACGAGGACGGCGGCACCGCCGTGCTCGGCGCCGGACTCACCCACGCCCGGATGGACCGCCCCGACTTCGCCGCGCTCATCCCCGCGCTCGCCGACGCGGCCCGCACCGCCGGCCCGCCGCAGGTCCGCAACGTCGGAACCCTCGGCGGGAACATCGTCACCGCCGCCCCGGCCGGCGACACCCTCCCGGTGCTCACCGCGCTAGAGGCCAGCGTCACCCTGGCCCGGGCGGGGGGCACCCGCGAGGTGCCGGTCAGTCACCTGCTCACCGGGCTCGACCCGGTGCGCCCCGGCGAGCTGCTCACCTGGGTGCGCGTCCCGCTGCTGCACGCCCCGCAGGTCTTCCTCAAGGCCACCGGCCGCAGCGGCCCGGCCCGCGCCACCGCCTCCGTCGCCCTCGTCCTCGACCCGGCCCGGCGCTCGGTGCGCTGCGCCGTCGGGGCCGTCGCGCCGGTCCCGCTGCGCCCGCTGGAGGCCGAGGCCTGGGTGGCCGGCTGCATCGACTGGGACGGCAGCCGGGAGATCGACCCGGCCGCGACCGCCGCCTTCGGCGAGTACGTGGCCTCCGCCTGCGTCCCCGACGACTACGGCGCCGAGGGCGCCTGGGAGGCCGTGACCGAGGGGCCGACCGCGGCCGCCGTCCGGTTGCGGCGTACCGTATCGGTGCTGGCCCGACGGGCACTGGGAAGGGCGCTGAAGTGACCACAGACCCCATCGAGACCCTGGACGCCGACCCGCTCGGCCTCTCCCCGCAGGTCAGCCGCGAGCTGCGCCCGTGCGCCTCGTACACGTTGCGGGTCAACGGTTTCGAACGGCCCGTCACCGACGCCTGGATCGGCGAGAGCCTGCTCTACGTGCTGCGCGAGCGGCTCGGCCTGGCCGGCGCCAAGGACGGCTGCGAGCAGGGCGAGTGCGGGGCCTGCTCGGTGCAGGTGGACGGCCAGCTGGTGGCCGGCTGCCTGGTCCCGGCCGCGCTGGCCGCCGACAGCGAGATCAACACCGTCGAGGGCCTGTCGGCCGCCGGCGGCGCGAGCGACGTCCAGCAGGCGCTGGCCGCCTCCGGCGCCGTCCAGTGCGGCTACTGCACCCCCGGCATGGCGATGGCCGTGCACGACCTGCTCCAGCGCAACCACCGGCCCACCGAGGTGGAGGCCCGTCAGGCCCTGTGCGGCAACCTCTGCCGCTGCACCGGCTACCGGGGCGTGCTGGCCGCCGTCCAGACCGTCGCGGACGCCCGCGCGCTGGAGGCCGAGGAGGCGGAGGAGGCCGCGGGGCCCGCCGAGGCCGCCGCCGAGCCTCCGGCGGAGGCGCCCGCGGAGCCCGGGCGGGCCGCCGAGGCGCCCGGGGAGCCCTCCGTGGAGCCCGGGCAGGCCGTCGAGCCGCCGGTCTACACCGACGCCGAGGCCTGGATCGAGCACGTCCCGCAGCAGCCCGTCGAGCCCCATCCGGCGGCCCACCCGGTGCCCCACCCGCTCGACAACCCCGCGGAGCAGCAGCACGCCGCCGGGCCGCCGGGCGTCGAGCAGGCCCCGGCCGGGCTGCCGTACGGCGACCCCCACGGCTACGACAGCGGCGTGTACGACACCACCGTGCTGGCCCCGATCCGGGACGCCGTCCCCGCGCAGGCCGCCGACGACCAGGTGTACTACCCGCCCCAGGGCTACCCCGAGCAGCCGTACCAGGCCACCCCCGCGCACGGCACCTACGTGCCCTACCCGGACGGCCACCCGCAGCAGAACGGCTACGACACCGGGTACGACGCCCCGGTCTACGAACCGACCCCCGCGCACGGAACCCCGCTGCCCGGCGCCGCCTACGACGGCACGCCGCCGCACGGCACCCCGTACGCCGCCCCGCACCCGCACGGTGCCCCGGCCGAGGGCGGCGCCCCGGCCGGTGCCCCGTACGGCGCCACCCCCGCCCACGGCATCCGGCTCCCCGAGGACGACCACGCATCATGACGTCGCCTACCGACATCGGCGCAGCACTCCAGCAGGACGGCGGCGAGGGCGGCGCACCGGAGCCGATCGGCCTGGGCAGCTCCCCGCTGCGCAGCGACGCGCTGCCCAAGGCGCTCGGCATCTACCCGTACGCGGCCGACCTGTGGGCCGAGGGCCTGCTGTGGGGCGCCGTGCTGCGCTCGCCGCACCCGCACGCCCGGATCCTCGGCATCGACACCTCGGCCGCGCTGGCGCTGCCCGGGGTGCACGCCGTGGTCACCGCCGCGGACCTGCCGCCCGGCCCGGACGGCACCGCCGACGGCGCCCCGGCCGGGCCGATCGTCGCCGACCGGCCGGTGCTGGCCTCCGGCGTGGTGCGCCACCACGGCGAGCCGATCGCCGCGGTCGCCGCCGACCACCCGGACACCGCCCGGCTGGCGGTCGGCCTGATCACGGTCGACTACGAGCCGCTGGAGGCCGTCACCGACCCCGAGCAGGCCTTCACCGCGCCGCCGCTGCACCCGGACGGCAACCTGTTCCGCCACCTGCCGCTGCGCACCGGGGACCCGGACGCGGTCGGCGAGGTCGTCGTCGAGGGCCTCTACCAGGTCGGCCGACAGGACCCGGCCCCGCTCGGCGCCGAGGCCGGGCTGGCCGTGCCGCGCCCGGACGGCGGCGTCGAGCTGCACCTGTCCTCCACCGACCCGCACGGCGACCGCGACCGCACCGCCGCCTGCCTCGGCCTGGAGCCGGACCGGGTCCGGCTGGTGGTCACCGGCGTGCCCGGCGCCACCACCGACCGCGAGGACATCTCGTTCCAGGTCACCCTGGCCCTGCTGGCGCTGCGCACCGGCCGCCCGGTGAAGATGACGCTCACCCGCGAGGAGTCCTTCCACACCCACACCTCGCGCCACCCCGCCCTCCTGCGCTACCGCCACCACGCGGACGCCGAGGGCGTCCTGGTGAAGGTCGAGGCGCAGATCCTGCTGGACGGCGGCGCCTACGCGGACGTCTCCGCCGAGGCGCTGGCCGCCGCGACGGCCTTCTCGGCCGGCCCGTACGTCTGCCCGAACGTCTTCGTGGACGCCTGGGCGGTGCGCACCAACAACCCGCCGGCCGGCCGGATGCGCGGCGAGGGCGCCCTGCAGGCCTGCTTCGCCTACGAGTCACAGCTGGACCAGCTGGCCGCCCGGATCGGCGTGGACCCGGTGGAGATCCGGCGCCGCAACGCGATGTCCACCGGCGACCCGCTGCCCACCGGACAGGCCGTCACCTGCCCGGCGCCGGTCCGCGCCCTGCTGGACGCGGTCGCCGCGGAGCCGCTGCCGGCCCTGCCGGTGGACGACCCGGACGCCGAGTGGCTGCTGCCCGGCGGGCCCGGCGGCGCGGGCGACCCGGCGGCGGTGCGGCGCGGCATCGGCTACGCCGTCGGCATGGTGCACATGCTGGGCGCCGAGGGCGAGGACGAGGTCTCCACCGCGACCGTGCGGGTCAGCGGCGACCACGCGACGGTGATCTGCGCGGCGGTCGACGCCGGGCAGGGCTTCGCCACGCTGGCCCGGCAGATCGTGCAGACCGTGCTGGGCGTCAGCGAGGTCTACATCGCGCCGGCCGACAGCGACCAGTCGATCGCCGGGCCGTCCGCCCGCGGTCGGCACACCTGGGTCTCCGGCGGCGCCGTCGAGCGGGCCGCGCTGATGGTCCGCCACCAGCTGCTGCAGCCGATCGCGGCGAACTTCGGGATGTCGGCGGAGCTGCTCCAGATCTCCGACGGCAAGATCACCTCGTACGACGGGGTGCTCGGCATGCCGGTCGCCGAGGCGCTGGAGGGCAAGGAGCTGTGGGCCACCGCGCAGTGCCGCCCGCACCCCACCGAGCCGCTGGACGACGCCGGTCAGGGCGACGCCTTCGTCTCCATCTCGTTCTGCGCCATGCGCGCGGTGGTGGACGTGGACATCGAGCTGGGCTCGGTGCGGGTGGTCGAGATGACGGTGGCCCAGGACGTCGGCCGGGCGCTGAACCCGCGCCAGATCGAGGACCGGATCGAGGCGGGGGTGGCCCAGGGCGTGGGCCTGGCGCTGCTGGAGGACCTGCGGACGGAGGGCGGGGTGCTGCAGAACCCGTCGCTCACCGGCTACCGGCTGCCCACCGCGCTGGACACCCCGGAGGTGCGGATCGCCGCGCTGCTGGAGGAGCGCGACGTGGTGGCCCCGTTCGGCGCCAAGGCGGTCGGCGCCGTCCCCGCGGTGGTCGCCCCGGCGGCCGTCGCCGCGGCGGTGCGCGCCGCCACCGGTCTGCCGGTCGGCCGGCTGCCGATCCGGGCGGAGGACGCCGTCACGGCCTGACCGGATGGTCTCCCGGGAGAATCCGGAAAAGCGAAAGGGAATTGCCGGCCGACTTATCGGAGTCGACCGGCAATTCCCTTTCCGGGGAGGCCATGGCGGGAATCGAACCCGCGTGTACCGCTTTGCAGACGGTTCCCTAAGCCACTCGGGCACACGGCCAGTGAATTCATAGTGGCCGGTCCGGGGGAGCGGGGTCAATGCTCCTTTGTAAATTCTGCGTGGCAGTGTGCTACCGTCGGAGACAGGTGGCGTGCTTTTCCGCCACCCCGGACGAGCGCGTCGTACCCGGTGACGACAAGACGGCGCAGTTCAGCGGCAATCCGGCCGCTGTGGACTGCGGAGGTAGCACCGTCATGGCCTGGCTCGTTCTGATCGTCTCGGGTTTCCTGGAGACCGTGTGGGCGGTCGCCCTGGAATCGTCCAAGGGCTTCACCCGGCTCGTTCCCAGCCTCGTCTTCGGCGTCGCACTGCTGTTCAGCATGGGCGGTCTGGCGTACGCGATGCGCACCATTCCGATCGGCACCGGCTACGCCGTCTGGGTGGGCATCGGAGCGGTCGGCACCGCGGTCTACGGGATGGCCGTCCTGGGGGACGCGGTGACCGCGGCCCGGGTCGCCTGCCTGCTGCTGATCGTCTCCGGCGTGGTGGGTCTCAAGGTGCTGCACTGAGCCCCCGAGGGGTGTCCCGGGGCCCCTGGTCCTACGTCCACGGACCCAGTCGATCAGCGACCGGGGTCAGGGGTCACCGGGGCGGACGGCTCTTACGATGTTACGTATGACCACAGCCTCCTCCACCACGGTCGACTCCGTACCGATACCCCTCGACGACGACCCCGGTGGCGGGGTGCTCGGCGGCCGCTACCGCGCGCTGACGCTGGGGATCGTCTCGGTGGTCCTGGTGATCGCCTTCGAGGCGACGGCCGTCAACACCGCGATGCCGACCGCGGCCCGCCAGCTGGACGGCCTCGGGCTGTACGCCTTCGCCTTCTCCGGCTACTTCACCAGCACGCTGTTCGCCCTGGTCGTCTCCGGCCAGTGGTGCGACCGGCGCGGCCCGCTGCAGCCGCTGTTCACCGGCATCGCGGTGTTCGGCGTCGGCCTGGTGGTGGCCGGGACGGCGCCCGGGATGTGGGTGTTCGTGGCCGGGCGGTCGATCCAGGGCCTCGGCGGCGGGCTGGTGATCGTCGCACTGTACGTGGTGGTCGGGCGGGCCTATCCGGAGCGGCTGCGGCCGTCGGTGTTCGCGGCCTTCTCGTCGGCCTGGGTGCTGCCCTCGATCGTCGGCCCGCTGGTCGCCGGGGCCGTCACCCAGCACCTGGGCTGGCGCTGGGTGTTCCTGGCGGTACCGGCGCTGATCCTGCTGCCGCTGGCCGTGATGGGCCCGGCGCTGGCCCGCTCCGAGCGCGAGCACCCGCTGCCCAAGGGCGCCGCCTTCGACCGCCGGCGCACCCTGCTGGCCGCGATGGCGGCGCTCGGCGCCGGCCTGCTGCAGTACGCGGGCCAGCGCCTCGACCTGCCCGGCCTGCTCCCCGGGATCGCCGGGGCGGCGCTGCTGGTGCCGGCCGTCCTCGGGCTGCTGCCGAAGCGGACCCTGCGGGCCGGGCGCGGGCTGCCGACGGTGATCCTGCTGCGCGGGGTCGCGGCCGGGGCGTTCTTCGCGGCCGAGGCCTTCATCCCGCTGATGATGACCACCCAGCGCGGCCTGTCGCCGACGCTGGCCGGGCTCACCCTGACCAGCGGCGGGCTCTCGTGGGCCCTGGGATCCTGGCTGCAGGGCCGGCCGGGGGCGGAGCGCTACCGCGCGGCGATGATCCGGGGCGGCTTCCTGCTGACCGCGCTGGCGATCGCGGGCGCCGCGCTGGTGCTGGTTCCGGCGGTGCCGGCCTGGGCGGCCTCGGTGGCCTGGGGGTTCGGCGGCGTCGGGATGGGGCTGTCCATCGCGAGCGTCAGCGTGCTGATGATGAAGCTCTCCGCGCCGGAGGACGCCGGGGCCAACTCGGCCGCGCTGCAGATGAGCGACGCGCTGGGCAACGTGCTGCTCACGGGCCTGGCCGGGGTGCTGTTCGCGGCCCTGGGCGGCGGCGCCCTGGCGGCAGCCGGCCACGGAGCGGCCGAAGGCGCCGGTTCGCCCGGCGCCTTCGCGGTGATCCTGCTGGTGATGGCCGGGGTGGCGCTGCTGGGAGCGCTGCTCGCCGGCCGGGTGCGCCCCCGGACCTGACGGTCAGCCGACGGCCGCGGCGGGGGCCGCCGCCCCCGCCGGGGCGCCGAGGAAGGCCTCCCAGCCACCGGCCGGGGACTGGCCCGGGGCGAGGGTCCGGAGCTTGCGCAGCACCGCCGGGTCCTGGGCGTCCAGCCAGTCGACCAGCTGCCGGAAGGAGACCAGCCGGACCTCCGGCCTGCCCGCGATGGCCTTGAGGGCGTCCTCGACGGCGTTCATGTAGATGCCGCCGTTCCACTCCTCGAAGTGGTTGCCGATCACGTACGGCGCCCGGTTGCCGTTGTAGGCGCGGTCGAAGCCCATCAGGTACGCGTCGCGGGCCTGGGCCTGGAAGCCGGAGTGGAGCGCCGGGTCGGCCTTGGTGTTGGGGCCGCACTGGTTGTACATGATGTTGTAGTCCATCGAGAGCACCTGGAAGGTGTGCCCGGGGAACGGGATGGACTGCAGCGGGAGGTCCCACAGCGCGCCGCCCTGGATCTTCTGCGGCCACACCTGGGTGCCGTTGCCGCTGCTGTCGTAGCGCCAGCCGCGCTTGACCGCGGTGGGCAGCAGGTTGCGCTGGCCCTCCAGACAGGGGGTGCGGCTGCCGATCAGCTCCTTGCGGTAGTCGAAGGGCAGCGCCGGCAGGTCGGTGAAGCCGGTGTTGGTGCGCCAGTTCGTGACGAAGTCCATCGCCTGCTGGATCTCGCTGTCCCACTCCTCCGGGGACCACTTCCCGACGCCGGTGGAGCCGCAGAAGTGGCCGTTGAAGTGGGTCCCGATCTCGTGGCCCTCCAGCCAGGCCGCGTGCACGTTCTCCAGGGTGTCGCGGATGTGCTGGTCGCTGAGGTAGCCGATGTCGGAGGCGCCGACCTTGTGCTGCGGCGGGCGGTAGAGGTCCTTCCTGGACTCGGGCAGCAGGTAGAGGCCGCTGAGGAAGAAGGTCATCTTCGCGTCGTGCTCCTGGGCCAGCCGGCGGAAGCGCGCGAACAGGCCGTTGTCGAGCTCCCCGGCGCCGTCCCAGGAGAAGACCACGAACTGCGGCGGGCGCTGGCCGGGCTCCAGCCTCTCGGAGACGGGCTGGTGCGGCTGGGCGCCGGTGTCCGAGGTGGAGCCGTCGCCGATCAGCACGGCCTGCGGCTTGGGCACCGGGGCCGGGGTGGGGGTGGCGAGCTGCTCGTCGACCGTGCCCGTGGCCGGGACGGTGGTGCCCGTCGCCCGCTCCCCGCCGGTGGCGTGGTTGCTGCCGCAGCCGGCCGCCAGGGCGGCGGCGGTGGCGGCGCCGGCCGTCAGCAGGGTTCGGCGGGAGAGGGCTTCCATGGTCACTCCGTTCGTGGGGCGGTGGCGGCGTGCGGGAGTGCGGAGTCCGATCGGGCGCGGGGACGACGGAACCCGTAACCGGGTCAGCATGGCACGGGGGAGGAGCCGGTCGGAGAGGCACAGCGCGCGGTCGGGAGTGATCGCTCGAACGACGCAACCGATCGGGTCCGTTGAACCGTCGGTAGGTCGTGTCGGGTGTGCACCCGCGGCGATCGTATGCGGGAGGCCGCCGTCGCGCTCAGCGACCGGACGCCCACGGCGTGCAGGGAAGAGGCCATCAACCCTGCCGATCGGCGGGTGCCGGTACGACCGTCGTGTGGACGTGCCCTACAGTCCGTTCCGATTGAATTGTTCCCAGGAAACTCCCAGGAAGCGGGATTCCGTCGGCAGAGGGGAGCGCCCGTGGGCGTCCAGCAGGGCAGGGGTCCGTGGCCGGGCACCCTGGCGGCCGGAGCCGCGCTGGTGCTCGGCGCCTGGCTGCTGCACGACGGCGGCCGGTCGCTGCCGCCCGCCCCGCAGGCCGGCCAGGCCCAGGCCGGGATCGCGCCGGTCTCGGTGGTCCCGCCGCTGGGCCCGTCCGCGCCGACCCGGATCCGCATCCCGGCGGTACGGCTGGATGCCCCGGTGACCGCGTTGGGGCTCGACGCCGACGGCCGCCTCCAGACCCCGCCGGAGGCGGACCGCAACCTCGCGGGCTGGTACCGCGGCGGGGCGAGCCCCGGTCAGCGCGGCACCGCGATCCTCGCGGGGCACGTCGACAACAGGGCCGGCCCCGCGGTCTTCTATCATCTGGGCGCGCTCCGTCGGGGGGATCGGATCGAGATCGCCCGGGCGGACGGCGCCACCGCCGTCTACCAGCTCTACGCCATCGAAGTGCACGACCGAAAGGACTTCCCGGACGACCGGGTCTACCGCCAGGCCGCTGACGCACAGCTGCGGGTGATCACCTGCGGCGGCTCGTACAGCGCGGAACACGGCTACGACGGCAACGTCGTCGCCTACGGCTTCCTGGCCGACACCACCCCGCCGGGCAAAGCCGCATGAGCACGCTGACCCTTGCCACCCGCTGGAACCCGATCGACTGGCCGCTCACCGAGGGCCTGATCCCGCACGCCGTGCTCGCGGCCGGCTGGGCGGCGCTGTTCGCCCTCGCCGTCGGCCGCGGCCGGAGCTGGTGGCGGGTCCGCCTGCCCGCCGCCCTGCTGACGGCGGCGGCGCTCAGCTGGCTGCTGGACGCCGTGGTCGACGGCTGGTGGCACCCCTTCCCGGAGGGCACGCCCCGGTACGTCACCCGGTGGATAACCATCGCCCTGCTGGGCCTCTGCCTGGCGGGCTACCGGATGCGCCGGCTCACCTGGCGGCGGCGGGGGATCGCGCTGGGCCTGACCGGCCTGGTGGTGCTGATGGCCTCCTCCGAGGTCAACATCGGCTTCGGCCAGTTCCCCAGCGGGCGGGTGATGCTGGCGCCGTGGCTGACCAAGACCGACGGGCTGGTCGCCACCAAGGCCGGCCAGGTCGTGGCCGCCCCGCCGGGCAGGTCGCTGGAGGAGGTCTGGAAGCCCCCGGCGGACCTGCCCGAGAAGGGCACCGTCTCGGTGGTGCCGATCCCCGGCACCAAGTCGGGCTTCAAGGCCCGCGACGCGTACGTCTACCTGCCGCCCGCCTACCAGGCCACCCCGCGGCCGCTGCTGCCGGTGGTGGTGATGATCACCGGTCAGCCCGGCATCCCGGGGGACTGGGTGCTCTCCGCGCAGATCAACGAGGCGCTGGACGCCTACGCCGCGGAGCACAACGGCCTCGCGCCGATCGTGGTGATGCCCGATCAGCTCGGCTCCACCTGGGCCAACACGCTCTGCCTCGACTCCCGGATCGCCAAGACCCAGACCTACCTGGCCGCGGACGTCCCCGACTGGGTCCACCAGAACCTCCAGGCCGCGACCGGCCGGAACGCCTGGGCGATCGGCGGCGCCTCGATGGGTGGAACCTGCGCGCTCCAGCTCGGCGTCAACGCTCCCGAGGTGTACGGCACCGTCCTCGACATGTCCGGGCAGGAGGAACCGACCCTGGGCAGCCGGGAACAGACCGTCAAGGCCGCGTTCGGCGGCGACGAGAAGAAGTTCGACGCGGTCGATCCGCTGCAGGTGATGGCCCGCAAGAAGTTCCCGGACACCAACGTCGCGTTGGTCGTCGGCGAGACCGACGAGGAGTTCAGACCGCAGATGGAGAAGGTCTACCAGGCCGCGCAGGCGGCCGGAATGAAGGCCAAGTTCGACCTGATGCCGGGCGGCCACGGCTGGGTCGTCTTCCGCCCCGGCATAGCCGAGCAGCTCCCGTGGCTCGCCCAGCAGACCGGGCTGACCCGGTGACCGGCGCGGGGACCGCGCTGGCCACCGTCGGGGAGCGGCGCGGGCCCGGGCCGGACGCGGAGCGCGCGGCCGAGCGCGGCGCCGACCGGGCCCCGGTCACCCGCACCGCGGAGCCGCGCCCGCAGCGGGTCCGGCGGGCGGCCCGGGTGCTCGGCTCCCGGTTGCGGTCGGCGCCGCTGACGCTGACCCTGCTGGCCGGGCTCTGGCTGCTCGGCGCGGCCACCGGCAGCCTGGGCCACGGCCCGTCCGACCGGCTGCTGGAACGGGCCGGCGTCGGCCCGTCCACGCTGGCCGAGGGCCACTGGTGGACGCCGGTCACCTCGATGTTCTGGTGCTCGGGCAGCGGCTCGTACGTGTTCACCAGCCTGCTGCTGCTCCTGGTCGGCCCGGCCGCCGAGCACCGGCTCGGGCGTCCGCGCACCCTCGTGGTGCTGGTCGGCGGGCAGGTGGTCGGCACCCTGCTGGGCACCGCGCTGGTCGCGTTCGGCTCCGCGGTGGGGGAGCCGTGGACCGTCTCGGTGGCCGACCAGATCGCGGTCGGCCCCGGCGTCGGCGTGTTCGCGCTGGCCGGGGTGCTCGGGTACCGGCTCACCGTGCTCTGGCGCCGCCGGCTGCACCTGCTGGTGCTGCTCGTCCCGCTGGTGATGACGCTGTACGTGGGCCACCTGCAGAGCGTCCAGCGGTGCGCCGCGGCGCTGGCCGGGCTCGGCCTGGGCGCGCTGCTCAGCCGGGGCCGCCCGCACCTGCGCACGCACCGCTCCTCGCACTCCGAGACCCGGGTGCTGGTCGCGCTCTGCCTGGTCGCCGCCGCCTTCGGGCCGCTGCTCGCCTCGCTGTACGACAACGCCAGCGGGCCGTTCAACACCTTCTCCGAGCTGTACCTCTCGCACCGGCTCAGCCCGGAGGAGGTGGCCGACTTCTGCGCGGTGTCGGCGCACGACTGCGCCCGGGCGCACGCCGTCGTCCGGATCTTCGACACCCCGGGCCGGCTGATGGCCGCGCTGTTCCCGGCGCTGCTGCTGGTGCTGGCCGAGGGGCTGCGCCGGGGGCTGCGGTTCGCCTGGCTGGTGACCGTGGCCACCGAGCTGCTCTGGGCGGCGCTGCTGTGCTGGCTGTACCTGGAGGGCGGGCCGGTCGGCCGGGACGTGGTGCAGTACTTCGTCGAGGCGCTGCTGCTGCCGCTGCTGACCACCGTCCTGCTGCTGGCCACCCGCAAGCGGTTCCCGCTGCGGCTGTCCGGCCGCTCGATGCGCCGGCTGGCCCTGGTGCTCGGCGGCGCGGCGCTGGCCTCCGCGACCGCCTACGTGGGGGTCGGGCGGCTGGTGGCCGGGGAGTTCGAGCCGGGGGCGACCGCCCGCCGACTGGTGGCCGGGCTGCCGGCGCAGTTCCTGCCGCCCGCGTACAACGACCTGCTGCCGGACTACCCGATCGCGGTCGGGCCGGTGGCGCGCCTGCTGGAGACGTACTGCGGGCTGGCGTTCTGGGTGGTCGCGCTGGCCGTGCTGCTGTCCGTCTTCCGCCGCCCGGTGCTGCACACCGACGCGGCGGCGGCCGCCCGGGCGCGGGCGCTGCTGACCGAGCACGGCGGCGGGACGCTCTCGTTCATCGCCACCTGGGACGGCAACCACTACTGGTTCGACGAGGGCGGCCGGGCGGCCGTCGCCTACCGGGTGGTGGGCACCGTCGCGCTGACCACCGGCGACCCGTTCGGCGCGCCGGAGGACCGGGCCCGGGCGGTGGCCGGCTTCGCCCGGTACTGCGACGCGCGCGGCTGGACGCCGTGCTTCTACAGCGTCTGCGGCGAGACCAGGGCCGCCGCCGCGCGGCTCGGCTGGCGCTCGGTGCAGGTCGCCGAGGACACCGTGGTGCCGCTGCCCGAGCTGGCCTTCACCGGCCGCAAGTGGCAGGACATCCGCACCGCCCTCAACAAGGCGGGCAAGCAGGGCATCTCCGCGGAGTGGTGGGCGTACCACGAGGCGCCGCTCGCGCTGCGCGAGCAGATCCGGGCGATCTCCGAGGAGTGGGTCTCCGAGAAGGGCCTGCCGGAGATGGGCTTCACGCTCGGCGGGCTGGAGGAACTGGACGACCCGGACGTGCGGGTGCTGATCGCGGTGGACGAGCAGCGGGTGGTGCACGGGCTGACCAGCTGGATGCCGGTCTACGAGGACGGCGTGCCGGTCGGCTGGACGCTGGACTTCATGCGCCGGCGCTCGGACGGCTTCCGCGGCGTCAGCGAGTTCCTGATCGCCTCGGCCGCGCTCGGCTTCAAGGAGGAGGGCGCGCGCTTCCTGTCGCTGTCGGGCGCGCCGCTGGCCCGCACCGGGCAGGACGAGGAGCCCACCGGGCTGCAGCGGATGCTGGACTGGATGGGCAAGGTGCTGGAGCCGGTGTACGGCTTCCGCTCGCTGCTGGCGTTCAAGGCGAAGTTCCAGCCGGAGTACCGGCCGATGTACATGGCGTACCCCGACCCGGCCGCGCTGCCCGGCATCACCAGGGCGATCGGCAAGGCGTACCTGCCGCACCTGACGGCGGCCCAGGGCGTCCGGCTGATGCGCAGGCTCTCGGGGTGATCCGCCCGGGGGGTGGGCGGCCGTACGGGCTTCCCGGGCCCCGGACCCGGGTTGCCGGCGACGGACGTCACGTTCCCCGGCGCCGGGGCCCGTCAGCCGAACAGCTCGGCGAGCGCGCGGTCGGCGTCCAGGTGCAGGTGCTCCTCGCCCTCGGGGACGACCAGCCGGCTGCGCCACAGGAAGCGGCGCAGGTCGGCGGTGTCGAACCGGAGCAGCGCGGTGCCCTCGGGGGCCCGCAGCTCGACCATGGTGCGCCGGCCGGCCGCGGGCCGGACGTGCACGTCGCCGACGCCGGCCGGCAGCTCGACGCCGGCCGAGAGCAGCTGGCGGGCGAAGATCCAGACGATGTCGGCGCTGTCCCGGCGCTCGGCGGGGTCGTCCAGCGAGAACTCGGAGGGGAAGGCCATCCGCACGGCCAGCGGGTCCTCGGGCCGGTAGCCGAGCACCACCCGCAGCCGGACGGACCGGTGGGTGGACAGGATCAGGCGGGCCTGGACGGTCTCTTCGACGGTGCGCACGGACGGGTCCCTTCGGTCGGGTGCGGGGCCGCGCTAGGGCAGTGGGGTTGGTGCGGCCTCACCCTGGTGAGAGTCCCGGGACCGGTGGTGCTTACCCGGTTCCACGAGGTATTCGACGTGATCCGGGTCACATCGATTTCCGGCCGCGCGGGCCCGGCGCGGAGCCTCGCCTGGAGGCCCGAACGGCGCCGGGCCGGTACGCTGGGCGGGTTGTCCGATTGCCTCCCGACCGCGGGGCGAGGCCGCAAAACCGCCTCTGACCTGCGATGATCCCCCCTCGGAGACCGTGAGTACTGCCGCCGCCTCCTCGATGCCGCTGTTCTCCGACGTACCGGAGGCGCAGGCGCCCGCCCGGCCCGTCGGCCATGCCGCGCCCGCCGGTTCGCACCATCTCTCGCCGGCCTTCCCCGGCCGCGCCCCCTGGGGCACCGCGGGCAAGCTGCGGGCCTGGCAGCAGGGTGCGCTGGACAAGTACATCGAGACGCAGCCGCGCGACTTCCTCGCGGTCGCGACCCCGGGCGCGGGAAAGACCACCTTCGCGCTCACCCTGGCCTCGTACCTGCTGCACAACCACCTGGTGCAGCAGGTGACCGTGGTCGCGCCGACCGAGCACCTGAAGAAGCAGTGGGCCGAGGCCGCCGCGCGGATAGGCATCAAGCTCGACCCGGCGTACTCCTCCGGGCCGCTGTCCCGGGAGTACCACGGCATCGTGGTCACCTACGCGGGCGTCGGCGTGAACCCGATGCTGCACCGCAACCGGACCGAGGCCCGCAAGACCCTCGTGATCATGGACGAGATCCACCACGCCGGTGACTCCAAGTCCTGGGGCGAGGCCTGCTTCGAGGCCTTCGAGCCGGCCGCCCGCCGGCTGGCGCTGACCGGTACGCCGTTCCGCTCCGACACCAACCCGATCCCCTTCGTGGCCTACGAGGCCGGCGGCGACGGCATCCGCAAGTCCGTCGCCGACTACACCTACGGCTACGGGCACGCGCTGGCCGACCACGTCGTCCGCCCGGTGATCTTCCTCAGCTACAGCGGCAACATGCGCTGGCGCACCAAGTCCGGCGACGAGCTGGAGGCCCGGCTCGGCGAACCGATGACCAAGGACCTGATCGCCCAGGCCTGGCGCACCGCGCTGTCCCCGCAGGGCGAGTGGATCCCGGCCGTCCTCCAGGCCGCCGACCGGCGCCTCACCGAGGTCCGCAAGGCCATCCCGGACGCCGGCGGGCTGGTCATCGCCACCGACCAGAACGTGGCCCGCGCCTACGCCAAGATGCTGCGCGAGATCAGCGGCGAGAAGGTCACCCTGGTGCTCTCGGACGAGGCCGAGGCGTCCAAGCGGATCTCCGACTACGCGGAGGGCACCTCGCGCTGGATGGTCGCGGTCCGCATGGTGTCCGAGGGCGTCGACGTGCCCCGGCTCTGCGTCGGCGTGTACGCGACCTCGATCTCCACCCCGCTGTTCTTCGCCCAGGCCGTCGGCCGCTTCGTGCGCGCCCGCAAGCGCGGCGAGACCGCCTCGGTGTTCCTGCCGACCATCCCGCTGCTGCTGGGCTTCGCCAACGAGATGGAGCTCCAGCGCGACCACGTGCTGGACCGCCCGAAGAAGGAGGGCGAGGGCCTCTTCGACGAGGAGGACCGGCTGCTCGCCGAGGCCGAGCGGGCCAACGACGGGCCGGACGGCGCGGGCGGCGAGGAGTTCTCCTACGAGGCGCTGGGCTCCGACGCGGTCTTCGACCGGGTGCTGTACAACGCCATGGAGTTCGGCATGCAGGCCCACCCGGGGAGCGAGGAGGAGGAGGACTACCTCGGCATCCCGGGCCTGCTGGAGCCGGACCAGGTGCAGATGCTGCTGCAGAAGCGCCAGCACCGGCAGATCCAGCGCAGCAGGACCAAGCCCGCCGAGGAGGCCGACCTGCTGGAGCTGCCGGCCGAGCAGCGGCCGGTGGTCACCCACCAGGAGCTGCGGGAGCTGCGCAAGGAGCTGAACGCGCTGGTGGCCGCCTGGCACCACCGCACCAGCCAGCCGCACGGCACCATCCACAACGAGCTGCGCCGCCAGTGCGGCGGGCCGCTCACCGCGCAGGCCACCGCGAACCAGCTCAGGGCGCGGATCGCGAAGATCCGGGAGTGGGCCAAGTAGCGGAGCCCGTAGCGGGCGGAGGAACGGTTCGGCGGGCGGACGGAAGGCTCCGCCGGCCGGCGCGCCCCGGCCGGGGCCGGGCGCCCCGTCCTCCCCGGCGCGTCCGGACATCGGACCGGGGGCGCGTACGCACCCCGACGCACCCGGCGAATCGCGGGGGTTCGTCCTGATTTCGACGCGGTGTTGAAGTTGATCACGCCCGAATTTTGGACAACCACTTCCGCCGCGTCATTTCCTTCACTACCTTTCCCCCACGCTCTTCCGCCGGGCAACCCCCGCGGGACGGCGCCGCGGGGCCGTGCGCGTCAAGGACGACGCCGTGCGGTCCGAGCGCGGCCACCCCCACCTGCGCGCGACACCGGTCTTGGAACGGCGCCGCCCGCCCCGCGAGCGCCGCGGAAAGGATTGCCCGCCGTGACTGCCGAGACCTCCCAGACCCTGGACCGCGGCGTCCGGGTCCTCAAGCTCCTCGCCGACTCCGAACGAGGGCTCACCGTGACCGAGCTGGCCGCCCGGCTGGCCGTCAACCGGACCGTGGTCTACCGGCTGCTGGCCACCCTGGAACAGCACGGCCTGGTCCGCCGGGACATCGGCGGACGCGCCCGGGTGGGCCTCGGCGTGCTGCGCCTCGCGCACCGGGTCCACCCGCTGCTGCGCGAGGCCGCCCTCCCGGCCCTGCGCAGCCTCGCCGAGGACCTCGGCGCCACGGCCCACCTGACCCTGGTGGACGGCAACGAGGCGCTGGCCGTCGCCGTGGTCGAACCCAGCTGGACCGACTTCCACGTCGCCTACCGGACCGGCCTGCGCCACCCGCTCACCGAGAGCGCGGCCGGCCGGGCGATCCTGGAGGCACGCACCTTCCCCAGCCAGCGCCGGCCCGAACAGGGCTTCGTCATCACCCGTGCGGAGGAGCAGTCCGGCGCGAGCGGGGCGGCCGCCGCGCTGGTCGGCCTGAGCGGCATCGAGGGCAGCGTCGGCGTGGTGATGCTGAACGGCCTGGTCCCCGAGCGGGTCGGCCCCCGGGTGGTGGAGGCAGCGACCGAGGTGGCCGACGCCCTGAGGTAGCGCCCGCGCACCGGGTCCGGTGTGTTTGGATTCCCCTTGTGTCCGACACCAAGCTCTCCAAGGCCCTCACCTCCCCGCGGACCCGCGCGCTCACGCTGTGCGGGGTGCTGGTCGCCGCGCTGTTCGGCGTGGCCGCCTTCGTCCCGCTGCCGTACACCATCACCTGGCCGGGCCTGACCGCGGACACCCTGGGCTCGTACCAGGACAGGCCGGTGCTCACCATCACCGGGGCGCCGCTGCGCACCACCGAGGGCGAGCTGCGGATGGTCACCATCACCGCGACCAACGCCGGTCAGCGCAACACCTTCTGGCGCTCGGTGCAGGCCTGGTTCGACCCGCGGGAGGCGGTCCGCCCGACCGAGACGGTCTACCCGGAGACCGACCCGGTGAAGGCCGACGAGGCGACCGCCCAGCAGATGGCCGAGTCGCAGGACGCGGCCACCGCGGCCGCGCTGAACCACCTCCACCTGTCGCCGGACCAGGTCAAGGTCAGGATCGACCTGGGCGCGGTCGGCGGCCCGAGCGCCGGTCAGATGCTGGCGCTGGGCATCGTCGACAAGCTGGCCGGCGACGGCAGGGGCGGCGACCTCACCGGCGGGCTCACCATCGCCGGCACCGGCACCATCGACAAGGACGGCACCGTCGGCCCGGTCGGCGGCGTCCCCCTGAAGACGCAGGCGGCCGCCCGGGACGGCGCGACGGTGTTCCTGCTGCCCAAGGACGAGTGCGCGGACGCCAGGGTGAACACCCCGAAGTCGCTGCGCCTGGTGCCGGTCGGCACCCTCGACGAGGCGGTCTCCGCGCTCCAGGCGCTGAGGAGCGGCGGCACCGTCCCCTCCTGCTGACCGGGCGTCCCCCGCACACGGGTCGGCCCGGTCCGGGAGGGTTCGGGCCCCGTCCGGGAGGGTTCGGGCTCAGATCCCGAAGGCCACCGCGGCGAAGTCGTCGCCCAGCCGGGTGTGCAGCTGGGCGGCGATCCCGGCCAGCCGGTGGGCCTGGGCCATCGGCAGGGAGACCGAGATCGCGCCGATGCCGTTGCCTGCGACGATCGGCACGGCCGCACCCGCCACGTCGATCGCGTACTCCTGGAACTGGGTGATCGGGACGACCCGCCGCGGGCCCTGACGCGGCAGCAGCGGCAGGCAGGCCGGGTCCCGCAGGGTGTACGGGGTGAACGCCACCATCGGGTGGCGGGCCAGGTGGTCCCGGCGCTCGTCGGCGGTCATCAGGGCCAGCACCGTCTTGCCGGCCGCGGTGGCGTGCGCGCCCGTCCGGAAGCAGGCCCGGTCGATCAGCGGCGCGCCGGGGGCCTCGGCGGCTTCGACCAGCTCCACCTCGCCGTGCCGGTACCAGGTGAAGTAGACGGCGGCGGAGAGCTCGTCGGCGAGCATGCCCAGCAGCGCCCTGAGCCGGGCCCGCCCGGTGGCCGGACCGTTGTACCGGATCAGCCCGGCGACCGCGGGGCCGGTCAGGTAGACGCCGCTGCGGCGTTCCAGGTAGTGGTCGTGCACCAGGGTGCGGAGCAGGTGGTAGGCGGTGCCCAGGGCGAGGTCGGTGTCCCGGGCGAGCTGCTTGGCGGTGGCGCCCTTGGGGTAGCGGGCGGCCGCCTCCAGCAGGCGCAGGGCGCGCTGGGCGGAGGCGATGAGGGTGGGGGCGGTACCGTCGGCCGCGACGGCGTTCGTCATGCCGGGGCCGGCCCGGGCAGGGACGCGGCTGCCGCGGGTGTCAGCGGGCCGCGGGGCGACACGAGGGACAGTAGAACGTTCATATTTAAATCTTGAGGCCATCGGCGCCGCCTGCCTATGCCGGATCGGCGCGTCGCGCCGCCCGGACCCTCCTACTCGGCGGCGGCCTGGTCCACCAGCGGCAGGATCCGGTACGGCACCGGGTTCTCCAGCACGATCGCGGTGGACGAGCGGACGATCCCGTCGAAGCCCAGCACCCGGTCGATCACCCGCTGCAGATCGGCGTTGGACCGGGCCACGATCCGCACCAGCATGTCCCCGATCCCGGTGATGGTGTGCAGCTCCAGCACCTCCGGCACGCTCGCCAGGTGCGCCCGCACGTCCGCGCCCTGGCCCTGGGAGATCTCCAGGGTGGCGAACGCCGTCACCGGGTAGCCGATCGCCGCCGGGTCCACCTCCGGGCCGAAGCCGCCGATCACGCCCTTGGCCTGGAGCCGGTCCAGCCGGGCCTGCACGGTGCCCCGGGCGACCTGCAGCCGGCGCGAGCACTCCAGCACCCCGATCCGGGGCTCCTCGGCGAGCAGCCGGATCAGCCGGCCGTCCAGGGTGTCGATGGTGTCGTTGGCGCCGGCCGCCGGTGCGGCGGAAACGCCGTGCGGGGCGGCGGAGTTGGGCGACCCGGGCGAGCTCGGGGCGTGGGCGGGGGGCATCGCGGCACCGTCCTGTGGTGGGCATTCTGTACAGCGGCGCGGTCGATTCTCCCGCTCCGGGGCACAGCTTGACCAGGAGGAAACGAAACAGTTGCGCGCAGGTCGCCCCGGCGCCACCCTCCAGCCACACCCCCGTGCGCAGGGCCCCACCCCCGGTGCCGGGGGCGGCCAGGATGGTCCGTACGCCTACCGGGAGGGCAGTCATGACCGACACCACCGCCGAACCCGCCCTGTTCGGGGCGGGCCTCCTACCGGACCCGGCGGAGGCGGGGCCGCTGCCGGCGGGCCGCGCCGACGCGGTGGTCTTCGCGGTCGCCGACGCCGAGCGGGCGGCCCGCCGCTACTGCGCCGCGCTCGGGCTGCGCTGCACCGCGTACGCGGGGCCGGAGACCGGCGAGCCGGAGACGCTCTCGTACGTGCTGACCGCGCCGGGCACGCGGATCGTGCTCTCCTCGCCGGTGCGGACCACCGGCCCGCGCGGCCGGGAGCTGGCCGCGTACCTGGACCGGTACGGGGACGGGGTGCTGGACCTCGCGGTGAGCGTGCCGGACGTCCCCTACGCCTACGACTACGCGGTGGACCGCGGCGCGCTGTCGCTGGCCGAGCCGTACGAGGCGCGGGACGACTACGGCGCGGTGGTGCTGGCCACCATCGGGGTGCCGGGCGGGACCAGGCACACGCTGGTCGACCGGGCGGGCTACGTCGGGCCGTACCTGCCGGGGTACGTGCCCTGCGACGGCTTCTGACGGAGCGCCCGCCGGGAATCGTCGGACAGGCCCTAGGCCGTGTCTCGTAATTGATCTTGTGCCGGGTCATTGTTCCTCGGCTCGTAGCCACAGGATCAGCGAGGCGAGGACGACGCCGGCTCGGTA
>NZ_JBIVSD010000026.1:0-91656 GCF_044756065.1 Kitasatospora sp. NPDC092039 | reverse complement strand
CTTCCAGCAGGCCCTCCGGGCTTCGTTCTTTCGTGTTTCCAGCTTATCAGATGTTTTCCGCTCCGTTTCCGGGGCTTCGTTCATCCAACTCGCCGTCGTCTTCCGGGGTTTGACGCCCCGTCCGACGTTTCAAACTCTAGCCGATCCCCGCTCCGAAAAGCGAATCCAGCCGCAACCCAATTAAACGAACACGCCGAATACGCACCAGGCCACGACGCGCACAAGGCGAAGCGACCCGGCCCGAACCGGGAAGTGGTGTTTCAGAGGATTGGCCGCCCCGGGACCGTCCGCGCTGACGCGTGTCCGGTGCCCCCTGTCAGGCGACTAGGAGACACTACTCCTACTCCGCGCCCAAGCCAAATGCCCCTGCCGGCGCGGCCCCTCCCTCACCCCTCGTCTCGGCCCCGACGCCGGTCAACGCGGGCGTTCATCGTTTGTCTACCGCGCTCCTCCATGATCCTTCCCATCGGACGCCGCGAAGACCTCGTCGGCGCCGACAGCACGAGAGAGGTCCACGGGGACATGAAGACGACGAAGACGCTGCGACACATGGCCATGGGGCTGGCGGCCGGCATGTTGGCATTGGCCGGGGCGATGTCCTCGACCGGGACCGCGCAGGCCGCCACCGCGCACGGATCGACGTTGGACGAGCCCGGGGTGCTCTACCCGGGCGACTACCTCGAGTCCGACGACACCCGGCTGTACATGCAGGGCGACGGCAACTTCGTCCTCTACAAGTACGCCACGTCGAACCCGACGGCGGTGTGGTCCGCCCCGGGGGCACAGGGCTGCGGCCAGAAGGCGATCATGCAGGGCGACGGCAACCTCGTCGTCTACGGCGCCGGCAACCGCGTCTGCTGGGCCCGCGGCGTCTACAAGACCAGCTCCCTGCAGACCGCCAGCCTGGTGGTGTCCCCCAAGGGCGGCCTCGCGGTCCTCTACGTCACGCCCCGCCAGATGAGCATCTTCACGGACACGCTCCGCAGCTCGGACCTGTACTAGACCGTTCCCCCGCCGCCGGGGCGCTCAGCCCCGCTCGGCGAACCACCGGACCAGCTCGGCCACCGTCCACTGCGGCCGGGACGCCAGCCGGTCCGCCGCCGTCCGCAGCAGGACGGGCAGGTAGCCGCAGATCCCCGCCAGCTCGGCCACCGCGTCCGGCTCCCGCCGGACCCGCTCCGCGCCGACGATCCGGGCCAGCAGCTCGAAGGCGTCGTGCGGCTCCAGCGGTCCCACCGCCAGCCGCACGGCGTCGCCGGGCAGCGCGCCCGGATCAGCCCCCGCCACCACCGCGGCGCAGCCGGGCACCGACGGCAGCAGCGGCCCCGGCTCGGCCACCCCGTCGAGCAGCACCAGCACCCGCCGCCCGGCGAGCGCGGCGCGGTAGCGCGCGGACAGCTCGTCGAGGCCCGCCGAGGAGTCCGGCCGCTCCCCCAGCGCCCGCAGGAAGCCGGCCAGCACCGCGCCGGAGCCGCCACCGCCCGCGTGCTCCCGCCCGCCCGCGTACAGCTCTCCGTTCGCGTACAGCTGCCCGTCCGGGAAGGCGTCCCGGACGGCGTGCGCCACGTGCACCGCCAGCGCCGACGCGCCGCTGCCCGCCGGGCCCGAGAGCCCCAGCACCGGCGTCCCGCCCGCCCGCAGCAGCCGCTCCGCCTCCCGCAGCTGCACCGCCCGCCCGACCAGGTCCGGAATGTCCGGCGGCAGCTGCCCCGGTCTCGGCAGCCGCCGCAGCAGCACGGGAGCGTCCCCGCGCCGGATCTGCTCGGCCAGCTCCACCAGCGCCGGGGCGGGTTCGAGCCCGAGCTCCCCGTCCAGCCGTTCCCGCAGGTCCTCGTACGCCGCCAACGCCTGCGCCGTCCGGCCGCAGCGGTGCAGCGCCAGCAGGTGCAACCGGTGCACCTCCTCGTCCCGCGGGTGCCCGGCCGCCAGCCCGGCCAACGGCTCCAGCGCCTCGGCGTGCCGGCCGAGGGCGAGGTCCAGGCCGTGCAGCGCCTTCACCGCCGCGAACCGTCCGGCCGCCAACCGCTCCCGGACCCGCTCGGCGAACGTCCCGGGCACGCCGTCCAGCGCGTGCGGCCCCTGCCAGGCCCCCAGTGCCCGCTGCAGCACCTCGCGCGCCCGCAGCGGATCCTGGTGACGCAGTGCGACGGCCTCCGCCACCCCGGCCTCGTAGCCGAAGAGGTCCACCGCCGTGCGCGGCACCTCCAGCCGGTAGCCGCCCGCCGTCCCGACCAGCAGCCCCGGCGCGCCCAGGGCCCGCCGCAGGCGGTGCACATGGGTGCCGATCTGCCCGACCGGGTCCTTCGGCCAGCGGGTGTCGTCCCCTCCCCACAGGTCCTCGACCAGCCGGTCCGTCGCCACCAGCTGCCCCGGCGGGATCAGCAGCGCCGCGAGCACGGCCCGCTGCTGCGGTCGGCCGAGGTCGAGCTCCCGGCCGTCGAACCGGGCCCGCAGCGGTCCCAGCAGGCTGAAAACGAGCCCCACGGGCCACTCCTCGAACCCTTTAGCCGTGCACAATCAGTGACAGAGCATAAGCCGCCGGGACACGGGGGCGCCGCTGTCCGGACGGAAGTGGCGCGATCCCGGCGCGGAACGACTTTCGGGACGGGACATGGCTGACATGGGGGGATCCGGGCTGCGGTTCGGACTGCTGGGACCGCTGCGGGCCTGGTACGGGGAGCGGGAGCTGGAGCTGGGCAGGCCGCAGCAGCGGGCCGTGCTCGCCGTGCTGCTGGCCGCCGCCGGACGGACGGTGGCGGTCCCGGTGCTGGTCGAGGGGGTGTGGGGCGGGGCCGCGCCGGCCGACCCGCGCAAGGCCGTCCAGCTCGCCGTCTCCCGGCTGCGCACCGCGTTCCGGCCGTACGCCGGGGACGACCCGCAGCGGATGCCGCTGGTCCGGGTCGGCGACGGCTACGCGCTCCGGCTGTCCGGCGCCCAGGTGGACACGGCCGCCTGGGAGGCGCTGCTGGCCGAGGCCGGACGGCTGCGCGCCGCGGACGCACCGCCGCAGCAGGTCCGGGAGGTGCTGCGGCGCGGCCAGCGGCTGTGGGTCGGCGAACCGCTGGCCGGGCTGCCCGGGCCGCACGCCGAGGCCGTCCGCGCCGGGCTCACCGAGCAGCGGATCTCGGCCAAGGAGACGGAACTGGAGCTGGACGCCGACCTCGGCGACCGCACCGACCTCACCGCGGCGGCCGCCGCCCTCGCCCTGGAGCACCCCGGCCGGCCCCGGCTCACCGCCGTCCTGATGCGCGCCCTCTACCAGGCCGGGCGCAGGGCCGAGGCACTCGCCGTGTACGAGGACGCCCGCGCCTCGCTCCCGCCGGGCGCGGACGGACCGGCCGCCCTGCAACTGCGCATCCTGCGCGAGGACGCCTCGCTGCTGCCCGCCGGCGCCACCGCCGACCCGGTCGGACCCGCCGCCGAGGCCGACCGCTGGCAGGCACCCGACCAGCTCCCCGCCGGCCTGCCCGACTTCACCGGCCGCACCGAGGAGGCCGAGACCCTCACCGACCGGCTCTGCGCCGCCGGTGGCCGGGCCGTCGTGGTCTCCGCCCTGGACGGCATGGGCGGCGTCGGCAAGACCGCCCTCGCCGTGCACGTGGCCCGCCGGGTCCGCGACCGCTTCCCCGACGGACAGCTCTTCGCCGACCTGCGCGGCGCCGACCGCACCCCGCCCGACCCCGGCACGGTGCTCGCCGGCTTCCTGCGCGACCTCGGCGTCGACCCGGGCGAGATCCCGCCGGACACCGGCGAACGCAGCGCGCTCTACCGCTCGGCCCTGGCCGGACGGCGCGTCCTGGTCGTCCTCGACAACGCCGCCACCCCCGGCCACGTCGAACCGCTGCTGCCCGGCTCACCCGGCTGCGCCGTCCTCGTCACCAGCCGCCACCGGCTGACCGGCCTCGCCGGGGCCCACCAGCTGCGCCTGGACACCCTGCCGCCCGAACAGGCCCTGGAACTGCTCACCCGCATCGTCGGCGCCGAACGCGTCGCCGCCGAACCCGGGGCCGCCGAGGAGGTCGTCCGGGCCTGCGGACTGCTGCCGCTCGCCGTGCGCATCGTCGCCTCCCGGCTCGCCGCGGACCCGTCGCTCACCCTGGCCGCGCTCGCCGAAGGCCTGCGCCGGGAGCACCGGCTGGCCGAACTCAGCGACGGCGAACGGACCGTGGAGGCCAGCTTCGCGCTCTCCTACCACCGCCTCGACGCCGAGCTCGCCCGGGCCTTCCGGCTGCTCGCCCTGCCCGACGCCCCGGACGTCCCGCTGCCCTGCGCCGCCGCCCTGCTCGACCGCTCCGAGGCCGAGACCGGCGAACTGCTCGAAACCCTCGTCGACCTCAACCTGCTGCAGTCCCCCCGCTTCGGCCGCTACGGCTTCCACGACCTCGTCCGCGCCTACGCCCGCGCCCGGCTCACCGCCGAGGACGGCGCCGCCGCACGCACCGCCGCCACCGACCGGCTGCTCGACTTCTGCCTCGCCACCGCCCGCAACGCCGACCTCGCCGCCCGCAAGGCCGATCCGGCCGAGCTCAGCCTGCTCGACGTGCCCGTGGCCCACCCCGGCCGACCGGTCGCCGACGGCGCCGAGGCGGTGCGCTGGATGCGCGAGCAGGCCGAGGTGCACGCCGCCGTCATCGCCCTGAGCTGCGCCGACCCGGCCCTGCCGCTCGACCGCGCCGCCGAGCTCGCCGACCGGATGGGCTCGGTGCTCGCCGAACGCACCCGGACCACCGTCATCGCCGACCTCGCCGAACGCCTCGCCGGCGAGGCCGAGGCACGCGGCGAGCACGGCCCGCTCGCCCTCGCCCGCTACCTGCGCGGTGCCATGCTCTGGCACGTCAACCGCTACGCCGAGTCGGAGCGGGAGATCCGCCGCGCCGTCGACCTCTGCGCCTCGCCCGCCACAGAGCGCGTCCTCGCCAAGGCCCTGCTCACCCTCGGCGGCAACGCCCGGATCCACGGCCGCTACGCCGAGGCCGCCGAACACGCCGGCCGGGCCGCCGAGTCGTTCCACCGCCTCGGCGCCGAACGCGCCGAGGGCAGCGCCTTGGGCGAGTTCGCCTTCAGCGCCGCCCAGACCGGCCGGCTCGACGAGGCCCGGTCGGCCGCCGAACGCGGCGCCCGCCTGATGAGCGGCTCCGGTCCGGTCTCCGCCGCGACCGGCCGCTACTACCTGGCCCGGGTCCTGCGGCTGTGCGGCGACCCGGAAGCGGCGCTCGCCCACGCCGTCGGCGCCCGGGAAGAGTTCGCCGCCCTCCAGGTCACCGTCTTCGCCGCCGCCTCCGGGGACCTCGCCGCCCGCATCCACGCCGAGGCCGGCCGCTGGCTGCTCGCGGTCGACGCCGCCGAGGCCGTCCTGCCGCTCGCCCGCCGCACCAGCGCCGCCCTGGAGGCCGCCCTGCTGCGCACCCTCGGCACCGCGCTCACCGGCCTCGGCCGCCCGCGCCAGGCCCGGGCCTGTCTGACGGACTCGCTGGAGGTGTACGAGCGGCTGGGCCTCCAGGAGGAATCGGCGCAGGTCAGGGCGGATCTGGCGCGGTAGACACGGCATCAACGGGGGCGCGGGCTACGCGCGTTGACCGGCCGTCTACCGTCGTGCCGGAACGTCTCTCTCGTCAGGCCCCGGGCCGCAGCAGTTGCGGCCCGGGGCGACTCCACAGACGAGAGGCGCAACCATGCCCACGCTTCCGCAGCACGGCCAGACCTGGACGCTCCGGTCCGCCAACGGAACCGTCGCCGACCTCCGCTCCAGCCAGACCACCGCCGGGACCGCCATCCAGTCCTGGGGCCCCAACGGCACCGCCGCCCAGGGCTGGACCTTCTGGGCCAAGGAGAACGGCAGCTTCCTCCTGGAGACCCGGCTGACCGTCGGCAAGCACCCCGGCGGCCAGGCCATGGTCATGGACTTCAACTACTCCATCGGGCAGACCTGGCTGTACAACGAGCACAACCAGCCCAACCAGCACTGGTGCTTCGAGCCGCTCGACAACGACTGGATCCGCATCCGCACCACCCGCACCAACGAGGGCATGCTCTTCCTCACCGCGGCCGCCCCCGGCTCGCCGCTGACCCTGGCCGGTCAGGACGACGGCAACCCGGCGCAGCGCTGGCAGCTCGTCCCGGCCGGCGGCGCCGGCGGCGGCGGCCAGCAGCAGCCCCAGCCCCAGCCGCAGCCGCGGCCCCAGCCCGGTGGCGGCGGCGGTGACTTCCGCACCGAGATGCTGAACTCCGTCAACGCCGAGCGCGGCCGGGTGGGCGCTCCGCCGGTGCGCCTGGACGACCGCCTCAGCGCGGCCGCCCAGCGCCACGCCGACGACATGGCCTCGCACGACCTCACCCAGCACAACGGCACCGACGGCAGCAGCCCCTGGGACCGCATCAAGGACGCCGGCTTCGTGTCGCGCGCCTCCGCCGAGAACGTCACGCCGGGCAACAGCGTGCCGGAGGCGATGCAGATGTGGATGAACAGCCCCGGCCACCGGGTGAACATCCTCAACCCCGACTACGACTGCATCGGCATCGGCTACGCGCCCCGCCAGCGCGGCAACTGGGGCCGCTACGTGCAGACCTTCGGCAAGGCCTGAGCCCCCGACCGACACCTTCCGGCAACAACAAGGAGTCCACACACATGTCCTCGAACGCGGCGGACCTGATCCGCATCGCCCGAGACGAGGTCGGTTACCACGAGGGCCGCAGCGGCGGGCACTGGGACAACGTCCAGAAGTTCTCCCCCGCCGTCGCCGGCCTGGAGTGGTCCCAGGGCGAGGCCTGGTGCGCCACCTTCGTCGCCTGGTGCGCCGAGCAGTCCGGCAACGGCGGTCTCTTCCCGGTGACCGCCTCCTGCGCGGAGGGCGTCGCCTGGTTCAAGGAGCGCGGCCGCTTCACCGAGTACCCGGTGATCGGCGGCCAGGTCTTCTTCGGGCCCGGCGGCGGCAGCCACACCGGGATCTGCATCGCCTACACCAGCTCCACCATCACCACCATCGAGGGCAACACCAACGACGGGGGCAGCTCCGAGGGCGACGGCGTCTACCTCAAGACCCGTGACCGCCGCTCGGACTGGGTCCACGGCTACGGCATCCCGGACTTCGGCGAGGGCGTGGTCCTCGCCGACCCGGCGTGGAAGGACCGGCCCGGGGCGGTCTACTTCGGGCAGGAGGCGTCCGCGGACGACCGGCCCGGCGGCGGCGCCCCGTCCGGTGCCGCTCCGGCGGCCGACGGCGGCGACGGCTGCGAGCCGTTCCCCGGCGCCGACTTCTTCCATGACGGCCAGAACAGCGACGTCATCACCCGGATGGGCGAGCGCCTCGTCGCCGAGGGCTGCTCCGCCTACGCCGAGGGCCCCGGCCCCGAGTGGTCCGAAGCGGACCGCGAGTCCTTCCGCAACTGGCAGCACAAGCTCGGCGACTCGGGCGCGGACGCCGACGGGATCCCCGGCCCCCGGCAGTGGGCCGCCCTCGCGGTGCCGCGCGGCTGACCGGGCCCGTCCACCACACCAGAAGGAGAAACCCGATGAGAACCATCACCCGTACCCGCGGATTCCTCGCCTCGCTCGGGGCCGTCGCGGCCGTCGCGGGGGCGGTCGTGGCGGGCTCGCCCGCCGCGCAGGCGGCGCAGGCCCCGGCCTGCGGCCCGTCCGTACAGGGCCTGGCGGCCGTGGACAACGGCTCCGGGGCCGGCGCGCTCGACCTGTACCACGGCGCCGAGGTCAACGGTCAGCCGATCATCGTCTGGCCGGCCAACCAGTCGCCCGCGCAGGCCTGGACGTTCTGGAGGTACTGCGACGGCACCACCGCGATCTCGCACGGGGACGGCAAGGTGATCGACCTCGACACCGGCTCGGGCACGGTCCGCCTCTGGGACACCCCCGGCGGGATGGACGGCCTCAACCAGCCGAACGGCGACAGGATGCCGGCCGGCCAGAAGTGGCGCCTGACCGACGAGGACCGCGGCTGGTACCTGATCCGCAGCGCGGCCACCGGGCAGTGCCTCACCTCCGACGGCGGCGGCCGGGCCACCAAGGTGGCCTCCTGCGACACCGGCGACCCGGCCCAGCGCTGGCTGCTGGGCTGATCCCCGCTCCCGGTCCTCCCGTCGGCGCCGACGGGAGGACCGGGCCCCTCGCCCGGCCCGGACGGGTGGCCCACAGCCTCCGCACCGGCGTCGGACGGCGCCTCACCGGTCGGCCGGGGGCGGTTGATCACGACTCGATATCCCTTGTCACAACCGCGCCAGGGACTCGTCACGACCGCGTCAGAGCGGGGCCGGAACCATGGCTCCGATCGTTCGCGCTGCGCTATGAACGTCCCTCAGGAGGGCCGCCGGCACCGGGGGTCCGCAACCACGGGGGACCTCACGTGAAGCCCATCCGCAACAGTCGCCGTGCCCTGGCCCTGGCCTCGATGGTCGCGGTCGGCGCGCTCACCCTGACCGCCTGCAACGACGACGCCGGGGCGGCCGACACCCCGACGGCCCCGCCGGCGACCGGTGCGCCCGCCACCCCGGCCGCCTCGCCGACGGCCGCGGCCACCACCCCGGCCGCCTCCGGTTCGGCCTCCGCTCCGGCCGGCGGCGCCGCGTCCGGTGCGCCCGCCGCGCCCGCGCCGGCCGGCAGCGCCCCGGCGGCCGGGACCACGCTGAAGCTCGGCGAGTCCGCCACCATCCCGTTCAGCTCGGGCAGCACCAAGGGCACCATCGCGCTCGCCGTCACCTCGATCGAGAAGGGCGACCCGGCCGACCTCGCCCCGCTCAACCTGGGCGACAAGGCCAAGGGCCTGGTGCCGTACTACATCCACTACAAGGTGACCAACGCCGGCAGCACCGACCTGGCCTACACCAGCGTCAACCACATGAAGGGCCTGCTGGCGGACGGCACCGAGGCGCAGGAGCTGATGGTCATCGGCTCCTTCCCCAAGTGCAAGAGCGAGTCGCTGCCCAAGGGCTTCACCAACGGCCAGTCCGCCACCTCCTGCGCGGTGGCGATGTCCCCCGAGGCCTCCCGGATCGCGGGCGCCGAGTACTGGGGCGACCCGTACACCCTCGGCAAGGGCCTCAACTGGAAGTGATCGACGGGTGGTCCGGGCGGGGGCGGCGCACGGCCGTCCCCGCCCGGGGCGTTCTCAGCCCCGCGCCCGCGGTGACGGCGCCGACGGCCCGTGGATCCGCAGGAAGGCGTCCACACCGGCCGTCGCGACCCGCTCGACCTCCTCGTCCGCGATCGGGAGCGCGCCCCAGAACGAGCGCTCGGCGATGCCGTGGAAGGTCAGCAGGGTGAACTGCTCCGCGGCCAGGCCGGCGTCCTCGACCGCGAGCAGCCCGCGCCCGGCGAGCGCCTCGAAGCGCGCCGCGAGTTCGCGCTGGGAGGCGACCGGCCCGGCCTCCAGCCAGGCCGCCAGGACGTCCGCCGGGATGTTGGCCACCTCGGCCCGGATCGCCCGGCCGAGCGCGCCGTGCTCGGCGGCGGACAGCACGGCGCGGGCCCGCTCGACGGCGAAGTCGATCAGGTCCCGGCGCGGATCCACCACCCGGTCGAGGTACTTCGCCATCAGCTCCCCGATCCGCTCGGTCAGTTCCGCCGAGTTCTGCAGGGCCACCGACAGGAAGAGGGTCTCCTTGTCGGCGAAGTGGTTGTAGACCGTCCGCTTGGACACCCCGGCCTCGGCCGCGATCGCGTCCATGCTGGCCCGGGCGTACCCCTCGCGCCCGAACACCGCCGTCGCGGCCCGGGTGATCGCCCTGCGCTTCTCCGGTCGCCCCGCTCCGCCCGTCGCCGCCACGGCCCTCTCCTCCTCCGCCGGCCCCTCGGCCGACCGTCGCAAAAACTAGCCGGTGTAGTTTATCCGTATCGCCGCGAACCGGGGCGCGCCACCGAACACGCGTGCTCTATGCTGCGTAGCACTTCTACACCTGTGTAGAAACATGGGAAGCGCCTCCGCCCCCGGGTGGCCGGCCCGCACGGGAACCGGCCGGCCGGAAAGCGGCGTCCGGAACTGGCAGCGCCACGAACAGACTTCCGGGACCGACGGACGGCATGCGGCGCGGGCGCCACCGTGGCGCGCGGGACACGGGAACACCGGGGTGAGGGCGTGACGGGGCAACGAGGACGGCCGGCCGGCCGGCGACCGCGCCGACGAACGGCGGACGGGCCCGCCGGGCCCATCCGCCGCCTGCCCGGCGGCCCCGCGCTGCCGGTGGCCCTCGCGCTCGGGCTGCCGCTGGCCGGCGCCGCGGTCGACGAACTCTCCGGCCCCGGCACCGGCCCGGCCCTCGCGGTGGCCGCGGTGCTCGGCACCGGCCTGGCGGCCGCGCTGAGCGGCCGCAACGGCTGGTGGTGGGTGCTCGCCGGCTCGCCGCTGGTCGTCCTGGGCGTGACGGCCGCCGCCGAGCTGACCGCCCACCGCGACCGGTACCAGGGCAAGGGCCTGGCCACCGGCGCCGCCAAGTGGGTGGTGCACGGCTTTCCCGTGATGGCCGGGGCCGCGGCCGCGGCCGTCGTCGTGATCACGGTCCGGCTGGTCCGGGCGAGGAGGAGGCGGCATGGCTGACGACACCGGGAACGGTACGGGCGCCGGGGCCCGCCGCACCTCCCCCGCGCTGGTCGCGGGCCGGGTACTGGCCTGCACCGTCGGGTTCGCGGTGTTCGCCGCCAGCGGGGTGGTCTGGTACGAGTACAAGCAGCTCACCGACGGGATGACCACCTCCGGCGTCATCGCCGAGACCAAGAAGGACGCGCCCAAGCACCTCGACAACTCGGTCAACCTGCTGCTGATCGGGCTGGACAGCCGCAAGAACATGGACGGCACGGACCTCCCGCCCGAGTTCGTCCAGGACGAGCTGCACGCCGGCCACAGCTCCGACATCGGCGGCTACAACACCAACTCCCTGATCCTGCTGCACATACCGGCCAACGGCGGCAAGGTGCAGGCCGTCTCGATACCGCGCGACGACTACGTGATGACCTACGGCGCCGACGGCTCCCAGCTGGGCATGGCCAAGATCAAGGAGGCCTACGGCGCGGCCAAGGAGAAGGCCGACGCCGGCCTGCGCGCCAAGGGCCTCAAGGGCGCCGACCTGGAGAAGGCCGGCCGGGACATCGGCCGCGCGGCCACCATCCGCACCGTGCAGAAGTTCCTCGACCAGCCCGTCGACCACATCGCCGAGGTCAACCTGATGGGCTTCTACGACATCGCCAAGGCCCTCCAGCCGATCGACGTCTGCCTCACCCACGACACCAGGGACCCGGCCATGGAGGGCCAGGGCTCCGGCGCCGACTTCCACAAGGGCGTCAACCACCTGAACGCCTCGCAGGCGCTCTCCTTCGTCCGCCAGCGCCACAACCTGGACGGCCCGGACGGAAACACCGGCGACTTCGCCCGCACCCACCGCCAGCAGGCCTTCATCTCCTCGGTGGTGCACAACCTCAAGCAGAAGGGCGTCCTCGGCGACCTCGCCAAGATGCAGGAGCTGATGGGGGTGGTGCAGAAGGACCTGGTGATCGACAACGAGTGGAACGTGCTCGACTTCGCCCAGCAGGCCCCCAACCTCACCGGCGGCAACGTCGAGTTCAACACCCTGACCTTCGACGGCTTCGGCACCAGGAACGGCCAGGACGTCAACCTGGTGACCCCGGCGAAGGTCCAGAAGGTGGTCAAGCAGCTCTTCGGCTACGCCGACGCCGCCCCGGCCCCGGGCCCGGCCGACCCGACGGGCACCCCCGGCGGCCCGGCCGCCGCCTCCGCCCCGGCCACCACCGCCCCGCCGGCCGCGACCACGCCCCCGGCCGCCGCCAGGCCGGTCACCGTGGACGTCTTCAACGCCTCCTCCGCCGCCGGGGTCACCTCCGCCGGCGAGGCCAAGGCCCTGGTCGCCATGGGCTTCAGGGAGGGCCGCACCGGCCCGGCCGGCACCCGGCCGAAGACCACCACCGTCAGTTACGGCAAGGGCGCCAAGGAGGCCGCCGAGCAGATCGCCGCCCGCTACGGGGTGACCGCGACCGAGTCCGCCGCCACCGCCGCCGACCACGTCGTCGTCACCCTCGGCACCGCCTTCACCGGCGTCGAGGCCGACCCGACCGCCCCGCCCGCCGGCGCCGCCCCGACCGATCCGGCCGCCAACCTGCCCATGCAGGGCCCCGCCGTCGACGCCCAGTCCGACGGCGGCATCCCCTGCGTCTACTGACGCGCTCCGCACCCGCCTCTCCAGGGAGGCTCCCCGCCCGGGGAGCCTCCCTCCGTCGTTCCGGCCCCGGAAGGATCCCGTTCGGAAAGCCCTGGCGCAATTCTCCGTACTATGTATAGTGTACTGCGTACGGGATAACCGCACGAGCACCGACGAAAGGGCCATCCGCCTTGCAGATCACCAGGACCGCCGTCTCCCTGACCGTCGAGGACGTCACCACCTCCGCCGCCTTCCTCCAGCGGCACTTCGGCTACACCGAGGAGATGTCGGCCGACGGCTTCGTCTCGCTCGCCCACCCCGGCGGCGGGGTCAACGTCGTCTACCTGCGCCGCGGCCTCGAAGTCCTGCCGGAGGAGCAGCGCCACCGGCTCGCCGACGGCGTGATCCTGGCGTTCGTCGTCGAGGACATCGCCGCCGAAGAGCGGCGGCTGCGCGAGGAGGGGGTCGTGATCACCCTGCCGCTGCGCGAGGAGCCGTGGGGCGAGAAGCTCTTCCAGGTCGCCGACCCGAACGGGGTGCTGATCGAACTGGTCGAGTGGGTCGCGCAGTAGGGCAGGCGGCAGGCCGAGCAGGAGGGTAGCGGGAACGACGACGGCGCCCCCCCGTCCCGGCCGGGACGGGGGGCGCCGCTGCGCGTCGGCGGACGGTCAGTCCACCGTCCAGGTGTCGTTGCCGGCGAGCAGCGCGGCCAGGTCGCCCGGGCCGCGCCGGGCGGTGGCGGCGGCCAGCTGGTCCGCCATCAGCTCGTCGTAGACCGGCCGTTCGACGCTGCGCAGCACGCCGATCGGCGTGTGGTGCAGGGTGTCCGCGTCGGCGATCCGGGAGAGCGCGAAGGCGGTGGCGGGACTGGCCGCGTGCGCGTCGTGGACCAGCACGTCCGCCTCGTTGTCCGCCGTGACCGGGGCGGTGGACAGCTCGCCGTCCGGGCCCCGGAAGACGCCGTTCGCCAGGTCGGCGCCGAACCGGACGGGCTGCCCGTGCTCCAGCCGGATCAGCGCCTCGTCCCGGCTGCCGGGCTCCTTCAGCACCTCGAAGGCGCCGTCGTTGAAGATGTTGCAGTTCTGGTAGATCTCCACCAGCGCCGTGCCCTCGTGCCGGGCGGCCGCCCGCAGCACCGACTGGAGGTGCTGGCGGTCCGAGTCGATGGTGCGGGCGACGAAGGTGGCTTCGGCGCCGATCGCCAGCGACAGCGGGTTGAACGGCGCGTCCAGCGAGCCCATCGGGGTGGACTTGGTGATCTTGCCCAGCTCACTGGTGGGCGAGTACTGGCCCTTGGTGAGCCCGTAGATACGGTTGTTGAACAGCAGGATCTTCAGATTGACGTTCCGCCGCAGGGCATGGATCAGGTGGTTGCCGCCGATCGACAGCGCGTCGCCGTCCCCGGTCACCACCCAGACGCTCAGGTCCTGGCGCGCGGTGGCCAGCCCGGTCGCGATCGCCGGCGCCCGGCCGTGGATCGAGTGCACCCCGTAGGTGTTCATGTAGTACGGGAAGCGCGAGGAGCAGCCGATGCCCGAGACGAACACCGTGTTCTCGCGCTTGATGCCCAGCTCCGGCATGAAGGACTGCACCGCCGCCAGGATCGCGTAGTCCCCGCAGCCGGGGCACCAGCGCACCTCCTGGTCGGTCTTGAAGTCCCGGGCGCTCTGCGGGCCCTCGGCCTTGGGCACCAGTCGCAAGGACGGGAAGGCGTGCTCGCTCATGCGCCCACCTCGCTGCGCTCGGCAGGGGCGTTCGCCCACGCGCGCCTCTCGACGGTTCGCTCGCTCCGCTCGCTCATCGGTGGTCCTCCTCGTCCAGGGTGCCGATCGCGGCCCACAGCACGTCCGCCAACTGGGCCGCCTTGAACGGCAGTCCGCGCACCTGGTTGTAGGACTCGGCGTCCACCAGGTACTTCGCCCGCAGCAGCAGGGCCAGCTGCCCCAGGTTCATCTCGGGCACGATGATCTTCTCGTAACTCCGCAGCACCGGGCCCAGGTTGGCCGGGAACGGGTTGAGGTTGCGCAGGTGCGCCTGGGCCACCTCGCCGCCGTCCGCGCGCACCCGGCGCACCGCGGCGGTGATCGGCCCGTAGGTCGAGCCCCAGCCGAGCACCAGCACCCGGGCGTCGCCGGTCGGGTCGTCCACCTCGACCGGCTTCACCGTGATGCCGTCGACCTTGGCCTGCCGGGTGCGGACCATGAAGTCGTGGTTGGCCGGGTCGTAGGAGATGTTGCCGGTGCCGTCCTGCTTCTCGATGCCGCCGATCCGGTGCTCCAGACCGGGCGTGCCGGGCAGCGCCCAGGGCCTGGCCAGCGTCCGCGGATCGCGCAGGTACGGCCAGAAGGCACCGTCATCGCGGTTCGGCCCGGTGGCGAAAGCGGGGTCGATCTCCGGCAGTTCGTCGGTCTCGGGGATCCGCCAGGGCTCCGAGCCGTTGGCCAGGTAGCCGTCCGAGAGCAGGAACACCGGGGTCCGGTAGGTGACCGCGATCCGGGCCGCCTCCAGCGCCGCGTCGAAGCACTCCGCGGGTGTGGCCGGGGCGACGATCGGCACCGGCGCCTCGCCGTTGCGGCCGAACATCGCCTGCAGCAGGTCCGCCTGCTCGGTCTTGGTCGGCAGACCGGTGGACGGGCCGCCGCGCTGGATGTCCACGACCAGCAGCGGCAGTTCGAGCGAGACGGCCAGGCCGATCGTCTCGGACTTCAGCGCGACGCCCGGCCCGGAGGTGGTCGTCACGCCGAGCGCCCCGCCGAAGGCGGCGCCGAGCGCGGCGCCGACCCCGGCGATCTCGTCCTCCGCCTGGAAGGTCCGCACCCCGAAGTTCTTGTGCCGGCTCAGCTCGTGCAGGATGTCCGAGGCCGGGGTGATCGGGTACGAGCCCAGGTACAGCGGCAGTCCGGAGCGTTCCGCGGCGGCGATCAGCCCGTAGGACAGCGCGAGGTTGCCGGAGATGTTGCGGTAGCGCCCGGCCGGAAGCCTGGCCGGCGGCACCTCGTAGGAGACGGCGAAGGACTCCGTGGTCTCGCCGAAGTTCCAGCCCGCCCGGAACGCGCTGATGTTGGCCTCGGCGATCTGCGGCTTCTTCGCGAACTTGGTGCGCAGGAACGACTCCGTTCCGTGCGTGGGCCGGTGGTACATCCAGGACAGCAGGCCCAGGGCGAACATGTTCTTGGCCCGCTCCGCGTCCTTGCGGGCCAGACCGCTGTCCTTGAGCGCCTCCAGGGTCAGCGTGGTCAGCGGCACCTTGTGCAGGTGGAAGCCGTCCAGCGAACCGTCGGCCAGCGGGTCCGCCGGGTAGCCGACCTTGGCCAGTGCGCGCTTGGTGAACTCGTCGGTGTTGACGATGATCTCGGCGCCGCGCGGCAGGTCCGGAACGTTCGCCTTCAGCGCGGCCGGGTTCATCGCCACCAGCACGTTCGGGGCGTCGCCCGGGGTCAGGATGTCGTGGTCGGCGAAGTGCAGCTGGAAGGACGAGACGCCCGGCAGGGTGCCGGCGGGCGCCCGGATCTCGGCCGGGAAGTTCGGCAGCGTGGACAGGTCGTTGCCGAAGGACGCCGTCTCCGAGGTGAACCGGTCACCGGTCAGCTGCATGCCGTCACCGGAGTCGCCGGCGAAGCGAATGATCACCCGATCGAGTCTGCGGATGGGCTTGCCCGGCTTTACCGGAGGGCCGCCGGGGGCGGACGGTCCGGCGGGCGCGGCCGAACCCGGGCGCGCGTCGCCGCTGCCCGCACGGGCCTCGCCGCCGTCCGGGCCGTCCACTGCCTCTGACTGATCGACCTGACTGGTCACTGCCGCGGACCTCCTCGTGGGCGCACCACCGCGGGCGCGGCCCCGTGCCCCGTCCGCCTGGTGCACCTCTCGCATACTATGCGGGCCGACACGACGGCGGTCGGAACCACGGCAGTTATTTCACCGGCCCGCGGCTGTACCGCACATGAGCGTAAACGCCCGCCCCCCGGAGATCATTCCGGCTCGGGCGGGCGGGCGCGAGCACCCGGCGGACGCTTGGCCGAGATGCGCTCCCCGGCGCGCCGGGGCGGCGGAACCGCGGCGGCGCGCCGCGGGAGCCGGGGCGGGCGGGTCTCCGGACCTCGGGGCGGGCGGCCCTCAGGATCCGGGGGAGGCGGGCCTCAGGAGTTGAGGTAGGTGAGCACGGCCAGCACCCGGCGGTGGTCCTCCGCGCTCTGCGTCAGGCCCAGCTTGAGGAAGATGTTGCTGACGTGCTTCTCCACCGCGCCGTCGGAGACCACCAGCTGCTTGGCCACCGCGGCGTTGGTGCGGCCCTCCGCCATCAGACCGAGCACCTCGCGCTCGCGCGGCGTGAGATTGGCCAGAACGTCGCCCTTGCGGCTGCGGCTGAGGAGCTGCTGCACCACCTCCGGGTCCAGCGCGGTGCCGCCCTCGGCGACCCGGACCACCGCGTCGGCGAACTCGCGCACCTCGGCGACCCGGTCCTTGAGCAGGTAGCCGACGCCCCGGGTGGAGCCCGCCAGCAGCTCGGAGGCGTAGCGCTCCTCCACGAACTGCGAGAGCACCAGCACGCCCAGCTGCGGGTAGCGGCCGCGCAGCTCGACGCAGGCGCGCAGGCCCTCGTCGGTGTGGCTCGGGGGCATCCGCACGTCGGAGACCACGACGTCCGGCAGGGCGTCGGCCGCCGCCAGCTCGTGGATGGTCTTCACCAGGGCGACGCCGTCCCCGACCCCGGCCACGACCTCCAGGCCGCGGTCGGTGAGCAGCCGGGTCAGCCCCTCCCTCAGCAGTACGGAGTCCTCGGCGATGACGACGCGGCGCATAACGACCTTCCCGGCAGGGGTGTGCTGACGGGAGTCAGTCTCCCCCATCCCGGGGCGCGCCGAGGGCCCGGGACGGGACCCGGCGCCGGACGCCCCGCGGCCGGGCCCGAACGGCCCCGGCCGGACTCACATGGTGCGGATCGCCACCGCGTCGCAGAGGCCCTCCAGGGCGGCCTTCGCCGCGCAGGCCGGCAGCGGGGCGAGCAGCGCCCGGGCCTCCTCGGCCCGGCGCAGGGTCTCGGCGCGGGCGCGCTCCAGCGCCGGGTGGGCGCGCAGCAGGCGCAGCGCCTCGGCGTGCAGGTCGTCGTCGGAGAGGTCCTGGTCGAGCAGTTCGCGCAGCCGGGTGTCGTCCGGGTCGGCCGGGTCGGCGGGCATCTGCCGCAGCAGCAGGGTCGGCAGGGTGGGCACGCCCTCGCGCAGGTCGGTGCCGGGGGTCTTGCCGGACTCGTGGCCGTCGCTGGCGATGTCGAGCACGTCGTCGGCCAGCTGGAAGGCGATGCCGATCCGCTCGCCGAACTCGCCGAGGGTCTCCACCAGCTCGCGCTCGGCGCCGGCCATCTGCGCTCCTATCCGGCAGGCGACGGCGATCAGCGAGCCGGTCTTGCCCTCCAGGACGTCCAGGTAGTGCAGCAGCGGGTCCATGTCCTGGCCGGGGCCGCGGGTCTCCAGGATCTGGCCGGTGACCAGCCGCTCGAACGCCTCGGCCTGCATCCGCACGGCCTCCGGGCCGAGGTCGGCGAGCGCCTGGGAGGCGCGGGAGAACAGGAAGTCGCCGGTGAGGATGGCGACCGAGTTGTCCCAGCGGGAGTTGGCGCTCGGTGCGCCGCGGCGCACCGGCGCCTCGTCCATGACGTCGTCGTGGTAGAGCGTGGCCAGGTGGGTCAGCTCGACGACCACGGCGGCGGGCACCACGCCGGGCGCCCCCGGGTCGCCGAACTGGGCGGCCAGCAGCAGGAGCAGCGGACGGAAGCGCTTGCCGCCGGCCTCGAGGAGGTGACTGGCGGTGACGGTGATGAAGGGGACGTCGCTCTTGACGGCCTCGCCGAGCGCCGCCTCCACGGCCTCCAGTCCGGCCTGGATGTCCCGGGTCAGGTCGCGGTCCTGCACGCTGAGCCCGAAGGGTTCCACGACGGTCACGAAGACCACTCCTCTGTCCCTGGTCGATCTAGCGGCCTGGTCCCTGAGTGCCGCCGCTGGCCATACAGGCAGGGTATCCGGTCGCGAGTGGATCACTGCACGGGCGTGCGGATCCTGTCATGATCGGGCCTGATGCCCTGGTCAGGGCGGCTGTGCGGGCCGGATGGCGGTGGGGGCGAATTCGGCTGGAAATAAAGGCGGGAGAACCCTCGGAACTCCCCCGGCCCCGGCTCCGGACAAAGACCCGTCCGGGCCGCGCCGGCTGGGCGCGGCCCGGACGGGGCCCTGGTCGGGAGCGGTGGGCGGGAAGGTCAGCGCACGAACAGCGAGGCCTTGGACGCGAGGTCGAGGAAGTACTGCGGGAGCAGCCCGAGACCCAGCGTGACCAGCACCCCCATCCCGATCGCGGTCGCCGTGAAGGCGCTCGGGATCGCCACCGTGGGGCCGCCCGGCTGCGGGTCCGAGAAGAACATCAGCACGATGACCCGGATGTAGAAGAACGCGGCCACCGCCGAGCTCAGCACGCCCACCACCACCAGCGGCGTCGCCCCGCCGCTGGCCGCGGCCTGGAAGACCGCGAACTTCCCGGTGAAACCGGAGGTCAGCGGGATCCCGGCGAAGGCCAGCAGGAACAGCGCGAACACCGCCGCCACCAGCGGCGAGCGCCGCCCGAGCCCGGCCCAGCTGGACAGGTGGGTCGCCTCGCCCTTGGAGTCGCGCACCAGGGTGACCACGGCGAACGCACCCAGCGTCACGAAGGAGTACGCCAGCAGGTAGAACAGCACCGAGGAGATGCCCTGCTTGTTGACGGCGATCACGCCGGTCAGGATGAACCCGGCGTGCGCGATCGAGGAGTACGCCAACAGCCGCTTGACGTCCTGCTGGGTCACCGCGAGCACCGCGCCCACCACCATGGTGAGGATCGCCACCCCCCACATCACCGGCCGCCAGTCCAGCCGCAGGCCCGGGAAGGCCACGTAGAACAGCCGCAGGAAGGCCCCGAAGGCCGCGACCTTGGTGGCCGCCGCCATGAAGCCGGTCACCGGGGTCGGCGCGCCCTGGTAGACGTCCGGGGTCCAGGAGTGGAAGGGCACCGCGGCGACCTTGAACAGCAGGCCGACCGCCAGCATCGCCAGACCGGTCAGCACCAGCGCGTCGCTCTGGGTGGTGCTCAGCTGCGCGGGGGTGGTCATCGCCTTGCCGGAGATGACGTCCCCGATGTCGCCGAGCCGCACGCTGCCCGCGTAGCCGTACAGCAGCGCGGTGCCGAACAGGAAGAACGCCGAGGCGAAGGCTCCGAGCAGGAAGTACTTGACCGCCGCCTCCTGGGAGAGCAGCCGGCGGCGCCGGGCCAGCGCGCACAGCAGGTACAGCGGCAGCGAGAAGACCTCCAGCGCCACGAACATGGTCAGCAGGTCGTTGGCGGCGGGGAACAGCAGCATGCCGCCGACCGCGAACATGGTGAGCGGGAAGACCTCGCTGGTGGCGAAGCCGGCCCGGACCGCGGCCCGCTCCTGCTCGCCGCCGGGGGTGGCGGCGGCCTGGGCGGCGAAGGCGTCGGCAGGCAGGCCGCCGGCCTTGGGCTCCAGCCTGCGCTCGGCGTAGGTGAGCACCGCGACCACCGAGGCCAGCAGGATCACGCCCTGGAGGAACAGCGCCGGGCCGTCCATCGCGACCGTCTCCATGGCCAGCAGGTCGATCCGGGTGAAGCCGTGGCTCTGCGCGGCCAGCACCACCACGGCGACGAAGGCGCCGACCAGCCCGGCCAGGGCGAGCGTCACCTGGGTCCAGTGCCGGTACCGGCGGGGCACGAAGGCCTCCACCAGGACGCCGGCCACGGCGACGGCGAACACCACGAGCATCGGGGAGAGTCGGCCGTACTCGATGTGCGGTGCCGGGATGCTGGCGGTGTTGCCGCCGGCGGCGGTGAGCATGGCGGTGGCGCTCACTTCCGCTCACCTCCTGAGGTGGCGGCGACCGGGTGGGCCGGCGCCGGATCGGTCTGGTGGACCTGCGAGAGCGTCGCGTTCACCGAGGGGTCGACCAGGTCGGTGAGCGGCTTGGGGTAGACGCCGAGCAGGATGGTCAGCGCCACCAGCGGGCCGACCACGGCGAGTTCGCGGGCCTTGAGGTCGGGCATCGAGCGCACCCCGTCCTTCACCGGGCCGGTCATGGTGCGCTGGTAGAGCAGCAGGGCGTACAGCGCGGCCAGCACGATGCCGAAGGTGGCCACGACGCCGATCGCCGGGTAGCGGGTGAAGGTGCCCACCAGGACCAGGAACTCGCTGACGAACGGGGCGAGCCCGGGCAGCGACAGGGTGGCCAGGCTGCCGATCAGGAACGTCCCGGCGAGCACCGGGGCGACTTTCTGCACGCCGCCGTAGTCGGCGATCAGCCGCGAGCCGCGACGGGAGATCAGGAAGCCGGCCACCAGCATCCACGCCGCCGTGGACAGGCCGTGGTTGACCATGTACAGGGTGGCGCCGCTCTGTCCCTGGCTGGTCAGGGCGAAGACGCCCATGATGATGAAGCCGAAGTGCGAGATCGAGGCGTAGGCCACCAGGCGCTTGATGTCCTTCTGGCCGACCGCCAGCAGCGCGCCGTAGACGATCCCGATCAGCGCGAGGACCAGGATCGCCGGGGCGAAGGTCTTCGAGGCGTTCGGGAACAGCCCGAGGCAGAAGCGCAGCATCGCGAAGGTGCCGACCTTGTCCACCACCGCGGTGATCAGCACCGCCGTCCCGGCGGTGGACTCGCCCATCGCGTTCGGCAGCCAGGTGTGCAGCGGCCACAGCGGGGCCTTCACCGCGAAGGCGAAGAAGAAGCCCAGGAACAGCGCCTTCTCGGCGGCACCGGTCAGCTGGATCCGGCCGTCGGCGATCGCCGAGGTCAGCGTCGGCAGGTCGAAGGTGCCGAAGCCCTGGTCCTGCGCGGTGACGTACAGACCGACCACGGCGGCCAGCATCACCAGGCCGCCGAGCAGGTTGTAGAGCAGGAACTTCACGGCCGCGTAGGAGCGCTGACGCGCCGACTCGGGGCCGCCCGCGCGGTCCCCGAAGCCGCCGATCAGGAAGTACATCGGGATCAGCATGGCTTCGAAGAACACGTAGAACACGAAGACGTCGGTGGCGTAGAAGGAGACGACCACCATCGCCTCCACCGCCAGGATCAGGGCGAAGAAGCCCTGGGTGCGGCGCCGCCGCTCGAAGGTGGCGGGGTCGGAGGTACCGGGGCCGGAGGTGCCGTCGGGCCCGGTCGGCTCCGGGTCGGCGTCGTGCCAGGAGGCGAGGATCACCAGCGGCACGAGGACGGCGGTGAGCAGGGCGAGCACGGCGCCGATGCCGTCCACGCCGAGCGAGAAGGTGATGCCGAAGGAGCGGATCCAGCTGTACGACTCGTTCAGCTGGAAGCGGGCGCCGTGCGGGTCGTAGCGCGTCGCCACCACGGCGGCCAGCACCAGGGTGACGGCGGAGACGCCCAGCGCGACGGCCTTGGTGGTCCTGCGCCGGGTCTTGGAGGACCCGGCGGGCAGCGCGGCGGTCAGCACCGCGCCGGCCGCCGGGACGGCACAGGTGGCGGTCAGAAGGACGCTCATGCCCGCTCCTCCCAACGGATATCAGGACGAGTCATCACGTGGACCTCATCAGGAGAGTCGTGGCGACCAGCACCAGCGTGCCGCCGAACATGGAGAGCGCGTACGAGCGGACGAAGCCGTTCTGGACCCGCCGCAGCCGGCCGGAGAGCCCGCCGATCGCGGCGGCCAGGCCGTTCACCACGCCGTCCAGGCCGCGGCTGTCGAAGAAGACCAGCGCCGCGGCGAGCGCCGAGCCCGGCCGCACCAGCACCGCGTGGTTGAAGTCGTCCTGCAGCAGGTCGCGGCGGGCGGCCCGGGTGAGCGGCGAACCGACCGGCGGCACCACCGGGACCGGCGAGCGCCCGTACATCAGGTACGCGAGGCCGACGCCGGCCAGCATGCAGGCCGTGGTCAGCAGGGTGACGGTCAGCGGGGCGAGCGGGGAGGCGCCCTCCTCGTGCCCGGTGACCGGCTCCAGCCACTTCAGGAAGGAGTCGTTGAAGGCGAACAGCCCGCCCGCGAAGACCGAGCCGACGGCCAGCAGGACCATCGGGATCGTCATCGTCCGCGGCGACTCGTGCGGGTGCGGGGCGTTGCCGTCCGCGTCCGCCTGCCAGCGCTTCTCGCCGAAGAAGGTCAGCACCATCACCCGGGTCATGTAGAACGCGGTGACCGCCGCGCCGACCAGCGCGCACAGCCCGAGGATCCAGCCCTCGGTGCCGCCCTTGGCGAAGGCCGCCTCGATGATCTTGTCCTTGGAGAAGAAGCCGGACAGGCCCGGGAAGCCGATGATCGCCAGGTAGCCGAGGCCGAAGGTGACGAAGGTGACCGGCATGTACTTCCGCAGGCCGCCGTAGTGACGCATGTTCACCTCGTCGTTCATGCCGTGCATGACCGACCCGGCGCCGAGGAACAGCCCGGCCTTGAAGAAGCCGTGGGTCACCAGGTGCATGATCGCGAAGGCGTAGCCGATCGGGCCCAGCCCGGCCGCCAGCACCATGTAGCCGATCTGCGACATGGTCGAGCCGGCCAGTGCCTTCTTGATGTCGTCCTTGGCGCAACCGACGATCGCACCGAACAGCAGCGTGACCGCGCCGACCACCACCACGGCGGTCTGCGCGTTCGGCGCCAGGTCGAAGACCGTCGAGGAGCGGGTGATCAGGTAGACGCCCGCGGTCACCATGGTGGCCGCGTGGATCAGCGCCGACACCGGGGTCGGGCCCTCCATCGCGTCCCCGAGCCAGGACTGCAGCGGCACCTGCGCCGACTTGCCGCAGGCCGCCAGCAGCAGCATCAGGCCGATGGCCGTCAGCTTGCCCTCGCCCGCCTGGTGCGCGCCGCCGAAGACCGGGTCGAAGGCGAAGGAACCGAACTCCGCGAACATCAGCATGATCGCGACGGACAGGCCGACGTCCCCGACGCGGTTGACGATGAAGGCCTTCTTCGCCGCCGTCGCCGCGCTCGGCTTGTGCTGCCAGAAGCCGATCAGGAGGTACGAGGCCAGACCGACGCCCTCCCAGCCGAAGTACAGCAGCAGGTAGTTGTCCGCGACCACCAGCAGCAGCATGGCGGCCAGGAAGAGGTTCAGGTACGCGAAGAAGCGGCGCCGGCGCTCGTCGTGCGCCATGTAGCCGACCGAGTAGAGGTGGATCAGCGTGCCCACGCCGGTGATCAGCAGGACGAAGGTCATCGACAGCTGGTCGAGCCGGAAGGAGACGTCGGCCTGGAAGCCGTTCACCGGGATCCAGCTGAACAGGTGCCGGGTGACCGCCCGGTGCTCGGCGTCACGGCCGAGCATGTCCGAGAACAGGGCCAGGCCGAAGCCGAACGAGAGCGCCGCGAGCGCGGTGGCCAGCCAGTGGCCGTACCGGTCCAGCGCCCGGCCGCCGAGCAGCAGCAGGGCGGCGCCGGCCAGCGGGGCCGCCACCAGCAGCGGAATGAGAGAGTTCACCGAAGGCCCTCCGCCTACAGCTTCATCAGGTTGCTGTCGTCGACCGAAGCGGAGTGCCTGGTCCGGAAGATGGAGACGATGATGGCGAGGCCGACCACGACCTCGGCCGCCGCGACCACCATCGTGAAGAACGCGATGATCTGGCCGTCCAGGGTGCCGTGCAGCCGGGAGAAGGTCACCAGCGCGAGGTTCGAGGCGTTCAGCATCAGCTCCACGCACATGAACAGCACGATCGCGTTGCGCCGAATCAGCACCCCGGCCGCGCCGATGGTGAACAACAGGGCCGCCAGGTAGAGGTAGTTGACCGGGTTCACTCCGCGCCCTCCTCTCCGGTCGGGTGCTTCACGCCGTTCGCCGCCACCGGTTCGCCGTTCACCGGCGCCGGTTCGCCGTTCGCCTGCACCGGCTCGCCGTTCGCCGGCACCGGCTCCAGCGACTTGCGCGGGGCCGCCACCGCCGGGCGCTCCGAGGACGGACGGCCCAGCCAGTCCGCCGTGGTGTTCTCCAGCTCCGCCATCCGCCGCAGCATCGCCTGGCTGACGTCCCGGACCTGGCCGCGCTCGCGCAGCGTCGCCATCACCGAGTCCTCGGCGACCGTGCCGTCCGGCAGCAGCGCCGGGACGTCCACCGCGTTGTGCCGCGCGTACACGCCCGGTGCCGGCATCGGCGGCACCTGGATGTTGTCCCTGACCCGCTGCGCCGCCAGCTCGCGCTGCGTCTTCGGCGCCTTCACGTGCTCCCGGTGGGTCAGCACCATCGCGCCGATCGCCGCGGTGATCAGCAGCGCGCCGGTGACCTCGAAGGCCCACACGTAACGGGTGAAGATCAGCCGGGCCAGGCCCGGCACGTTGCCCTCGGCGTTCGCCTCGGAGAGCCCGGTGAAGTGGTTCAGCTTCGCGTTGGCGATCCCGGCGATCAGCAGCACGCCGAAGCCCAGCCCGCACAGCGCCGCGGCGAACCGCTGGCCCTTCAGCTGCTCCTTTAGGGAGTCCTCGCTGGTGACACCGACCAGCATCACCACGAACAGGAACAGCATCATGATCGCGCCGGTGTAGACGACGATCTGCACCACGCCCAGGAAGACCGCGCCCTGGGCCATGTAACAGACCGCCAGCGCCAGCATGGTGGCCGCGAGGCAGAGCGCGCTGTGCACGGCCTTGCGCATCAGCACCATGCCGAGGGCGCCGCCGACCGCGATCACCGCGAGCACCCAGAACTGGACGGCCTCACCCGTCGAGGTCGTCCCGGTCGCTTCCGCCAGCCGCGCGATCACTGCCGCACCTCCTTCTCCCGGTCGGTGCGCTCCTGCTGGACCGTCCCCGGCGCCGCCGCGGTGACCTCGCCCCGGTAGTACGCGCCCTCGTCGGTGCCCGGGAAGATCGCGTGCGGGGTGTCGACCATGCCCTCCGACAGGCCCACCAGCAGCTGCTCCTTGGTGAAGATCAGGTCCCGCCGGGAGGAGTCGGCCAGCTCGTACTCGTTGGTCATGGTCAGCGCCCGGGTCGGGCAGGCCTCGATGCACAGCCCGCACAGGATGCAGCGGGCGTAGTTGATCTGGTACACCGCGCCGTAGCGCTCACCCGGGGAGTAGCGCTCCTCGTCCCGGTTGTCCGCGCCCTCCACGTAGATCGCGTCGGCCGGGCAGGCCCACGCGCACAGCTCGCAGCCGACGCACTTCTCCAGGCCGTCCGGGTGCCGGTTCAGCTGGTGGCGGCCGTGGAAGCGCGGAGCGGTGGGCTTCTTCTGCTCCGGGTACTGCTCGGTGAGCCGCTTCTTGAACATGGCCTTGAAGGTCACGCCGAAGCCGGCGGCCGGGCCGAGGATCGACGGACGGTCGGCCCGCTCGGGCCGCTCCGCGCGATCGGACTGGTCGGACATCTCGGTTCAGCTCCCTTCGGAATGGTCGGCCCCGTTGAGGGCGTCCTGGAGTTGCTTCGGGGCGCGGCTTCGCCGGCGCGGCACCGGCGGGAGCACCTGGCCGGGCAGCGGCGGGACCGGGTAGCCGCCCGCCATCGGGTCGAACCCGGCCTCGGGCGGGGCGGGCTCGGGTTCCGGCTGCTTCTTCAGGAAGTCCCGCAGCAGCGCCAGCAGCAGCACCACTCCGACCGGGGCGCCCACGTACAGCACCACCTGGCCGAAGCCGTAGCCCTCGTTGCGCAGCGCCCGCACGCTCGCGATCAGCACCAGCCACACCAGCGAGACCGGGATCAGGACCTTCCAGCCCAGCTTCATGAACTGGTCGTAGCGGAACCGGGGCAGCGTGCCGCGCAGCCAGATGAAGAGGAACAGCAGCAGCTGGATCTTCAGCGTGATCCACAGCATCGGCCACCAGCCGTGGTTGGCGCCCTCCCAGAACGTCGACACCGGCCACGGGGCCCGCCAGCCGCCCAGGAAGAGGGTCGAGGCCACCGCCGAGACCGTCACCATGTTCACGTACTCGGCCAGCATGAACATCGCGAACTTCAGCGAGGAGTACTCGGTGTTGAAGCCGCCGACCAGCTCGCCCTCGGCCTCCGGCAGGTCGAACGGCGCCCGGTTGGTCTCGCCGACCATCGCGATGATGTAGACGATGAACGACACCGGCAGCAGCGCCGCGAACCAGGTCGGCTGCTGGTGCGCCACGATCTCCGAGGTGGACATCGAGCCCGAGTAGATGAACACCGCCGCGAAGGACAGGCCCATCGCGATCTCGTAGCTGATCATCTGCGCGGACGAGCGCAGCCCGCCCAGCAGCGGGTACGTCGAACCCGAGGACCAGCCCGCCAGCACGATGCCGTAGATGCCCACCGAGGCCGTCGCCAGGACGTACAGCAGCGCGACCGGGAAGTCCGTCAGCTGGAGCGGGGTGCGGGTGCCGAAGACCGACACCTCGTTGCCGGCCGGGCCGAACGGGATCACCGCGAAGGCCATGAACGCGGGGATGGCGCAGACGATCGGGGCCAGGATGTAGACCACCTTGTCCGAGCCCTTGACCACCAGGTCTTCCTTCAGCGCCAACTTCACGCCGTCCGCCAGCGACTGCAGCAGGCCCCACGGGCCGTGCCGGTTGGGCCCGATGCGCAGCTGCATCCAGGCCACCACCTTGCGCTCCCAGACGATCGCGATCAGCACCGTCAGGACCAGGAAGGCGAAGCAGAACACCGCCTTCAGCAGCACCAGCCACCACGGGTCCTGCCCGAAGAAGTGGAGCGTCTCGTACGGCTGCGAAGTCATCGGTCCTCCCCTTCGCCCGCGGTGTCGTCCGCGGTCGCCCCGGTCTGGTCCTGCGGCGCCGGCTCGGCCCCGGCCGCGGGGCCGGCCTGGGTCGCGGCCTGCAGTGCGGCCTGCGTCGCGTCGGCGGGTCCGGTGTCCGTCACGGCGGTCGGCTCGGGCCCGGCTGCGGAGCCGGCGTCCGTCACGGCGGCCGGCCCGGATCCGGCTGCGGGCTCCGACTCGGGCTCGGGCTCGGGCTCGGGCTCGGCCACGGCGATCGTGACCAGGTGGCCGACGGTGGTGCCGAGCGCGCGGTGGGCGCCGCCCGGTGTGGAGTCGAGCGGGACCCAGACCGTGCGGTCCGGGATCGAGTCGGTGACCTCCAGCGGCAGGGTCAGCGAACCGGCCGGGCCGGTCAGCCGCAGCGCCCCGGCCGCCTCGGCGCCGATCTCCTTGGCCGTCTCCGCCGAGATCCGGGCCACCGCCCGGTGCCGGGTGCCCGCCAGGTGCGGGTCCCCCTGCTGCAGCACGCCGTTGTCCAGGAGCAGCCGCCAGCCGGCCAGTACCGCCTGGCCGGCGGCCGGCCGGGGCAGCACGGCGGGGTGGGCCGCCGGGTCGGCCGTGCGGTCGCCCTCCCAGGGGGCGAACCCGTCCAGCTCCAGCCGGGCCGCCCGGACGTCCGGCAGGCCCAGCCGCCGGCCCAGCGCGTCGGCCAGCATGTTCAGCACCCGCAGGTCGGACTGGAGGTGGCGGCCCATCTGCTGGTCCGGCTTGAGCGCGGACTCGAACATCCGCACCCGGCCCTCCCAGTCCAGGAAGGTGCCGGCCTTCTCGGCCACCGCCGCCACCGGCAGCACCACGTCGGCGCGCGCCGTCACCGCCGAGGGTCGCAGCTCCAGCGACACCAGGAACGGCACCGCCGCCAGCGCCTCGTCGGCGAGCGCCGGGTCCGGCAGGTCGTCCGGGTCCACGCCGCCGACCAGCAGCGCCTCCAACTCGCCCGCGGCGGCGGCCGCCAGGATCCCGTCGGTGTCCCGGCCCGGCCGGGACGGCGGTTCGGCACCGCCCCACACCGCGGCCGCCTCGGCCCGGGCCGCCGGGACGGCCACCGGGCGGCCGCCGGGCAGCAGGCCCGGCAGCACGCCCGCCTCCACGGCCCCGCGCTCACCGGCCCGGCGCGGCACCCAGGCGAGCTTCGCGCCCGTCGCGTGCGCCAGCCGCAGCAGCGCCGTCAGCGCGCCCGGGACGGTGGCCAGCCGCTCGCCGGCCAGGATCACCGCGCCCGGGGAGCGCAGCAGTTCGGCCGCCCGGCCCGCGTCGTCGTCCAGCGGCTCGTCCGCCGCCAGCGCCGCGAACCACTCCGGCTCGGTGCCGGGGGCGGCCGGCAGCAGCGCGCCGCGCAGCTTCGCCAGGCCCCGGGAGCCGAACGCGGCCACCGAGAACACCTTCAGGCCCGTCGCCCGGGTCGCCTTGCGCAGCCGCAGGAAGACGATCGGCGACTCCTCCTCCGGCTCGAAGCCCGCCAGCAGCACCGCCGGTGCCCGGTCGAGGTCCTCGTACGCCACCCCGGTGCCGTCCACGTCGACGCCCCGTCCGGCCACCGCCGCGGCCAGGAAGTCCGCCTCCTCGCCACTGTGCGGGCGGGCCCGGAAGTCCACGTCGTTGGTGCCGAGCACCACCCGCGCGAACTTCCCGTACGCGTAGGCGTCCTCGACCGTCACCCGGCCGCCGGCCAGCACCCCGGCCCGGACCCCGCGCAGGCCCTCGGCCGCCCGGGCCAGCGCCTCCGGCCAGGAGGCCGGAACCAGCTCGCCGTCCACCCGTACCAGCGGGGTGGTCAGCCGGTCGCGCTGCTGGGCGTAGCGGAAGGCGAAGCGGCCCTTGTCGCAGTTCCACTCCTCGTTCACCGCCGGGTCCTCGCCCGCCAGCCGGCGCAGCACCTTGCCGCGCCGGTGGTCGGTGCGCTGCGCGCAGCCCGAGGCGCAGTGCTCGCACACGCTCGGCGAGGAGACCAGGTCGAAGGGGCGCGAGCGGAACCGGTACGCCGCCGAGGTCAGCGCGCCCACCGGGCAGATCTGGATGGTGTTCCCGGAGAAGTACGACTCGAAGTCGTCACCCTCGCCGGTGCCGACCTGCTGCAGCGCCCCGCGCTCCACCAGGTCGATGAACGGGTCCCCGGCGATCTGCTGCGAGAAGCGGGTGCAGCGCGCGCACAGCACGCAGCGCTCGCGGTCCAGCAGCACCTGGCTGCTGATCGGCACCGGCTTCTCGTAGGTGCGCTTCATGCCGTCGAAGCGGGAGTCGGCGGCGCCGTTGCTCATCGCCTGGTTCTGCAGCGGGCACTCGCCGCCCTTGTCGCAGACCGGGCAGTCCAGCGGGTGGTTGATCAGCAGCAGTTCCATCACGCCGCGCTGGGCCTTCTCGGCCACCGGCGAGCTGAGCTGGGTGCGCACCACCATGCCCTCGGCCACCGGGATGGTGCAGGAGGCGACCGGCTTGCGCTGGCCCTCGACCTCGACGATGCACTGGCGGCAGGCGCCGGCCGGGTCGAGCAGCGGGTGGTCGCAGAAGCGCGGGATCTGGGTGCCGATGGTCTCGGCGGCCCGGATCACCAACGTCCCCTTGGGGACCCGCACTTCGACGCCGTCGATGGTGAGCGTGACCAGTTCGACCGCGGTCTCGGAGGCGGTTGGCTCTGTGATCGTCACGCGTGCACCTCCCTTTCGGTCGCGGACTGGTGGCCGGGGCGGGGGCCGTCGGCCCAGACGGTGGAGGCGGCCGGGTCGAACGGGCAGCGGCGCTCGGCCAGGTGCTGCTCGTACTCGGCCCGGAAGTGCTGGAGCGAGGAGACGATCGGGCTGGCCGCGCCGTCGCCCAGCGCGCAGAAGGACTTGCCGTTGATGTTGTCGGCGATGTCGAGGAGCTTCTCCAGGTCCCCGTCGACGCCCTCGCCCGCCTCGATCCGCTTGAGCAGCTGGACCAGCCAGTAGGTGCCCTCGCGGCAGGGGGTGCACTTGCCGCAGGACTCGTGGGCGTAGAACTCCGTCCAGCGGGTGACCGCCCGCACCACGCAGGTGGTCTCGTCGAACACCTGGAGCGCCTTGGTGCCGAGCATCGAGCCGGCCGCCCCGACGCCCTCGTAGTCCAGCGGGACGTCGAGGTGCTGGTCGGTGAACATCGGGGTGGAGGAGCCGCCCGGCGTCCAGAACTTCAGCCGGTGCCCGGGGCGGACGCCGCCGCTGAGGTCGAGCAGCTGGCGCAGCGTGATGCCGAGCGGGGCCTCGTACTGGCCGGGGTTGGTGACGTGGCCGGAGAGCGAGTAGAGCGTGAAGCCGGGGGACTTCTCGGTGCCCAGGGCCTTGAACCACTCCTTGCCGCGGGCCAGGATCGGCGGCACCGAGGCGATCGACTCGACGTTGTTGACCACCGTCGGGCAGGCGTACAGGCCGGCGATCGCCGGGAACGGGGGGCGCAGCCTCGGCTGGCCGCGGCGGCCCTCCAGCGAGTCCAGCAGCGCCGTCTCCTCGCCGCAGATGTAGGCGCCGGCGCCGGCGTGCACGGTGATGTCGAGGTCGACGCCCGAGCCGAGGATGTTCCGGCCGAGCAGCCCGGCCGCGTACGCCTCGGCGACGGCCGTGTGCAGCCGGCGCAGCACCGGGACGACCTCGCCGCGCAGGTAGACGAAGGCGTGGTCGCAGCGGATCGCGTAGGAGGCGATGATCATGCCCTCGATCAGCGCGTGCGGGTTGGCGAACAGCAGCGGGATGTCCTTGCAGGTGCCCGGCTCGGACTCGTCCGCGTTGACCACCAGGTAGTGCGGCTTGCCGTCGTTCTGCGGGATGAACTGCCACTTCATCCCGGTGGGGAAGCCTGCGCCGCCGCGGCCGCGCAGCCCGGCGTCCTTGACCAGGGCGATCACGTCGTCCGGCGGCATGGCGAGGGCCGCCTTGAGGCCCTCGTAGCCGTGGTGGCGGCGGTAGGTGTCGAGCGTCCAGGGGCGGCTGTCGTCCCAGGAGTCGGACAGGACCGGGGTGAGCAGCTTCTCGGCCGGCTCTGCGGCGGTCATCACGCTTCGCTCCCTTCCTGGCCGTTGCCCGCGTGGCCGTTGCCGGCCTGGCGGGGGGATTCGGGACGCGGGGATTCGGGGCGGGGGGAGACCACCTTGGTGCCGGAGGTGCCGGGCAGCGCCTCGCCGCGGGACAGCCTCAGGCCGGCCAGGGAGGGCGCGCCGCCGGCGCCGGACTCGTCGTTGGCGCCCGGGCGCTCGTCCGGGAAGCCGGCCAGGATCCGCGAGGTCTCCTTGAAGCCGCAGAGCCGGGCGCCGCGGGTGGGCCGGACCTCGCGGCCCGCGCGCAGGTCGTCGACCAGCTGCCGGGCGCTCTCCGGGGTCTGGTTGTCGAAGAACTCCCAGTTGACCATCACCACGGGCGCGTAGTCGCAGGCCGCGTTGCACTCGATGTGCTCGATCGAGACCTCGCCGTCCTCGGTGGTCTCGTTGTTGCGCACGCCCAGGTGCTCCTGGAGCTCGGTGAAGATCTGGTCGCCGCCGAGCACCGCGCACAGGGTGTTGGTGCAGACCCCGACGTGGTACTTCCCGGCCGGGCGGCGCCGGTACATGGTGTAGAAGGTCGCGACCGCGGTGACCTCGGCGGTGGTGAGGTCCAGCTGCTCGGCGCAGAACCGGATCCCGGTCGGGCTGACGAAGCCCTCCTCGGCCTGCACCAGGTGCAGCAGCGGCAGCAGCGCCGAACGGGCCTGGGGATAGCGGGCGATCAGCTCGGCGGCGTCGGCGGCCAGCCGGGCGTGCACCTCCTCGGGATAGGGTGCGGCCGGCAGCGCCGGCAGTCCGAGTTCGACGTTGGTCACCGGTCCACGCCTCCCATCACCGGGTCGATCCCGGCCACCGCGACGATCACGTCGGCCACTTGGCCGCCCTCGCACATCGCCGCCATCGTCTGCAGATTGGTGAACGACGGGTCCCGGAAGTGGACCCGGTACGGGCGCGTCCCGCCGTCGCTGACCACGTGCACGCCCAGCTCGCCCTTGGGCGACTCGACCGCCGCGTACGCCTGGCCGACCGGGACCCGGAAGCCCTCGGTGACCAGCTTGAAGTGGTGGATCAGGGCCTCCATGGAGGTGCCCATGATCTTGCGGATGTGGTCGAGGGAGTTGCCCATCCCGTCCGGGCCGACGGCCAGTTGGGCGGGCCAGGCGATCTTCTTGTCGGCGACCATGACCGGGCCCGGGCGCAGCCGGTCCAGGCACTGCTCGACGATCCGCAGCGACTGCTTCATCTCCTCCAGCCGGATCAGGAAGCGGCCGTAGGAGTCGGCGCTGTCGGCGATCGCGACCTCGAAGTCGTAGTCCTGGTAGCCGCAGTAGGGATCGGTCTTGCGCAGGTCGTGCGGCAGGCCGGTGGCGCGCAGGATCGGGCCGGTGGCGCCGAGGGCCAGGCAGCCGGGCAGGTCCAGGAAGCCGACGTCGACCAGGCGGGCCTTGAACACCGGGTTGTCGGCGGCGAGTTTGTCGTACTCGTGCATCCGGGAGCGGAAGACCTTGACCGCCTCGCGGATCTGGTCGACGGCGCCGGGCGGCAGGTCCTGGGCGAGGCCGCCGGGGCGCACGTACGCGTGGTTCATGCGCAGGCCGGTGACCAGCTCGAAGACGTCCAGGATCAGCTCGCGGTCCCGGAAGCCGTAGATCATCAGGGTGGTGGAGCCGATCTCCATGCCGCCGGTGGCCAGGCAGACCAGGTGCGAGGCGATCCGGTTGAGCTCCATCATCATCACCCGGATGACGTTGGCGCGGTCCGGGACGTCGCCGGTGATGCCGAGCAGCTTCTCGACCGCCAGGCAGTAGGCGGTCTCGTTGAACAGCGGGGTCAGGTAGTCCATGCGGGTCACGAAGGTGGTGCCCTGGACCCAGCTGCGGAACTCCATGTTCTTCTCGATGCCGGTGTGGAGGTAGCCGATGCCGCAGCGGGCCTCCTTCACCGTCTCGCCGTCGATCTCCAGGATCAGCCGCAGCACGCCGTGGGTGGACGGGTGCTGGGGGCCCATGTTGACGATGATGCGCTCGTCGTCGGCCCGGCCGACCGCCTCGACCACCTCGCCCCAGTCGCCGCCGGTGACGGTGAAGACCCGTCCCTCGGTGGTCTCCCGGGCGTCCGCTTCCTCGGTCTCTCCGTAGTGCTGGGTGTTCATCAGCTGTACGACCTCCGCTGGTCGGGAGCCGGGATCTGGGCGCCCTTGTACTCGACGGGGATGCCGCCGAGCGGGTAGTCCTTGCGCTGCGGGTGGCCCAGCCAGTCGTCCGGCATCATGATCCGGGTGAGCGCCGGGTGGCCCTCGAAGACCAGGCCGAAGAAGTCGTAGGCCTCGCGCTCGTGCCAGTCGTTGGTCGGGTAGACGCTCACCACGGAGGGGATGCGCGGATCGGCGTCGGGCGCGGTGACCTCCAACCTGATCAGTCGGCCGTGGGTGATCGAGCGCAGGTGGTAGACCGCGTGCAGTTCACGGCCCTTGTCACCGGGGTAGTGCACGCCGCTCACGCCCAGGCAGAGCTCGAAGCGCAGCGCCGGGTCGTCGCGCAGGATCCGGGCGGTGCTCAGCAGGTGGTCGCGCTCGATGTGGAAGGTGAGCTCGTCGCGGTCGACCACCGTCTTCCCGATCACCTCGGCCGGGTCCAGGCCCTGCTCCTCCAGGGCGCCCTCCAGCTCGTCGGCGACCTCGTCGAACCAGCCGCCGTACGGGCGTTCGCTCGGACCGGGCAGCACGACCGGGGCGGCCAGGCCGCCGAAGCCGGAGGTGTCGCCGCTGCCCTGGGTGCCGAACATGCCCTGACGGCGGCCGACCACCTCGACCGGGATCTCGCGGACCGGCTGCTCCCGGCGGGTCTCGGGCACCTGGTCGTTCATCGCAGCTGCCCCCGCATCTCGCTGATCGGGGTGGCCTTGAGGGCGAGCGCCTCGCCGAGCTCCTCGGCCCGGCGCCTGTTCACGCCCAGCGGCTCGTGCTGGATCTTGTCGTGCAGCTTCAGGATGGCGTCCATCAGCATCTCCGGACGGGGCGGACAGCCGGGCAGGTAGATGTCCACCGGGACGATGTGGTCGACGCCCTGGACGATCGCGTAGTTGTTGAACATCCCGCCGGACGAGGCGCAGACGCCCATCGAGATGACCCACTTGGGATTGGGCATCTGGTCGTACACCTGGCGCAGCACCGGGGCCATCTTCTGGCTCACGCGGCCCGCCACGATCATCAGATCGGCCTGCCGGGGGGAGCCCCGGAAGACCTCCATGCCGAACCGGGCCAGGTCGTAGCGGCCCGCCCCGGTGGTCATCATCTCGATCGCGCAGCAGGCCAGACCGAAGGTGGCCGGGAAGAGTGACGCCTTGCGCACCCAGCCGGCGGCCGTCTCCACGGTCGTGAGCAGAAAGCCGCTCGGCAGCTTCTCCTCGATTCCCATCAGAACCCTCTCAATGCCCTCAAGTCCTCTGATACGTGGGCCGGTTCTGGCTTGTCCGCTCGTTCACAAGCGGGCGCGCAGCCGGCGGACGGGTGGGGACACCACCCCGCGCTCAGACCACCCCGCGCTCAGTCCCACTCCAGACCGCCGCGCCGCCACACGTAGGCGTAGGCGACGAAGACGGTGGCGATGAACAGGAGCATCTCGACCAGCCCGAAGATCCCCAGGGCGTCGAAGGTCACCGCCCACGGGTAGAGGAAGACGATCTCGATGTCGAAGACGATGAAGAGCATCGCCGTCAGGTAGTACTTGATCGGGAACCGACCGCCGCCCACGGGCTGCGGGGTCGGCTCGATGCCGCACTCGTACGCCTCCAACTTGGCCCGGTTGTAGCGCTTGGGGCCGGTGAGTGAGGCCATCACGACGGAGCCGACCGCGAACGCCGCCGCGATGGCACCGAGTACGAGGATCGGCGCGTAGGCATTCATAGCCCCCGCTCCCTCCGTCCAGTCGTCCTTGACTGCAGATCGGAACCAGCAGGTCACGCTGAGGTGAACCCGCGTCCCAGTTCCCGAGATCCACCTCATGTGAGGCAGTTCACAAAGCCTGGAACGAGCGCATCCTATGCCCGTCGGCTTGTGATCTGCGACACGCAGTTCATCGTCTTCTTTGTGATCTACGACACCCTTCGAATGGGGTCGAATGTGAACATGCCCAGTTTTGTCGACGCAAAGCAGTCAAATGATCACAAGCAGTCGCATTTACTTGTGAAGCGGCTGGTCAGGGGCGTGTTCCTATATCAACTATGCGTCGACCGGAGCAAATTTCCAGGCGTCATGTTGACGTGTTATAGCGGCTCACTCGCAGGGGTGGCGGGGGGCCGAACGCTCGCTTGACCCTTCGTTCACAAGCGCGCGAGCTTGTCGTCGGCGGGGCGCCGATGGGGCCCGTTGTCCCTGCCCTTCCCCTGCCCGAGCCGCCGCCCTGCGCTGTTGCCGGCCCGACTGCTCTGCCCCCGGCTCGAACGCTCTGCCCGCCTGCCGACCTCGGTCCGCCGGCCACTGCCCGCCACCCGCCGGCCCTCCCCCTCCCACCAGCCGCTACCCGCGCCGGTCACCGACCGGCGGTCGCCTGCTCCCAGATCCAGGCCGCGATGCCCACCCGGTTGCGGGCTCCGACCTTGCGCTGGATGTTGGCGAGGTGGTTCTTCACCGTCCCCGGTGAGATGAACAGCCCCGCCCCGATCTCGGCGTTGGTCGCGCCGTCCGCCACCAGCTCGGCGATCTCCCTTTCCCTCGTGGTCAGTTCCTCCGCCGGCCCGGCCACCGACTGCGCCGCGGCCACAACCGCCCTGGCGCCCGGCCCCGGCTTCGGCTCGCCGCCCGGCAGTGCCATGTGCCGCAGGAGCCGGACGGTGATCTGCGGGCTGATCAACGCGTCCCCGGCCATCGCCGCCCGCACCGCCTCGATCAGCAGCACCGGCCCCGAGCGCTTCAGGAGGAACCCGGCCGCCCCGTGCCGCAGCGCCGTGTGCACGTACTCGTCCAGGTCGAAGGTGGTCACCACGATCACCTTGCACTGGTCGGCCAACTGCCGCGTGACCTCCAGCCCGTCGAGCTTCGGCATCCGGATGTCCGCGAGCACCACGTCCGGCCGCAGCCTCCTCGCCTCCTGCACCGCCGCGGCGCCGTCCGCCGCCTCCGCCACCACCACCATGTCCGGCTGGACGTCCAGGATCATCCGGAACGCACTGCGAACGTCCGGCTGGTCGTCCGCGATCAGGATCCGAACCGGCCCCGTGCCGCTGCCCATCTCCGCACCTCCCCGTCACCGACCCGTGTCGGCTCTACGATCCCGCCGGCCCTGCGCCGGCCTCCTCCAGCGGCAGCACCGCCGTCACCCGCCAGGCCGCCCGCTCGTGCGGGCCGGCTTCCAGCGAACCGCCGAGGGCCTCCACCCGGGCCGCCAGTCCAGGCAGTCCGCTGCCGCCGCCCCGGCGCGGCCGCCCCGCCGGACCGGGCGCCCGGCCGTCGTTGGTCACGGTCAGCTCCAGCCGTCCACCGCTGCGGCGGGCCCGGATCTCCACCTCCCGCGCACCAGGAGCGTGCCGCCGGACGTTGGTCAGGGACTCGACCACGATCCGGTGGACGGTGCCCTCAACCTCCCGCGGCACCGGCTCCTCCGGCAGCTCCAAGCGGACTTCGGTGCCGGCCGTCGCGGTGAACCGCTCTGCCACCTCGGCGAGTTCGGCGAGCCCCGGCTGCGGACCGCGGCCGCCGTTCTCCTCGCTGCGCAGCAGCTGCACCGTCCGGTCCAGCGAGGCCAGCGCCCGCTGCCCGGCCTGCTCTATTCGCTGGAACATCTCGGCCGCCCGGGCCGGATCGATCCCGGCCAGATAGGCCCCCGCCTGGGCCTGGGCGACCATGCCGCTGACATCGTGCGCCACGAAGTCGTGCAGGTCGTGGGCCAGCTCCAGGCGCTGCGCCCGCCGGGCCTCGGCCACCGCCTTCCTGCGCCCCTCGTCCAGGCCCCGCAGGTAGAGCCCGGTCAGAACGGCCGGCAGGGAGAGCATCGATCCGAAGCCGAAGAGCGTGAGCGCGGCCGCGGGGCCCTCGAAGATCGTGAACCGGGACGGCCAGAGGGCGACCGCTCCGCATGCCGTCCAGGCACCCGCCGCACACCACGGCCCGTCCTCGGTGCGCAGGCCGATCACCACCGAGAGCAGCAGCACCGCCAGCTCGGCCAGGCCCACCAGCCCGGCCCAGCGCTGCCCCTCCGTCCAGCGGCCGAGGAGCCAGACGGTGACCGTGACCACGACCGACGCCGCCCCGAGTGCCACCGTCACGGCCGCCGCCCCGTACCGCCGCCGCGCCACCCAGGCCGGAAGCGCCAGGACCAGGACGACCCCGGAAAGGATCTGATACATCGTCACCACCTCTCCCCGACTCCTCGACTGCCGTCACACTACGACGCCGCCCAGGCTCGGCGCCTGTGCCGATCGGCATATTTCAAAGGCCGGTTGAGCAGGAGGAACAGCCCGATCGGCATCTGCCGCGAACCCCCGGTGGGCCTCCAGTCTTGAGTCACCGCACCGGCCACGGAGGCCGGAGCCGAAGGGAGTCCACACCGTGTCGAAGCTCGCGATCAACGCCCGCGGCACCGCCCACCGGGCCGGGGCGGCCGCCCCGGACGTCCCGGCCGCCCCGCGCTGGGCCCGGCTCGCCGCCGGCGCCGCCGTCCTCACCACCATCCCCTCGGGGCTCTGGCGGATCGTCTTCGGCTTCGGCGTCCCGGTCGGGTTCAGCGGCGCGACGGCCGCGGCGTACGCCGAGCACCAGCCGGGCTGGGGCACGGTCTACTGCGTGGCACTCAGCGCCCTGACCGAGGCGCTAGCCTTCCTGACCGTGGGCCTGGTCCGGCCCTGGGGGCTGGTCGCGCCCCGGTGGATCCCGCTGATAGGCGGCCGACGGGTCCGGCCGCTCGCCGCGATCGTCCCGGCGCTGCTGGGCTCGGCGATCCTCACGTTCGTCGGCTTGGAGGGGCTGTCCGGCCGCTGGGCCGCCAATTTGGCCGAGCCGGATTCGCCGCACGGCTTCGCCGCCTGGGTGATGACGCTCGCCTACCTGCCCCTGGTCGCCTGGGGCCCGCTGCTCGGCGCGGTCACCCTCGACTACGCCCGCCGGACGCTGCGGCAGCGCCGGTGACGAGGCCTCCGGTGCAGGGGGCGGCTGGTCACACCCGGGCCGGCTCCGGGTTCGCCCCCACCGCGGCAGGTTCGGCCTCGCCACCGGCCGGGCGCGGCGCGGGGGCGGTGCGTCGGCCCCACTCGGTCGCGACCAGCACCAGGGCTCCGCCGAGCAGGGCGAGCGGGCCCATCCGGTTCCCGGCCACGGTGATCCCGAAGACGGCAGCCCACAACGGTTCCGTGCCGAGCAGCAGGCTCACCCGCGAGGGCGAGGTGGCCCGCACGGCCCACATCTGGACGAAGAAGGCGAACAGGGTGCAGAACAAGGACAGATGCAGCAGCCAGGCCCACTGGGCGGCGCCGTACGAACGCGCGACCGTCCAGGGCGCGGGCCCGACCGCCAGCGCGACGACAGCGAACACACCGGTGGCCACCGCGAGTTGGACCCAGGTGACGGCGAGCATGTCGGTGTCGCGGACGGCCTTGGTACGGGCCATCGCGAGGACGTACGCCGTGCGGACGAGGGCGGCACCCAGCACCAGCAGATCACCGAGCGCCGGAGGACGCAGCCCGCCATCGCCGGTGAGCAGGGCGACGCCGAGGACGGCCAGCCCGGCGGCCGCGAGGAAGGCCTTCGGCGGTGCGGTCGGCCGAGGGCGCTCTCACCGAGCGGGGTGAGCACCATCGCGAGGCTGATGATCAGCCCGGCGTTGGTCGCGGAGGTGTGCACGGCTCCGTAGGTCTCCAGCAGGAAGATCCCGCTGAGCACCAGCCCCAGTGCGGCGCCGCCGAGCCACTCGGCGCGGCTCAGCCTCCGCAGGGCGCGCCAGGCGACGACTCCCAGCAGCGGCAACACCAGCCCGAACCGCAGCACGAGCATCGCCACGACCGTCCCGGGCTCGGCCACCCGCTGGACGGCGAGGAAGCTCGACCCCCACACCACCGCCACGAGCAGGACCGGAAGATCACGAAGGACCGACGAGGACGAGCCCTCGGACGGGTCGGACGAGGAGGCTGGCATGCGGAAGATCCCTCCGAGCGGACGGAACCGGCGGGTGCGAGTACCGTACGGCGTCGGACGGACCCAGGGGCCGGGCGCGAGGCCCGGCGGTGGATGGGGTGGAGCGCGGAGCAAGGGGGCGCCATCTTCGCGCACCGGGCCGCCGATGATCAATGCCTCGGCCGGGCACGGGTGGGTCAGGCGGCGAGCAGACCGTTCGCCGCGGCGATCGCCTCGATGTCGGCCGGCGTCCCGGACATGATGGCGCGGACGTGCTCGGTGACCAGCTCGGCCGGCCAGTCCCACCAGGCCGCGCGGAGCAGGCGCTCGATGTCGGCGTCGTCGAAGCGTCGGCGGATCGGGCGGCCGGGGTTGCCGCCGACGACGGTGTACGGCTCGACGTCGGAGGTGACCATCGCTCCGGCCGCGATGATCGCTCCGTCACCGATCCGGACGCCGGGCAGGACGGTGGCCCCGTGCCCGAACCAGACGTCGTTGCCGACCACCGTGTCACCCCGGCTGGGCAGGCCCGTGACGATGTCGAGGGTCCGCTCGGTCCAGCTGCCGCCGAACATCGTGAAGGGGAAGGTGGAGACGCCGATGGTCGGATGAGCGGCCCCGGCCATCAGGAACCGGGTGCCGGTGGCGATCGCGCAGTACCGGCCGATCACCAGCCGCTCGGGGCCGTACGCGTAGAGGACGTTGCGTTCCTCGAAGCGAGTGGCCCCGTCGGGGTCGTCGAAGTAGGTGTACTCGCCGACCTCGATCCGCGGATCGGTGACGAGCGGGCGCAGCAGGACGACCCGGTCGTGGCCGGCCAGCGGGTGGACGGCAGTGGGGTCGGGGATGGCGGTGGCGGACAAACGCGGGCTCCTCTCGTAATGCGACTTGAGTCGCATTACGATGAGCATGGCACGACTGCCACCCCACGGCAAGCCTTAACGCGACTGGAGTCGACTTTGACTGGAGCCACCCACCCCACGTCCCACCCCGCCCCGGAGTCCACCCCGAGGTCCGCCCCGGAGCCCACCTCTGAGGCCCGCACTCCCACCCCGCGCCCGGGCGGCCGCAGCGCCCGGGTCCGGGCGGAGGTGGTCGCCGCCACGCTCGCCGAGGTCACCGAGAAGGGGTACGACGGCCTCAGCGTCGAGGCGGTCGCCACCCGTTCCGGCGCCCACAAGGCGACCCTCTACCGGCGCTGGGGCGGGGTGGACGGCCTGGTCGCCGACGCCCTGACCGCCTCGGCCGACCAGCCCTGGCCCCTGCCCGACACCGGAGACCTCCAGCAGGACCTCCGCCGGATCACCAGGGAGGTGTTCAGCGTCTTCACCGATCCGGAGCTCGGCCCCACACCCACCGCTCTGATCTCCGCCGCGCAGCGCTCGGACGCCGGCGCGACCGCCCTGCGCGCCTTCTTCACGGCCCGGCACCGCCAGGCCGCCGAGGTGGCCGATCGGGCCGTCGCCCGGGGCGAGCTGCCCGCCGGCACGGACGGCGCCGAGGTGGTCCGGGCCGCCACGGCGCCGCTCTACTACCGCCTGTTCGTCTCCGGCGAGCCACTGGACGACCGCACCGCCGAGCGGGCGGCCGACGCCGCGGCCCTGGCCGCCCGTGCCGGGCTCTTCACGCCCATCACGACCACCCCGGAGCAGACCTGACGGGCCATCATGACGCTGCCGCCCCAGGAGCCACGGCCGTCCCAACCCCTACCGCATCCCCATCCGGCCGTGGATGATGCACCCATGACAACTCCGCCGTCCACCACCCCCCGGAAGGCCCGTCACGTGAAGCGCAAGCACTGGGCGCTGGTCGCCGCCGCCACCGTCCTCCCGCTCGTGGCGAGCACCGGCACCGCCATCGCGGACACCCCCGCGGCAGCCACCCCGGCCGCCGACTGCACCTACACGCCGGCCGTCCCGGCCGACAACTTCAAGGGCATCCCGGTGTTCGACGCCAAGAAGGCGGCGAAGCCCTACCGCGCGACACTGCGGACCAGCCAGGGCCAGATCACCTTCGAGGCGCTGACCGACAAGGCGCCCTGCACCACCTTCTCGTTCCGCTTCCTCGCCGAGCACGACTACTTCGACCGCAGCCACTGCCACCGCCTCACCACCCAGCGGATCTACGTCCTCCAGTGCGGCGACCCGACCGGCACGGGCAGCGGCGGCCCGGGCTACTCGTTCCCGGACGAGAACCTGACCGGCGCCACCTACCCGGCCGGCACCGTGGCCATGGCCAACGCCGGGCCGAACACCAACGGCAGCCAGTTCTTCTTCGTCTGGAAGGACACCAAGCTCTCCCCCGCCTACACCCCGTTCGGCCGGATCACCGCCGGCCTGGACGTCCTCCAGAAGATCGCCGCCGGGGGCGAGGACGACCAGAACAACCCGGGCGACGGCTTCCCCAACCTCCCGGTGAACATCCGCAATGTGAAGATCAGCACCCGCTGACCCCGCCGACCGGTCAGCCCCGGACCGGCCAGGACCGGCCAACCCGACCGGCCACCCCGACCGGTCGGCCCTGCCCCGCGGCCTTACCGGACAGCCCAGCCCCCTGCCCTCGGCCCTGGCCGGACGACCCGGCCGGACAGCCCCGGCCCGCCATCCGTCCGCCCGCCCCCGCTCCCGTACGGTGGCAGCACCAACGACACCGCATGGGAGCAGGAGCAGCGCCGCATGGACAGCCGGATCTGGGAAAGCGTCGACCACCTGGTCGCATGGCTGGACGAGCGGACCACGCTGTCGCCCCAGGAGGAGCGACTGCTGCGGATCCTCAAGCTCTCCGAGGAGGTCGGCGAGGTCGGCGCGGCGGTGATCGGCGCCACCGGTCAGAACCCGCGCAAGGGCGTCACCCACTCCTGGGAGGACGTCCAGCACGAGCTCTGCGACGTCGTCTTCGCCGCCCTCGTCGCCCTGCGGACCCTCACCCCCGACGCGGCGCGGGTCTTCGCCGAGCGCCTCGCCTACGTCGAGGAACGTTCGGCCGCGTCCCGTCGGCCGACGGAGGCACCCCGGACGGCCGACGAAGGGTAGGCGGCCCGGCCCGTACCGCGGGCCGGGCCGCAGAACCGGGCGGCGCCCCGCCCGGCCGCCGTCAGGCGTTCGGCGCGACCCTGGCGAGGCCGTTGATCACGCGGTCCATCGCGTCGCCGCCCTGCGGGTCGGTGAGGTTGGCGAGCAGCTTGAGGGTGAAGCGCATCAGCATCGGGTGGGTGAGTCCGCGCTGGGTGGCGATCTGCATCACCTTGGGGTTGCCGATGAGCTTCACGAAGGCGCGGCCCAGCGTGTAGTAGCCGCCGTACACGTCCTTGAGGATGCGCGGGTAGGCCTGGAGGGCGCGCTCGCGGCCACCGTCGGTGACCCGGGCGAGGGCCTGCACGATGACCCCGGCGGCGATCTGACCGGATTCCATCGCGTAGGCGATGCCCTCGCCGTTGAACGGGTTGACCATGCCGCCCGCGTCGCCGACGAGCAGCAGGCCGCGGGTGTAGTGCGGCTGCCGGTTGAAGGCCATCGGCAGCGCGGCACCGCGGATCGGCTCGGTCATGTTCTCGGGGGTGTAGCCCCACTCCTCCGGCATCCCGGCGCACCAGGCCTTGAGCACCTCGCGCCAGTCCAGCTCGCCGAACGCGGGCGAGGAGTTGAGGATGCCGAGGCCGACGTTGGAGGTGCCGTCGCCCATGCCGAAGACCCAGCCGTAGCCGGGCAGCAGCTTGCGCTCGCCGCCGCGGGTGTCCCACAGCTCCAGCCAGGACTCCAGGTAGTCGTCGTCGTGGCGCGGCGAGGTGAAGTAGGTGCGGTAGGCGACGCCCATCGGACGGTCCTCGCGCCGGTGCAGGCCCATGGCGAGCGAGAGCCGGGTGGAGTTGCCGTCGGCGGCGACCACCAGCGGGGCCCGGAAGGTGACGGGCCGCTTCTCGTCGCCCAGCTTGGCGGTGACGCCGACGATCCGGCCGGTGCGCTCGTCCAGGACCGGCCCGCTGACGTTGCAGCGCTCGTAGAGCCGCGCGCCGGCCTTCTCGGCCTGACGGGCCAGCAGCTCGTCGAAGTCGGCGCGCTTGCGCACCAGGCCGTAGTCGGGGAAGGAGGACAGCTCCGGCCAGTCCAGCTCCAGCCGGACGCCGCCGCCGATGATGCGCAGGCCCTTGTTGTGCAGCCAGCCGTTCTCGGTGGAGACGTCGATGCCCATGTCCACCAGCTGCTTGGTGGCACGCGGGGTCAGGCCGTCGCCGCAGACCTTCTCGCGCGGGAAGGCGGTCTTCTCCAGCAGCAGGACGTCCAGTCCGGCCTGGGCCAGGTAGTACGCGGTGGCGGAGCCGGCCGGGCCCGCACCGACCACGATGACGTCGGCCGTGCTCTCCACGGGGCTGTCCGGCTTCGTCAGATCGGCTGCGGTCTCGGACACGTGGACACACTCCTGGAACTGCGGCTGGGGACGGCGGCTTTGTCTCCGGCAGTCTAGTTCCGCTCACGCCACCGGATGCGCCCCCGCCCCGACCTCCGGCACCAACGCCGTGACAGCCGCAACCGTCGCCCGCGAAACCGGCCGCCCCCGAACCGACCGAACCCGACCCGGCCGTGCCCGACCCGGCCGTGCCCAGCCCGACGAACCCGAACCCGAACCCGAACCCGAACCCGAGCCCGAGCCCGAGGCCGAACCGGTTACGCGATCTTGTAGGCCCGGTGCAGCGCGACGATCCCGCCGGTCAGGTTCCGCCAGGCGACCTTCGACCAGCCGTTGTCCTGGAGCTTGGCGGCCAGCCCCGGCTGGTCCGGCCAGGCCCGGATGGACTCGGCGAGGTAGACGTACGCCTCCGGGTTGCTGCTGACGGCGGTGGCCACCGGCGGCAGCGCACGCATCAGGTACTCGGTGTAGACCGTCCGGAACGGCGTCCAGGTCGGCGTGGAGAACTCGCAGATCACCAGCTTGCCGCCGGGCTTGGTGACCCGCAGCATCTCGCTCAGCGCCGCGTCGGTGTCCTGGACGTTGCGCAGCGCGAAGGAGATCGTCACCGAGTCGAAGGTGTCGTCCGCGAACGGCAGCCGGGTGGCGTCGCCGGCGGTGAGCGCCAGCTCGGGGTGGCGGCGCTTGCCCTCGGTGAGCATGCCGACCGAGAAGTCGCACGGGACGACCTTCGCCCCGGCCTCGACGAAGGGCAGCGAGGAGGTGCCGGTGCCGGCCCCGAGGTCGAGCACGAGGTCCCCCGGTCCGGCGTCCACCGCCTCGGCCACCGCCCGGCGCCAGGCGCGGGCCTGGCCGAGGGAGAGCACGTCGTTGGTGCGGTCGTACTTGGCCGCGACGTCGTCGAACATGGCGGCGACTTCGTGCGGCTGCTTGTCCAGAGAGGCTCGGGTCACGTCCCCCATTGTTCACCCTTGTACGGACACCCCGACCAACGGGGCACGCCGACCCCGGCCGCACCCCGGGCCACGCTGCCCGAACCGCACCCGGCCGCACCCCGGACCACGCTGCCCGAACCGCACCCGGCCGACCCAGGCCGCACCCCGGACCACGCCCCCGAACCGGCCCGCCGGCCGGCAAGCCGGGCCGGCCCCGCCGAGCGCCCAGGCGCCCCGTCAGTGCTGGGCGCGCCGCCCGCCCGCGCGGCGCCGCCGACGGGACCGCTTGCCGTGGGTTATCGCGGGCATCCCGTCCGCCAGCGCCCCCGTCGCCAGTGCGAGGTTGGCGGCCAGCTTCCCCTGCCCACCGCGGACCGCGAGGGCCTTGTGGTGCCGCCGGATCCGCAGCACGCAGATCAGGAAGAGCACGACGGCCACCGGCACGCTGAACCAGGCCAGGCCCACGCCGACCGGCTGCGGGTAGGTGTCGCCGCAGATCCGCACCGCGCCCGGGTCGTCGGCGGCGTGCTCCAGGCAGATCCTGTCGCCGAGTCGGGCGCCGTCCGAGAGCGGCAGCGCGGCCGCGGTGTGCGGCTCGCCGCCGGCCCGGTAGCTGACGGCGCTGTAGGTGCCGCCGCCGGTCGGGAGCTGGGTGACGACCCCCTCGACTCTCACCGGGTGCGCCTCGATCCGGTCGGCCTGGTCGGCCTGGCGCCAACCGAGCAGGCACATCCCGACGGCCAGCACGGCGCTGAGCACGGCGGCGAGGTACCAACCACGGCCCAACCGCGGGGTGCGCGGCGGGGGAACGGTCGCGGTTCGCATGGTTCCTGTCCTGGCTTGCCTTCGGGGCCGGGGACACGGCCCCGCCGCCCGCGGGCGCGGGCAGTGGTGTGGTGAGGGTACGGAGTGAGCTGTCCGGGATCGTATCCGCTGGCGGGCCCTCAGGTCACGATGAAGGGACAATCACTCTCCGGGGCAGGAACCGGAGTTCGGGCGCACACGAAGGAAGTCCCGTGCGCCACAAGGAAATCCGACTACTGACGAGTACGTCACATCCGCCGTGACGACCGTCTCACCGCCGGCGGTACACCAACCGCCCGCCCAGCACCGTGGCCAGGCACCCGCCGGCCGCCGGTTCGGCACGCCCGCCCGCCACGGCCACCGACCCGTCACGCCCGTCCCCCACGACCGCGACCGCGACCCCCGCCGCGGCCGCGAGCGCGAACACCGCGAAGTCCGCCCGGTTCCCGGGCGCCACCCGCCCGTACACGGCCTCCGCCAACGGCAGGACGGCCAGCGGGTCCAGCGGCCCCGCACCCCCGCCGTCCGCCTCACCGGTCGGAGCGGATCGCCCGGGCAGTCCGACGATCCCCGACCGCGCCACCGCCGTCCGCACCGAGGCCCGCTCGAAGGGCCCGGCCACCGCCGTCACCCCGTACCCGAGCATCCGCTGCAGGCCGCGCCGCGCACTGGCCCCGCACCGCGCCTCGTCCGTGGACCCGGCCAGCCCGTCCGCCGCGGGTTCGAGGCCGACCTCCTCCCGCGGATCCGGGTGGTACGCGCGTTCCAGCAGCCAGTGCCCGTACGGATTGCGCAGCCCCGGGGCGAGCACGGCCGCGCCCCAGTCCCGCACCCGCGCACCCGGGTGCGCGGCCGCCACGTCCGCGTACGGCCCGACCGCCTCCACCAGCTCGCCGCGCACCACCACCGCCCCGTCGGCGATGGACGGGGCGGTGGGATCGGCCGGGTCGGGCAGCACGAACGCCGCCCGGTGCAGAGTCAGCACGACAACGCCTTCGACTTCGACGGCATCACCGGTACCGCCGGCACCGGCATCACCGGCATCACCGGCGGCAACGACACCGGCCACACCGATACCGGCGCGGACAGGAGGAACGGCACGAAAAGCGGCACGAGGAGCAGCAGGAGGAGCAGAGGACTCAGTTGTCCAGGATCTTCAGCTCGGGGTGCGCGGTACCGCCCTCGATCGCCGTGGAGGCGATGTGCGAGGCGACCCGGGGGTCGACCGGGTCGTTGGCCGGGTCGTCCAGCACCCGGAGGTGCTGGTAGGTGGTCGAGCGCTGCGCCGGGACGCGGTCGGCGGACCGGATGAGGTGGATCAGCTCGGTGAGGTTGGAGCGGTGCTTGGCGCCCGCCGCCGAGACGACGTTCTCCTCCAGCATCACGGACCCGAGGTCGTCCGCACCGTAGTGCAGCGACAGCTGGCCGGCCTCCTTGCCGGTGGTGAGCCAGGAACCCTGGATGTGGGCGACGTTGTCGAGGAACAGCCGGGCGATCGCGATCATCCGCAGGTACTCGAAGACGGTGGCCTGGGTCGAGCCCTTGAGGTGGTTGTTCTGCGGCTGGTAGGTGTACGGGATGAAGGCCCGGAAGCCGCCGGTGCGGTCCTGCACATCGCGGATCATCCGCAGGTGCTCGATCCGCTCGGCGTTGGTCTCGCCGGTGCCCATCAGCATGGTGGAGGTGGACTCCACGCCGAGGCCGTGGGCGATCTCCATGATCTCCAGCCAGCGCTCGCCGGACTCCTTCAGCGGGGCGATCGCCTTGCGCGGCCGCTCCGGGAGCAGCTCGGCGCCGGCGCCGGCGAAGGAGTCCAGGCCCGCCTTGTGGATCCGGGTGATGGCCTCCTCGACGGAGACGCCCGAGATCCGCGCCATGTGCTCGACCTCGGAGGCGCCCAGCGAGTGGATCACCAGCTGCGGGAACTCGGCCTTGATCGCCGAGAACGCGCGCTCGTAGTACTCCACGCCGTAGTCCGGGTGGTGGCCGCCCTGGAACATGATCTGGGTGCCGCCCAGCTCGACCGTCTCCGCGCAGCGGCGCAGGATCTCGTCGAGCTCGCGGGACCAGCCCTTGTCGCTCTTCGGCGGCACGTAGAAGGCGCAGAACTTGCACGCCGTCACGCAGACGTTGGTGTAGTTGATGTTGCGCTCGATGATGTACGTCGCGATGTGCTCGGTACCCGCGTAGCGGCGGCGGCGCACCGCGTCGGCGGCGGAGCCGAGCGCGTGCAGCGGCGCCGAGCGGTAGAGCTCCAGCGCCTCCTCCGGGGTGATCCGGCCACCGGCGGCGGCCCGGTCGAGCACGGCCTTCAGGTCGGTGCTGGACGCATCGAGGGTGGTCGCTGCGAGCTCGGTCACCTGGCGGCCTTCTCTCTCTCACAAGTGCTACTCGGGTACGGCCGAACCAGCCTACGCCAGCACATTCCGCCGCCCGCGTCAGCCCGCTGAACCGCGCACGGTCCCCCGGTGAGCCGCGCACGGGCCCCGGGCCGGGCACCCCTCAGCCCTGCGCCCCGTCCACCCGACGCATCGTGCCGGCCGGGTTCCCGGCCGGCGGGTCGACGGAGACGAAGCGGATCGTCCCGTCGGGCTGGAGGGTGAGCGTCTCCGTGTTGGAGCCGCCGGTGCAGGCGCCGGGGATCGAGGAGCGGACCAGCCGGGACTGGAACACCAGCTTGGTGGCGGAGGCCGACCTGAGCGTCCAGACGCCCTCGCAGCTGATCGAGATCAGCCCCGAGACGGCGTTGCGGCTGGTGACGCCCTCCTGGCCGACCGTCGTCGGCCGGACGGTGAGCGTGGTGGTCCCGGCGGGCAGTCCCTTGTCGGTGACCATGTCCCCGCTCCAGGTGCCGAGGAAGGCCGCGGGCACCGCGTTCGGCCCGTCCGTCCCGGGTGGCACCGCCCCCGGGACGGACGCCGTCGCGCTTGCCGGGACTCCGGAGGCCGGGGCCACCCCGGAGGCGAAGGTCCCGCTCGGCAGGGCCGCCGGGCCCGGATCGACGGACACCTCCGGCAGCGGCCCGGCCGACGACCCCGGCACCGCCGGTTCGGCCCGGTGCAGCCACCCGAACAGCCCGTACCCGCCGCCCCCGAGCACCGCGAGCGCCACCACGGCCGCCACCGCGGTCCGGGCCCGCCGCGGCCGCGCCTTCGCGGGTCCGTCCCAGACGCCCGCGCACAGCGGCTGGTGGGCCCCCTCCCCCTCCGATTCGCTCCCGGCCACGTGGGTCGGAGTCCGCACCACCTCGCCGACCCCCACCCCGGCCCCAACCCCGGCCGCCTCGCCCGGAGCCGTCTCCCCCGCCCCCTCCGCCGTCCCCGGCTCCCCGTCCAGGTCCAGCAGCTCCACCGCGCTGCGCCCTACCCCGGCCGCCAGCTCCGCCGGCAGCCAGCCGCCCCGCGCCAGCCGGGTGCCGGCCGTGCCGTCCGGATCCAGCCGGTCGCGCAGCTGCCGCGGGGTCGGCCGGGCGGCCGGGTCCTTAGCCAGGCAGTCGAGCACGGTCCTCCGCAGCGGCTCGGGCAGCCCGGCCACGTCCGGTTCCTCGTGCAGCACCCGGTAGAGCAGGACGGCCGCGCTGACCCCCTCGCCGAAGGGGTGCACGCCGGTGGCGGCGAAAGCGAGGACGGCGCCGAGCGAGAAGACGTCCCCGGCCGGCCCGACCGGCTGCCCGTTCGCCTGCTCGGGTGACATGAAGCCGGGCGAGCCGACCACGTAACCGGAACGGGTGAGGCCCCCGGCGGCGTCCAGGGCGCGGGCGATGCCGAAGTCGATCAGCCGCGGCCCGTCCAGGGTGAGCAGCACGTTGGAGGGCTTGACGTCCCGGTGCACCAGGCCGAGCCCGTGGACGTGGGCGAGCGCCTCGGTGAGCCCGACGCCGAGCGCGCGCACGGCCGGTTCGGGCAGCGGCCCGTACGACCGGACGGCGTCGCCGAGTGCGGGGCCGGCCACGTAGCCGGTGGCGACCCAGGGCTGCCCGCCCTCGGTGTCGGCGTCCAGCACGGGCGCGGTCCAGGCGCCGCCGACCCTTCGGGCGGCGGCCACCTCCTGCCGGAACCGGGCGCGGAACTCGGCGTCGTCCGCGAGCTCCGACCGCACCACCTTGACGGCGACGGTGCGCCCGCCGGACGTCCGGCCGAGGTAGACCCGGCCCATCCCGCCCGAGCCCAGCCGGCGCAGCAGCCGGTAGCCGCCCACCTGGCGGGGATCGTCCGACTCCAGTGCCCGCATTCCCGCACGCTCCCCTCGCCCGCTCGCCGGACCGGCCGTCAACCGCCGACAGCCGCCGACCGCCGGTCGCCGGCCGGCCACCGCCAACCGACAACCGGCCGCGCCTCGGTGCAGACCGTACCGGGCCGAGCGGACCCCTCTTACGCCCCCGGCGGCAACGCCCCCGCTCTTACGCCCCCGGCGGCAACTCCCCCAGCGGCAACTCCGCCGGCTCCAGCAGCCGCACCGCGACGTCCGGGGCGAACCCGCTGTCGTGCGCGACCCGCCGGGCGAACTCCGTGACGCCCGCGAGCTGCCGCTCGCCGAGCGAGAAGTCGAGCGCCTCGCTGAAGTACCGCTCCAGCACGTCCGCCCCGAAGGCCTCCCAGCGGGCGGCCTGCTCGGCGACCTTGGCGGCCTCCACCAGCGACAGGTCGCGGGACTCCAGGAAGGCCCGGTGCACCGCGGCGGTCAGCTCGGGGGCGCGCTCGGCGAACTCGCGCCGCACCGCCCAGACGGCGAAGACGAACGGCAGGCCGGTCCACTCCTTCCACATCTCGCCGAGGTCGTGGACGGTCAGCCCGAGGTCGGCGGCCTGCCCGAGGTAGGCGCGCAGGGCCGGGTCGCCGATCAGGACGGCGGCGTCGGCCTCGGCGAGCATCGCGCTGAGGTCCGGCGGGCAGCTGAAGTAGTCCGGGTGCACGCCCTCGCGCTCCTCCAGGAGCAGCCGGGCGAGCCGTACGGAGGTGCGGCTGGTGGAGCCGAGGGCGACCCGGCGGCCGTCGAGGTCGGCGAGCGGCACCTTGCTCACGATCAGGCACGACATCACGGGGCCGTCGCTGCCGACCGCGATGTCCGGCAGGACCAGCAGGTCGTCCGCGTTGCGCAGGTACTCCACGCAGGTGATGGGGCCGATGTCCAGGGCGCCGTCGACGAGCTGGTCGCTCAGCTTCTCGGGGGTGTCCTTGGTGAGGTCCAGGTCGAGCAGGTTGCCGGTCCTGGCGAGTCCCCAGTAGAGGGGGACGCAGTTCAGGAACTGGATGTGGCCGACCCGCGGCCTGACCGGGGTGTCCTGCCGGGGCTCCCGCGTCCGCGCGTCCGGTGTTCGTGCTTCCGGTGCTGCCACTGCGCCGCTCCCTTGCTGTTCGTGCCTCCACGCAGCGTATGCCCGCTGTTCGCGGTGGCTCGCACCGGCCGGACCCGACACGCCCTCACCCCTCCCGGAGCCGCCTCTCAACACCCGTTCCGGGCCTGACGACACGCGTCTTCCACGCGGTAAGTGACCTCTGGTCGTCACAGCGGCCGCATGCTAGCGTTGCCCTCAGTTGCAGTTTGATTCCCCTTGCAGTACTTGAAGCCTGCGGAGCATGTAACCGCAGGCTTTTTGTAGTTTTTCAGCAATATCGAAAAATTTCGGACACGTCCGGAGGCAGGGCGATCAGCGCAGCGGACCGGGCGCCACACGGTGTGGCCCCCGACACGCATCGCAAGGAGAACGGCATGGCCACGGGAACCGTCAAGTGGTTCAACGCTGAGAAGGGCTTCGGCTTCATCGCCCAGGAGGGCGGCGGCCCGGACGTCTTCGTTCACTACTCCGCCATCAATGCGAACGGCTTCCGTTCGCTGGAGGAGAACCAGGCGGTCACCTTCGACGTCACCCAGGGCCCGAAGGGCCCGCAGGCGGAGAACGTCACCGCTGTCTGACGATCCTCTGATGACCTGATCGCTCGGGACCCCGACGGGTCCACCGGCGGCTCCCGACAGCCGCCACCATGAGCACAAGAGCAGTACCCAAGGGGGCCCGCCCATCCGGCGGGCCCCCTGCCTTTTCGGAATCCGCGGCCCGATCCGCGAACCGACCCGCCGCCCGATCCGCGAACCCGCGGCCCGCCGGAAGTTCGGGCACGGATCGAGGAATGCGGAAAGGGCCCTCCCCCGTCGCCGGGGGAGGGCCCTTTCCGTCATGCCGATCGAACGACCCCTCTGACGTCCGATCGCACGTTCGACGACCTCAGACCGCGGCCGGGGTCGCCCGACCGGCGCCGACGGCCGGCTTCGCGTCCTCGTCGTACAGGTCCGCGGAGGGGTTGTTGTACGCGGCGACGTCCAGGATCTTCTCCCGGGCGGCGACCACGACCGGGACCACGACCTGGCCGGCGACGTTGGTCGCGGTGCGCATCATGTCCAGGATCGGGTCGATGGCGAGCAGCAGGCCGACGCCCTCCAGCGGCAGGCCCAGCGTGGACAGGGTCAGCGTCAGCATGACGATCGCACCGGTGAGGCCCGCGGTGGCGGCCGAACCGACCACCGAGACGAAGGCGATCAGGATGTAGTCCTTGATGCCCAGCTCGATGTTGTAGACCTGCGCGACGAAGATCGCGGCGACGGCCGGGTAGATCGCGGCGCAGCCGTCCATCTTGGTGGTGGCGCCGAACGGCACCGAGAAGGACGCGTACTCGCTCGGGACGCCGAGGCGCTCGGTGACGCGGCGGGTGACCGGCAGGGTGCCGACCGAGGAGCGGGAGACGAAGGCCAGCTGGATCGCGGGCCAGGCGCCCTTGAAGAAGTGCAGCGGGTTGAGCCCGGCGGCGAAGCGCAGCACCAGCGAGTAGACGACGAACAGCACCAGGGCGCAGCCGAGGTAGATGTCCAGGGTCAGCGTGGCGAAGGGCTTCAGCAGGTCCCAGCCGTACTTGGCGACGGACTTGCCGATCAGGCCGAGGGTGCCGAGCGGGGAGAGCCGGATGACCCACCACAGCGCGGTCTGGGTCAGCTCCAGCACGGACTCGCTGAGCTTGAGGACCGGCTCGGCCTTGGCGCCGAGCTTGATGATCGCCGCGCCGACCACGACCGCCAGGAAGACGATCTGGAGCACGTTCACCTTGGCGAAGGAGTCGACGATATTGGTCGGGAAGATCCCGGTCAGGAAGTCGATCCAGGTGCCCTTGGAGTCGAGCGCCTTGAGGCCCTCGGTCTTCAGGTCGGTGCCCTCGCCCGGGTTGGTCAGCAGGCCCAGACCCAGGCCGATGCCGACCGCGATCAGCGAGGTGATCATGAACCAGAGCAGCGTGCGGGTGGCCAGGCGGGCCGCGTTGGTCACGTTGCGCAGGTTGGCGACGCTCACCACGATCGCGGTGAACACCAGCGGCGGGACGGCCAGCTTGAGCAGCTGGACGAAGATCTTGCCGATCGTCTCCAGGGTGGTGGCCAGCCAGGAGATCTCGGCGGTGCGGGCCAGGTAGCCGAGGCCGACGCCGAGCACGAGGCCGGCGACGATCTGCACCCAGAAGGGCGTCTTGCGGATGCGGGCGAGCACGGACGGCGACGAGGTCGCCTCGGGCGCTGTGGACATGGGGGAGCGTCTCCGGGGGAGGGCGTTGCTGACGGTGAGGTGTGGGGTGGGGCAGGCGGCACGGCGCGGGGCCGGACGGAGGCGTCGGGCCCCCGGTCAGGGGCGTGCCGCCGCGGTACAGCTCAGGGCAGTAAGGCGCACGGCGCGACAACGGCGCGGGCTGTCCACAGCACCGGCCAGAGCACACGGGCGGGCGGCGCCGGGCAGCTGGCCCGGGCCGTTCATCCGCAGTGTGTCTGAGGCTGTCATGGCCGATACGTTAGCAGCAAAGGTTTGAGATGTTCAAAGTACTTGTTTGAGATCACAGGGAGTCCCTCCCCATCCGGGGCCCGCCGTGAACCCGCGATCCGGGCACGAACGAAGCTGACGCCCCATCAGTCCAACCAGGCGGCCCGATTGACCGTTGAGTGGTTATACGTATAACTTTGACGACGTCCCCGCCCCCGCCTGCCCACCCGGAGAGGATCCCGATGGGCTACCTCGCCCTGCTCCGTGCCCCGCACGTCACCCGTCTGCTGCTCGGCACCCTGCTCGGCCGGCTGCCCGCCGGCATGACCGCCCTCGTCATCGCCCTCGCCCTGCGCGACGCCGGGGTGACGTACGGCCGGGTCGGCCTGGCCACCTCCGCCTACGCGATCGCCGCCGCCGTCGGCGGGCCGGTGCTCGGCCGGATCGTGGACCGCACCGGACAGCCGCGCGTCCTGCTCGCCTCCGCCGTGGTGGCCGGCGGCGGGTACGCGCTGCTCGCCCTCGCCCCCGGCTCCGCGCTCGCCGCACCGGTCGGCGCCGCGATCGCCGGTCTCGCCATGCCCCCGCTGGAGCCCTGCCTGCGCTCGCTCTGGCCGGACGTGGTCGAGGAGGAACAGCTCGACACCGCGTACGCCTTCGACTCCGCGTCCCAGCAGATCCTGTACGTGGCCGGGCCGCTGGCCGTCGCCGCCATCTCCGGGCTGTTCAGCCCGGTCGCCGCGCTCTGGGTGGCCGCCGGGCTCGGACTCGTCGGCGCACTGGTCGTGGCCACCGCCGGGCCCGCCCGGGCCTGGCGCGCCCCGGCGCGGGAGCAGTCCGCCGGACTGCTCGGACCGCTGCGCTCCCCCGGGCTGGTGCTGCTCCTGGTCGGACTGGCCGGGGCCGGCTGGGCGGTCGGCGCCCAGAACGTGCTGTTCATCGCCTACGCCGAGCAGCACGTCGGCTCCCTGCCCGGCGGCGGAGGCACCCTGCTGGCGCTGGCGGCGCTCGGCGGCCTGCTCGGCGCCCTCGCCTACGGCGCGGTCAAGTGGCGGCGGACCACGGCCACCCGGACCTGGATGATGGCCCTCGCGATGGCCGCCTCCTACCTGCCGCTGCTCGCCCTGCCCGGCCCCTACCCGATGGCCGCGCTGGCCTTCCTCTCCGGGATCATGCTGGCCCCGCTGCTGGCGGCCGCGTTCGTGCTGGTCGCCGAACTGGCTCCGACCGGCACCGTCACCGAGGCCTTCGCCTGGCTGGTGACGCTGTTCGCCACCGGCAACTCGCTCGGCTACGCCGTCTCCGGCAAGCTCGCCGAGGACTCGCTGCGCCCGGTGGCGCTGTGCGCGGCGGGCGGGATCGCGCTCGGCGGGCTGCTGCTGTTCGGCGCCCGGCGCTGGTTCCACCCGGTGCCGCTCGCCCCTGCCGCGCAGCCCGTCCCGGTGGGCTGACCCACCCCGTGAACGACCGCGCCCGCCGGTGGTCTGGCCGGCGGGCGCGGTCCCCTCGTCCACCCGACTGCGGGTGTTCAGCTGCGGCGGCCCCGACGGCGCCGGGCGACCACCGTGAGCAGCGCGCCGAAGCCCGGGGCGACGGCACCGGGCACGGCCGGCTGCGGGCCGGGCCCGCAGCAGCGGGCTGCCGGTGGGGTCGGGGGCGGTGCGGACGGAGCCGTTCCGCGCACCCGGAGCTGACGCGCCGTGGTCAGCGCGTCGAAGCCGTAGCGGCCGGAGCGGTAGCGGCCGGAGCGGTAGCGGCCGGAGCCGTGGAGGAGCGCAGCACCAGCGAGGTGGCCAGCGGCGCGACCGGCGCCACCCGCTCCCCGCGCAGCAGGGCCGCCAGCGCGGCCGCGCCCGCCCGGCCCAGCTCCTCACCGGGCAGGTCGACGGTGGTCAGCGGCGGGGCGAGCAGCGCGGCCACCGCGACGTTGTCCATGCCGACCACCGACAGGTCCTCCGGCACCCGCAACCCCAGCTCGGCGGCGGCCTGGTAGACCCCGGAGGCGACCACGTCGTCGTCGCAGACCACCGCGCGCGGCCGGTCCGCCCGCTCCAGCAGTCGGCCCGCCACGGACCGGGCGGCCCGGTGCCCGTCGTTCAGGCTCACACCCAACTCCACGACGTCCAGGTCGAGTTCACGAACCGCCTGCTCGAAGGCGGCCTGCCGGACCCGGAAGGTGTACGCGGCGTGGCTGGACCGCAGCCGACCGATCCGGCGGTGGCCGAGCGCGGCCAGGTGCTCGACCGCGGCGCGCATCCCGCCGGCCACGTCCAGTTCGACGGTCGGACGCGCCCGGTCGGTGCCCGGGTCGGCGTCCAGGAAGACCGCGGGGGTGTCGGCGGGCAGTTCGCCGAGCTGGCTGTCGTCCGGCGAGCAGATCAGCAGGCCGTCGAAGCGGCCGGCGGTGGCGGCCTCGGCGAGGGTGGCGCTGCCCCAGCCGGAACTGACCACCACGGCCAGGCCGTTGCGGCCGGCCTCCTCGTGGACACCCTCCAGCACCCGGCCGAAGAACGGGCCCTGGAGGTTCGGCACGGCCAGCAGGATCATCCCGCTGCGGCCGAGCCGCAGCTGCCGGCCGGCCGCCTGCGGGCGGTAGCCGAGGCTGCGGGCGGCCTCCCGGACCCTCCCGCGGGTGGCCTCGGAGACCCGTCGGCCGGCCTCGGCGCCGGAGAAGACCAGGGAGACGGTGGCCTGGGAGACCCCGGCGAGCCGGGCCACGTCCCGCCCGGTGGGCCGGCGGACGGGGGCCGGCCAGGTGCCGGAAACCCCCTCCACGGGCGGCTGCTCGGCGGGTGCCACCTCGGCGGGCGGCTGCTCGGACGACGGCTCCGGCGACGGCTCGGACGGCACGGAGTCCCGGGTGGCGGACACGGCGGCTGCGCTCGTGGGCGGGGCCGGGGTCAGCCCTGGCCGGCGGTGGCCGCGCGGGCGGCGTCGTCGGCGGCGTCCTCCTCGGCGTTCTGCGCGGCGATCCGCTCCGCCGTACGGCTGCGCATCCCGGAGACCTTGCCGCTGATCTGCGCGGACATCGCGTCGCGCTGCTTGCTCAGCAGCGCGTAGCTGAGCGGCGCGGAGGCGACCGCGGCCAGCAGGAACAGGAAGATCATGCCGGCCTCACCACTGACCGGGATGATCTGGAAGTGCCCGAGCAGCAGGGCCACCAGCAGGCAGCCGAGGAAGATGCTGACCCGCATGGAGGTGTAGCGGAGCGTGGCGTGCGACTTCTCCGGGCCGTTGCTGGTCACTCGACACATCCTTCTTCTTGCGCTGGGGCGGGTCCTCCAGTCAAGCATGCCTGACAGGGCGGGAGGGGCACGGGTCACCCGATCCGGCCCGGCCGACCCGCCCACCCGGCCCGGCCGACCCGCCCGGGCGGGTCTCAGCGCAGATCGAGCCACATGGTGATGTCGTCCCGGTCGTCCCCGGGGGCGACCCGGATCGCGGCCGGCACCCGGCCGACCTCCCGGTAGCCGCCGCGGGCGTAGAACCGCTCCAGTCCCAGGCCGCCGCGCGCGGTGAGCCGCAGCGACTCCAGGCCCCACGCCCGGGCCACCCGCTCGGCCTCGGCCAGCAGTCGGGCGCCGTGGCCGCGGCCCTGGAAGTCGGGGTGCACCATGACCCGCTTGAGCATCCGCCAGTGCTCCATCGGGCCGAACCGCATCGACTCGAAGAACAGCACCCCGACCAGCCGGCCCGTCGCGCTCTCGTGCGCGACCAGCAGCCGGTCCGGGCCGTCCGGCTCGACCCCGGCGAACTGGTGGTCGGCGGTGTCCCAGACCTCCTCCTCAGTGACCGGCGCCAGGAATCCGACCGCCCCGCCGGCGTTGGTGACGTCCGCCCACAGCCGGACGATGTCCGTCCGCAGGTCGGGGTCGAGCTTGGGGTCCAGGGTGAAGGTGAGCGCCATGGAGCGGAGCCTAGACCTCCGGTACGACGGTCCTACCGGAAGGCCCGGGCGGACCAGCAGGCCCGGGCGGACCGGGCGGACCAGCAGGCCCGGGCGGACCGGCACCGCCCCCACCTGCGGAGCGCCGACCCTCACGGCAGGGCCGGCACCGCCCCGTCGGACCGCCCGCTGCGCAGCGCCAGGCAGAGCCCGACCGCGACCGCGCACAGCGCGCCGGCGCCGTACCAGGTGAGGTCGTAGTTGCCGAGCGCGTCCCGGGCCAGTCCGGCCAGTCCGGCGACGACGGCCGCGCCGATCTGGTGGGCGGCGAGCACCCAGCCGAAGACGATCGGGGCGTCCTCGCCGAAGTGCCGGCGGCAGAGCGCGACGGTCGGCGGCACGGTGGCCACCCAGTCCAGCCCGTAGAAGATCACGAAGGCGAGGATCGGCGGCTGGAGCGAGCCGGCCAGCAGCTGCGGCAGCAGGAGCAGGGACAGGCCGCGCAGCCCGTAGTAGACGGTCAGCAGCAGCCGGGAGTCGACCCGGTCGGTGAGCCAGCCGCTGAAGACGGTGCCGAGCACGTCGAACACGCCGATCAGGGCGAGCAGGCTCGCGGCGGTGGTGACCGGCATGCCGTGGTCGTGCGCGGCCGGGATGAAGTGGGTGCCGACCAGGCCGGCGGTGGTGGCGCCGCAGATCGCGAAGGAGCCGGCCAGCAGCCAGAACGCCCGGCTGCGGGCGGCGTTCCGCAGCACCCGCAGCGAGCGGGCCAGGGCGCGGCCGTTGGCGGCCGGCGCGGGCGGGGCCTCGGTCGCGCCGTACGGGAGCAGGCCCAGGTCGGCGGGCCGCTCGCGCATCAGCAGCAGGACCGGGACGGCGACGGCGCTGGCCGCGAGCGAGACCACGACCACCGCCGAGCGCCAGCCGTGCTGCTCGACCAGCCAGGCGCCGACCGGGAGGAAGACCAGGTTGCCCGCCGCTCCGGCGGCGGTCAGCACCCCGGTGACCAGACCCTGGCGGGCCTGGAACCAGCGGCCGGTGATGGTGGTGGCGAAGGCGCCGGCCATCGAGCCGCTGCCGAGGCCGACCAGCACGCCCCAGCAGAGCACCAGTTGCCAGGGCTCGCGCATCAGCATGGTCAGCCCGGCGCCGACCGAGATGGTCAGCAGCGCGCAGACCACCACCAGCCGCACGCCGAAACGGTCCATCAGGGCGGCGGCGAAGGGGGCGGTCAGGCCGTAGAGCGTCAGGTTGACGGAGGTGGCGCTGGAGATCGTCCCGAGCGACCAGCCGAACTCGTTGTGCAGGGCGTCCATCATCAGGCTCGGCGTGGAGCGGAAGCCGGCCGAGCCGAGCAGGACGAGCAGGGAGACGGCGGCCACCACCCAGGCGTAGTGCACCCGGGGGCGCTTGGCCGGGGCGGGCGGTCCGGAGCGGGACGTGGGGGCGAGGGCGCTGCGTTCGGTCACGCGGACGAGTGTTCCGGGCCGGCCGGAGCGGGACGAGTGGCCTGAATGACAGCTTTCGCAAGAATCGGGCCAGGAGCGGCGGTACGCTGGCCCGACCCCACCCCGAATCCACCCGCACCCCGAGGGACGGCATGGCACACCTGGTCGCGGTACTCGCCCTGGAGGGCGTGATCGCCTTCGAACTCGGCATCCCCGCCCGCATCTTCGGCGGCGCCAAGGACCCGGCCGGGCAGCCGCTGTACGAGGTGGCCACCTGCACCCTGGACGGACGGCCGGTCACCACCAGCGCCGACTTCCGGATCATGGTCGACCACGGGTCCGAACTCCTGGAGCGCGCCGACACGGTGCTGATCCCGGCCTCCTCCGACTCCAGCCCGGCCGTCGCCGACGCCTGCTTCACCTCGGAGCTGGCCGCCGCCCTGGCCCGGATCCGGCCCGGCACCCGGCTGATGTCGATCTGCACCGGCTCCTTCATCCTGGCCGCCGCCGGGCTGCTGGACGGCCGCCCGGCCACCACCCACTGGCGCTACACCGAGCACTTCGCCCGGCTGTTCCCCCGGGTGCGGCTGGACCCAGACGTGCTCTACACCGACGACGGCGACGTCCTCACCTCCGGCGGGGTGGCCGCCGGGGTGGACCTGTGCCTGCACGTGGTGCGCCGCGACCACGGCAGCGCGGTGGCCAACGCGGTGGCCCGCAACTGCCTGGTGCCGCCGTGGCGCGAGGGCGGCCAGAAGCAGTACGTGGAGGCCCCGAGTCCGGTGGACGCCGACGACAGCGGCACCGCCGCGGTGCGCGCCTGGGCCCTGGAGCACCTGGACCGGCCGCTGGCGCTGCGGCAGCTCGCCGACCGGGCGGGGATGAGCGTACGGACCTTCACCCGGCGCTTCCGCGAGGAGACCGGTGCCAGCCCCGGCCAGTGGATCACCACCCAGCGCACCGAGCGGGCCCGCCAGTTGCTGGAGCGGACCGACCTGACGATCGACCAGGTCGCCCGGGAGTCCGGTTTCGGCACCGCCGCCTCGCTGCGGCTGCAGCTGCGCGGCCGGCTCGACGTGGCGCCGAGCGCCTACCGGCGCACCTTTCGCACCCTCCCCGAGAGCCGCACCCTCCCCGAGAGCCGCACGCTCCCCGAAAGCCCTGTCCGGAGCGCTTCCTGAGCGTTCCCCGGGCATCGGCCGACCGGTGGCCGGATCTCGCCGCTCGCGGGCGGCGCATTGGATGGCGGCAGGCCGCGCGCGCCCCGAGCACGGCACGGCAGGCCGCCATCCAATCGCGGCGCGCAAGCCCTGAACCCGCGCCACACCCTCCGCACTCGCCAAGGAGCGGCCCGCGACCGGCCGTCCGCGATCCCCCCTGCTGGCACGAATCCCCTGGACAGCAGCACCGCGGCGGTGGACGGACGTCCCCTCGGCGTCCCCTCGCAACGGAGCGCCGCACCCAAGCGTGATCAGTCGGATACGTCACGTCAATGGGTAGTCCGAAATTCGGAATGGTTGCGTCACCTTTCGGCCGGTGATCGGCGCCGGTGATCGGCACGGTCCGACGGCCGCCGCGAAAGCCGCTATTGCGCCAAAGCCGCCCAGTCCACGTCCGCCAGCGGATCGGCCGGGCGGGCGTCGCTGCCGATCTCGCACCAGACCCGCTTGCCCGATCCGTCCGGGTACCAGCCCCAGCGCTCGCAGAGCAGCTCGACCAGCTCCAGGCCGCGCCCGTTGGTCGCGTCCTCGTCCGCGCCCGCGTGCCGCGGGGCCGGGGCGACCCGGCTCGCGTCGGCCACCTCCACCCGCAGCGGGGCGGCCGGCCCGTCCTGCGGCGCGTCCCCGGCCACCGGCAGGCAGAGCCGCAGCACGGCCGGACAGCCGGTGTGCACCACGGCGTTGGTCACCAGCTCCGAGACCACCAGCACCACCGTCTCGGCCATCGGCGCGTCCGGGTCCACCCCGTGGTTCAGCAGCCGCGAGCGCACCCACCGGCGGGCCCGCCCGACCTCGGCGGGGTCGGCCTCCACCGCCAGCTGTACCTGAAGAACCTGCACCGCTCCACCACCTGCACTCGCAGTTCGGCCTTAGTCCCGATCGGGCCGGTCCGGCCGGCGGGCCCCGGCCCGTCGTCCGGCGCCACCCGAGCCGTACCCGGGCGCCCGCCCGGTCCGCCCGCCCGCGCCCACTCGTCCGCGCCGGCTCGTCGGTCGGTCACCGGCCGCGACACGAATACGCCTCAGGATGGGCGGGGGGACGGACAGCAGCAAGCGCTTCGGGCATATTCCGGCGATCGGGCGACAGGGCAGTGCATACTGTCCCGCTCACTCTCGCGAGCCTCGCACCGGTGATCGTCCGGCCCGGGCCGCCCGGCCGGTCCCGCAGTCGGGAACCTACCGCCGCGCGCCCCGCCCACCCCGGCCGCCACTCGCGAACCACCCGTGCGACATATGTCCATCGGCGCTCGAACAGCGGCCCCGGCGGGCGGCGGACGGCAAGCGGCGGACGACGGACGACGGCCCGATCCGGACCCGACGGAGCGGGCCGGGAGCTCCGCGCCGGGCGGCACTTCCACGAGGACGGCGATCCGTGGGGAACGGTTCCGTTCTTGCCGGAATCGCCCCCGGCGCCGCCCGGCCGCAAGATACCGTTGGGTACGCCAGCGAACCCGGTCAGGAGGGTGGTTCCCGATGGCCACCCCGGAGCGGCCCCCGCGCTGGGACGAGCAGTTGCAACGCCGCCTCGCCCGCGGCGAGGAGACGGCGCTCGGCGAACTCTACGACCAGCTCGCGCCGATGGTGCACGGCCTGGCCGGGCGGATACTGGCCGACCAGGCCGCCGCCACCCAGCTCACCCGGGAGATCTTCGCCCATGTCTGGGAGCACCCCGAGGACTTCGACCCCGCCCGCGGCACCCTGCGCTCCTGGCTCGGCGCGCTGACCCACCACCGCGCGGTCGAACGGCTGCGGGCGCGCCGGGCCGCCGAGCCCGCGCCCGGCGCGGAGGCCGAGATCCGTGCCGTGGCCACCGCCGCGCGGATGCAGTACGTGGTCGACTCCCTGCCCCGACCCCTGCGTGAGACCATCGCGGTGACCTACTACGACGGCCGCACCTACCGCGAGACGGCCCGGCTGCTCGGCATCAGCGAACAGGCCGCCAAGCAGCGGATGCGGCTCGGTCTGGAGCTGCTGGCCACCGAACTGGCCGACGAACGCGCCCGCCAGGACGGAACCGGCGGGCACGGGCCGGGGACGGGAACGGGGAGACGTGAGCAGCACTGAGGAGCGGCACGACGCCCTGCGCTCGCTGCTCGGCGCGTGGGCCCTCGGTGCCTGTCCGGCCCGCGAGGCCGCCGAGTTGGAGCAGCACCTGCGCGGCTGCCGGGAGTGCGCCGAGGAGGCGTCCCGGCTGCGCGAGGCGGCCGGCTGGCTCTCCCTGGACGAGCCGCTGGACCAGCCCGGCCCGCTGCGCCAGCAGGTGCTCGACTGGTGCCTGGCCCGCCGCCCGGCCGAACTGCCCGTCCCCGCGTGGGGCGTGCCGTACACGGCGGAGACCGCCAAGCTCGACGCGCTGCTGCGCGACCTCGGCCCGGAGGAGTGGCAGGAGGTGGCCGAACTGCCGTGGCACGGCGGCACCGAGCGGCTGCGCCCGGCCGAGGTGCTGGGCCATCTGACCGCGGTGGACGGCTTCCTGGCGATGGCGCTCGGCCTGCCCGACCCGGTGCCGGCCGCCCCCGGCCCGCCCGCCGCACCGGCCGGGCGGCGGGTGCCGCCGCAGGAGCCGGCCGCCGGACCGGCCGTGCCGAGGGTCCCGCCGCAGGGCGGCCCGTACACCGCGATCAGCGCGCGCACCGCCCGGCTGATCGCCGACCAGGACGGCCTGGCCCCGCAGTCGGTGCGCTCCCGCTGGCGGCGGCAGGCCCACGACCTGGTGCGCGGCGCCGCGCTCGCGCCGCAGGGCAACACCCCGGTCGACTACGGCTTCGCGGTGCTGCCGCTGCGCGACGCCTTCGTGGACCGCGCCTTCGAGTGCTTCGTGCACGGCGAGGACGTGGCCCGGGCGGTCGCCTACCCGTACGATCCGCCGGCGCCGCAGCACCTGCGGCAGATGGTGGAGCTGGTGGTCCGGCTGCTCCCCCGGGCGCTGGCCGGGCTGCGCGCCGCCCGGCCCGAGCACGCCGGGGCGCCGGGCGCGTCGGCGGGCGGGCCCCGGACGGCTCGGCGGGTGCGGCTGATGGTCGACGGCCCGGCGGGCGGCGAGTGGCTGGTCAGCCTGGACGGCGACGACCGTCCCGGCGCCGCCGACGGCTCACCCGCAGGGAACGGCGGCGGCGAGCCGGTGGCCTCGATGGTGCTGGACGGCCTGGAGCTGTGCCAGCTGGCCGCCGCCCACCGCGACCCGGACCGGCTGCCGGTCGGCGAGCACGGCGACCGCGCCGCGGTCCGCGAGGTGCTGCACGCGCTCCCGCTGCTCTCCCGGCCGTAGCCGGCGTCTCCTAGGCGAAGACGACCGTACGGGTCCCGTCCAGCAGCACCCGGTGCTCGCTGTGCCACTTCACCGCGCGGGCCAGCGCCTGGCACTCGACGTCCCGGCCGAGCGCGACCAGCTGGTCGGGGCTGACGTCGTGGGTGACCCGGGCCACCTCCTGCTCGATGATCGGGCCCTCGTCCAGGTCGGCGGTGACGTAGTGCGCGGTGGCACCGATCAGCTTCACGCCGCGCGCGTGCGCCTGGTGGTACGGCTTGGCGCCCTTGAAGCTCGGCAGGAAGGAGTGGTGGATGTTGATCACGCGGCCGGACAGCTCGGTGCACAGCTGGTCGGAGAGCACCTGCATGTAGCGGGCCAGCACGACCAGTTCGACGTTCTCCTTGGCGACCAGGTCGAGCAGCTGCCGCTCGGCCTCGGCCTTGGTGTCCTTGGTGACCGGGATGTGGTGGAAGGGGACGCCGTAGCTCTCGGTCAGGTCCCGCAGGTCGGTGTGGTTGGAGACCACCGCGGCGATCTCCACCGGCAGGGCGCCGATCCGGGTGCGGTAGAGCAGGTCGTTCAGGCAGTGCCCGAACCTGCTGACCATGAGGACGATCCGCATCCGCTCCTCGGTCGGGTGGATCTGCCAGTCCATCCCGAAGGAGGCGCCGATCGCGGCGAAGCTGGCCCGCAGCTTGTCGGCGGTGACCGGCTCGGGGGCGGAGAAGTGCACCCGCATGAAGAAGAGCCCGCTGTCCGCGTCCCCGAACTGCTGGCTGTCGATGATGTTGCAGCCGGTCATGAAGAGGTAGCTGGAGACAGCGTGGACGATGCCCTGCTTGTCGGGGCAGGACAGCGTGAGGACGTACTGGGCGCTGGCCGGCTGCTGTTCCACTGGGGGTGTTCCGTTCTGAGGTCGTGACGTGCGTGGATGGTCCAGCGTGTCACATCCCGGACACCCGCCGCCCCGCTGCCCGTACTGCGGGACGGTGGGTGCCCGGCGGCTCAGACCTGGGTGAGGATGCGCAGCACGTCCAGCGACTTCGGCGCCGCGTCCGGGTCGTCCCCGTCTCCCACGGCCAGTGCGACGTGCGCCTCCCGGGCGGCCCGGACGGTCTCCGGCCAGCCGGGGTGGCCGAGGTAGGCGGAGGCCGGCGCGTCCGCACCGACCTCGTGCAGCATCTGCACGGCCCGCAGCACCGCGACGTCCACCAGCGCGGCCTCGGCGGAGTCGCGGAGGATCGTCCCGACGTACTTCTCGGCCGACCAGCGGTCCAGCCAGGTGTCCTCGACCAGCCGGTAGACGGCGTCGGTCACGTCGCCGTACCCCTCTCTCCCGGTCAGCCAGGTCTCCTGCTGGAAACCGGGGTCGGACAGCATGTGCAGCGCCGAGCGCAGTCGGGCTCGCCAGCGCCACCAGGGCAGGTCGTTGAGCGGCATGCCGCCCATCGTGCTGGAGCGGTGGCCCGGACGAGAAGTGTTTCGGGCGTACCGGTGCGAAGAATCTGTGCTGGCGGACATGGTGAACGATCGTACGTTCCCCGTCTGTTCGTGCTCCACTCGCGATCTACACGCGTACCTCCCCGGATTTCGGCGGCCGTTTGCCGTCCGTTCGCATTTCGGCCCTCTCGGCTTGTGGCGCCGGGGCTTGGCTGGTCCCGGTGCGCCGGAGTGCGCCCAGAGAGGGATTAGCGATGACCAGCCGAAGGGACTCGTTCCAGGCCCGTCCCCAGATCGCGCGACGCCGCCGCCGACGCCCGATCGCAGCCGCCGTGACCACCGCGGCCCTGCTCCCCACCCTCTTCTCGGCCTCCGCGTGCGGCGGACCGGCCGATGCCTCCACCAGCGGCAACGATCTGACCGTGATGACCTGGGCCCCGGCCGGGACGGGATCCGCCGACCGCCCGGGCATGACCGCGCTCGCCTCCGCCATCGGCCAGGACGTCAACACCAAGGGCGGAGTGAACGGCCACCGGCTGCGGGTGATCACCTGCAACGAGCACAACACCGCGGACGGTGCCCGCGCCTGCGCCCAGCAGGCGGTGGACGCCAAGGTGGTCGCCGTGATCGGCTCCTACAGCCAGTGGGGCGAGGCGTTCATGCCGGTGCTGGAGCGCGCCGGCATCCCGCTGATCGGCGGCTACGGACTCTCCCAGCCGGAGTTCACCAGCCCGCTGTCCTACCCGGTGGACGGCGGCATGCCGGCCCTGATCTCGGGCAACGGCCGCCAGCTGGTGGACGCCGGCTGCAAGTCCGTCGCCCTGGTCCGCCCGGACACCCCGGCCGGCGACAACCTGCTCGGCTACCTGGGCACCGCGCTGCGGCCGGCCGGGATCAGGCTGACGGACGTCAAGGCGCCCGAGCAGTCCTCCGACTACACCCCGGTGGTCCGCAAGGCGATCGGCAAGGACGAGCCGGGCAACTGCGTCACCAGCGCCCTGGCCGCCGAGCCGACCGGCAACCTGCTGGACTCCTACCGGCGGCTGAACCCGAAGAACACCCGGATCGCCTCGGTGATCGGCAGCGTCCAGCAGTCGGTGGTGGACTCCACCGGCGGCGACACCGGCCCGCTCGGCGGCGCCTACGTCACCAGCTGGTACCCGCCGGAGTCGGCGAAGATCTGGGACGGACTACGCGCGGTGGTGCGCACCGACACCACCGGCGGGCACCCCATCGACGTCTCCGACCCGGGCGTGCAGACCACCTGGGTCGCGTACGAGGTGTTCCGGACGGCGGTGCAGAAGCTCGCGGAGGCCGGCAAGCCGGTCACCCCGAAGGCGGTCTCCTCGCTGCTGGACAGCGGCGAGGGCATCGACGTCGGGATCACCCCGCCGCTGAACTGGGGCACCACCAACATGCTGCCCAGCAGCGGGTCGCCGCGGCTGGTGAACACCTGGGTCACCTACCAGGTGGTCAAGAACGGCCGGATGACCCTGCAGCAGCCGGGCTTCGTCGACGTCCGCTGGGCGCTCACCGGGGGCCGCCCGCCGGCCTGACCCGGAGCCCGTGAGCGGTGGGGGGGGGGGGGGGGCCGGCCCCCCCCCCCCCCCCCCCCCGGCCGGCCGGGGGGGGGGGGGGGGCCCCGGGCCGGGGGGGGGGGCCCCCCGCCCCCCCCCCCGCCCCACGGGGCCGGCCCGCGGGGGGCCCCCCCCCCGGGCCCGCCGGGGGGGGGGGGGGGGGGGGGGGGGGGCCCGGCCCGCCCCCCCCCCCCACCGCTCAGGAGCCGTCGCCGTTCAGGAGCCGTCGCCGTTCAGAGGACGGCGCCGATCACGGCCCGCCGTCGCTCACAGGTCGCCGTCGCTCCGGTTGGGCAGTCCGGTCTGGCCGGCGATCGCGTTCCAGAGGGTGGCGGCCTGCTTCTTCGCGGTGGTCGCGGTGCCGCTCGCCTGGACGGCGTTCTTGTAGTGCTGGTTGTCCTGCTTCTTGGCGTCGCAGGCGCCCTGGGCGTCCTGCGCCCAGGCGGCGTACTCGTCGTCTGCCAGGGCCGAGGCCGTCCAGGCCGCATTGAGCTGGTCGACCAGCTGCTGGCCGCCGGGCAGCTTGTCGGTCTTCAGCTGGCCGAGCTTGCTCTGCAGCTCGCGCCGCTTGCCGGCCGCGGCGGTCAGCGCCTGCTGCGACTCGGGCAGCTTGTCGCACTTCTGCACCGAGGCGACCGCGGAGACCACCGAGCTGCGGCTGTCGCTCGCGGTGCCCAGCAGGTCCGACAGCGGCTGCGCCTGGGCCTTGACCTCCGGGTCGACGGCCGCACCGGAGCCGCTCGCGCTCGGCGTCCCGGGGGTGGCGGCGGTCGCGGCGGAGGTGGCGGCCACCGGGGCCTTCTTCTCGTCCTTGGGCGCGTCGCCGCCGCTCATCAGGACGGCGACCAGGATGCCGGCCGCCGCACAGCCCGCCACCACGCCGCCGATGATCAGCTTGTTGGACGGGCGTCCGCCGCGCCCCGAGCCGTCCCCCTGGGTCGCGTCGTACCCCTGGTCGAAGCCCTGACCGTAGCCCGGGCCCTGCTCCGGGGGGTAACCCTGGCGGTAGTCCTGCGCCGGGTAGGCCGGCTGCGGCTGCGCGGCCGGCGGATAGCCCTGGTAGCCCGGCGCGGGCTGCGGCTGCGGGTAGCCGGGCTGGGCCTGCGCCGCCGGGTAGCCGGCCGCCCGCGGGTCGCCCACCGGGTAGGGCGGCAGGTGCTGGGTCTCCGGGGCCGGATCGGCCTGCGGGGCGCCGTACCCGGGCTGCGGGGCGCCCCAGGGAGCCTGGCCGGGCATCGGCTGCGCGGGCATGGCCTGGGTCGGCAGCACGTGCGCGCCCTCGCCGAGGTACTCCGGCTGCCCGGACGGCTGACCCACCGGCGGCACGGCCGAGTGGCCCTGCGGCTGGCCCGGCTGCCCCGGCTGCCCCTGCGGCTGGCCGGGCTCGGGGCGGAACAGGTCGTCCAGGTTGAAGTCACCGGAGTTCGGGTACGAGCGGCGCTGACTCAACGCGATTCCTCACCTGTGCAGGACCGCGCACTGACGGCGGACCACATCTCGTCGGTTCTTGGGAGCATCACAGTTCCTTGGACGTCGCGCCCACGCTACCGGTTCGCCTCACCGGGTGACCACGTGGGCGGGACATCCGTCACGCTCCCTGCACAGACGATCCGCGGCCCGCCTCCGCCGCCCCGCCGTCCGCCGTCCGTCCCGGGCTCAAGCCGTCCCGGGCACGGCCGGCCCGGGTCTCAGGCCGCCTCCGCGTCCGCCCGGGCGTGGAACTCGCGGACCACCCGCTGCTCCCGGTACGGCTCCAGCCTGCGCCGGAACTCGTCCAGGTACTCCACGCCCCGGTTGGAGCGCAGCCCGCTCAGCAGCCGGACCGCCTGGGCGCCCGTCTCGCAGGCGCGTTCCAGGTCCCGCTGCTGGAGCTGGGCGGTGGCCAGCAGGACGAGGTCCACCGCGCGGCGCCGGACCCTGGTCGGCGGGTGCAGGTCGAGCGCCCGGCGGGCGTAGTGCTCGGCCTGGCCGGCCTGTTCCAGGTCCCGGTGGCAGTGCGCCAGCTCGTCCGCGAGGTAGGCGTCGTCGAAGTGGGCGATCCAGTCCGGGTCGTCCTCCGGGCGGCGCTTCTCCATCATCTCCAGCGCCCTGGCCGACACCGTCTCGCAGGAGCGGGCGTCACCGAGCAGGGCATGGCCGCGGGCCTCGGCGGCGTAGAACATCGCCATCGCCGTCGGGGTGGCCACCGAGCGGGCGCCCTCCTGGGCGGCGCGGGCGAGTTGGGCGATCTCCCGCGGGTTGCCGAGGGTGGCCGCGAGGTGGCTCATCGAGGCGGCCAGCACGTAGCCGCCGTAGCCGCGGTCGTCGGCGGCCTGGGCCAGCCGCAGCGCCTGGATGTAGTAGCGCTGGGCGAGCCCGGGCTGCCCGGTGTCCACCGCCATGTAGCCGGCCAGTTCGGTCAACCGGGCCACCGCGGCGAAGAGTTGGCGCCCGGTCTCCTCCCGGTAGGCGCCGCCGAGCAAGCCGGAGACCACCGAGTTGAGGTAGTGCACCACCACCGGGCGCACATGGCCGCTGCCGAAGCGGTGGTCCAGGTCGACCAGCATCGCGGTGGTCGCCCTGATCGCGGCCACGTCGGTCGGGCCGACCCGGGGGCCGCCGGCCCGCGCCACCACCGGGTCCGGCGGGGTGATCAGCCAGTCCCGGCTGGGCTCCACCAGCGCGGAGGCGGCCACCGTCGCCCCGGTCAGGAAGTCCCGCCGGCCGACGTCGCTGCGCCACAGCTCGCAGACCTGCTCCAGGGCGGCACCGATGGTGGGCGCGAACTGGAGCCCGATGCCGGAGCTCAGGTTCTTGCCGTCCGCCATGCCGATCTCCTCGACCGACACGCTGCGGCCGAGCTTGCGGCCGAGGGCCTCGGCGATCACGGCCGGCGCCTGCCCGCGCGGCTGCTGCCCGCGCAGCCAGCGGGCGACGGAGGTCTTGTCGTACCGAAGGTCCAGCCCGTGCTCGGCGCCGCAGAGGTTGACCCTCCGGGCCAGGCCGGCGTTGGAGCAGCTGGCCTCCTGGATCAGTTGCTGTAGACGCTCGTTGGGCTGTCGTGCGACGAGTGGTCTCGCGGCCATTGGGCTTCGCCTCCCCACACCCTCCGGTCCCGGCCGGCGGGCGACGATTCTGCTGATCTGTTGCCGACTGTCCGACCGTCCAAGGAATCTGACACAAGGTTAGCGATCAGCAACGCCAGCGGGATACCCACGGTGACGAACCGCACCCCCCTTGCGCCCTGGGAAATGCTCCCGTGCGCCCCCGCTGCGCCTGCCCTCGACCCCACCAAATCGGTCGACTAACCGGAACGGGTGACATTGCCGGGATGCACCCAACCGGGGGCCATCGGGCCGTAACCAGCCTCACACACGGTAGTTGAGCAGCCCGTGGAAGACATCCCCGACGCCTCGGGCCGGAACGAGACGGCCGCCGTACCCGCCTTGCTCGTCGAAGCCGTCGGCTACGCCGAGGCCTGCCACTGGGAGGTGGCCCCGGGCGCCTGGCTGATCGACGACGGCGACGGCGGCGTCCGCTGCTCCTGCGACGACCGGCGCTGCACGCTGCCGGGCGCCCACCCGCTGGACCCGGACTGGACGCGGCGGGCGAGCGCCGGGCCGGGCGCGGTCCGGGCCTGGTGGACGACGCAGCCGCAGGCCTCGGTCCTGCTGCCCACCGGGCGCTCGTTCGACGTGCTGGACGTCCCGGAGACGGCCGGCTGCCTGGCGCTCGCCCGGATGGAGCGGATGGACCTCCAACTCGGCCCGGTCGTCGTCCAGCCCGCCGCACCCGGGCGGATCGGGCGGCGGCTGCACTTCCTGGTGCTGCCCGGGATCGCGGCCAGGCTCCCGGAGCTGCTCCGCCGGCTCGGCTGGCCGCCCGGCCGGCTGGACCTGGTCGCCCGCGGCGAGGGCGACTGGACGGTGGCCCCGCCGTCCCGGATCGGCTCCCTGGGGTACGCCCAGTGGGCCCGCTCCCCCTCCGCGTTCAACCGCTGGCTGCCGGACGCCGCCGAACTGATCAGTCCGCTCGCGTACGCCTGCGGCCGCGAGGCGCCCTCGGCCCGGGCCGCCCGGGCCGCCCGGCCGGCGCCGGTGGGCTGAACCCGGCCGGTTCCGTCCGGCCACCAGACGGCCGCCCTCTGCCGATCGGGTGAGGGCGCGCACCGCGCGACACAACGCGCGCGAGTGACGGGCCTTGTCCCCCACCGGGGACGGGGCCCGTCATACGCATGTCCGGATAAGGCTTCCGTGTACCCGCTGGTCAACCGTAGAAGCCCCTCGGACGAGTGACAGCACTCAAGGATTGCCATGATCGGCCGAGGGGAGGAATTGCGGTGTGTGGGGACGCCGGGAGGGGCGCTCGGACGGGGAAGCCGGGCGGCGGCGGTGGAGGGGAGCGGAGGGGACGGAGGGGAACGGGAGGGAGCAGGGAGGGACGGGGAGGACGAAGGGGCCCGCTGCACGGGGAGCAGCGGGCCCCTTCGCTGTACCGGCTCCGCCCCTTCGGCGGGACGCGGGCTCAGGCCTGGGCGACGAAGACGTGCTGGGCGATGTCCTTGCCCAGCTCCGCCGCGTTGTCGCCGGTGCCGACCAGCACGCCGCCGACGCCGGCGCTCACCTTGACCGTGGAGCCCGGCCGGACACCGGCCCGCCGCAGGGTGCTCATCAGCGCGCTGTCGGTCTGGATCGGCTCGCCGATCCGGCGGACCACCACGTCGGCGCCGGCCTCACCCGGCTTGACGGTGTCCAGCGCGACGAGCCCGGCGTCGAAGCCCTCCCCCTCGGCCTTGGTGTCGCCCAGCTCGTCCAGGCCCGGGATCGGGTTGCCGTACGGGGACTGGGTGGGGTGGCCGAGCATGGCGAGCACCTTGCGCTCGACCGTCTCGCTCATCACGTGCTCCCAGCGGCAGGCCTCCTCGTGCACCTGCTCCCACTCCAGGCCGATCACGTCGACGAGCAGGCACTCGGCGATGCGGTGCTTGCGCATCACGCGCACCGCGAGCCGGCGGCCCTCCTCGGTCAGTTCGAGGTGGCGATCCCCGGCGACCTGGAGCAGCCCGTCGCGCTCCATCCGGCCGACCGTCTGGCTGACCGTGGGGCCGCTCTGTTCGAGCCGCTCCGCGATCCGGGCACGCATCGGGACGATGCCCTCCTCCTCCAGCTCCAGGATGGTGCGAAGGTACATCTCAGTGGTGTCGATCAGCCCAGACATCGCCGCTGGCTCCGTTCTTCGGTGTCCTCACCGCCAATTCTGACGTACCGGACCGACAACCGGGCCCGCCCCGGGGCTGCGGAGACCCGTTTTGTTCCTGTTGACAACGATGCCGCCGGAGCGCGACCGTGCTCGCCGGAGCTTTCTCCCCGGCGGTCTGGACCACCCGGACCACCCCACCCGGCCGGAATCCCCCACCGGCAGAGAGCGCAGGCAGCAGATGAACGACCTGGTCGGCCGGTACTTCGACGCCGCGATCTCCCACCTCCAGCGGGTCCGCGAGGAGGAGGCCGACACCATCGAGGCCGCCGCCGCGCTGCTGGCGGAGGCGATGACCGAGGGCCGACGGGTCTTCACCTTCGGCGCCGGGCACTCCGCGCTGGCGGCCCAGGACGTGGTCTACCGGGCCGGCGGGCTGGTCCCGATGAACCTGCTGAACGTCCCCGGGACGGTCGGGGTGACGGTGATGCCCGCGCCGCTGTCCAGCGCGCTGGAGCGGGTCTCCGGGCTGGCCACCGCCACCCTGGACCTGACCCCGGCGACCACCGGGGACCTGCTGTTCGTGATCTCGCTCTCCGGCCGCCAGGTGATGCCGGTCGAGCTGGCCCGGTACGCCCGGGACCGCGGCCTCAAGGTGGTCGGGGTGACCTCGCTGGCGTACCCGGACGAGGTGCCCTCGGCGCACCCGACCGGCACCTACCTGAAGGACCACTGCGACGTGGTGCTGGACAGCAAGATCGCGGTCGGCGACGGCGAGCTGACCCACCCCGGCGCCGAGACCACCTTCGGCCCGGTCTCCACCGTCGTGACCAGCGCGCTGATGCAGGCCGTGGTCGCCTCGGCGGTCGGCCGGCTCGCCGACCGGGCGGCCGCCGGGCAGTGCCCCGCGCCGCCGCTGTTCCGCTCCGGCAACGTCCCGGGCGGCACCGAGTGGAACGCCAAGCAGATGGCCGAGAACGCCGACCGGGTCTTCTACACCTACTGACCGCACCCGACCTACTGACCCGCACCGGACCCACCGCACCGGCCCGGTCGCCCGCGCACACCCGCCGCCCCCGCGCGCCCCCGCCACCTCCCCGCACGCTGGGTGCCGGGTCGAACACGCGGAGTACCGGACAACCAGCGGGCCTTCCCGGCCACATCCGGCCACCCCGGGCGCCGCCAGGCGTACCGGCGAGCCGCCCGGGGCAGGAAAGGGTGCGACCGGAGCGACTGGTGGGGGCCGAACATGGCGTCTGTTGCGGGACGGACCGGGTGGGTGAGTGAGCGGGACCTGCTGCCGGAGTTCTTCTGGGCCGCCGACGCGGCCTCGCTGCGCGGGCAGCGACGCTCGGTGCTGCTCTGCGCCTGGGAGCTGGCCCTGCTGGTGGTCGCCGCGGCGACCGGTTCGGCCGACGGCGAGCCCTGGGCCTGGCCGGCGGCGGTGGCCTACCTCGGCGCGGTCGCGCTGGCGCTGGTGGCCGGCCGGCAGAACCCGCAGGGCCTCTGGTACGAGGGCCGGGCCGCCGCCGAGTCGGTGAAGACGCTGGCCTGGAAGTACGCCGTCCGGGCCGACGCCTACCAGCCCCCGCCGCGCCCCCTGCCGGACGCCGAGGGCCTCTACCGCTTCCAGCTCGCCCGGGTGCTCGGCGCGTTCCGGGACAGCCCGGTGGCCGTCCCGGAGGCCGGGGTGGGGATCACCCCGGCCATGCGCGACCTGCGCGGGCAGCCGCTGGCGGTGCGCCGCGAGGTGTACCTGGGCGAGCGGATCCAGCTGCAGCACGACTGGTACCTCGCCAAGGCCCGCTACTGCGCCCGCGCCGGGTACTGGGCCGGGGTGCTGGGCGTGCTGCTGCCCGCGCTCGGCCTGGTGCTCGCCCTGCTGCGGGCGCTCGGCGCGTTCGGCTACGACGCGCTGGGCACGGTCTCGGCGGTGGCCGCCTCGGTCGCCGCCTGGGCGCAGCTGCGCCAGTACCGGCCGCTGGCCGCGGCGTACGCCCTGGCAGCCGAGGAGTTGGCGCAGATCCAGCGCCAACTCGCCCGGCTGGACCTGGATTCGATGGAGGCCGAGGAGGTCTGGGCCCGCCTGGCCCGGGACGCCGAGGACGCGATCTCCCGCGAGCACACCACCTGGCAGGCCCGCCGGGAGGTGCGCACCACCACCGACCGGGAGCACGCAACCGACCCGGATCACTGAGGAGGCCGCAGGTGTCGTTACGGATGGTCAAGACGGCGGACCACCGCGCGCTCGCCGTCGAGTCGCTCGGCGACCCGCGCGGCCGTCCGGTGTTCCTGCTGCACGGCATGCCCGGCAGCCGGGTCGGCCCGCACCCGCGCAGCACCGTGCTGTACCGGCTGGGCGTCAGGCTGATCTCGTACGACCGGCCCGGCTACGGCGACTCCACCCGGCTGTTCGGCCGCCGGGTCAGCGCGGCGGCCGCGGACGTGCGGACCATCGCGGACGAGTTCGGGCTGGACAGCTTCGCGGTGCTCGGCCGCTCCGGCGGCGGCCCGCACGCGCTGGCCTGCGCGGCGCTGCTGCCGGAGCGGGTCAGCCGGGTGGCGGTGCTGGTCGGGCTCGCGCCGCGCGACGCGGCCGGCCTGGACTGGTACGCGGGGATGACGCCGTCCAACGTCCGCGCCTACAAGGAGGCCGAACGCGGGCACGGCCGGATCACCGACTCGATGGAGTTCCGCTCCCGGCAGATCAAGGACGACCCGGCCCGGCTGCTGAACGGGCTGCGCACCGAACTCTCCGCCGCCGACCGGGAGGTGGTGGCCGACAGCGGGCTGCGGCGGATGCTCCAGAGCAACTACCGGGAGGCGTTCCGGCACGGCGCGGACGGCTGGATCGACGACATGATGGCGTTCACCGCCGACTGGGGGTTCGACGTCGGGTCGATCCGGGTGCCGACCTGGCTATGGCACGGCGCGGACGACCAGTTCTCCCCGGTCGACCACTCCCGCTGGCTGGCCGACCACATCCCGGACGCCGAACTGTTCCTGGAGCCCGGCGCCGCGCACTTCGGCGCGTTCCGGGTGATGACCACCGCGCTGGCCTGGACGGCGGGGTGGGGCGATCCGGGGTCACGCCCGTACCGGCGTCAGGGGCGCTGAGCCGCCGAGCACCGCCAGCACGTTGTCCACCGCCAGGCCGCCCATCGCCTGCCGGGTGCGGACGGTGGCGCTGCCCAGGTGCGGGGCGAGCACCGCGCGCTCCTGGGCGAGCAGCGCGGACGGGACGGCCGGCTCGTGCTCGAAGTTGTCCACGGCGGCGGCGAACAGCGCGCCGGACTCCAGCGCGGCGGCCAGCGCCTCCTCGTCCACCACGCCGGCGGTCATGCTGACCACCACCGCGCCGCGCGGCAGCAGGGCGAGCCGGCGGGCGTCCAGCAGGTGCCGGGTCGCGGCGGTGAACGGGCAGGTGACGACCAGCACGGTGGAGGTGGCGAGCAGTTCCTCCAGCGGCTTCCAGTCGGCGCCCTCGGCCAGCTCGGGCGGCAGTTCGGTGCGGTTGTGGTAGCTGACCGGCATGTCGAAGGCGCGGGCCCGGCGGGCCACCGCCTGCCCGATCCGGCCCATGCCGAGCACGCCCAGCGGGGTGCCGGCCAGCTCCAGGCCGAGCAGGAAGTTCGGCGCCCAGGTCCAGGGCGCGCCGGAGCGCAGCAGCCGCTCGCCCTCGCCGAGCCGGCGGGTGGCGGCCAGCAGCAGCGCCCAGGCCATGTCGGCGGTGGCGGTGGTGAGCACGCCGGGGGTGTTGGTGACCAGCACACCGCGGTCGGCGCAGGCGGCCACGTCCACGTTGTGGTACCCGACGGCGTGGTTGGCGACGACGGCCAGCCGCGGGCCGGCCGCGTCGAGGAACTCGGCGTCCACCCGGTCGTCCAGGGTGGTGATCACGGCCCGCCGGCCGCGGACGGCGTCCAGCAGCTCGGCCCGGTCCATCGCCCGGTCGGAGTCGTGGCAGGTGGCCTCGTGGTGCGCGGTGAGCCGTTCGACGACGCCGGGGGCGAGGCGCCGGGTGACCAGGACCGGGGGCGGGGTCCGCTCGCTCATGCGCACCCCTCGGTGGTTCGCTCGCTGCGCTCACTCATGGTTCGGCAGCGTACCCCGCCCCCGGCCCCCGTCAGACCGGCTGCGGCTCCAGGTCGCGGTTGATCCGCTTCCAGCCGCGCGCGGCGACCGTGTTGGGGTGCTCCTCGCCGAACTGCCGGATCAGCTCGGAGATCGCCCGCGCCCGCAGCTCGGCGGCCTGGGTGTGCCGGCCCCCCGCCCGCAGGGTGATCGCCAGGTTCGCCTCGCAGGCCACCGCGTCCGGGTGCTGGGCGCTGTAGCGGTCGCACAGCCCCTGGTACGCGGCCCGGCCCAGCCGCTCGGCGCGGTCGGTCTGCCCGTCGTCGCCGTAGGCGTTGGCCAGGTTGATCATCGCGTTGAGGGTGTACGGGTGCTCCGGCCCGACCGAGCGGGTCAGCCCCTCGACGGTGAGCCGGCCGCGCTCGATGGCGCCCTGGACGTCGCCGCTGCCCCGTAGGTAGATGCCGAGGTTGTTGGCGCAGGCCAGGGTGAACGGGTGCTCGTCGCCGAACAGCCGCCGGTGGCCCTCGAAGACGGTGGAGCAGAGGTCCCGGGCGGCCTCCTTGTCGCCGGAGGCGCTGTGGTCGGCGGCCAGGTTGAGCGCGCAGGCGAGCGCGTCGGGGGCGTCGGCGCCGTAGCGCTCCAGGTAGCGCTCGTAGGTCTCCTTGGTGATCCGGCGGGCCTCGGCGAGCTGGCCGATCCGGCGCAGCGAGACGGCCAGCGACTTGGCGTTGCGCAGGTTCTCCGGCAGGTCCGGGTCGAGCACGTCGCCGAGGTCGGAGGTGACCTCCTGGAGGAGGTCCACCGAGCCGCGGTAGTCGCCGAGTTCGCGCAGGTCGCGGGCCAGGTTGGACTTGGTGGACAGGGTGTAGGGGTGCTTGGGGCCGAGTACGGCGGTGCGCCGGTCGAGGGTCTCCTGGTCGAGTTCGCGGGCCGCCTCGCTGTCGCCGACCAGCCGGTAGTCGATCGCCAGGTTGTTCGCCATGGAGAGCGTGCGCGGGTTGTCGTCGCCGAACAACTCCCGGAACTGGTCGAGGATTTCGCGGTCGAGGTCGAGGGCGGCCTGGAACCGGCCGAGCGCCCGGCGGTCGGCGCCGAGCGAGCCGGCCGTCATCAGGGTGTACGGGTGGTGCTCGCCGAGCAGCGCCCGCTGGCGCTCCAGGGTGTCCTCGTCCAGGGCCAGCGCCTCGCCGTAATTGCCCTGGGAGCGCAGCACGTTGGCGAGCTGGAAGCGCAGCAGCAGGGTCTGCCGGTCGTCCTCGCCGAGCTTGCCGGTCCACTCCACGTCCAGGGCGTGGCCGAGGTCGCGGGCGCGGTCGAGCTCGCCGCGCTTCCACAGGTAGCGGACCCGGTCGATGAGCAGCTGGCGGGTGTCCGCCTCGTCGCAGTTGTGCGCCTTGGACGGCGACAGGTGCGGCCAGATCTCGTCGAAGGCGGGCCAGTTGGCCGGGTCGTCGGTGTCGCCGAGGACGGGCCGGGCGCCGGTGAGGATGCGGTGCACCTCGTGGACGGCGATCTCCTGCTCCTCGTCGGTCATCCCGGCCCGGATCACCGCCTGGACCAGCCGGTGCACCTGGAAGCTGTTGCTGCCGGCGTCGACCTTGGCCAGCGCGTACCGGCCGATCGCCTGGATCACCTTGCCCAGCATGAACTTGTCGCTGAGGTCGGCGTCGAACCTCACCAGCGCCCGGATCATCTGGTCGCTGTAGAAGAGGTTCATCGAGATCGGCTCGGGCGCGAAGAACGCGCACAGCTGGAGCAGCCGGACGGCCGCCGGGGACTGCTGGCGCAGCCGTCCGATCGACACGTTCCAGGTCGCGGCGACCGGGGTCGGGTAGTCGGCCGGGCGGCCGACGGCCAGCGCGCGGGCGGCCTCGGCGTGCAGCTGGGAGACGTAGGCCTCCACCGGGGTGCCGGTGGTGTCCAGCCAGGCGGCGGCCACCTCGACGGCCAGCGGCAGGTCGCCGACGGCTTCGGCGACCCGGTCGGCGTCCGGGCGGGAGAGGCTGCGGGCGCGCCGGCACAGGTGCTCGACGCTCTCGCCGCGGGTGAAGACGTCGACCTCCAGCGCCTCGGCGTGCCCGGTCCAGGCCTGGTTGCGGGAGGTGACCAGGATGTGGCCGGACCCGCCGGGGAAGAACCGGCGGATCTCGGCGGGCTCGTCGGCGTTGTCGAAGATCAGCAGCCAGCGCGAGGTGGGCACGCCGCGCCGCAGCGCCTCGCGGGCCGCCTCGGCGGCCTCGGTCACCGAGTCGCCGACCCGCAGGCCCAGCCGGCGGGCGAGCTCGGCGAGCGCCGGGGCGACCAGCTCGGTCTGCTCGGCGTCGATCCACCAGACCAGGTCGTAGTCGGACATGAAGCGGTGGGCGTACTCCAGCGCCACCTGGGTCTTGCCGACGCCGCCGAGCCCGTACAGGGTCTGCGGGGTGGGCAGCACGGCCGCCATGCCGCCGCGCAGCTGGTTGCGCAGCTGCTCCAGGACGGCGGCGCGGCCGGTGAAGGAGGGGTTGCGCGGCGGGACGTCCCACACCGAGGGCTTGCTGCCGGGGAACCGCGGGCCGCCGCTGGGCGCGTCGTCGAGCGGCGCGTCGCCGCGGCCGAGCGCGCGCAGCAGGCTCTGGATCGACTGGGCCTCGTCGCGGCCGACCAGGTCGACCGGGTTGCGGTTGCTGAACGGCGCGGTGAGCCGCACGTCGCCGACCCGGACCGGCAGCAGCTGGCGCCGGGTGCCGGACGGGTCGGAGCTGACCACCGACTCCCACAGCGCCCGCGCCTGCGGGGAGCGCTGGTAGGCGGGCGAGAGCACGGCGACCGTCCGGTACGCGGAGTCGATGCCGCGTTCGGTCTCCTCGCGCGGGTCGGTGCCGGCGCTGAGGTCGCGCGGCAGCACCCGGAAGCCGGCCCTGGTCAGGACGGACTCGATCCAGTCCGCCCACATCCGGTCCTCGGGGACGTAGGAGAGGTAGAGGTCGGCGGGCACGGACGGGCGGCGGCGGGTGAACGCGTCCACGTAGCGCAGCCGCACCTCCTCGTCCATCGCCGGCAGGCCGGCCGCCCGGCCCTCGGTGATCACGGAGGTGAGGCGCTCGCAGGCGGCCAGCATCGAGGTGGGCGTGCCGGTCTGGTCGCCGAAGGTGGCGAGGATCTCCTCGTAGGCGTAGAACGGCCGGTACGGGATCTCCACCGAGCCCCAGTACTGGGCGAGTTCCTCGCCGTTCAGGCCGGCCGGCAGCCCGTCGAAGCGGACCCTGGCGAGGGCGCGGCCGGCGTCCGCCTTCTCCTTCTCGCCCTCGTCGATGCGCATCGGGACGGGCAGGATGCGGATGCCGCGCTCGCGGTAGCGGTCGTGGATGTGCTGGGCGATCCGGGAGGCGCCGTCGATGGACTGGTCGCTGAGGGTGAAGCAGACCACCAGGTCGTCGGGCATCTGGACGGTGCAGATCTCGGCGATGTCGGACAGACCGGTGCGCGAGTCGATCAGCACGTAGTCGTAGCGCTTGGCCATGTCGGCCTTGAGGGCGTCGAAGAACTGCCCGCCGTCGAAGCGGTCGTAGAAGATGTCCCAGTCGAGGTGGGTGACGGCCTCGGAGTAGTCGCGGTTGAACTGGCCCGCGGAGAGGAAGTCCAGGCTGCCGCCGGCCGGGAAGTACGGCCAGGTGAGCGAGAGCGCGTGTGGGTGCACCCGGGCGAAGTCCAGGTGCCAGCCCTCGGCGTGCTCGACCGGGCGCAGCGCCTCCTCGCGGTACTCGGCGATCAGGTCCATCATGCCGGTGGTGCCGGCCAGCGAGGCCGGGTCGAGGAACGGGTGGAAGAACTTGGCGAGGCCGGGCGCCTCCAGGTCCCAGTCCACGGTGAGCACCCGGAAGCCGTTGGCGGCCAGGATCCAGGCAGTGTTGGCCAGCGCCATGGTGCGGCCGGTGCCGCCCTTGTACGAGTAGAAGGTGATGATCCGGCCGTTGCGGTGCTGTTCCGCCGCCTGCCGCTCGGCCTCCCGCTGGGCGGCCAGGTCGGCGGAGGTGAGCCCGCCGAGGCGGAGGTTCCTGGTGCGGTTGTCAGTCATCGCGGTCCTCGTCCTCCCAAGGGCGCCATCCCGTCATCGGGTTCATCGCCGTCGTCGCGGTGCGGGTCGTGCTCGCGGTACGGGTCCTGCGCTCGGTGCGGGCTCTGCTCTCGGTGCGGGTCGTGCTCTCGGGGCGGGCTCTGTCCCCGGGGCGGGTCCTGCGCTCGGGGCGGGTCCTGCGCTCGGGGCGGGCTCTGCTCCCGGTACGGGTCCTGCGCTCGGGGCCGGTGCTGCTCCCGGTGGGGGCCGCCGTCGTCGCCGCGCTCCTCGTCCTCCTCGAAGGGGTCCACCGGCGCTCCGTCCGGTCCGTACCCGCCTCCCCCGCGGCGGAACGCCTCCCGCAGGCTCGGTCGGGGCGACGGCGGTTCCTCCGGTTCGGCCCTGGTGCGGCCCTCGAACGCGTACTTGGCCTTCATCGCCGCCCGGGGCAGGGCGTCGTCGAAGTCCTCCAGGGTGTGCAGCCCGGTCGGGCCGGTCGCGCCGAGGAAGCTCGGCCGGCTGGCCCGCCGGCTGATCCGCAGCGCCTCGTCGCTCAGCTCGCCCAGCTCGTCCGCGCATTCGGCGCACTCCGGGTCGTCCCTGTTGAACGGCTCCAGGATGCTCACCCAGGCGGCGTCCGAACGGTCGAAGCGCCGGACCAGCTCGCGCCGGCGCGGGTCGCGCAGCGCCCAGCGGTCGAGCAGCAGCAGGCCGGGCGCCTCGGCGTTGCCGCCGATGATCGACTCGACCTCGTCGTCGAACTCGTGCACGGTCGGCTGGAACCCCAACTGCCGTGCCAGCCGGACCGCGTGCTGCGCGATCGGCGAGCCGACCGGCTGGTACGGGTGCCAGTCGGTGCGCCGCTCGCCGTAGTAGTCGGGGCTGCGGTCGGCGGGCAACTCGTGCTGGTGGTAGGCGAGTACGGAGATCCGCAGCTGCTTGGTCGGAGCGGTGACGTTGAACGCGCTCGGGAGCGTGTTGAACTCCAGCCGCCGCCCGACCGGGATCACCGTCTCCTCCGCGACCTGCACGATCCGGGCGGCCAGCCGGTGCACGGCCAACTCGTAGGAGGAGCGGAAGTAGCTGAGCTTCATCAGCGCGTACAGGCCCTCGGTGGCGTACTCGGGACCGAAGCTCGCGTGGTTGAACTGGAGTTCGCTGGCCACGTCGGGCAGCCGGTAGCGGCTCATCGGCGCCCACAGCACCGGGACGATGCCGCTGGTGCGCTCGGAGTCGAGGTTCGCCGGGTAGACCGGCCGGCGGGTGAAGGCGTGCCATTCCTGGCCGCACGGAACGCTGTTGAAGTACCTCGGGGAGTAGAGCGGCACGAAGACCCGGCACGTCGCCAGCTCCTCGGACAGTCGGTCGGCCCACAGCTCGCCCTGGTGCATGGACTCGTCCATGAAGCCGACCGCGACCCCGTCCGGGACGGTGGTGAGCTGGAGCACCGCCTCGCAGAGGTCCCGGTACAACTGCCTGACCCAGTGGTTCGGATCGCCCGCGCCCCGCGCACCGGCCTTCGGGGTGTGCGCGTAGGAGAGGAAGAAGTACGGCCGGGCGTCGTCCTCGTCCCAGCCCCGGTCAGTCACACGCGCCTCCCCCGGGCCCGTCGGCAACCTGCCTCCCGCAGCCCCCGTGCGGCGGGGCTTCAGTGTAGGAACGACTGACACCCCAATGGAATAGCACAACGTCTCGCACGAATTGACATGACCGAAACGATGCCGCGACCCGTGCACTGGGAGCAGTACCCTCGTTCCGGCCGCCGCGCACCACCAGGAGGGCACCTGTGGACCACCTCGACTGGCAGAGGTCCAGCACCAGCAGCGACAAGGACGACTGGATCGAGATCGCCTCCGAGGGCGACCACGTCTACATCCGGGTGTCCGACGACCCCACCAACATCGTCACCACCACGCGCGTCAAGTTCGACGCCTGGGTGCGGGGCGCCAAGGCCGGCGAGTTCGACCACTTCGTGGCCTGACCCGGCCGGCCCGGCCGGGCTGTGGCGGGACGCGGTCTCGCCCAGCCGGGACGGGACGCGGTCTTCGCTCGGCCCGGGCGGCTGCGCTCAGGCCAGCCACACCCGCGCGTCGGCGCTCTCGTCGGCGATCCGCCGCAGCCGCCCGTCGACGACGGCCGCCGCCCGCCGGAAGACCTCCCGCCCCGCGTCGGTGAGCTGGATCTGGTGGCCCCGGCCGTCGCCGGGCGAGGGCCTGCGGTCCACGTACCCCGCCTCCACCAGCTGCGTCACCAGCCGGGAGACCTGCGGCTGACTGCGCGAGGTGCGGGAGGCGACCTCTCCCGGGCGGACCCACTCCCGCTCCGCCCAGAGCACCTCCATGATCTCGTACGCACTCACGCAGAGACCGAACTCGTCGGACAACGCGTGCTCGATCCGCTGGTTCAGCTGCGCGCAGACGCGCACCAGGGACAGCCACCGATCGGTCAGGGGAGTGTTCGCCACGCTCCGAGTCTAGATCCGACCCCCTGGCATGTCGATTCATGCGCATGTATCTTGTCGCCTCGGAAAGGAGCACCGATGACTGACGCGACCTCACTCATGGCCGCCGAACCGCAGAACGACCGCACCCGAGGCCCCGGACGGAGGCCGACGGACCACGAACCGGAACCCGCCAGGACCTCCTGGCTGCCGATGGCCGCCGTCGGCGTGGCCCAGCTGATGGTCATGCTGGACTCCACGGTCGTGAACGTGGCGCTGCCCTCGATCGGCTCCGCGCTCCCCGCCGACCGGACCGCCCTCCAGTGGACGGTCAGTGCCTACGTCCTGGTGTACGGCAGCCTGCTGCTCCTCGGCGGCCGGGTCGCCGACGTCGTCGGGCGGCGCCGGGCCTTCCTGGCCGGCCTGGCCACCTTCGCCGCCGCCTCCGTCCTGTGCGGCCTCGCCGGCGACCAGGGCCGGCTGATCGCCGGCCGCGCGCTCCAGGGCCTGGGAGCCGCGGTGCTCTCCGCCGCCGCCCTGTCGATCGTGGTGACGGTGTACCGGAACGAGGAGCAGCGGAAGGCCGCCCTCGCCACCTGGAGCGGCCTCGGCGTGATCGGCGCCATCCTCGGCGCCGTCCTCGGCGGGCTGGCCGTCTCCGCCGTCAGCTGGCGCTGGGCCTTCCTGATCAACATCCCGATCAGCCTCGCCTCCGCGATCACCGCTCTGCGCAGCCTGCCGGCCCAGCGCTCCGAGGGCCGGCGCCCGCTGCGGCTGCCCACCGCCCTCCTCGCCACGGCCGGCCTGGCCTGCCTCGCCTTCGGCCTGATCCGGCTGCAGGACGGCCTGACCTCCGCCCCCGCATGGGCCGGCCTCGGCCTGTCCGCGGTCCTGCTCACCGGCGTCGCCCGGGCCGAGCTGGGTGCGTCCGACCCACTGCTCCCGCTGCACCTCCTGCGCGTCCCGACGTACTGGCTCAGCAGCCTCGGGCTGCTGCTCGCCGCGATCGTGATGATGGGCAGCTCCTACCTGGCCAGCAACTACTTCCAGGGCGCCCACGGCATGAGCGCCTTCGCCACCGGCCTCGCCATGCTGCCGATGGGCCTGGCCGCGCTGTTCTTCGCCTCCGTCGTGCCCCGGCTCATCGGCGCCGTCGGCCCGGGCCTGACCTACCTGGTCGGCGCGCTCACCCAGATCGCCGGTGCCGCCGTCCTCGCCACCGGGCCGGCCACCACGGCCGTCGCCGTCGTCGCGCTGGCCGTCATCGGGGCCGGCCTGCCCACCTGCTTCGTCCCCCTGTACGGGATCGGCACCGCCCACGTCCGCCCCGAGGAGTCCGGCGTCGGCTCCGGGCTGCTGAACACCTTCAACGAGAGCGGCGCCGCCCTCGGCATCGCGGTGATCGGCACCGTCCTGGCCGCCTCCCTGGACGGCGACGGCGCGGCCACCCCCGACGCGCTGACCACCGGCGTCGGCCACGGCTTCCTCGCCGTGGCGGTCTGCGCCGCCCTCGCCGTCGCCATCGCCCTGGGCCTGCACCGGCTCACCCGCGCCCCCGGACGGGACTCCTGAGCCTGCCCCTTGGGCCCTGCGCAGGAAGTCGGCCGGGCCGACTTCCTGCGCGCATCGGCCTCGGCCTGCCGGGCCAGGAGTTCCAACACCCTGGCGAAGCAGCTGCACGGCAGCGGAATCCTCGACGCCGGCTTCAGGGACGGAGAACACGGGCGCGGGCCCCGTTCGCCGAACGGGGCCCGCGTGCGCCGGTCAACGGTGGCGCTTGAACTCGCGCAGGAGTGCGAGAAGGTTGATCACGGTGCTGGCCGGAACGCTGCCGAGGGAGACCAGGACCCGGCCGTTCAGGATGGTCTCACCCGGCTTGGCGGACGGCCAGAGCAGACCGAACTCGCGGCTCTCGGTCCGGAGTTCCACGATGAGGTCGGCAAGTTCGCGGCTGGTGAGGTGGTGGATGGCCGGGTCGGCGGGATGGATGGGATGGAGGGCGTTCACGCGACGGAGTCCAGCTCGAACCAGACCCGCTTCCCGAGTTTCTGCGGCTCGGCGCCCCACCGGTGGGTGAGCCCCTCCACCAGCTGAAGCCCACGGCCGGATTCGGCCCGGAGGTCGAGCTTCTGACACTTCGGCAGTTCGGAGCTACGGTCCGCGACCGTGACGCGGAGGGTGTTGCCGGAGTAGACGACCGTGACGACGGGCGAGAGCGTCGCCCCGTGCCGCCACGCGTTCACGACGAGCTCCATCATGGCGAGTTCGGCATCCCCGATGGAGGAGTCGGGGTACCCGGCGCGCAACATCGCGTCGCGCAACACCTCGCGGGACACGGTGAGGGAGGGGGAGTTGAGGTGGGGGTCACACATGGGGAATCTCCCAGCGGTGCAGAGGAATGCCGTACAGACAGGCACTACTGACGACCCATCCGGTCGGCTGTGTTATTGAACTGTAGGGGAATATCCCTCAACTCTGCAACACGCTCCGCACATGCATCTACACTTTGCGTAGGCATCGATCGCGCGAAGGGGCACCTCATGGGGTTCAGGACTGGGATCAGCGAACGACAGCGCCGCCTTGGCGAGGAACTTCGTCGTGTTCGAGACGCCGCAGGCCTCTCAGCTCTGGAGATCGGCCAAGCTCTCGGCGTGAAAGGCCCGAACATCAGCCACACCGAGGCTGGCAGGCTCGGGCTCAACCTTGAGCGGCTGAGTGCCTGGCTCGACATCTGCAATGTCACCGATCCCGCGTACCGCGCCGGCCTCATCGCCATGAGCGAGAGTTCGGGCAAGGGCTGGTGGACCGAGTTCAAGCACGACGTGATCCCTCCAGCCCTCGATCTGGCCGAGGTGGAGGCCAACGCCACGGCCCTCGACACCTACGAGACACTCCTGATCCCCGGCCTCTTGCAGACCAAGGCCTACAGCGAGGTCATCCATGGATACAACGACAGGAAGGTCGAGTTCCGTCGTCAGCGCCAAGGGCTCCTGACGGGTGAGAACGCGCCTCCGCTCCGGGCAGTGATCCACGAAGCCGCCCTGCACATGATGTACGGAGGCCCTATCGTCATGCGCGACCAGCTGACCCATCTGATCGAGATGAGCCAGCTGCCCAACGTGACGATCCAGATCCTCCCGTTCGACTGCACTACCTACACGTCGACCGATACCCCGTTCATGCTTGCCCGGGGATCACACGCGCGGTTGCACACGGTTCTTCTCGAACATCCCCATGGCTCCACCTTCGTAGGAGATCCTGAGTCGGTGGCAGCGTTTGACCAGAAGTTCGACCGGGTCAGGGGACTGGCTCTTCCTCCCCTGTCAGTTTCCGCTCCGGCACCGTCCGCCACCTATCGTGACTCGATGGGCTTGATCCAGCACATCCGTTACAAGGTCCAAGGAAGGTGACCATGAGCCAGCTCATCTGGCAGAAGTCGAGCTCCAGCGGCGACCAGGCCAACTGCGTAGAGATCGCCTCCGAAGGCGACCGCATCTATATCCGCGAGTCCGACGACCCCGCCCACATCGTCACCACCACCCGCACCAAGCTCCACGCCTGGATCCGCGGCGCCAAGGCCGGCGAGTTCGACCACTTCGCCGAAGCCTGACCATCGCGGTACCGGGGTCCAGTCGGCTCACTCGTCAAGGGCAGGTAAGAATGACCCACCTCAACTGGCAGAAGTCCAGCTTCAGCGGCACCAACACCAACTGCCTTGAGATCGCCTCCGACGGTGAGCTGGTCTACATTCGCGAGTCCGACGACCCCACACACATCGTCACCACCACCCACACCAAGCTCCACGCCTGGATCCACGGCGCCAAGGCCGGCGAGTTCGACCACTTCATCGAAGCCTGACCACCGCCCCGTCCCCCGTGCCAAGGCCCCGGGGGACGGAGCCGGCTCACGCGCCGGGGTGCTCCGGCAAAGCAGCCCAGTCCGCCCAGGAGATCTCGCGGCCGAGGAAGCGCGGCTGCTCGAACGGCCAGTCGGCGGCGATCCACTGCGGCACGAGCGCGTCGAACGCCTCCTCGACCTCGCTGCCCACCAGCTCGTCCACCACCCACCAGGAGATCTCACCGTCCGCGCCGGCCCTCTCCGGCGGGTCGATGTAGACGCAGCCGAGCACGGCCGTCTCCGCCGCGTCGAACAGCGCGTAGTTGAAGGACTGGTGTGCGGCGATCTCCTTCGCGTGCCGCAGCAGATCGGCCTGGTTGGCCTCGTAGGTCATGGTGGCGGCGGGCCATCCCCAGGCCGGCCCGAAAATGCTGAACAGCCGCTCGCGCGATCCCATCACGGCCGGGTAGTCCAGCGGAGCGTCCGCCTCCCGGACCGGCCGCAGGTGATAGGCGCCGCCCAGCAGCGGCACCTGAACGGGATGGACGAAGTCATCGGGAAGCCAGCTCATGGCGCCCGACCGTAACACCACCCGCCCGCCGACTCTCCTGCATTTCTCCCCTGCCGGCCGCACAGCTCCCGCAAGCGCCCCGTCGGCCCCGTACCTCCGGTTCGAACCCAGCTGGAGCTACACCAAGAACCGCCATCGCTGGGAGGAGGTCTCCGTCCTCGACACCACCGAGCAGCCGACGCTGGGCCTTCGACGAGTCCGCCGTGGTCACCAGGTGCTACGGCGAAGAGGGATTCTCCCCGACGCGGACGAGGAACGACCACCGACAGCTCTCGGGAAGCCGTGGCGACGACCCGTGACGTAGGAAGTCGGCTGGGCCGACTTCCTACGGAGGTAGGGCTTCTCGGCCCGTGCCCCAGGGCCCTGGGGCACGGGCCGTCGCCGTCGCCGAGCTTCAAATGAAGGCGCCCTTGGGCGTGAGAAGTCGGCCTGGCCGACTTCTCACGCACGGAAGCGCCCGCCGCTCCGGCGGAGCCGGAGCGGCGGGCGGGGCTGGGGCGGCGGGGTGGGATCGGAGCGCAGGGGCGGGGACCACGCGCGGGTTTCAGGGGCGGCTGCGGAGCAGGATGCCCTCGGCGAGGTCGACGGCCTCCCGGACCGGCACGAGCCGGCACTCCGCCGCGCCGATGCGGCCGGTGGTGATGCCGCGGGCGGTGCGCAGGACCTCGGCGCCGAGGCGGTCGAAGTGGAGGTCGTCCAGGTCGGGGGCCCGGAAGGTAGTCCAGCCGTCCGTCCCGACGCAGCGGTACTCGCGCACGGCCACGTCGGGCATCCGCAGGTCGGCCAGGTGGAAGGCGGTGAAGCGGCCCATCGGGACGCCGAGCATCAGCACCCGGGCGTCCAGGTCGTAGAGCCGCCCGAGCGGCGACTCCGGGCCGAGGTGGGAGGTCAGCGGGTGGTGGGCGGTGACCTCCCGGGCGAGCCGGCCGACGGCCGCCCAGGAGGTCTGCGGGTGGCGGCTGCGCAGCGCGCCCGGCCACGACCGGACCGCCTCGGACAGCGCCCCCATGGAGGGCGAGGCCGGGGTGGTGGCCGGGTCGAAGCGGGGCATCCGGGCCTGGTACTCGGCCAGCTCCGCCGGGGAGAGCCCGGCGGTGGCGGACTGGTGGATGCGTGAGGTGGCGGAGTTCTCGGGCGTGGCGGTGTAGGCGACCAGGGTGCCGTCGGGGCCCAGGACGTCGAGCAGGGCCCCGACCACACCGGCCGCCCCGCCGGGCACCGGTCCGAGGGTTCGCAGGGACGCCTGGACGTGCAGCACCGTGCCCGGGCGGACCCCGAGGCCGAGGAGGTCGTGGACGAGCGGGTGGACGGGGGAGGCGACGGCGGCGCCGCCGGCGCGGGATTCGGTGAGGATGGCGTCTCCCCGGGGTTGAGGGCCCCGGGCGGGGGAGGTCCCGGGGCGGCGGCGGGTGGAGGTCAGACCCCGGCCCGTTCCCGCCGTACCCGGTCCGCCGCCTGCTCGGCGGCGGCGGGCAGCGGCAGGGCGAGCCAGGGTGCCACGGTGGCACGCATGCCGTCGGCGAAGCGCAGGCCGGTCCCGGTCAGGGATCCGGACGACGCCAGCCGCTCCACGGCCTCGGCGGTGTACCGCCGCCAGAGCGCGAACTGTTCCCGCGCCCGGTCGGCGGCCGTGCCCGGCAGTCCGTCGTACGCGAGGGTGCGGGTGCCCCAGTACTCGGTGACGGCCAGGTGGGCGTACGTGCCCTGGAGCAGCCCTTCGAGCGGCCGGGGGTCGGGCCGCCAGGGGGCGAAGTAGAGCGTGGGGTCGGCGCGGTCGTAGAGGTCGGTCAGGTCCAGCACCGCGCCGAGCTTGACGTGCTGGAACTCGTGGGCGAGCAGCAGGGCGAGGGTCGGCGCGGTGGCCGGCCGGGCGATGCCGACCGCGCCGTACGCCTGCCGGGCCGCCGAGCTGACGTCCCGGCCGGTCGGGCCGGGCCGCAGCGGGGTGACGGTCGTCAGGCCGGCCCGGATGCCCTCGGCGTACCCGGGCAGGTCGCGCCCGAGCAGCTCCCAGGCCTCGCGCAACGCGCCCGTCCAGTCGAGCAGTTCGCCCGCGGAGAGGCGCTCCGCCACCGGGTGGTCGTGGCAGTCGCGCAGCGGGTCGGTGTCCTCCAGGGCGACGGTCCAGCCGTCGGCCAGCCGGATCCGCCGCAGCGGTTCGTCCGGCACGGTGTGCACCGAGCCGTCGGACGCGCGCACCTCGAAGCCGTCCGCCCGTCCGGTGACCACGGCCTCGCCGTCGGGTACGGCGATCCGGCCGAGCGTCGGCAGGTGCAGCCGTCCGCCGCGGACGGGCACGGCCACCGCGTCCCCCCGCCCGGCCCGTACCGCGGCCGCCGCGGTGAGCGCGGCCAGCGGGCCGAGTCCGACGGCGAGGTCCCCGGCGAGCCGGCGGGCCGCCCAGACACGGGCGTACGGGTGGGCGAGCACGGTGTCCACGGCGGCGGGGGCCGCCGCGTCGAGTTCCGCCAGCAGGGCCCACGCCTCGGCCCGCCCCTGTCCGGAGGCGTCCCAGGCGGCGGCCAGCAGCGCCCGGGTGAGGGCGAGTTGGGAGCGGCCGAGCGCGGCGACGGTCTCCGTGCCGCCGTATCCGCGCGCGAGTTCGTCGAGTTGCGACGGGGTGAGCGCGGCGGGCAGCAGCGGCTCGGCACCGGGCGGCGCGGCCTCGACCGCCTGCGCCGGAACGCCGACCGGACTCCCGCTCCCCGCAACGCCGTTGATGAACGTCATGAGATCACCGCAGTAGACGGAGGGATGGTCGAAGCTGCCTCCCCCATCGTCGCTCCGATAGCGGTGGGCGTACAGCCCGCCACCGCAGGAGCGGACCACGGAGCAGGCGCGGCAGGCCTCGGCGAGCCCGGCCAGGCCGGACTGGCGGGCGGCGATGCCGGGGTGGCGGGCGAGGTCGTCGAGGCTGTGCGCGAAGACGTCCATCCCGGTGGCGGGTGCGCCGTCGTACGCCGTCTTCAGACTGTCGGCCTGCTCGAAGGTCCCGTCCGTCTCCAGGACGGCCAGGTCGGAGGGCTCCAGGCCGAGCGACTCGGTGAGGCTGGAGAACCCCCGCAGGGTCCGGTGCACGGACTCGAAGGTCCGGACCGAGAAGGGCCGGCCGTCCGCCTCCCACAGTCGGTGGACGGTCAGCAGCCAGTCGGCGTAGGGGGTGGCGCCCAGCGCGGCGGGGCGCTTGGGCGGCTCGTCCCAGGTGGCGTGCGGGAGCAGGAAGTCCACGGCGGGCGGGCGGAGTTCGGCCAGCGCCCGGTACACGGCCGCCGGGTCGTTCTCGACGTCCATGGTGCACAGCAGCCCGGCGAACAGGTGCCGGTACGCGGGCTCGTTCAGCAGGGCGACCGCCCGCAGCACCTGGGGGTGGCTGCTGCGTCCGTCGGCGAACCGCCGGTGGCGGTCGTTGGCGGCCCGGTCGCCGTCCAGCGAGATGCCGACCTTGATGTCCTGCTCCGCGAACAGCGCGCAGAAGTCCCGGCTCAGCAGCACGCCGTTGGTGTGGATGCGCAGGTCGAGCGCGCAGCCGGGCGGGAGCGCCGCCCGGAGCGCCGTGGCGGCGCGGCGCAACCGGTCCGGGCCGGCGAGCAGGGGTTCTCCCCCGTGCAGGACGACCCGGACGGCGGGCAGCCGGTGGGCGGCCGCGTGCTCGCCGATGCGCTCGGCGGCCTTGGCCATGATCCCGTCCGCGATGACCTTCGGCCGGGACCGCCAGCTGCTGTCCGCGTGTTCGTAGACGTAGCAGTGGTCGCAGGCCAGATCGCACCTGCTGTGCATCTTGACCACGAACTGCGTCAACGGCAGCGGATTCGACGTCGTCATGGAGCTGGACTGTTCGGTTCGGCTCGGTCTGGTTCCGCTCGGCGTTCCGGGTCGGTCAGATCGAGGAGTTGAAGGCCGCGACCGGCACGAGGCCGGAGTCCGCGCCGGGGAGCGCGCGCTGGAGCCGGGAGGCGAGCTCTTCCGCGCCGAGCGCGGCGAGATCGGCGAGCGAGGGGCGTTCCGGCGTCTCCTGAGGGTCAGTGAGCTTGCCGGCCGGCCTGGTGCTGGTTACCGGAGTCATGTTCGTTTCCTTAGGCGCGGTTAGGACCTGCCGAGGGTGGGTAGGCCCACCCGGTTGCGACCAATGTAGTGCCCGCGAAGGCTCCGCGCGGCACCTTGCGGACCCGAGTTGGGCTCCCCAGGCGGCCTACGTCGTACGACAGCGCGATGCACCCCCAGAATTCACCCGTTCAGCGGTCGCGCACTTCGCCGTGGCGCACGCCGAAGCGTGTCGCGGGGGCGAAAATGTGGACCGGAAGCCGGGCACACCCCGGGAGTGCCCCGCGAACGCCCCGGACAACCGCCCCATCCGGCCAAAGCACCCGCCGCGCCTGCTGCGTTCCCCCGGCCCGCCGAGCCGGCCTACTCCCCCAGCCCCCGGACGGTCCGCACCAGCTCCTCGGTGAACTCCACGCCGCTGACCGTCAGTTCACCGCAGCCCAGGAGCGTCTCCCCGGCACTCAGGGTGTGCGCCCGCCACCGGACGAACTCCCCGTACGCGCGTTCGGCACCCCTCCCCCCGGCCGCCGCCTCCGCCCGCCAGAAGTCCGCCACCCCCAGGTGCGCGTACGCCCCCTGGAGCAGCGCCCCGGCCGGGCGCAGGTCCGGCCGCCAGGGGGCGTGGTGGACGGCCGGGCCGTTGGGCCGGTGCAGCGGCACGAGGTCCAGCAGCGCGCCGAGTTGAACGTGCAGGAACTCGTGCACCAGGGCCAGTGCGAGGAGCACCGGATCGCCCGGCAGCGAGGCCGCCACCGCGCCGTACGCCCGCCGAGCGGCAGCGCTGACCGCCTCCCCGCCAGGAGCCGGCCGCAGCGGCACGACGGTGGTCACGCAGGCCGCGACCGCCTGGGCGTGGCGGCGGTGACGGCGCACCAGGATGTCCCATGCCTCGGTCAACCCGCCCTCCCAGAGCGCGAGTTCGGCACGGCCGAGCGGACCGGCCGGCGGCCGCCCGTAGTCCACCCGGCGCGGCCCGCAGTGGTCCACCGACGGCTCCCAACGCAGCCCGTCGCACTCCAGCGCGAGGACCGGCCCGGGGCCCGGACGGAGGAACTCGCCCAGCTCGCCCAGCGGAACGTCCTCCCCCGCCGCCGCACCGCGCAGGCAGTCGGCCGCCCAGGCGTCCAACTCCGGCCGCAGCAGAGCCGCTTCCCACCGCGCCCGGTCCTCCCGCTGCAAGGCCCGCACCCGGTCGTACGCCTCCCGGTAGCCCTCGTGCTCCGGCACCGCCCGCCGCAACGCCAGCAACAGCAGCGCCCGCTTGCTCAACTGCCCCGCCCGCAGCAGCCGCACCGCCTCCGCCCCACCCCGCGCCCCCGCGATCGCCCGGAACGTCCCCCGGTCCACACCGTGCCGCGGCAGCCCGTTCGCCCCCCGCGCACCCGGCACCCAGGCCGCCACCACCTCACCCGTACCCGCCACCGCTCCTCCTCCGCACCGGCCCCATCCGCCCCGCAGTCTCCCCCCGCCACCCCGAACAATCCGCCCGACGACGCCCCATAACCCGAACGGCCGACCCCCAGCGGGCGCGCAGGGCGAAAGCCCGCGCGCCCGCTACACACCCGCCCCACACCCCATCCCCCAGCCCTCACCCATCAGCAGGCATCCCTCCACCTCCCCACCCCCCCAGCAGGGCATCCCCCACCTCCCCCACCCACCCACGCCCCCTCCCTCCCCCAGCGAGAGGGACGCGCTGCGGAAGGGGGCGGCGCAGGGGGTGGGTGCGGAGAGGGGCGTGACGGGTGATTTTCAGACTGCCAACGCTCCCC
>NZ_JBIVSD010000025.1:76901-106763 GCF_044756065.1 Kitasatospora sp. NPDC092039 | reverse complement strand
AGTCGGCGGATCCGACTTCCCGTACCGCAGCGGCAACCATGGGCGAAGACGGAGCAGAAAGCCGCCCCACCCAACTTCCCGCACCACCACCCGACGCGCCGCTACTGCCGCACCCCCAATGTCCGGCACCCATGCGCAGCGGAGCAGAAAGCCGGCCGGGCCGACTTCCCGTGCCGCGGCGGACAGTGAAGTCTCCAGCAAGAGCCTCAACACTCACGCCAAGACGGAGCAGGAAGTCGACCAGGCCGACTCCCCGCGCCGGGCGGACAACGCCTCCCGGCGCAAGAGGTGCGCGGCTCGCGCGGAGGTTGGAGGAGGAAGTCGGCCGGGCCGACTTCTCGTGCCGCGGCGGGCGGGAGGGTGGTGGGGCCGTGGTGGTAGCTTGCGGGGGTGGGGCTCTTCGGGCGGTCGTGGGTGGCGTTGCGTGCGGCGGTGGACGGGCTCGCGGAGGAGGACTTCGCGCGGCCGTCGGGGTGTGCGGGCTGGTTGGTGCGGGATCTGGTGTGCCATCTGGTGATCGACGCACAGGACGTGCTGATCACCCTGGTGACCCCGTCCACGGAAGAGCCGACCCGTGACGCCGCGTCGTACTGGGAGGTCCACCGGGAGCCGCCGGACGGGCGGGACCCGCTGGCCGCGCTGACCGTACGGCTGGCCGCCGCGTACGGGGACCCGGCGCTGCTGCGCTTCCACCTGGACGACGTCGGCTCCGCGGCGGGCCGGGCCGCCGACCTCGCCGACCCGCGCCTGCGGGTGGCCACCCAGGGGCAGGTGCTGACCGCCGCCGACTACCTGGACGCGTACGTGCTGGAGTGGACACTGCACCACCTGGACCTGGTCGCGCACCTGCCGCACGTGCCCGGCCCGCCCGCCGAGGGGCCGGCCGCGGCGCGGCGGCTGCTGGAGCGGATCGCCGGGGCCCCGTTCCCGGCCGCCCTGTCCGACGCGGACGCGCTGCTGGTCGGCACCGGGCGGCGGGCCCCGAGCGAGGCCGAGAGGGCCGTCCTGGGGGCGCTCGGGGCATGGGTGCCGTTCGTCCTCGGGTGACTCGGAGCCGGCCGGCAGGAGCTCAGTTGCCGGGGGAGATCCGGTCCGGCTCCGGGGCGGGGTTCGGGACGAAGAGGCTGAGCCGGTACCAGGTCGGCTGCGTCAGGCGGCCGCAGAAGTGGTCCATCCGTACGGCCGTCCAGTCGATCTGTGGGTCCGACGCTCGGAGGCGGCGGATGTGTGCGTGCCACTGCGCCTCGTCCTGGGTCTCGAACCGCACTTCCCAGTGGCCCGCCTCCGGCGCGAAGCGGGCGGCCGCCCGACCGGCCCCCTCCGACCGCCGGCGCTTGAGCTTCCGCTGACCTGGCATCGGCCCAGCATCGCCGACCCCCGCCGTCGCGGCAAGACGATTCGGTGCCGCCCCGGGGTGTTCCTCCGGGGCGGCCAGGGCCTTTCCCGCCGCGACGGTGAGGATCCGGGCTCCCGGGCCGCAGGCGAAGCCGCTCCCCCGGTCCGGTCCGGACGGGCGACGTCGGCCGGGCATTGCGGGCCCGCCCTCCAGGGGCTTCGACCCGGCTCACTCGGCTCACTCGGCTCACTCGGCCCAGTCGGACCCCAGGACCACCTCCACGAAGTCGCCGCGCTCGAAGCCCGGCACGAAGTGGTCGAGCACGTCCGCCTTGACGTTGCCGAACGTGGTGTCCGGGCGGTTCCTGATCCCGTCGGTGAACGCGGCCAGGATGCGGTTCTTGAAGTCGGGTCGCGGGTGGGCGGCGACCACGGCGGCGCGCTGCTCCCCGGTGACGGCGTGGTAGCCGATGCCCAGCACGTCCAGTTCCACGCCCCGGGTGACCAGAGCGATCTCGGGAGCCATGTGCAGCGGGATCTTCGGGGTGGTGTGCAGGGCGATCGCCGTCCAGACCCGCTGCGCCGGCTCGCCGGCGATGCCGTGGGACTCCAGGAAGCGGCGGGCCTCGTCGGCTCCGTCGATCTCGAACCGCTGGTCGGCGAGGACCGGGCACAGGCACGACCGTGTCGGCCCCGCAGAGGCGTCCGCCGTCCCGGTCGGGTCGTCGCGGGCGGTGCCGGGGGCCGGGGCCGGGGCGGCAGCGAACCGTCAGGACGGCTGCCGGCCCCCGGCCGTGCCCGGCAGGGCGAGGGTCGCGCGCAGGCCGCCGGCCGGGGCGGGGGCGAGGTGGAGTTCGCCGTGGTGGGCGTCGGTGACGGCGGCGACGATCGCCAGGCCCAGGCCGTGGCCGCGGCGGGCCGGGTCGGTCTCGGCGGTGCGGCCGCGGCCGCGCAGGAACGGTTCGGTGAAGGTGGCCACGGCCTGCGCCGTCAGCTGGGGGCCGGTGTTGACGACGGTGAGGCGCACCCGGTCGGGCCGCTCGGGGTCGGGCCCGGTGGCGACGGTGACCTGCCCGCCGGTGGGCAGGTTGTGCCGCAGCGCGTTGTGCAGCAGGTTGACGGCCGCCTGGCGCAGCAGGACGGGGTTGCCGGTGGTGGGGGCGGGGCGCAGGTCGGCGGCGAGGGTGACGCCGAGGGCGTCGGCCTCGTCGCGGACGGCGTCCAGTGCCTCCCCGGTGGCGGCGGCGAGGTCGGTGGGGGCGAGGTCGGGCGGGGTGTGGCCGAGGTCGGCGAGCTGGAGCAGGGCCTCGCTGATCTCGATGCCGCGCTGGTTGGTGTCCTGGAGGCGGGTGACGAGGGTGCCCCAGTCCTGGCCGGCCGGGTCGGCGGCGGCGACCTGGAGCATGGTGCGGGTGATCGCCAGCGGGGTGCGCAGTTCGTGGGAGGCGTTGGCGGCGAAGCGCTGCTGGGCCTCGAAGGAGTGCTGGAGGCGCGCCAGCATCTCGTCGAAGGCGTCGGAGAGGTCGGTGAACTCGTCGCGCGGCCCGGTGAGGGCGATGCGGTGTTCCAGTGCCCCGCTCGCGGCGCGGTGCGCGGCGCCGGTGATGTCCTGCAGCGGGCGCAGGACCCGGCCGGCGATCAGCCAGCCGCCGACCAGGCCGACGGCGGTCAGCAGGGCCAGGGCGTAGCCGCTGGCGGCGAGCATGGAGTCCAGGATCTCCTGGCGGGAGGGGGCGTCGGAGCGGTAGCGGGGGTTGGAGGAGGTGAGGGGGTAGTTGGGGACGTAGCGCATGCCGACGTAGACGACGGCGAGGGAGAGGACGCCGGCGGTGAGCGCGAAGAGGGTGTAGCTGAGGGTCAGGCGCATCCGGGCGGTCAGGCGGCGCGGGCGGCCTCCCGTACGGCGCCCGCCGGTACGGCGCCCGGCGGTCGGGGGCCCGGCGGTCGGGGGCTCGTTCACCGTGCGGCGCCTTCCTCGCCGGGGTCGGTGAGGCGGTAGCCCACCCCCGGCACGGTCTGGATCGCCCACGGGTCGCCGAGGCGTTTGCGCAGGCCGGAGATGGTGATGCGGACGGCGTTGGTGAACGGGTCGGCGTTCTCGTCCCAGGCGCGTTCCAGCAGGTCCTCGGCGCTGATGACGCCGCCGCGCGCCGTCATCAGGACCTCCAGGACGGCGAACTGCTTGCGGGACAGGCCCACGTAGCGGCCGTCGCGGTAGACCTCGCGGCGGAAGGGGTCCAGGCGCAGCCCGGCGTACTCCAGCACGGGCGGGGCGGCCTGGGCCGGGCGGCGGGCCAGTGAGCGCAGCCGTACGACGAGTTCGGCGAGGTCGAACGGCTTGGTGAGGTAGTCGTCGGCGCCGAGTTCGAAGCCGGCGACCTTCTCGTTCAGGCGGGCGGCGGCGGTGAGCATCAGCACCCGGCAGCCGAGGCCGCGCCGGACGATGCTGCGGCAGACGTCGTCGCCGTGGGTGCCGGGGATGTCGCGGTCGAGGACGACGACGTCGTAGCTGTGGACGGCCAGGCGCTCCAGCGCCGCGTCGCCGTCGGTGACGATGTCGCAGGCGATCGCCTCCAGCCGCAGGCCGGCCTGGACCGCCTCCGCGAGGTAGATCTCGTCCTCCACCACCAGGACCCGCACGCGCTGTTCTCCCGTCTTCGCCGTTCGCACCCCATTGGACCCTATGGGGCCTATCGAAAACGTATCGGCCTGCGCAGACGTCCTCGCAACACCGCGCCTCCTCCAATGGTCCGGCAACGGACGAGCACACCGGGAGGCAGGGATGGACCCGACGAAGACGGGCGCGCAGACGGACACGGGAACCGGCGGCGCGCAGACGGACACGGGGACCGGCGGCGCGCAGACGCACACGGGGACCGGCACGACGACGGCGGCGCGGCCCGGACGGCGGCGGCTGGCCGCGGGCGCCGTCGCGGCGGCCGTGCTGGCCGGGGCCGGGGCGTGCGCCGCCGACCCGCCGGGCACCGGGGCCGTCCTGCGCTCCCTGGCGGCCACCGTCGCCGCCCAGCCCGCCGCGGCGGGAGCGGGGGCCGGCGGCGAGGCGGACGGGGAGATACCCGACGGCCGGACGCTGCGCCCCTCCGACACCGAGGCCCCGGCCGTGCGCAACCTGGACGGGCCGCTGCGCGAGGCCCTGCAGCGGGCGGCCGACGACGCCCGCGCCCAGGGCATCGAGATGACCGTCACCTCCGGCTGGCGCAGCAAGGCCTACCAGCAGCGGCTGCTGGACCGGGCGGTGAGCCGGTACGGGAGCGTGGAGAAGGCCCGGCGGTTCGTCAACACGCCGGAGAAGTCGGCGCACGTCACCGGCAAGGCGGTGGACGTCGGCCCGACGGACGCCGACTACTGGCTGATCCAGCACGGCGCCCGGTACGGGCTGTGCCAGGTGTACGCCAACGAGGTGTGGCACTTCGAACTGCTCACCCGGCCGGGCGGGACCTGCCCGGCGCCGCTGCCGGACGCCGCAGGGTGAGGGGGCGCGCCGTGACCGCTCCCCCGCTTTCCGAGACGCCCGCCGGGACCGGCTCGCCGGGCCGCCGGCGACGGACCGTCCCGACGTACGCGCCCCGGTGGCTGGCGCGGCCGGCCGCGCCCCGGTGGCTGAAGCGGCCGACCTCCCCGAGGCGACGGGCCGCACCCCCGTGGCGGGCCGTGCCCCCGTGGCGGCGCGGGCGCGTGCCCGCCGCGCTCGCCCTGCTCACCGCGCTCGCCCTCGGCGGCCACCGGCTGGTGCCGGACCTGGGCCTCGGCCTGGGCAGCCTGTGGGAGAGCGCCCTGCCGTGGAGCGGCCTGGTGGCAGTGGCGGCGCTGCTGTGCGCGGCGCTGCGCCGGGCACCGGCGGCGGCCTGCGCGGGCGGGGTGCTGGCCGTGGTGTGGGCGGTGGTGTTCGGGCCGCTGCTGCTGTCCGGCGGGCCGGGGCCGACGGGCGGGGCCGGCGGGCCGGGGCTGACGGTGGTCACCCACAACGTGAACGCCGCCAACCCGGACCCGGCCGGCACCGCCCGCGCGCTGCTCGCCGCCGGTCCGGACCTGGTCGCGCTGGAGGAGGTCACCGACGCCGCCCTGCCCGCCTACCGGGGCGTGCTGGACCGGGCGCTGCCCCACCACGCCCGCACCGGCACCGTCGCGCTGTGGAGCCGCTACCCGCTGACGGAGTCCCGGCGGCTGGTCATCGACCCGGGCTGGAACCGCTCCCTGCGGGCCGAAGTCCGCACCCCCGGTGGGCCGTTGGCCGTCTACGTCGCCCACCTCGGCTCGGTGCGGATGACCGCCGCCGGCTTCGCCACCGCCCACCGCGACCGCGACATCGCCGCCCTCGCCCGGGCCCTGGACGCCGAACCGCTGCGCCGGGTCCTGCTGCTGGGCGACCTCAACACCGCCGCCGACGACCGCGCGCTCGCCCCGCTCACCAGCCGCCTCACCCCGGCCCGCACCGGCTTCGGCTTCAGCTGGCCCGCCGCCCTCCCGCTGGCCCGCATCGACCACGTCCTCACCCGCGACCTGGCCGCCACCGCCACCTGGACCCTGCCCGCCACCCCCAGCGACCACCGCCCGGTGGCGGCACGGCTGACGGGGTGAGGGCGAGCCGCGGCGCATCTGACGAGCCGTCAGGTGACCAGGCGCAGCCAGGACGCCGCGAGTGCGGCGTGGCCGGCCCGGGTGGGGTGGACGCCGTCCTCGGACCAGTGCTCCGGGGCAGTGGTGGCGGCGAGTTCGGCGAACCTGCCGTCGGCGGCGAGCAGTTGGGCGCCGTACCGGCGGGCGAGCCTGCGTACGGCCTGGATCTTCGGGTCCAGGTCGGCGCGCCACTCGGCGCGTTCCTTCTCGCCGATGAGCACGGTGCCGGGGCCCTCGACGACGCCGTGGACGGGCAGGAGGAGGTCGTAGCCGGCCTCGAACCGTTCCGCGGGGATCGGGTACCCGTCGGGGTCGAGGGTGTGCCAGCCCGTGTCGTTGACGCCGACGAGGACCGACAGCACGTCCGGGCGCGCGTCGAGCACGTCCAGGCGCCAGCGGGCTTCCAGGTCCATCACCTTGTCGCCGGCGTTCGCGGTGTTCAGCCAGGTGACGGGGCGGTCCGGGTGCCGGTGGGCCCATTCGCCCGCGACGCGCAGCGGGTAGCCGGTGCCGAGGCCGTCCTCGCTCTCCCGGCGCCGGCAGTCGGTGATCGAGTCGCCGGTGAACATCACGGTGCTTCCCGGTCGGATGGTGATCGGCATGGGCGCTCCCTGGAAGAGGCGGGACGGGGCCTCTCGAAGGTGCCGGGCCGTACCGTCACCGCGCCGGCAGCGCACCGACGGCCGTCGGCATCGCGCTGCATTCAGCTTTCAGCCGTCGCCGCATGACGCTTCGTCAGTTCACCGGGACGGCGTCCTTGGGCAGGGTGTGCCAGTTGGTGACGACCGGCTTGTCGACCGGGGTGGCGCCGACGGGGACGCTCGCCGGGTTCGGGTCGGGGTTGCCGATGCCGATGATGGCGTCGGTGAACTCGACGGCCTGGTTGCCCTTGGTGGTCTTGGCCATGATGCCCGCGTAGGCGGTCTTGGCGCCGCTCAGGGTGATCGGCTCCGCGGTGCCGTGCTCGACGGGCGCGGCCTCGATGCCGCCGGAGCCGAACGCGATGACGGGGTGGGTGCCGGGGAGCGTGCAGGTGATGCCCGGCTTGGCCTTGGCGCTGATCAGGATGTAACCGCCGCCCTGGCTCTCGGACTTGGCGGAGAAGACCAGGTCGTTGGCGCCGCAGGCCTGGCCGTTGCCGCTCTTGTCGGCGGAGGTGGCGGAGGCGGACGGGGCGGCGGGGGCCTTGGGCGGGGCGCTCTTCGTGGGCGCGGCTCCGGCCGGGGCGGCCGTGGCCGGGGCAGCGGTGGTCGGTGCGGGCGCGGCGGCGGTGGCGGCGGGAGCGGGGCTCGCGTCGCTGTTCTCCGGGCCGCAGGCCGTCGCGGCGGCGGCGATCGCCGTGACGGCGGCGGTGAGGACGAGGCGGCGCGTGCGCATGGGTTCTCCTGCGGTCGTTGGGATGACGGTGCCGGTCTCGTGCCGGTCCCTGCTGCGTCATCACCGTACGGCGGGGTCGTTCACGGGCCGGTGCGGGAAATATCCCGATCCTGTGCCAGAAACCGGCGCCCGGACGGACGGCGGGCCGGCGCCCCGGGGTGGGGGCGCCGGCCCGGTCGCGGCGGGCGGGGCGGGGCAGGGTCAGACCAGCAGGTCCGCCTGGAGGGTGACGACCTGGCGGAAGGGGGTGACGGGGACGCCGGCGGGGTTGGTCATGGTGACGACGGCGAGGACGTCGGAGGCGGAGAGGTAGCCGAAGCGGGCGGTGGGGGCGCCGCTGGGGCCGGCCGTGGTGGATTCCATGGTGGTGAGGCTGGTGCCGTCGACGGTGTCCCAGCTGTCGTGGGGGGTGGTCCTGGTGTCGGGGGCGGCCTTGGGGCGGGCCTTGGCGCGCAGGGCGCCGAAGGCCTCCCAGGACTCCCGGAAGGAGCCGAAGCGCAGCAGCCGGATCTGGGTGCGGGTGCCGTCGGAGGCGGTCCACTCCCGGACGGTGGCCGCGCGGCAGGCTTCCTCCAGGAGCAGCGAGTGCATCCTGGCCGCGTCCTGCTGTTCCTCGGCGATCGCGTCGCAGGGCACCCACTGGCCGAGCCCGGAGGCGGCGGCAGGCGTGGCGGCCGGGGCCGAGGCCGTCGGGGTCGGGGCGGCCGGGGCGGTCGGGGAGGCGGTGGGCGATCCGGACGGGGTGGGGCCGCTGGTGGGGGCCGGGAAGACGGGCGGGGTCAGCGATCCGCCGGCCTCCTTGGGGGCGGGCAGCAGCAGGTGGCGCAGGTCCGCGTGGTGCGGGGTCTTGCCCTTGTCGTCCGGGGCGGCCTTGCCGGCGGGCAGCGGCGGCAGGGTCAGCGGCGCGAAGGTGTAGCGGCCGTCGCCCGCGGTGGCCAGGCCGGGCAGGTCGGTGCGCTCGGGCGCGGTGACCGCCAGGGCGGTGCCGGTGCCGGCGAGGACGAACACCAGGGCGGCGCAGCTCCAGCGCACCGCGGCCTTGCGGCGACGGACCCGGCGGGCCTCCTGCTCCGCGAGCGCGGCCGGGTCCTCGGGAACAGGAGCGGCGACGCCCTCGGGAGCGGTCGGCGCGGTGGCGTGGTCGGTCATACGGACGCTCCCGGGCGGGCGAGGCGGTCGAGCTGGACGGTGAAGAGGGCGACGATCCTGTCCTTGGGCAGCGGTGCCACGCCCTCGGCGCTCATGATCACCAGGAGGTCGCCCTCGGCGGCCGAGCACTCCAGGTAGTCGATCGGCGCGGACGGCGGGGCCGGCATCAGGTAGCAGTGCGCCTCGGGGTGGCCGGGGACGGCCGGGCCGACCCGGAACAGGCCGGTGTCGCCGGTGAAGACCGCGGTGTACTCGTTGATCCGCTGCACTTCCTGCTGGTTGAACTGGCGCAGCTTCAGGCCGATCACCAGGTCGTCCCCGTCGGCGCGGTAGGTGCGCACGCCGGTGGCCTTGACGTGCATGCCCTCCCAGTAGGAGCGCATCGTGTCGCGCTTCTCCTTGGGGAGCTGCTGGAGGTCGGCGTCCAGTTCGGCGGACAGCTGCTCGCGGTTCAGCTCGGTGTCGTTGCCGTAGCCGCCGTCGTCCGGGCCGGGTTGGTAGCCGGCCGGGACGGGCAGCAGCAGGTCGCGCAGCGAGCCGAAGTGGCTGCCGTTGGACTTGGCGCCGTACGGCGTGGCGGTCGCGGTGGGGACGGGAGCGGCGACCGGGGCGGCGGCGGTGGCCGGCGCGGGGTCGCCGCCGTACTGGGTCTTGATGATGCCGACGCCGATGGCCACGCCGACCAGTGCGGCCGCGGCGGTCGCGGCGCCCGCGCGCAGCAGGCGGCGGGAGGCGGGGCCCGGCGCGGCGGGGGCCCCGGACCCGGGCGTCGGCTCGGGAGCGTCGGGCGCGGCGGGGGCCTCGGCCGCGGCCGGGGTCGCGGTCATCGTGTCGTCGTTCATACGAGCCGCTCCCACTGCCGCTTGGCGAGGTCCTTGAGGGTGTCGGGGTTCACCGGCTGGGTGCCGAAGACCTCGATCGTCATCTGCAGCGAGCCGCGCTTGGCGATGGCCTCGCCGTAGAAGTACTGCTCGGTGCTCTCGGCCCAGTGGTGGGGCTCGGCGTCCACCTTGTAGCCGCCGTTGGCGTTCTCGGCAAAGGTCTGCGGCCAGGCGGGGGACTTCGCGTTGTCGGCGTGGTCCGCGGTGTACTGGACCAGTTGGACGCGGTACCGGACGTCGTCCTTCTTCCAGTCCACCTCGGCCGCGCGGCGGAAGCCGTTCGCGGCGAGGTCCTTGAACATCGCGGCCGACCTGCCGCTGCGCTCGGCGACCTCGCCGATCGAGATCCAGCTCGGCTTGTCCGGGTAGTCCGCCCAGGGGGTGCTGCCTTCGGGAGCGCTGACCAGCAGCTTGGTCAGGTCGCCGTCGATGGCGAGCGGCCCGGGCTGCTCGGCGGCGAGGGCGGCCGGGTCGACCGTCTCGGCCGGGTACGACGGGCGGGCGACCTGGAGCGGCGGCAGCGGCGTGGGCGGGCGCTGGGCCTGCACGGCGTAGCCGACGCCGCCGCCGGCCAGGGTGCCCAGCACCAGGGCGCAGGCGGTCAGCAGCACGGGGCGGGGGCGGCGCGGGGCGCGCGGGGCGGGGGCGGCCTCGGCCGCGAGCGGCTCGGCGGGGACGGCGGGCGCGCCGGTCCCGGCCGCAACGGGCGGCGCAGCGGCAGGCGGTGCGGCGGGCGGTGCGGCGGGCGGTGCGGCGGGCGCGGCGGGCACCGGCTCCGCGGATTCGGTGGTCACGGAAGTGGCTCCAGAAGAGGAAGGGAAGGAGGTGGCGTCGGGCGGGCGGGGCCGGGGTCGGGCTCAGCCGCCGGTGGTGAGCCACTCGCGCTGGCGCTTCATCAGCTCGTTCAGCAGCGCCTTGTCGGGTGTCCCCTTGACGTCGACGTCGATCGTGTACTGGACGTCGCCCTGGCTGGAGATGCCGGTCATCGAGCCGGTGTACGCCTGCTGCTTGGGGGTCTTCAGGTAGCCGCGGCCGCCCTGGTCGCCGTCGATGTCGAACGGGTCCATCGACTTGATCTTGTAGTTCCTGACGAAGTCGCCCGCCATCGCGGTGGAGCCGAACTTCAGCAGGGTGACGGTGACTTCGGCCTTGCCGTCGGCGGTCCGGTACGTCCGGGTCGCGCCGCCCTTGTAGCCGTAGGACTTGAGGATGTCCATGATGCCGTCCTGCTTGCCGAAGACCGCGGCGACGTCGTCGTCGGTCATGGTCACCCCGTCCACGGGGCCGTAGGACTCGCCGCCGGCCGGGATGGGGAGCAGGAAGTAGCGCAGGTCGCCCTCGTGCCTGCCGCCGCTGACGGTGCCCTTGACGGTGCTGGCGGGCGCGGGTTCGGCCGGGGCGGCGGTGGGCACCGGGACGGGCGCGGCCGACGGCGTCGCGCTCGCGGTGGCGCTCGCGCTCGCGGCCGCCTTCGACGGGGCGGGGGCGGCGGTGGCCGGGCGGGCGGCGGGCTTGCCGACGGCGACGGTCACCGCGGCGCTGGCCGCGGTGACGGCGAGCAGGCCGGCGGTGGCCAGCGCGACGCCGACGGCGCGCGGCAGCCGGCGCGGGGCCTGCCGCGGCGCGGCGGCCGGTGCGGCGGCAGCCTCCGGCACGACGGCCGGTGCGGCCGGTGCCGGAGGTACGGCGGTGGCGCCCTCGTTCTCGGGCTCGGGCAAGGGAATCCCCCCAGGAAGAATGCGGAATCTCACGCGCGGGCCCCTCGCGGGAACCACTCCCCCAAGCGGGTTCCCCGGGCTTCCGTCACACGTGTCGGCAGGAATTATGAGAGGCCGCCGGTGCCCCTGCCAACACAGGAAATCCCCGCACTCTCATCCAATGTTCGACGAACCGGACACACCGTGATCGAACCGCAATGGGCCACTGCCTGCGGTGATGACGCAGTGTCGACACATCGATTCGAACACAGCAGGGCGTGGTGGGCCAGGTCCCCGGCCCGCGCGGGCACGAGCGGAACCGCTCATCCCGCCCGCCCGTCATCTCCACCAGGGTCGCCACAGGCTCGGCAGCCCCTTTCGCGCTCTCCACCACCGAGGTCCGAGGAGATCCATGGCCGACACCGTCAACTCACTGGCAGCCCGTGTCCACGAACTGCTGGTGGCGATCGTGACCGAGGGTCCGACCGCGAGGAGCGCCTCGGGCCTCCAGGACGTCGTCGCGCGGGCCACGGCGCTCGGCCCCGACGGCACGTGGCTCGTCGCGGCGGGCCACGCGAGCCTCGGCGACCTGGCCTTCGCGCACGGGCAGACGGACCAGGCCGTCCTGCACCTCGACGCGGCGGTGACGGCCGGCTTCAACGACTGCGTGGGCCTGCACGTCCCCCCCATGCGAGCGCTGCACCACGACCCCCGCTTCCAGGCCGCGTACCGGCGGATGCGCATCACCATGGCCGACCTCGACGAACTCTTCTGGCTGCACCGGGAGATGCGGATCGCGGTGCGGGAGTCCCAGGACGCGACCGTCGACAACCTCGGCCGCCTCGACACCGGGGTGTCCCTGCTCCCCAAGGCCCCGATGCCGACCCGCGAGCCGAACACCCTCGGCGTCTGGATCACCCGCATCGACCTGGCGGCGCTGCAGACCGCGCTCCAACAGGCCGCCGTGAAGGCCGAGTTCCAGCGCAGTGCCGGCAACACCAGCCTCAGCCTCATCGACGACACGTGGGACTACCACCGGGCCAGGAACGACGCCTGGTACGCCGATGACCTGGACACCCGGCGCCAACGGGCCGCCGAGGCCAGGGCGTTCGTCGAACGCCCTGGCGTCAGCACCGAACTCGTCCCCTGCCCGCCGCTGGGCTCGATCACCTACCCGGGCTGAGCGGGCCCTCGGCGGCGCGGCGCCGGAGGAGGCTCAGACCCTGGCCAGCCAGCCCTCTTCGAGGCCGTCGAGGACGAACCCGTTCTCGAAGCGCACGCGGTACAGGGTCTGGGTGCCGGAGCCGGCGCCGCCCCCACTCGCCCGGATGACCTTCTGCCGGAGGTCGTTGATCAGGTAGGACGCGGAGGCGTCGAACTGGAAGCCGCGGACCTGCTCGTCGAAGAGCGCCACATGCTCCGAGGCCGCGGTGCTGGCCTCCTGCGCCGAGCCCGTGACGATGCCCATCAGGCCCTCGCCCAGGAAGAGCGGCCCGGGCAGGCCGGCGGTGCCCTTCTCGGTGACCTGCACCTCCCTGGTCAGTCTCACCGTCGCACCGGTCTCGTACGGCATGGCGTGGCCCCCCTCGGTCGATCTTGGCCCTGACCCTGGCGAGCGTAGTCGAGATGCGACGGCGGGAAAGGCCGTCCAGCGAGATCGGGAGCCCAGGGGTCTTTGACGGACTGGGCGGCCACGCGGTGTACGCGGGGCCGCCCAGTAGAAGTACGTCAGGAGCCTGCGGGGAATTCGCCGGCTTGGATGCCCCCGACAAAGGACCGCCACGCCTCGGGCGAAAAGGCGAGGGCCGGGCCATCCGGGTCCTTGCTGTCCCGAACGAGGACGATGCCCGCAAGGCCGTCGGCTATCTCGACGCAGTTCCCCTGGCCATTGCTGTACGTGCTCTTGCGCCACTTGATGGCACGGTAATCCCGCATCACGGGGAATACTCCTCTGCGACGTTCCCTCTACCAGGAGATGACCTTCTCGGGTTGGACCGACCACACAGGCCGGGCGGCCCCGCGTACTCCGCGGGGCCGCCCGGTAAAAGCGATTCAGAAGCTGGCCGGGAACTCGTCGGCCTGGACACCCGCAACGAAGGACCGCCACGCCTCGGGGGAGAAAGTGAGGGCCGGGCCATGCGGGTCCTTGCTGTCCCGCACCGGAACAATACCGGTCATGCCCTCAGCCATTTCAACACAGTCGTCGTTCGGGTTGCTGGCGCTTGCCTTCCTCCACTGGACAGGGAGTGCGGAGGCGACAGGGAAGTGGGTCACTTGAGCATTTCTCTCTTCTGTGCGATGAGGTTACGAGACTGGTCGAGATCCAAGGCGGTTGCCATGATTTCGTCGAACGCTTCTCGGTAGATGTCGACTTGGCGAGGGTCCTCAACCCAGTCACTGCTGAGCATCCCGCTGAGCAGGACCAGATCGAGGTCGCGCTGCCGGAACTCCAGGAGTGCGAATGGCCCTGTCATGCCGGGATGCGGCGGCGCCATGGCCGGCATGACTTGGACCTTGATGTTCGGGAGCTGACTGAACTGCATCAGCTTGTCCAGTTGGTCGGCCATCACACCGGGGGCGGCGCTCATGGTCAGGGCTGCCTCGTGGATGACGGCCCACAGCTTCAGCGGGTTCTCGGACCGGGTGAGGACGGACTGCCGGTTGATCCGGACCTCGACGCGCTCCTCGACGCTGGTGCTGTTTATCACGCCGCTGGAGATGATGGCGTGGGCGTACTGGCGCGTCTGGAGCAGACCCGGGATATACGCGGACTGATAGGACTTGTTACCGACGGCGGTCTCTTCGAGGCGGATCAAGTCCGTGTAGAGCGGGTTCAGTTGCTCGTAGCCCGCCATCCAGCCGGGCCTGCGCTTGTCTCGGAGGATCTCGACGAGGACCTCCTTGAGCTCCTCGTCGCACTCGTAGAAATCGAGCAGAGCCCGGACGACGTCGGGCTTCAGCTGGACGCGAGCGTTCTCGTACCTGCTGAGCTTCACCAGGTTGACGCCCTGGACCTGGGCGGCCACCTCTTCCGCCGACAGGCCCTTCAGCTCGCGATGCCTCCTCAGCTCGGCGGCGATACGCCGGTACCGCACAGCTGGCACTGCGACTGCCATCTACGTGACCCCTCCAGACCTTCAGGAACCAGTGTGCATGCGAGTGGTGACGGTTCGCCACCACCACGGCAGAAGCATAGGGGGCGCACCTTGCCGTCAGATCTGAAAGTTTTCATATTTGGTCGACTCGCCTTGCGGCAGAGCCTCGGCGTACTTCATGCTGTGCGTGACGAAGTGATGGCCCTGCGTGACATGCACGGCATGTGACTACGGGCACCCTCATGGGCACTTCGTGCTGGACACGTACGGGCCCGTGTCGGCTGCCCGGTCTTCTCCTGCCTGGAAGGTGTCTTCGCCATGTCCTGCCACTCCTCCACCACCTGGCTGCCGCGCAGCCGCCGCGCGCCCGGCGAGGGGCGCCTCCACCTGTCCGAGCTGCTCGCCTCCGTCCCGGACGGGGCGCGCTTTCTCGACTCCGGGCTCCTGATCGTCTCGGAGCTCGTCACCAACGCCCTCGTGCACGGCACGCCGCCGGGGCACCTCATCCACCTCGCCCTCGACCTCTCCCTCACCCCCTCCCCCGCCCGCCTGCGGATCGAGGTGCACGACGCCCGCCGCGACCGCGAGCCCGTCCTGCGTGCGCTGACCCTCGACGGGGAGGCCGGGCGCGGCCTGTACCTCGTCAAGTCCCTCTCCGCCCGCACCGGTTGCTCCCCCCGCGAGCACACCGGCAAGATCGTCTGGTCGGAGCTGACCGCGTGCTGAGGGCCGACCACGACATCCTGGTGGAGGTCCCGAACGTCCGCCCGCCCACCGTCCACACCCTCAACGCCGACGCCCTCGAACGGATCTGGGCCTCGGTCCGCCACCTGCCGATGTCCCGCTTCGAGTACCACGTTCTGGAGCGCCGCCTCACCGGCCCCTGCGCCCGGCGGGACGTCATCCGCGACCTCGCCGACCACCCCGTCCTCACCCTCCCCGTCGGCGACCGCGAGCTCCGCATCAGCTGGGCGAACCCGGCCTGCTGAACACGTAGTTACCGCCCCGGGCCCGCTGGCCCAGGACCCCGCTCTGGACGAGGATGGCCGTCGAGAGCGGGAGGACGGGCAGCAGCACCGGCAGCAGCCGGTCGGGCTTCGTGGGAGGGCGACGACGTGCCGTTACGCATTCACTTCACCGTGGAGGACCTCGCGCGGACCCGCATCGCCGACAGACCCGCGCCCTGCCTCGAACTGACCACCGCGGCCCGGCAACTCCAGGAACGCACCCACGCCGTACGGCTCGGGGCCTGGCGCCACCGCACCCTCGCCTCCCTGCACCCCGCCTCCCGCATGGTCCTCGCGCTCATGCCCCCGCGCGGGCCGATCACCGGGTTCCTGAGCGGCGCGAACGCCGCCACCCCCGTCGAGCTGATCGAACAGGTCCGTTCCACCCCCCGCACCCGCCTACGGGCCAGCCTGGAGCACACGGCCCAGGCCCACCCGCTGCCCTCGTGGGCCCACCGGCTGCCCGACGACCCGCTGCTGCTAAGGAAGTTGTGCGACAGCCTGGAGCACCTGGCCGGCCACGCCCTCCTCCCGCACTGGCAGGAGGTCCAGGCCATGGCGGCGGCCGACGCCGCGGTGCGGTCGCGCCAACTGCTCGGCGGCGGCGTCGAGGCCGTCCTCGCACGCGTCAACCCGCGGCGCATCCGCTGGCGGGCGCCGGTGCTGGAGGTCGCGATGGCCTCCGGCCTGGACGCCGACGTGCACCTGGCCGGACGGGGGATGCTGCTGCAGCCGTCGGTGTTCGCCGTCGAGGCCCCGGTCGTCGACCTCGACGCGGTACCGCAACCCGTCCTCAGCTACCCGGTGGCCCGGCTCCAGGAGGCCGCGGCCACCCCGCTGTTCACGGCCCTCCCGCCCGGCGCCCACCGAGCCGGCCCGACCGCCGACGCCGTCGGGTCCGTACTGGGCCACACCCGGGCCGCGGTGCTCAGCACCATCGCCCGCCACCCGGGCTGCTCGACCCGGCAGCTCGCCGCGCTCGTCGGCATCGCCACGGCCAGCGCCAGCGAGCACGCCACGACGCTGCGCAACGCGGGCCTGATCGACACCCACCGGGACCGCCGGACGACCGCCCACGTCGCCACCCCCACCGGCCTGGCGGTGCTCGACGCCCCCTCCGGACGGCCCTGACCGGACCGGACGGCCCTGACCGGACGGGCCCCCACGGAGGACCGGCAGAAGGAGAGCGGCGGAGGACCCGGCAGCGGCAACCGACCGAACCGCCCTTGTTCGGGCCAGACCGAATCACGTTGGGCGGCGCCCGCGCCACCGTGCAGCCTGAAGGCGGCTGCCGGGCCCCGAGGGTCCACGTCGGACCCGGCGGCCCGCGGCACGTCCCCACCGCGAACCGGCGGCCGTCCCGCGCACCCGCGACGGTCACGGTCACGGTTGCGAGAGCGAGAGAGAGGCAAGCACATGTCGATCAGGAAGAGCGCGGCCCTGCTGGCCGCCGCCGCGGTCGCCGGCACGGCGCTCGGGCTGGCTCCGACGGTGGCCACCGCCGGGACCACCGGGCAGAGCGGCCTGCTCAGCTGCACGCACGCGTGGTCGAACCAGGACCCCGACGGCAGCAACCCCAAGACCATCACCCGCAGCGCTGTGAACGTCCGCTCGGGCCCGCACACGACGTGCGGCATCGTGGGCTCGCTCAACCCCGGTGACCAGGTCTTCTACCACTGCTACACCACCACGCAGAACGACGGGACGTGGACCCACCTGCGCAAGAGCGGCACCTCGATGGACGGCTGGGTGAAGGACACCCTGCTCCCGGACGGCGGCAGCGGGTACCCGTGCTGACGTGAACCGAGGCGCCGCGTGAGCGCCCGGGGCCCCGGCGAACCGGGCCCCGGGCGCTCACGCGACCGGCGCTTCGAGCGCACCCCCCGCCGTCACCACCCCCCGCCGTCACAGCCACCCCCGCCGCGCCGCCTGCACCCCCGCCTGGAAGCGGGTGGTGGCGCCCAGGTGCGCCAGCAGCGTCGACACCCGGCGCACCACGGTGCGCCGGCCCAGGCCCAGCCGGCGCGCGATGGCGTCGTCGGTGGCGCCGCCGGCCATCAACGTGAGGATCCGCCGGTCGCGTTCGTCGATGCGCAGGTCGACCTCGGCCATGGAGGCGGGCACCGCCAGGCGCCACAGCGTCTCGAAGACCGCGGTCAGGGCGTTCAGCAGGCCCGAGGGCCGGATCAGCAGCGAGACGACGCCGGGGCGGTCGTCGGCGGGCACGGTGACGATGCCCAGCTCGTCGTCCCCGATGGCGAGTTTGAGCGGCGGCTCGTCCAACGTCCGGGCCTGCTCCCCCGCCTCGATCATCCGGGCCATGTTGGGCCCCACCACCGGGTGCTGGAACGCGCAGCCCTGGTAGATCACGCGGTAGACGACGCCCGCGGCCATCCGGCGGCGCTGCAGCACCTCCTGGTCGAGGTAGTGGGCCGGGCTGCCGGAGTAGGGCGGCACGTCGATGACCCGCAGCTGGTGGCGGGCGGCGAGTTGCAGGCGCCGGCTGGCGGCCAGCACCTCGGCCGGGTCCTCGACCACCTCCAGCGCCCCGTAGCTGCCGGTGTCGCGGCGGGCGAAGCGGTAGAGGCGTTCCAGTTCGGCGCCGGCCCGGCGGGCGGTGGCCTGGCGCAGCGCGTCGTGCTGCAGCACCGCCTCGACGACCCGGGCGGGTGGCAGTGCCTCCCAGGCGTGGTCGCGGTCGTCGGCGCTGTCGGTGGTGTCGAAGGCCACGGCGACGCCCTCGTCGGCGAGGTCGCGCAGGACGGCGAGGACGGCGTCCTCGTCCAGGCCGCTGTCCCGGGCGAGTTCGGGTACGCGGGCGCGTGGCCGGCCGACCAGGCTGTGGTAGACGCGGCCGCGTTCGGATTCCGGTTCCAGTACGTCGTGCACGACGGCCCCCCAGTCATCGCTTTCCCCCGCCCCGGTCGGGGCCGGGAGAGCCTACCCGCGCGGGCGGCGCACATGCGCCAGTGGCCCAGGTGCGCCGCCGGGGGCTCTGGCGTCGGGGCGGGGCCGCTGGCGAGAGTTGTCGGCGATCAGTCAGATCACTGAAGGCCGAGGACGCCCATGACCCCTGCCCGGCTCCGGCGCGCCCGCGCGGCTCTCGCCGCCCTGGCCGCCTGCCTGCTCCCGCTCGCCGCACCGCCCGTGGCCTCCGCCGCCCCCGGGACCGCCGCGCCCGCCGTACGGGCCGGGGCCGACGGGCCGCCGCCGCTGACGGACGGCTTCGGGCTGACCCAGGTCGGCGCCGCCACCGGCAGCGCCACCGACTTCGTCGTCACCGTCACCACGGCGCAGGTCGCCGGGCCGCACACCATCCGCATCCTGCTGCCCGCCGACTACGCGGCCCAGCCGGACCGGCGCTACCCGGTGCTGTACTTCCTGCACGGCGCCTCGGACAACCCGAGCGACCCGGCGCTGGCCTACCCCGCGCTGACCGCCGCCCAGTCGATGATCACCGTCATCCCGGACGGCGGCCTGCGCGGCTGGTACACCGACTGGCTCGACCAGAACACCGCCGCCGGCGCGCAGAACTGGGAGACCTTCCACCTCCAGCAGGTCCTGCCGTTCGTCGACGCCAACCTGCGCACCCGCACCGACCGCGCCCACCGGGCCGTCGGCGGGCTGTCGATGGGCGGCTTCGGCGCCCTGCACTACGCCCAGGACCGCCCCGACCTGTTCGGCCAGGTCCTGACCATGTCCGGCGCCAACGACCTGTCCGCCGACGAGATGATCATCCGCGGCGCGGTGGTCGCCACCCTGACCAACGTCGGCGCCGTGCTCTGCGGCCCCAGCGACGGCCGCCCCTGCGCCATGGACTTCGGCCCCACCGTCTCCAGCGACGCGATCTTCGGCACCCCATACCCGGTGTTCAACGCCGACTGGCGCTGGAACGCCGCCGACCCGGTCGCGCGCGCGGCCCGCCTCGCCGACACCGGCATCGCCGTCTACACCGGCAACGGCAACAACAGCCCCGCCGACATGGAGTTCTGGGCCGAGGGCACCGCCAAGCGCCTCAAGCAGCGCCTGGACGCCCTCGGCCTGCCGTACCGCTTCGTCGACTACGGCGACGGCACCGGCTGGGGCGCCGACTGCCACGGCGGCCACACCGCGGGCTGCTGGGCGCAGGACCTCGTGGACTACGTCCCGCGCCTGGAGGCGGCCTTCGCCGCCGCGCCCTGAGCCCCGCGCGCACCGCTCCTCTCCCGCAACACCGTTCCCGACGAAAGGACTTCACCCTTGCCCGCCATCACGACCCCCGGCCGTACGGCGTCCTGGCTGCGCCTGTTCGCGGCCTTCCTGGTGACCTGTTGCGCCGCCCTGGGCCTGGCCACCGCGCCCGCCCACGCCGCGTCGGCCACCCCGGGCGCCGCTCCGGCGGCCGCGCCCGCCCCGCTCGCCGCCTGCGCCTCGCCGCAGCAGTGCCTGACCATCAAGTCGCTCAGCAACGGGCGCCAACTCGACGTCCAGAACGGCAACATGGGCGACGGCGCCTACATCGTCACCAACTCCGCGCCCGGCTACCACCAGTCCTGGCGGCTGAGCGTCGACCCGGCCGACTCCACCTTCGCCATCGTCAACAACGACACCGGCAAGTGCATCGACCTGGCCTTCTTCACCCCGGCGCTGCGCCAGCAGTCCTGCGCCGGGCAGGCCAGCCAGCGCTGGTACTTCCAGCCGGCGCCCGGCGGCGGCGACTCGTTCATGATCCGCCACAAGGGCGACAACACCTGCCTGGACCTGCTGCTCGGCGGCAACTACGACGACGCCTGGACCGACCAGTACACCTGCAACGGCACCGTCAACCAGCGGTGGTCCACCGGCTTCGAGCAGGCCGCCCGCAACCTGGCCGTCGACCACGGCGCCAAGCAGTGCCAGAAGGACGCCTCCAGCTGCTCCTGGGCCACGGTGAGCGAGGCCGCGGCCGCGCCGCTGCCGCGCGTGTGCGCCTCCTCGGTCTGGTTCAACAACACCAGCGGCACCGTCCAGCAGAACTTCGCCGTCACCGACACCAGCGGCTGGTCCAACTCCATCGGCACCGAGATGGGCAGCGAGATCGGCGGCGGCGCCCCGGGCGCGCTGACGGCCGCGGTCAAGATCGGCCTGAGCTTCCAGAACGTCTGGAACGGCTCGCGCAGCGTCAACAACGCCGTCACCGTCTCCGTCCCGCAGCAGCAGTACGGCTGGGTGACGCTGGCCGAGCTCGCCCGCAAGGTCACCGGCACGTGGACCTTCGACGCGCACGGCATCCCGTGGACCGCCGAGGACACCATCACCATCCCGGTCACCTCCGACAACAACGGCGGCGCCACCCTCTACATCGCCAACACCAGCGCCACGTTCAGCAGCTGCTCCTGACGTAGCGTCGGCTCACTGCTCCACGGCCGCCGCCCGCACTCCAGCGGGCGGCGGCCGCCGCGTTCCCCGCCCCGGCCGTACGGTGGCCCGCCCCCTCGCCGCCCCGGCCCGCGCCTTCCCACGGAACTGCGGGCGGCCGGCCGGCTGGCTAGCCTGGTCGTCGGGCGGGTACGAAGCATCTCCTTGGAGGATCGGCATGTCCCCTGCCAAGCGCATCGCGACCGCGGCCGTCACCGCCGCACTGCTGGCCGGCTCCCCCGGCCTGGCCACGGCGGCCACCCCGCAGACCGGGCCGCCGGCCCAGCAGACCGAGCAGTGGCACCGGTTCAGGATCTACCCGCCACCCAACCTCCCGGCCAGGGACCTGGACGTCGACAGCGGCGGCAGGGCCGTCGTCTCCGCCCCCGAGGCCGGGAGCGAACGCCAGCAGTGGAGCCTGAGCACCACCGGCGGGCTGCCGCTCATCAAGAACAGGGCGACGGGTACGTGCCTGACCGCGCCGAACGACACCCAGGACCCCGTCACCGTCCAGGCCTGCGACACGAACAACCCGAACCAGCGCTGGGACGTGCACTACGTGACGTCCGGCCAGGTCGAGATCTCACCCCGGAACCACCTCGACCTCGCCCTCACCGGCAGCGCGCAGGCCGGCAGCAGCAGGGTCGTCCTGCGGCCCTACGCGGCGCAGGACGACCAGCAGTGGTTCCTCCGGTCCGTGACGTGACGGTCCCCGGGCGGCCCCCGCCCCTGCCCCTGCCCCCGGACGGCCCCCGCCCCCGCCCCCGGCAGTCCCTTCGACACCCACGACACACCACCTGACCTGCACGTTTCCGCGAAGCTGCGGGCGGCCGGACATCTGGCTAGCCTGGTCGGGTGGGTACGAAGCATCTCCCGTGCCCACCGGGCCCTCGGAGGCCCGACAGCCGGGGCGGCGAACGATCCGACCCCTCGGGCATCCCCCCGGCGCGGCCCCGTGGCCGCAGGGCGTCCGGCGCCATCCGCCGCAGAGCCCGCACACCTCTCGGACACCCCACAAGGGAACAGCGCATGAGAGTGACCAGCATGTCTCCTGCCAAGCGCCTCGCGGTCGCGGCCATCGCCGCCGCGCTGCTGGGCGGCACACCCGGTCTGGCCGCGGCGGCCGCCCCGCAGGCGGCGCCGCCGCCCCAGCAGACCGAGCCCACCTGGCTCCGGTACGAGGTCCAGCCGCCGAACAGCTCCACGAAGGGCATGGACGTCAACAGCAGCGGCAAGGTCGTCATGGCCGAGCGCGAGCAGAACAACGACCGCGAGTTCTGGAACACGAGCGGCCCCGCCGGGAAGCAGCTCATCAAGAACAAGGCGACGGGCACGTGCCTGACCGCGCCGAGCAACGGCGCCACGGGCCCCGTCACGCTCCAGGCCTGCGACGAGAAGAACGTGAACCAGCAGTGGAACAGGCAGTACTGGGATAGGGGCCTGATGACGGTCTCGCTCGCCGCCCACCCCGAGCTCTACCTCACCGGGAGCGCGGAGGTCGGCGGCGCGGTCACCGTCGAGAGCTACCACGGGACCTACGCCCAGCACTGGAGCCTGGTGCCCCCGGGGTACTGATCCCCCCGGGACGACCACCGACCCGCGGCGGGCCGACCCGCCCCACGGCCCTGCCCGACCCCGTTCGGACAGGGCCGTGCGCGGTGAGCGCCCGCCGCACGGCACCCGCACCGCCCACCACTGCCCACCCCCCACCACCCGGATCCCGCTCGGGAGTTCGCCATGGCCGCACCCGTACGCACCGCCCCGACCGCCGACGAGGCCGTGTTCCCGATCGACGAGACGTTCACCGCAGGCCGCCCGGTCAACCCGCACTGGGTCCTGCGCGGCGACGCGACACTCACCCCGGGGCCGGACGGCAGCCTGCGACTGACGCCCGACGAGAAGCACGAGGCCGGTACCGCCTACCTCGACCAGCCGTTCTCCTCCCGGCTCGGCGTCAGCATCGAGTTCGACTACGCCTGCGAGGGCTCCGACAGCAGCTACTTCGGCGACGGCTTCTGCCTCTACCTGATCGACGGGTCGAAGACCACGGACACCGGCGGCTACGGCGCGGCGCTCGGGTACTCCCGCATGGGCACCGATCCCGGCACGGCGGTTCCGGGGGTCACCGCGGGATACGTGGGCGTCGGCTTCGACAACTGGGGGAACTACGCCGACGACCTGGCCGGGCCCGGCGGGCCGGGGCGCACCCCCGACATGCTCGGGGTGCGCGGCTCCGGCAGCCTCAGGCAGGGGTTCCGCTGGCTCACCGGCGTGAGGGCCGCCGGCGGCTTCCGGGCGGCCTGGCACAAGCGCGCCCACGTCCAGATCAGCATCGTCCAGGGGAAACTGACGGTCCGTCACACCATCGGTTCGGACACCGGCGCCAAGCCCCTCATCGACGGCTACGACCTCACCTCGGCCCCGGGGCAGGCCGCCCTGCCCGCCACCTTCAAGCTCGGCCTCTCGGCCAGCACGGGCGGGGCCCGGGCCGCCCACTCGATCAGGAACCTGCACGTCGCGCTGCCCGCCGACCTGCCGCTCGACCTGGCGGGCCCGGCGAGGGCCAGGGTCGGCGACAAGGCCAGCTACACGATCACGGTGAGGAACGACGGCCCCAACGACGCCCCCGACGCGGAGGTCACCGGCACGATCCCCGCCGGCCTGACCGACGTCGCCGTGACGGTCGAACAGGACGGCAAGGCCTTCGTCGAGCCCGGCTCCCCCGAGCAGGGACTGCACCGGCGCCTGAACCTCCCCGAGGGCGGCAGCGCCCGGATCACCGTGAGCGGCACCGTCTCGCGCGCCGCCGCGGACCGCACCCTCACCACCACCGCCCGGATCTCCTCCCCGACCCGCGCGAACACCTCCGCCCACCCCTCCGGCACGGTGGACACCCGGGTGCCGGCCCTGCCGGTGCCGGCCGGCGGCCAGGTCGTCGCCCGTACGGCAGGCGGCGGCTGGGCGCAGGGCGACGACCCGAACACCCTCGTCGTCACTGCGGACACGGGCCGGGCGGGCTTCGAGCAGACCCCCGTCCTCGTCGCCTGCGTCGCGGGCCACCAGTACGTGGCGAACCTCGGCGCCGCCGGCCTCCACCGGGCCACCCCGGGCGGGTTCGAGGCCGGGCTGCGCTGGGTCGACCAGTCCGACCTGGACGTCGCGGAGGCGGAGGACGACGGCTTCCGGCTGAACTGGACCGCCTGCCCCCAGGACGCCGACGGCCTCGCCTGCGGCCGCACCGCCCCCGACGCCTGGCGCCAGGAGAAGGAGGAGACCCGGGTCCTCCTGGTCGACGTGGACACCCGCCACGCGGGCTTCACCGCCACGCCCGTGGTCGTCGCCTCCGTCCTGGGCGACCACCTGACGGCCGACCTCAGCACCGTCGCGGTCATCGACCCGAGCCGCGACGGCTTCACCGCCGGCATCCGCCTGAGCAACCAGAGCGACCTCACCCCGGCCACGGCGAAGGCCCGGGGGCTCCGGATCAACTGGATCGCCTGCCCCCAGGGCGCCGAGGGCCTCGCCTGCGGCCGCACCGCCCCCGACACCTGGCGCCAGGGCGGCGACGCCCGGATCCTGTTCACCGACGCCGTCACGGCGCAGCAGGCGGACCTCCCGGAGAGCCCCGCGTTCGTCGCCTGCGTCACGGGCGGCGTCCGGGCCGCCGAGCTGTGCGTCCCCGGCGTCTACAGCGCCGCGCGCTCCGGGTTCACCGCCGGCGTCCGGCGCAGCGACCAGGCCGCGCTGACCCCGGCCTTCGCCCGCGACAACGGCATCGGCGTGAACTGGATCGCCTGCCCGCTGCCGCCGAAGTGACCCGGAGCCGTGTCTGACGCTCCGTCAACTGCCATGCTGTCGGCCGCCGTCCAGCAGGGCCAGCGCTTCGCGCACCGCCAGGCGGCCGGCGGTGCGGAAGGAGTGCTCGCGCGAGTCGATCACGTGCACGACGGTGTGCCGCACCACCAGCGCCAACGCCACGGGAACGCCGGGCAGTCGCTCGGCCAGCTCCGCGCGCACGCCCTCGGCGAGGGCGGCGTGGAAGCGCTCCAGGTCCCCGGGCTCCGGTCCGCCCTTGACGGTGGCGCCCGGGGCGGACTCGACGTGCAGGCCTTCCTGCCAGGGCTCGAAGTCCACGGTGACGATCGCGAGGTCGCCCGGGCAGCTGGTCTGGTGGACGTAGCCGGCCCGTACGCCGCGGACCGGGCGGGGCGGGAAGGAGTTCCGGGCAGCGGTCATCGGGTCAGGAGTGCTCGATCTCGACGGAGGTGATCACCACGTCCTGGACGGGGCGCTCGTTCTCGGTCGGGGTGGTGGCGATCGCGTCGACGACGGCCTTGGAGGCGGCGTCGGCGACCTGGCCGAAGATGGTGTGCTTGCGGTTGAGGTGGGCGGGGGTGCCGACCGTGATGAAGAACTGCGAACCGTTGGTGCCCGGGCCGGCGTTGGCCATCGCGAGCAGGTAGGGCTTGGTGAAGAACAGCTCCGGGTGGAACTCGTCCGCGAAGGAGTAGCCCGGGCCGCCGGCGCCGGTGCCGGTCGGGTCGCCGCCCTGGACCATGAAGCCCGCGATCACCCGGTGGAAGAGCGTGCCGTCGTAGTACGGGCCCGTGCCCGGCTCGCCGGTGCGCGGGTCGGTGTACTCCCGGGTGCCCTCGGCGAGTTCGGCGAAGTTGCGGACCGTCTTCGGCGCGTGGAACGGGAACAGCTCCAGGCGGATCGGGCCCGCCGTGGTGTGCAGGGTGGCGAACCGGGCAGTGGCCACGGGTGACTCCTCGGGGTACGGCCGACGGGTACGGCTGACGGATTGGGGCTGCGGGCGGCCGGTGCGGTGACCAGGGCCGTTCGGCTACCGCATCCTGGCACAGCCTCCGCACCCGCGGCCGAACCGGGTGGGAGGATCCGCACGTCACACGTAGCAGGACGTCGGGAGAAGGGCGGGTGGCCGTGGTGGTCGGTGCGGTGCTGGTGGGGGTGCTGGTCCTGGTCGTCGCGGGGTGCGTCTGCGTGGTGTGGGCCGACCGGGGCGGGCCGCGCTGGACCCGCGCGGTCGCGGCCCTGACCGTCGGCGCCGGGAAGGCGGTGCGCAGCTACCAGCGCAACCGGCCCCGCCAGGGGAGCAGCGGCGGGGACGGCGACTGAGCTGACCGGGCCGGTTCTGGACGCGGCGCGTCCCCGGCCGCCGGGGTGGGCGGCGGCCGGGGACGCGAGGGGGTGTCAGCTCTCGGTGGAGCGGCGGCGGGCGGCCACGACCAGCGCCGCGCCCGCGGCGAGGGCCGCGGCGGCGCCGCCGGCCTCCCAGCCGAGCCCGTCGGTGCCGGTGGCGGCGAGCGTGCCGGAGCCGGTGGTGGTGCCCGTGGTGCCGGTACGGGTGCCGGTGGTGGCCGTACGGGTGCCGGTGGTGGTGCCCGTGCCGGTGGTGGCGGTGGTGCCGGTGGTTCCGGTGAGGCCGGCGGGCTGGACGGTCTGCGGCTGCTGCCCGGAGCCGCCGGTGCCCGTGCCCGTGCCGGGCTTGGCCGCTGCGGCCTCGTCCTCGGCCTTGGCCTTGGCCCAGCCGTCCTTGAGGAAGGCCAGGATGTCCGCGTAGCTGCCCTCGAAGGCGGCCAGGGCGGCCTTCTTCACGGCCGGGCCGCCGGTCTCGGCGATCTGGGAGACCTTGAGCCGGTTGTCGCTGAAGCGCAGATTCGGCAGGTCGACCGTCAGGAAGCGCCGCACGTCGGCGGCGGTGCCGTCCAGGGCCTTCTGGGCGGCGGCCGCAGTGTGCGGGCCGGTCGACTTGTCGGCGATGACGCGCAGCACCTCGACCCGGTCGTCCTCGTACTGGGCCTTGAAGAAGCCGGTCGTGAGGAACTCCTCGACGGCCGCGTTCGTGCCGGCGTCCAGGGCCTTGTTGGCCGCCTCGCGCACGGCCCTGCCGCCGGCGTCCATGAGCTGGGCGAGCTTGACCCGGTTGTCGTCGGCGCGCTGCTTGGGCAGCTCGACCTCCAGGAAGTGCCGCAGCTCGGCGGCGCCGCCCTTGAGGGCCTTCTCGGCCGCCTCGCGCACGCCGGGGCCGCTGGCCGGGTCGGCGAGGATGCGCTCGACCTCGGCCCGGTCGTCCTCGGCGCGGGCGGTGTACTGGCCGGTCTTCAGGAAGTCGAGGACGTCCTGGTAGGTGCCGTCCAGGGCCTTGGACGCGGCCAGGCGCAGCGCCGGTCCCGCGCCCTCGGCGCCGCCCGAGATCCGGGCGAGGCGCAGCAGGTTGTCGGGTCGCTGCTTCTCCGCGAGCTCGACCTCCAGGAAGTGGCGCAGCTCGGCGGCGCCGCCCTTGAGGGCCTGCTCGGCCGCCGCGCGGACCTTGGGGCCGGTCAGCGGGTCGGCGAGGATGCGCTCGATCTCGGCGCGGTCGTCCTGGGCGCGGGCGGTGTACTGGCCGGTCGTCAGGAACGCGGTGACGTCGGCGTCGGTGCCCCGGAGGGCGGCCTTGGCGGCCGCCTTCACGGCCGGGCCGCCCAGGTGGTGGATCTGGGAGGCCCTGACCCGGTTGTCGATCGCCCGCTGCTCGTCGAGTTCGACCTCCAGGAAGTGGCGCAGCTCGGCGGCGCCGCCCTTGAGGGCCTTCTCGGCCGCCTCGCGCACGCCGGGGCCGCTGGCCGGGTCGGCGAGGATGCGCTGGACCTCGGCGCGGTCGCGCTTGTCCTGGCCGTCGCCGTCCTCGGGTGCGGCGTCCTTGACGGAGTCGGAGCCGGTGTCGGGGCCGGAGACGCCGGTCGGCTTCGGGGTGTCGGAGGCCGAGGCCGTGGCGGGGAAGAGGACGGCGGGGGCCAGGACGGCGGCCGCGACGACGGCGGACACCCGGGGAAGCTTCATCGAGAGCAAACCTGCTTCATGTGAAGGGGTCATGAACGTCCGCCAGCATAGATCCACTTTTATGATTGCCGTACCAGTTATCCGGCGGCCCCCGCCCACCCCGCCCACCAGCGGGTTCACTGCCGCCCACCAGCGGGTTCCCCCGTGCTGCGCCCCGCGTCCCGCCCGTGCGAGGGCGCCGCTAGGGTGTGGCGGATGAGCTTCCACCTGGTCGTCGGACACGGGCCCGCCGGGGCCGCCACCGCCCGCCTGCTGGCCGAGCAGGGCCACGAGGTCCGGGTCGTCACCCGCACCGGCCGCCCCGCCGGGCCGGCCGTCCCCGGGGTCGAGCACCTCGCCCTGGACGCGAGCGACCCCGTACGGCTGGCGCGGGCCGCCCGCGGTGCCGCCGCCGTCCACGGCTGCGCCGCGCCGCCGCTGCCGCGGTGGGCGCGGCTGTGGCCGACGCTGAGCGCCTCGCTGTGCGCGGCGGCCGAGGAGAGCGGCGCGGTGCTGGTCCTGCTGGGCAACCTGTACGGCTACGGGCCGGTGGCCGCCGCGCTGACCGAGGACCTGCCGCTCGCCGCGACGGGCCCCAAGGGGCGGGTGCGGGCGGCGGCCTGGGAGCAGGCGCGGGCGCTGCACGAGGCCGGGCGGATCCGGGCGGTGGAGGTGCGGGCCTCGGACTTCTTCGGTCCCGGCGTCACCGACGGCGGCCATCTGGCCGCGCGGGTGATGCCCAGTCTGCTGAAGGGCCGGCAGGTGGCGGTGCTCGGCGACCCGGACGCCGCGCACAGCTGGACCTACCTGCCGGACGTGGCCCGGGCGATGGTCGAGGTCGCCGGCGAGGAGCGGGCCTGGGGCCGGGCCTGGCACGTGCCCACGGTCGCGCCCGTCCCGGTGCGCGGCATGGTCGAGCGGCTGGCCGCCGAGGCCGGCGGCGGGCCGGTCGCGGTGCGCCGCCTGCCCGGGGCCGCGCTGGCCGTGGCGGGGCTGTTCTCCCCGCTGCTGCGCGAACTGCGGGAGGTGCGCTACCAGTTCGACCGGCCGTTCACGGTGGACTGCTCGGCGTACGAGGCCGCGTTCGCGGTGCGGGCCACGCCGCTGGAGGAGCAGGTGCGGGCGACGGTCGCCTGGTGGCGCGAGCGCGTGCGGCCGTAGCCGGCCGGGTGCCGGGTTCGGCCGCGCGGCCGGATTCGGCCGCGCGGGGGTGCCGGTCGGGGTCCTAGGAATCACGGATACCGGCGGTCGACGGGGTGCTGACAGGCTGACGGCGGTCGGCCGACCGCAAACCGTCGTCTCCCCCGATCTGGAGATCCCCGTGCGTTCGCTGGTCCGAAGTCTCACCCTCGCGGTCGTGCTCGCCCTGAGCGGCCTGGCGCTGGTGCCGGGCACCGCCTCGGCCGACACCCTGGTGACGGTCCTGTACAACCAGGGGTCCGACCGCTGTCCCGACGGCACCACGTACGGCAAGCCCGACATGCACCCCTGCGCGCCGTCCGACAACCCGGGCAAGTTCGAGTTCCGGGCCGTCCCGGGCCGGCCCGGCTACTTCACCGTCCGCACCGGCGTCGACCCGAACTCCTGCCTGACCAACGGCCCCACCGCCAACCAGTGCTACGTCGACGAGCCGCTCCAGCGCTGGCAGGTCACCCCGTTCAACGCCACCGGCGAGACGGCGAAGTGGGGCCTGGTGGGGGTGCGGCTGAGGAACGAGGGCGGCGGCCAGTGCCTGGACAACCGGAGGAAGAACTTCGGCGGCTGGACGCCCTACATGGTCGACTGCTTCGACAGCCCCTACCAGCAGTGGGACATCGACACGGCCTCCTACGCGGCCATGTTCGGCCCGGTCGGCGCCCACAAGGGCATGACCTGGGCGAACCTGGAGCAGCGCGCCGACAACCTGGTGCACGTCGGCTACGACGGGCAGAGCGACCCGTACAACGGCGACACCCCGGCGGGATTCCAGCTGCCGGTGCTGTGCATCAAGCAGGACGGCCGGCCCGCCCCGGTCGGCATGCCGCCCACGTCCGGCTCCCACGCCTGGGGCGGCGGTGAGCTGAAGGCCACCGCGCCGGTGGCCGGCACCCGGCTGACCAGCCAGGCCGCCGCCGACCGGTTGTGCGCCTCCTCCTTCGGCAGCGGCTTCCGGATGACGGAGTTCCACGACGCCGGGGGCTGGGGCATGTGGGCCAACGGCACCCTGCCGACCGGCACCCGCTTCTGGACGGCCATCAACGACCAGCCGGCCAACCCGTGGAGCTGACCCCGATCCCCGGGTGACGAGGGGAGCCCGGGACGGGGTGCGGGGGGAACGGGGGAACCAGGGGGGACGGGGGCGCGGGGGAACCGGGGGGCCGGGGGGGGGGGGGGCCCGCCCGGGGGCCCCCCCCCCCCCCCCCCCCGCCCCCCCCCCCCGGGCCCCCCCCCCCGGGGCCCCCCCCCCCGGGGCCAAACCCCCGACCAACCACCCGACCAGCAG
>NZ_JBIVSD010000025.1:0-76891 GCF_044756065.1 Kitasatospora sp. NPDC092039 | reverse complement strand
CCGCCCGCGTGTCTCCGCCCGGGGGGGGGGGGGGGGGGGGGGGGGGGGGGGGGGGTGGGGGGGGCCGGGGGGGGGGGGGGGGGGGGGGGCCCGGGGGGGGGGGGGGGGGGGGGGCCCCGCGCGGGGGCCCCCCCGCCCCCGCTTCGCCGTTCACCGGACGGCTGGCCCCGGCTTCCGTAGTATTCCGTCCGTGGCCAAACGACGTGACATCGAGCGCGAAGTCCTGGGATCCATCCGCGAGTTGTCGGCCTCCCGGTTACCCGCGGCCGAGCTGTTCCGCCAGCTGCACGCCCTGCTGGCGAAGCCGCTCGGCTTCGACGGCGGCTGCTGGCACGGCAACGACCCGGTCACCGGGTTCCCCACCTCCACCGTCGCCGACAACCTCGACTTCTCGCAGTTCGAGCAGGCCGTGCAACTGGAGCTCCAGGGCGAGGACACCACCACCTTCGCCGCGATCCGCACCGCCGGCCACCGGGTGCAGACCGTGGACCGGGCCACCGAGGGACGCCCCGAACGCAGCCTGCGCTACCGGGAGTTGCTCCACCCCTGCGGCTACGGCGACGAACTGCGGATCAACTTCGACCTCGGCGGCGGCCGCTGGGGCTGCGCGGCGTTCATGCGCGAACGCGCCCGCGGCCGCTACGACCTGCCCGACCTGCGCCTGGCCGAACGCGTCGCCGCCCCCATCGGCGCCGCCCTGCGCGACACCCACCTGGCCGCCCTGCGCGGCCCCCGCCCCCGGCCGCCGGTGCCCGCCCCGGCCGTGGCGGTCCTGGACGGCTACGGGCGGCTGCGCTCGGCGGACGCGGCGGCCCGCGAACTGATCGGGCGGATGGCCGAACCCACCGCCCACACCGGCGGGGTGCCCACCGCCTTCCTCACCCCCGCCCGCCAGGCCGCCCGCCGCGGCGCCCCCGTCGAGACGCGGGTGTGCACCCCCGACGGCCAGTGGCTGACCCTGCACGCCTCCCCGCTGGACGGCCGCCGCGGCGGCGTCGCCGTCGTCGCCTCCCCGGTCTCCCCCGTCCAGCGCCTGCCGCTGGCCCTGCTCGCCCACGGCCTGTCCCCGCGCGAACAGCAGGTCGCCCTGCACGCGGTGCGCGGCGCCAGCACCAAGGACATCGCCGCCCGCCTCCACCTGACCGTGCCCACCGTCCAGCAGCACGTCACCGCGATCCTCCACAAGACCGGCACGGGCAGCCGCCGCGAACTCGTCGCCCTCCTGATGGCCGACCACCTCCCCACCCTCGCCCTGCCCCCGCAGTGACCGCGGGGCCCGCCACCCGGCCCCTTCCTCGCACCCGCGTACGACACCCGCGCCCTCGGGCGGTGCGGGGGCGGCCGGTCCTTCGCGCGGGCCGTGGCGGCCCTTCCGGAACGGCCGGTGCGACACCCGGGCACGGGCCGCCCGCGCGGCCCGTTCCTCGCTAGGCTCGGCGGGGCCAGGGTCTGCGGTGGGAAGGCGGGGTGCGCGCGATGCTCGGGTACGACGCGGACGGGTTCGTCCGGGACGGGGCACCGCACCGGGTGGTGGCCGGGGCGATGCACTACTTCCGGGTGCACCCGCGGCTGTGGGAGGACCGGCTGCGGCGGGTGCGGGCGCTGGGGGTGAACACCGTGGACACCTACGTCCCCTGGAACTTCCACGAACTGCCCGACCGCACCGTGGACTTCACCGGCTGGCGGGACGTGGGCCGCTTCGTGCGGCTGGCCGGCGCCCTGGGGCTGGACGTGATCCTGCGCCCGGGGCCGTACATCTGCGCGGAGTGGGAGTTCGGCGGGCTGCCCGCCCGGCTGCTCGCGGTGGACGGGCTGCGGCTGCGCTGCGCCGACCCCGCCTACCTGGCGGAGGTGGACGGCTGGTTCGACGCGCTGGCACCCGAACTGCTGCCGCTGCTGGCGAGCCGGGGCGGGCCGGTGGTGGCGGTGCAGGTGGAGAACGAGTACGGCAGCTACGGCGACGACGCCGCCTACCTCGCCCACCTGCGCGACGGCCTGGTGCGCCGCGGCGTGGACTGCCTGCTGTTCACCACCGACGGCGCCCACGACACCATGCAGCAGGGCGGCGCCATCCCCGGCCACCTCGCCACCGCCACCTTCGGCTCACGCGCCCCCGAGCGCCTCGCGGTGCTCCGCCGCCACCAGGGCGAAGGCCCGCTGACCGCCATGGAGTTCTGGATCGGCTGGTTCGACCAGTGGGGCCTTCCCCACCACGTCCGCGACCCGAAGGAGACCGCCGCCTGCCTCGACGAGCTGCTCGCCACCGGCGCCTCCGTCAGCCTCTACATGGCGCACGGCGGCACCAGCTTCGGCCTGTGGTCCGGCGCCAACCACTCCGGCGCCCACCCGCTGGACGCCGGCTACGAGCCGACCGTCACCAGCTACGACTACGACGCGCCGATCGGCGAGGCCGGCGAACTGACCGACAAGTTCCACGCCCTGCGCGAGGTCATCGGCCGCTACCTGCCGCTGCCGGACGGCGACCTGCCCGACCCGCCGCCCCGCATCGCCCCGCAGCGGCTGGAGCGGGCCGACGGGCGGGCGCCGCTGGCACCGGCCCTGGACGCGCTGTCGCAGCCGCGGCGGCACGCCGCGCCGCTGCCGATGGAGCAGGTCGGACAGGACCGCGGCCTGATCCACTACCGCACCCGCGTGCCCGGCCCGCGCCCCGAACTACCGCTGCGCATCGACGGGTTGGCCGACCGGGCGCAGGTGTTCGCGGACGGCCGCCCGATCGGCACGCTGGAGCGCAACTCCCCCGGCGCGACGCTGCCGCTGGCCACCGGGCCCGACGGCGTCGTGCTGGACATCCTCGTGGAGGCGCTGGGCCGGGTGAACTACGGCCCGCAGATGGACGACCGCAAGGGCATCACCCGCGGCGTCTCGCACGGCCACCAGCGGCTCTTCGACTGGCAGATCCGGCCGCTGCCGCTGACCGACCTGTCCGCACTGCGCTTCACGGACGACGCCCACACCCCCGACGGGGAGCCGGCCTTCCACCGCTTCACCGCCGAACTGCCCTCCCCCGCCGACGCGTTCGTCGCCCTGCCCGGCTGGGGCCGCGGCCTGCTGTGGCTCAACGGCTTCCTCCTCGGCCGCCACTGCGCCGCCGGCCCCCAGCGCACCCTCTACGCCCCCGCCCCGCTGTGGCACGCCGGCGCCAACGAACTCGTCGTGCTGGAGCTCGAACACCACGGCACGGCGGTGGAGTTGCGCGACGAACCGGACCTCGGGCCGGTCACGGCGGCGCCCAGCTCCGAGTACTGAGCCCCAAGCCCGGGGCCCGGCCGTTCAGGGCCGTTCAGGGCCGGGTCAGTCCCACCAGAAGGACCACTGGTGGGCGCCCACCAGCCCCTCGGCGTACTCGGTGAGGGAGCCGGTGCCCTGGAACACCAGGTCGGGGCAGAAGGCGGTGTGCTCGGCGGCCAGCGGGAGCGCCTCGGCGAGCGTGGCGGGCGGCACGGGGACGCTCAACTCCAGGGTGTCGAAGCCGACTTCGACGACCTGGACGCCGAAGCGGCGCTCCCAGTCGGCGAGCACGGCGGCGATCTTGCCAGTGCCGGCGTGGTTCGCCGGGCCGCCCCAGCCGCAGACCGTCAGCGCCTCGGCGCCGCTACCGGCCCGCACCAGGCCGAGGCGGGCGCCCCTGAGCCGCAGCACCTCGGCCAGCTCCCGGGCCTCGGTGCCGGCGGCGCCGTCGGGGACGGTGGCGGCGGGGGCGAGGCCGGGCCAGGTGCGGCCGTAGGGGGCGAGCGCCTCGTCCAGGATCTCGGCGTCCTCGCCCTCCTCGCCGTCCTCGTCCCCGTCGACCTGCTTCCACCAGGTGCGCAGCAGGGCGGCCGGGTCGTAGAGGGAGGGCTCGGCGGCGTCGGTCGGGTACAACTCGCCCGACAGCCAGGGTCGGTAGTCGGGGCCGGTGCGGTCCAGCGGGGTGAGCAGCAGCGGCCACAGCCCGCTCTGCGGGTGGGCGCGGTGCAGCTGCCGCCACAGCCCGCCGGGGGCGGGGTCGTCGCTGATCCACAGCAGCGGCTGCCGCCCGTCCTCCTCGGTGGCCAGCCGCCCGGCCGGCAGCTCGACGGGCAGGGCGGCCAGGGCGGCCGCGAGGTCCAGATACTCGGTCATGCGGCCCACCGTAGGGGCGGCCACCGACAACGAGCCGCGCCCGCCGCGGGGACCCGGCGGGTCCCGAGCACGAAAAGTCGGCCCCGCCGACTTCCCACGCGACAGCGCGAGCGGCAGCAAGGAAGCAACGAGCCCACCAACACCCGCCCCCCAGGCACCGGCCCCGCCACCCGCAAGCACACCAACCCAACCCCGACGCACGAAAAGTCGACCCCACCGACTTCCCACGCAACAACACGAACAGCAGCAAGGAAGCAGCGACAACCCCACCTCGTACGCCGCCCGCCCCCACGCGGCGGTATTCCTCGCCGTCCCGTGAGAACCATGGCAGTGCAGCCCGTCTCAGCCGGTGAAATCCTCGGGGGCCGGGGAGGAGGTCGGCGGCGGCGAGGTCGCGAGCCGGCCGGGAGTGGCGGCGTCCCGAGAGCCGACGCCATCAGGACCAGAGCAGGCCCGCCGACCCGCGCCAGTACGCCTCGGAGAACTCCGCCCTGGTGGAAAGGACCACGAGGGCAGCCTTGGGGGCGCGGCCGAGGTTGGAGGGGCAAGCTGGCCGACGGCGGCAGGCGTCGGCGGGAGCAGCGCCGTCAGGAACAGGGCAGGGCCGCCCGCGTGCGCCAGTACGCGGGCGGCCGGCTCCGCCATGGTCGCGAGGGCGGCGAGGTCTTCGGGGATGGGGCGGAGGTGTCGGCGGCGGCGAGGTCGCGAGCCGGCCGGGAGTGGCGGCGTCCCGAGAGCCGACGCCATCAGGACCAGAGCAGGGCCGCCCACCCGCGCCAGTACGCCTCGGAGAACTCCGCCCTGGCGGATAGGTCCACTAGACAGCCTCGCGGCCGCGAGGGTTGGAGGGCGATCCGGCCGAGGGCGCCAACCCCCGGAGAGGACGACGCCGGACGCCTCGGCCGGCTCCGCCATCGCGGGCGAAGTCGGAAGGCGAGCCGACTGAGGGCGGCAGGCGCCGGAGGGGCGGCGCCGTCAGGGCCAGGCAGCGCCGCCCGCCTCAGCCGACGAATCGTCGGGGGCGGCGGAGGTGGGCGGCGGCGAGGGTAGGAGGGCGACCTGGCCAAGGACGGCAGGCGCCGGAGGGGGCGGCGTCGTCAGGACCAGGACCCAGGGCAGGCCCGCCCTCCCGCACCAATGCGCGTCGGCCCGCTCCACCTTGGTGGGGAGGACCGCGCGGGCAGCCTCGCGGATAGGGCGGAGTGGGCGGCCGCGAGGGTTGGAGGGCGAGCTTGGCCGAGGCCCGCCGCGTGCGCCAGTACACGGGCGGCCGGCTGCGCCATGGCGGTGAGGGCGGCGAGGTCTTCCGGGATGGGGCGGAGGTCGGCAGGCGTCGGCGGGGCGGCGCCGTCAGGGCCAGGACCCAGGACAGGCCCTCCCACCCACACCAATACGCCTCGGCTGGCTCCACCTTGGCAGAGAGGAGCACGAGGGGCAGCCTCGCGGCCGCGAGGGTTCGAGGGCGAGCCGGCCGAGGGCGCCAAGCCCCGGAGAGGACGACGCCGTACGCCTCGGCCGGCTCCGCCGGCGCAGGCGAAGCCGGAAGGCGAGCCGGCCGAGGGCGGCCCGTCGGCCGTCAGGACCAGGACCCGGGGCAGGGCCGCCCGCGCACGCCAGTACACGGGCGGCCGGCTGCGCCATGGCGGTGAGGGCGGCGAGGTCTTCCGGGATGGGGCGGAGGACCGTGAGCCGGCCGGGAGCGGCGGTGTCCCGAGAGGACGACGCCGTCAGGACCAGGGCAGGGCCGCCCGCGCACGCCAGTACGCGTCGGCCGGCTCGGCCATGGTGGTGAGGGCGGCGAGGTCTTCCGGGGTGGGGCGGAGGTCGGCGGCGGCGAGGTTGGAGGTGAGCTGGTCGAGGGTGGCGGCGCCGGAGAGGACGACGTCGGCCCAGGGCTGGGCGGCGGCCGCGGCGAGGGCGAGGGCGTCGGGGGTGGTGCCGGTGCGGTCGGCGAGGGTGCGCAGCGGGGCGGTGTCGGGGCCGGTGGCGTTGCGGCCGGCGAGGCGGCCGTTGGCCATGGCCTCCTTGACGACGACCAGCCAGCCGGCCGCGTGGGCTTCGGCGAGGGCGGGGGCGGCGGAGGTCTCCAGCGGGTTCCAGGTGGACTGGACGGCGGTGAACAGCGGGCGTCCGGCGGTGGTGACGGTGAGGGCCCGGCGGATGGTGTCGGCCTGGGCGGGGCCGCTGGTGGACAGGCCGACGCGTACGCCGTCGGCGGCGAGGGCGGCGAGGCGGTGGTGGAGGGCGGGGTCGGTGAGGGCGGGGCTGTCGGGGGTGACGGAGTGGACCAGGTAGACGTCCAGGTGGTCGCCGAGCAGGGTGCGGGTCTCGTGGATCTGGCGGTCGTAGACGGCGGTGGAGTGTTCCTTGACCTCGTGGGCGGTGACGGCGCTGGTGCGCCAGTCGGCGGTGTAGGTGTAGCCCCACTTGCTGGCGACCGTCACCTCGGCCGCGGCGCCGGGGTGTTGGGCGAGCCACTGGCCGAGGAACTCCTCGGCGCGGCCGTAGGAGCGGGCGGTGTCGAGGTAGCGCACGCCGGCGGCGTACGCGGCGTCGAGCAGGGTGTGGGTGCGCTCGCGCAGGGCGTCGACGGTGCGGTCGGCGGGCAGGTCCGCGTCGCGCCCGAGGTTGATGTAGCCGGGCCGGCCGACGGCCGCGGTGCCCAGGCCGAGGCGCGCGGGGTGCGGGTGCGCGGCGGGGGCGGGGGTTGCGGTGGGGTCGGTCGGCATGGCGTGGTCTCCTCGGGCGCGATGTTCTCACCTGGGACTTTAGCCTCGCCGGGTCAGCCGGTGGCGAGGGTGGCGCGGATCCAGGGGGCGTAGGCGGGCACGTCGGTGTACAGGCCGGGGCCGCCCGCGCAGGGCACGCCGGGGGCGCCGGGGCCGGAGGTGGTGCCGACCAGTTCCCAGCGGCCGCCGCGGCCGCGCTGGATCTGGGGGCCGCCGGAGTCGCCCATGCAGGCCATGGCCTCGGGGATCTGGCTGAGGGTGCACAGGCGGGTGGGGTCGGCCCAGCCGGGGGCGCAGTCGGTCGTGGCGCCGATGCGGGAGGGCAGTTCCTGGAGGCGGTCGGGGAAGACCATGTCCGGGAAGTTGGGGGTGTCGACGATGGTGCCGAAGCCCAGCAGCCTGGTGGGGGTGCCCGGGGTGGCGCGGTGTTCGGCGATGCGCACGGGCTTCTGGGGGGCGGGGCGGTCGAGGCGGACCAGGGCGAGGTCGTTCTGGTTGGGGCGGGTGGCGCCGTCGCCGAACTCGAAGCCGGGGTGGACGACGACGCGGTCGACCTTGCGTACGGTGCCGCCGCTGTCGCGGTGGGCGCTGCCGATGCGCACGGTGCCCTTGAGGGTCAGCTTGGTGTCCTCGTCGCCGACGACGCAGTGGGCGGCGGTGAGCACCCACTGGCGGTCGATCAGGGTGGCGCCGCAGGCGCCGTCGGCGAGTTGCGCGGCGCTGAGCGGGAGGGTGGCCATGAAGGGGTAGCGCTCGGTGGAGTCGCGGCCGTTGATGATCGCCGAGGCGCTTCCGGCCATGACGGTGGCGCCGAGCGCGGCGGCCAGGGCGGTGACGGCGACGACCTTGGCGGCGCGGCGGCCGGTGGTGCGGGTGGTGCCGGCGGTGCGGGTGGCCCGGGTGGTGCGGGGGGTCCGGGTGGTGCGGGCGGTCTTACGGAGGTGCACGGGTGACGGCCTCTCGGTTCGGCTGGTGCTGATGCGACCAGCCAACCCGGTGCCGGCCCGCCGCGACACCCGGCCAGCTGGCCGCTGCGACCTGGGGTTGTCCCCCGGCCCCGCCGACCGGCTACCGGCTGGCCCGCCCGGTCTGCCCCGGCGACGACGACGGCAGCGGCGACGACACCGGCGACGACACCGGTGACGACAGCGGCCGCGCCGCGGGGGCGGTGCCGCGCCCGGGCGCGCGCCCCGGTTCACGCCCGGGTTCGCGCCCGGGTGTGGGCGTGGGTGCGGGCTCGGGCCAGCCCGAGGAGGAGGTGCGGACGGCCTGGACGGGCGCGCCGACCGGCTCCTCGGTCAGCCGTACGGCGCGCACCGGCGCCGCGGCCGGGGTGACGGCCTGGTCCAGGCGCAGCACGAAGTTGACGTAGTCGAGCGGTTTGCCCGGCCAGTGGCAGTCGTTGCTGGTGAGCAACTGGCTTCGCAGGCCGTCGTGTTCGGTGACCGGTCCGGGGGTGGTGCGCAGGTTGGGCTGCCAGCTGCGGCCCCACAGGAGGTGTTCCAGGGACAGTGTCCAGCTCTCCTCGTCCACCTCGATCGTGGCGCCGACCCGTCCGGGCAGCACCCGCAGCCCGTACGCGCCGCGCACGACCGCCCGCTGGTCGAAGTCGGCGCTCTTGCCGACGACGGTGATCCGCCATGCCCCGTGGAACCTGAGCACGTCTGCCTCCTGACGCCGCGGCGCCCGCTCCGGCAGGGGCGCCCCGTCCACGTCTACGGCCCCGACCGGTCCGCCGGCTCACCCGCGCTCGGCCGGGCTCGACCCGGCTCACCCCGCGTGCGGCGGCGGCCGGTCCGGTTCAGCGGTGGGCGGCGGCCAGGGAGCGGAGCTGGACGTGGACGGCGGCGGGTTCGGTGCCGGTGAGGGCGGCGACCTCGGTGGCGGACAGGTCGAGGACCAGGTGCAGCAGCAGGACGTCCTGCTGGGTGGCGGTGAGGTGGGCGACCGGGTCGAGCGGCCCGGGGCCGGCCAGGGTGCAGACGCGGCGGCGCACCGCCTGCCAGGCGCAGGCGGCCGGGCTGGCGGTGGACAGGGCGTCGAGCCAGTGGCCGCCGAGTTCCTCGAAGGCGGCGCGCACGGCCAGCGGCGCGTCGGCGGGCGGTAGGAGCAGGGCGGCGTAGTCCAGGTAGTGGCGCAGGTGGAGGTCGTGCAGCGCCCACAGGCCCAGGGCGGGTGCGGGGGCGGCCGAACGGCGTGGTGGTGTCGGCATGGTGGTGTCCCGTGGTGTCCCGAGGTGGCGCGGGTGGGTGCCGGTCCGGGGGCCGGGGGGGGGGGGGGGGCCCCCCCCCCCGGCCCGGGGCCCCCCCCCCCCGCGGGGGGGGGGGGGGGGGGTGGCGGGCCCCCCGGGGGGGGGGGGGCGGGGCGGGGGGGGGGGGGGGGGGGGCCCGGGGGGGGGGGGGGGGGGGCCCCCCCCGCCCCCGGACCGGGTCACACGAGCACCGGCGGGTTGTCGTCGGTGCCTTCGCGGCCCGCCGTGGCGGGGTGGCCGGGGCCCTCGTCCCGTTCGGCGGCCAGGCTGCTGCGCAGGGTCATCCAGAGCCGGAACAGGATGTCCGTCGAGGTGCCGGCGCTGGAGGACTGCATGGCCCGGGCGAACTCGCTCTGGTAGGTGCGCGAGTTGACCGGGGGCGGGGTGCGGGCGTTGTGCGTCCGGTCCCAGGCCGCCGCCCACAGGGCGCGGCGGGCCTCCCTGACCCCGCAGACCTCCATGTAGGCGAGGAAGACGGGTTTGCGCAGCGGGGCCTCGCCCTTGAAGACCAGGGCCAGCGTGCTGGAGGGCAGGCGTCCGCCCCGGTCGCGGGCGCGGCGGTCCAGTTCCCGCAGGGAGGGCCAGTCGGCCTTGCGGCGCATCTCGTGCATCGCCCGGCGCAGGTCGGCGAAGGAGTCGACCTGTTGGGGGTCGACCCGCCGGGGTGGGCGCAGCCGCCGGCTGCCCGAGGGGCGGGGCACGTGGGCCCAGTAGTTGGCCTGGGCCCACTTGCGCCGGGCGGCCTTGAGGTCGCCGCCGCATTCGCGGGTGACGGCCTCGACGACCTTCCAGCTCGGTACGGACCGTCCGCCGGCGGCCCGTTGCAGGGTGGTGGGGTGGTAGTTGGTCCGAGCGGCGAGCTGACGGTACGTCAGTCCGGCCTGCTCGCGCTGCTCGCGCAGCCAGGCGGCCAGCCGGCCCAGCGCCGGCTCGGTCGCCTCGATCGGGTTCTCGCGGCGTCCCATCGCAGGCAGGCGTTCTTCCTAGGCCCGCTCCCGTCGCAGCCTTACGGCCAACAGGCAGGCGCCGGTGGCCAGTTCGAGCGCGGCTCCGGCCGACATGCCCGCCGTCACCAGGGCGGCGGCCAGCGTGGCGGTCAGGACGACCACGACGACGACCACGGCCGTCCCACCGGCCGCGAGCGGCCGGGACGGGCTCGGGCCCAGGCCCGGGTACGGGCGCGCGTGGGGGTGGCGCAGCGGTACCGGGTCCGCTGTCGCGCGGTGGGCGGTGCGGGTTCGGGTGCGGATGCGCTTGTTCCGGTTCCTCGCCATCGAGGAGGCCTCCATATCACTGTCCACTCCAACTGGCGGGCACTTGCGCGGTTGGCGTCGCACGGGGTGCCCGGTGGCCTCACACTCTGTCAGGCGTACGGGTGAATCCCAATCGGTTCGGTGAACATCGCGCGGATTGATGCGCCAGCGTCCCGGTCCCTGGCCGCAATCTCGTGAACGCCCTATCAGAAAGGCGCAGTTCAACGAAGTGAAACCGGATTTTGGTGCGCCTTTGCGCAGCATGCCCTTGTCCGCCGTCCTGGCCTGGTGTGACGATTTGCAACGGCGTCACCCGGACCCGCGGGTCCGGAACCCGGGGGCGCTGTTCACTCCAACAACTCGGGAACATCGGCAGCGGGCCGTGTTGGCGCATGGGCCCGTCCGAACAGCAGAGACCGCCCGGCCCTGGTGGCCCGAGCGGTCTCTCTGCGTTCCCGCGCCGCGCGAGAGGTCGGTGAGGCGCCGCTCTCTTGCGCCCCGCCGTCGGGTCCGGGCTCGACGCTCTCCTGCCCCTGTTCGTCGCCGACGGGGCCTGCGGGCTCACGGCCGCCGCTCACGGCCGCGCACGCGGCGTTCGCCGAGGCCGGCGCGGGCGCCGCGCCCGAGGACCACCTCTTCCTCCCGGGCGACTGGCACGAGCGGCCCGAGGTCGTCGCGGGCGTGGCCTGGCGCCGGGAGGCGGCCCGGCGCGCCGGCCTGCCGGTGGGCGTGGAGCGGCTGCGCTACGGGTGGACGCCGCGCACCGGCCTGCCGGAGCCGTCGGGGCGCCTGCTGTTGCGCGCCGAGCCCGGCGGCGAGGTCTTCGTCGAGCTGTTCCGCCGGGTGCCGGAGGGCACCCTGGACGCCGCCGGCCGCCGGGGGCCGCGCGGATCGGCGCCCCGGCGCAGGCGCGCGCCGACGTCGCGTTCTACCGCGCCACCATGTCCGGGGACCGGTCCTGGTGGCGCACCGCCCGCGCGCCCGGCGGCGGGACGCTCGGCTTCGGCATCCCCTCGCGCAACCACGCCTCCCCCGTGGTCGGCTACCCCGGGGTGCTGCCCGAGTACCGGGGCCGCGGGTGCGCGCGGGAGATCCTCGCCGGGACCGCCCGCATCCTGGCCGCCGAGAGCGGCCCGACGCCGGTGCGCGCCGACACCGGCCCGACGAACGTCCCGATGGCCGCGGCCTTCGAGCGCCTCGGCTACCGCTGCACCGCCCGCCGCCCGGTGCCGTCCGCGCACTGACGGCGCGGCGGGGCCCCGGGCGGGCGGCGGGCCCGGCGCATCGGCGGGCTCGGCGGCTCGACAGGCTCCGCGGATCGTCGGTTCAGCGGGTGAACGCCGGTTCGTGGCCGGTCAGTTCGCAGCCGGCCGTCCACAGCCGTGCCGCCGTCGCGGTGTCGGTCAGGTGGGGCCAGAGGGGTTCGAGCCGGGGCGTGCCGCGCAGCCCGAACACCCGGGGGCTCCACATCTGGCCGCCGCGCACGTGCGGGTCGAGCACGGCCCGGACGGCGGGCCAGGCGGCGGCGTCCTTGCCCTGGACGACGAGTCCCAGCGGCAGGTTGCGCAGCCGCTCGCCGGTGGTGCGGACGTGGACGGGCGGGCGCGACGGGGTGAGGGGGTCGAGCGCGCCGCCGGGGTGGACGAGGACGCTCAGGGTCGTGCTGGCGGCGGCGCGCAGGCGCCGGTCGAGTTCGACGGCGAAGAGCATCTGGGCGAGCTTGGAGCGCGCGTAGGTGCGCTTGGGCCGGTAGTCGCGCGTGCTCTGGAGGTCGTCTAGGTCCAGGCGTTCGGACTTGGCGGCGAAGCTGCCCGTGGTGACGATCCGGCTGCCCGGGGTCGCCTGGAGCAGCGGCGCGAGGAGGTGGGTGAGCGTGAAGTGGCCCAGGTGGTTGGTGGCGAACATCAGCTCGTGGCCGTCGCGGGTCTCGCGGCGCGGCGGGTGGTCGAGCGCCACGCCGGCGTTGTGGACGACCGCGTCGAGGCGCTCCAGGGCGAGGGCGTCCACGCCGGCCCGGAGCGAGGCGGGGTCGGCCAGGTCCAGGGGCAGGTGCCGGACCCTGGCGCCGGGGACGCGCGAGGCGATGGAGGCGATCGCGGCTTCGGCCTTCGCCCGGTCGCGGCTGCCGAGGACGACCGTGGCGCCGGTGCCGGCGAGCTGCTCGGCGACGAAGTACCCGATGCCCGCGTTGCCGCCGGTGACCAGGAAGTTCCTCCCCTCGGCGCGGGGCGGCCGGTGGACGTCCCACCGCGCGGCGGCCTGGGGTGCGGGGGGTGTGGAGGGCATGGCGGTTCCCGGAGTTCGGAGCGGTCTGGTGGGGGGCGCGACCGCGCGGCACGGCCGGTTGCGCCCGGTCCCCACCCTCCCGGGGGCCGCTCACACCTCACCGTCATCCCGCCGTCCCCGCTGACAGCCGGCCGACACCGCGTCCCCGCGTCCCGGCCGCCCGGCCCGGCCGCCGGGAGGCGCGCGGGAAGTCGGCCGGACCGACTTCCCGCGCACGGCGGCCGGACCTCGGCGGCGAACGCCCGGCGTCCGCGCGGTCCGCACACGCGTCCCGTGGCCGTGGCCCGGGCCCGTGCCGCGGTGAGGTGGGCACGGGCCGCGCCGTCACGGCTCCCGGCGGCGGGCCGGGCCGGTCACTCGCGGCCGCGGGACAGCAGGGCGGCCGAGTGCGGGTCGCCGACGCGGGTGGCCACCGCGCCCTTGACCACGGTCAGCGCGGCGGGCAGTGCCGCCAGCGCCGCCGCCTTGAGCGCGCTGATCGACGTCAGGTCGAAGCCGTCGGCCAGCAGGAGGCCGAGGAACGCCGTGGCGTACGTGGCGACGGTGCGCTCGACCAAGTCGATGATGAGCTTGCGCATGATCAGGACTCCTTCGTGGTGGAGGCGGTGAGGGGCACGGTCACGGGGCGGCAACGGGTGGGGGCGGGTCCGTCGGGTGGAGGGTCCGCCACTGCGCTGGACGGCCGGGGCGGGCCCCCGAACGGCGGAGGGGTCGACGGAAGGCCGGCGGACGGCCGGTGGAAGGGGCGACGGAAGGCCGGCGGACGGGCCGGCGGGTGACGGGCGGGATCGGTGCGCGACGGTCGCGCGGGACGGTGGGGTCGGCGGTCGGCGGTCGGAGGGCATGCGGCAGGCGCCGTCGGGGAGTTGCCGCCCTGATGTACACGTTCGGGCCGTCGGATCCGACGACGGCCCCGGCGGGTATCCGAGGAAATCCGGTCCGCACCGGCGCCGCACCCGCCGACAAACGCCGCGGAGCGCCGGTCGGCTGACCGGCGCTCCGCGCCCGGGCGGTTCGGGCTCGACCACGGGGCCCGAGCCGCCGCTGTCCGCCGCCGGCCCCGGGCTCCTACCGGGCCCGGGCCGGGGCGGCTTGCGACTCGGGCCCGGTCAGAGCCCGAAGTTCCAGTCGACGATCATCTGCAGCAGGTCCTTGCGCTCGTCCACGAAGTCCATCGCGATCACGCCGTAGTGCGCGCGCTGGGAGATGCGCGGCGTCAGGTAGTCCTGGATGGAGGGGTTGACGACCTTGGCGATCCTGTACGGGGTCTCCGGGAAGCTGCTGGAGCTGGCGAAGTGGATGTACAGCTTGCCGTCGTTCTGGCCGTAGAAGGCGGTGTCCAGTCCTTCCCTGACCCGCTGGACCTTGCGGCTGGACCCGTCGCTCCAGGCGTCCTGCAGCCAGATCCGGGAACCGTCCCCCCACTGCAGGGGGTCGTAGCGCCCGTCGCCCCAGGTGAAGTCCGACATGATGGGGATGATCTTGCCGCGCACCTGGCCCAGGGCGGGCAGGCCGCCGGGCAGCGAGCCGGCCCTGGGCAGCCAGAACCACGGCCGGTAGCCGCCCTTGCCGTCCCTGCCGTCCATGTAGTAGTTGAAGATCTCGCTGAAGCGGTAGTCCTGGCCCTCGGTGTACTCCTTCTTGATCCGCATGATGATCGTCTCGCGGGGGTTCGCCTTCAGGAAGTCGATGCACAGGTTCACCACGTCACCGAAGTTGATCTTCTGGTAGATCTTGTCGTGGTGGATGGTGAAGACGTCGCCCATCACCCGGCACCGGATGTCGACGAAGCGCACCCCCGCCTGGAGCTGCTGGGGGATGCGCCACTCCTGGCACTGGGCGAAGCCGAAGGCGCCGCCGTCGTAGATCGCGCACGTCTCGTGAGTGCCGGGGATCGTCAGCTGCGACAGCTTCACGTTGTCGCCCAGCAGCGACATCCACCGGTCGGTGGGGCGGTGGACCAGGCGGTCGGGGGCGGCGGAGGCCGGCGCGAGCGAGCCGGCGACGCCCAGCGCACCGGTGGTGGCCGCGAGCGCCGCGCCCCTGAGCAGGGTCCTACGGTTGATCGGCATGCAAGAAACCTCCGCGACCGGGGCCCTGGTGGTGATCGGGCGTGACCTTCCCTTTCCGACTCCAACGGGCGTGCGCCCAGGGCGGGTTCACGCCCACCGACCGGCCCGGCGGGCTACTGCGGCTGGAGGGGGTGGCGGCCCGTCCACCAGTTCCCGGGGGCCTGCGGGTCGCGGCTGGTCCAGTACTCGAGGACCGCGCCGACGAACTCCTCGCGGGACAGGGTGCCGTCGCCGTCGCGGTCCAGGTGCCCGAACGCGACGTCCACCCGGTCGCGGTCGAGGCGGGGGAAGTGGGCCCGGTGGAAGGCGCGGAACTCCTCGGCGTCGACGGTGCCGTCCCCGTCGGCGTCGGCGACGGAGAGGAAGACCTCGGCGAGGCGGCCGATGGTCGCGGCGGCGGCCCGCGGGTCGTCGGCCAGGGTCAGGGTGGAGGCGACGAAGTCGTCGCGGGTGATCTCCTGTGCGCTGCCGGCGTGGGGCAGGTGGAGGTCGCGCCAGATGCCGACGTAGGCGGCGATCATGCTGCGCTCGGCGTCGGAGCCCCGCGCGTGCCCGAGGGCTTCGGCGCAGGCCCGGCCCATCAGGACGTGGTCGTACTCGGTGAGGAGGCCGTCGCCGTCGGCGTCCAGGTGGTCGAAGCCGAGGGCGATCTTCGTGGTCAGCAGGTCGTCGCTCAAGGGGGGACCCTCTCCGGTGACGGGGCGTCAGATGGTCGGGGACAGCATCGCGCAGCCGCCCGCACGCGGCAGGCGCGCCGCGCGGGCGACCGCCGAAACTCCCGGCAACCGTGCCGGTACGCAGGGAAGTTGAGTACCGGAGCGGATTGCGGGTCCGGGTGCGGGCGGGCCAGGGTGTGGACGCGGAGGCGCGTGCGACCCGAGAGGACCCTGCCGGTGGAGAAGCTGCTGAAGGACCTGGCGACGAGCCTCGTCGGCCTCGTCGTCCTCCTGGTGGGCCCGGTCGTCGACGGCGCGCAGTCGCTGCGGGCGCGGCACTGGCCCACCGAGCGGCGCAAGCTCAAGCTGATCGACTCACCGCGGGCGCGGGCGGCCCGGGCGGCGGAGCGCGAGCGGATCCGGGGGCTGATCGGGGCGCTGGGAGCGGTGGAGGGGGTCGAGCACCTGCTGACCCAGGTCCTGGACCAGTCCACCCGCCCGACCTTCCACGGCTCGGACCACCCCCGGGACACCCTGCTGGTCTGCCGGATCCACGCCCGCGCCTACTTCGTCGTCCGCGAGGACGTCCTCGACGTGCTGCCGCGGATCGCGGCGGCGGGCGTGGCCGAGTGGCAGGCCCACGGGCAGGGGCCGGACCCGCACGGCAGCCTCGACCAGGCGCTGCGCTGGTACCGCGACGGCGGCGTCGACGCGAACGGCCGGCGGATGGACTCCCCCTGCCTGTCCAGCCCCGGAGCGCGGCTGACCTGGGACCGGCCCGGCATCCCGCCCCCGGACCCGATCCCGGCGGGCCCGTACGCCGACCGGCTCTTCGTCCTGGAGCAGACCCCGCCGCACGCGGACGCGGCGCGGCTGCTGGACGAGGCCCGCGCGGACGGGCGGAGCGTGGTGCTGGAACTGGCCTTCGGCGCGGACTGGGCCGACTACTGCCAGTACCACAAGGTGGCGCGCGGCGGCTTCGCGGGGCGCGGACGGCTCTGAGCCGGGGGCTCCGGACCGGCGGCGGCCCGGGTGGGCGGCGGCCCGGACGGCCGGAGCCCGGAAGGCAGAGGACTACGGCACGGCGGGCGCGCGCCCGGACGGCCCGCTGGGCCCGCCCGGGCGCCTTCACCCGTTCAGCCGCTGGTCAGCACTGGGGCCGGCGGCCGTGGTTGGCCCCGCGCCTGGCCCTGGCCTTCTTCTTGCGGCGGCGCTTCGACGACATGGCCACTCCTCTCGCAACCGGGACACCCCCGGGCTACCACCGTTCCACACCCCGGCCGCCCCGGCCCGTCGAGCGGCCCCGGCCCGTCGAACGCCCCCGGCCCGTCGAACGCCCCCGGCCCGAGCGGCTCGGCGGCTGTCAGGCGGCGTCGCCCGCCAGGGCCGCGCGCCAGGCCGGGCTGTCCACGTAGTGGTTGTCGAAGCGCTCCGCCGAGGCGGCGATCGCGCCGGGGTCGCTCTCGCCGCGCATGACGCTGCCCAGCAGGCGCAGGTAGTCGAAGCGCTCCATGCCGGGGGTGAACACGCACAGCACGTCGGCCTCGGCGCCGGGGGCGGCGGCGAAGGCGTGCGGGGTGTGCGGGGGCACGGCCAGGAAGTCGCCCGCGCCGAGCACGGTGACCTCCTCGCCGACCAGCACCCGCAGCGAGCCGCCGATGACGAAGAACAGCTCCCACGCCCGGGTGTGGAAGTGCGCGGGCGCCCCGGCGGCGCCGGCGGCGAAGGTGGAGCGGTAGACGGTGAAACCGCCCTGCGCGGGGGCGGATTCGGCCAGCAGCGTCATGGTGGCGCTCGGGTCGGCGCAGGTCTCGGCCTCGGCGCAGCGGGTCAGCACGGGGGCGGCGGTGGGGGCGGTGGCGGTGTTCCTCGTCGTCGTCATGTGACCAGCCTACGGCCGCAAAGACCCATGATCAGGTGGCAATCGGCGACCGTTTCCATGGGTCAATCTCCCGCCGCGCGTCCCGGCCGCCGCCCCCGCCGGCACCGCGCCGGGCGGCACCGCGCCGGGCGGCGCCGGGGCGGGCGGCGCCGGGGCGGGCGGTGCCGGGGCCGTCAGTCGGGCAGGTTCCCGTTGCCGCCCATGTTCGCCACCACGCGGCGCAGCACGTTGATCGCGGTCACGAACTCGTCGGTGTCGACGCCCTCGTGGGCGCGCTCGATGACCTTGCGGTTGCGGTCGTGGGCGCGCAGGCGGCCGGCTTCGCCCTCCTCGGTCAGGGTGAGCGCCCCGTCGGCGTCCTCGGTCAGCCAGCCGCGGGCGATCAGGTCGTCGAAGACGGTGTCGAAGGCGGTGTCCTGGTGGTCGTAGGGGGCGAGCCGCTCGACCAGCATCGCGCGGGTCCATCCCCCGGGCCGGCCGGCGGCGTGGTTGAGCGTCCACCAGTGGGGCTGGGTGAGGCCTTCCACCGCCAGTTGCTCGCGCAGGCCGCCCACCACCAGGTGGTAGACCTGGCCGGTCCACGCCCCGATCGGCTGGGCGGCGATGACCTGGGGTTCGTACGTCGTGATCGTCATGTCCGGTGCTCCTTCGACTGGTCGTCAGGACGCGGTCGACGCTAGGACCTCAAGCCGGCTTGAGGTCAAGGGCGGTTCGCGGATCCGGTCCGCCATCGTCCTCAACTGCCTTCTAGGCTGGCCGACATGAAGACCGCCCCGGCGTTCGCCGCCGCCCTCGCCGTCTGCGCTGCCGCCGTGCTCACCGCGGCCGCTCCGGCCCCTTCCGCCTCCCCGGCCTCCGCCTCCGCGTCCGCGTCCGCCTCGGCCGCCGTCGACCCGCTGGAGCGCTTCCACCGCCAGCCGCTCGCCTGGTCCGCCTGCCAGGACCCGCGGTTGGCGGCCGCCGGCACCGAGTGCGCGGCCCTGAGCGTCCCGCTGGACTACCGGGAGCCGCAGGGCCGCACCCTGTCGCTGGCGGTCTCCCGGATCAGGGCCGCCGACCAGGCCGGGCGCCGGGGCGTCCTGCAGACCAACCCCGGCGGGCCCGGCAACCGCGGGCTGGACATGCCGGCCGCGCTGCGCGAGCGGCTGTCGCCCGGGGCGGCGGCGGGGTACGACATCGTCGGCATGGACACCCGCGGGGTGGGTGCCGGCGGCCTGGACTGCGGTCTGACGCGCGGCACGTGGCTGCGCTCGGCGGGCGCCGACGCGACCGGGTTCGCGCAGAGCCTGCGGCTGGCCGAGGCCGACGCTGACGCCTGCTGGAACAGGTACCCCGACCTGCTGCCCCACCTGACCACCCGCAACATCGCCCGGGACGTGGACGTGCTGCGCGCCGCGCTGGGCGAGCAGCGGACCTCCTTCTTCGGGCAGTCCTACGGCGCGCTGCTGGGCGCGGTGTACGCGCAGCTGTTCCCGCAGCGCGTCGACCGGCTGGTGCTGGACAGCGCGCTCGACCCGGCCCGGTACGGCGTGCGGACCATCCAGGACATGGCGGGCCCCAACGAGCGGGCCCTGGACGACTTCGCCGCCTGGGCCGCGCCGCGCGACGCCGCCTACCGCCTGGGCGCCACCCCGGCGGCGGTGCGGGCCACCGTGGAGGGCCTGGTGCGCCGGGCGCAGGCGGAGCCGATCGCCGTCGACGGGTTCCGGCTCGACGGCGCCCTGCTGCCGGTGCTGCTCGCGGTCTGCCAGAGCGACGACCGCGACAGCGCCCTGTACGCGGAGGTGCTGCGCCAGTTGCTGGACGCCGCCGACGGCCGGCCGGTGCAGGTGGGCCCGGTGCTGCACGAGCTGCTGACCGTCGTCCTCGACCCGGGCCCGGCCGGCGGCGCGGACCTCGCGGCCGCGCTCGGCATCCTGTGCGGCGACACGGCGATGCCGCGCCCGGCCTGGTGGTACCGCGAGGCCGTCGAACGCTCCCGCGCCGCCCAGCCGGTGTTCGGCCCGGTCTACAACGGCCCCGTCCCGTGCGCGTTCTGGCGCAGCGCCCCGCTGGAGCCGCCCGTCGAGGTCCGCACCGCGGTCCCCGCGCTGCAGATCCACGCCACCGGTGACACCCACGCCGTCTACCAGGGCGCGCTGGCGCTGCACGCCCGCCTGCCGGGCTCCCGTCTGGTCACCGTGCCGGGCCGGGTCCACACCGTCTACCTCAACGGCTACGACGCGTGCGCGGACCGGGCCGTCGACGCCTACCTGTCGACGGGGGCGCTGCCGGCCTCCGACACCACCTGCTGAGCGCCGGCTCCGCCCCTTTCGCCGGCTCCGCGGGCTGCGCGGGCTACGCCGGCGGGCGGGGCGGGGCGAGCGTCGCGAGCCAGGAGGTCAGCAGGCGGTTGACCTCCCGGGGGCGTTCCTGCTGGACCCAGTGGCCGCAGCCGTCCAGGAGGTGGGAGGAGGCCAGGGCGGGGAGGGTGGCCGGGTGGGCGGCGATCGCGTCGGCCATCCAGGTGGTGGTGGCGTCCAGGGCGCCGCCGATGAACAGGGACGGCTGGGTGAGGGGGGCTCCGTTCCGGTCGGCGAGGTCCGCCCAGTCGCGGTCCATGTTCCGGTAGCGGTTGAGTGCCCCGGTCAGGCCGGTGCGCTCGAACTCCCCGGCGTAGTGGTCGAGGTCGGCTTCGGTGAGCCAGGAGGGCAGCCGGTTCGCGGGGAAGCGTTCGCGCAGGGTCCCGCCGGGGCCGACGAAGTGCGGGTCGGGCCGGCCCGGGGGCGGCATGGTGTCGGCGGACAGGGCCGCGTAGAAGCCGGCGAGCCAGCCCCGGACGTCGGGCTCGATCTCGGCCTCGGCGCGGCCGGGTTCCTGGAAGTAGGAGACGTAGAACTCCTGGTCCCCGCCCATCCGGGCGAGGGCCTCGCTGGGGCGGGGGCCGCCGGGCGGGGTGTAGGGGACGCTGAGCAGGCCCACCGCGTGGAAGACCTCGGGGTGGAGCAGGGCGCCGGCGGCCGCGATGTTCGCGCCCCAGTCGTGCCCGATGACCACCGCCGTCCGCTCGCCCAGGGCGTGCACCAGGGCGAGGTTGTCCTCCACCAGGGCGCGCATCCGGTACTCCTCGGGCGCGGACGGCCTGGCGGAGCGGCCGTAGCCGCGCACGTCGGGTGCGACCGCGCGGTATCCGGCCGCCGCGAGGGCGGGAAGCTGGTGGCGCCAGGAGTACCAGGACTCGGGGAAGCCGTGGACGAGCAGGACCAGCGGCCCGGTGCCCTGTTCGACCAGGTGCAGGCGTCCGGCGGGGGCGTCGACGGTGCGGTGGCGCGGTCGGCTCGGCTCGGTCATGGAGACTCCTCGGGGTCCGGTGGCCGTGGGTGCGTCTTGATCATGCGGCGCGCCGGCCCGGGGATGCGAACGGCGTTGACGTTCTGGCAAACCCGCAGGCCGGGGGCCGTGTTCAGGGCCCCGGCCGGAGCAGGAAGAGGGGCGCGGCGGCCGGGGCCGGCGTCCGGCCGGGAGGGCCCGGCCCGGCTACCGGCTCCCCCCGTCCGCCACCTCCTTCAGGAACGCCTCGAAGGCCTCCACCGCCGCAGGGACCCGCCGGCCGCGCAGGGTGACGGTGTGCACCCGCCGCACCGGGGTGTCGTCCGGGTGCAGCGGGACGAGGGCGACGCCGGGGCGGCTGACCCGGGCGGCCAGGGAGGGGATGAGGGTGGCGCCCAGTCCGGCGGCGACCAGGCCGAGTTTGGCGCTCCAGGCGGCGACGGCGTACTCGATGCGGGGCTGGAAGCCGCTGCGGACGCAGGCGGCGAGGAGGGTGGACTCGGCGTGGCGGCTGGCGGCGATCCACGGTTCGTCGGCGAGTTCGGCCAGGCGCAGGCGGCGGCGCCGGGCGAGGCGGTGTCCGCGCGGGAGGGCGACCAGCACCGGGTCCGCCATCAGCGGGCGGAAGTCGAACTGCTCGCCGTGGCCGTCGGGTCGGGTGTAGGAGGCGACCAGGGCGAGGTCGATCGCCCCGTCGGCCAGCAGGTCCAGCAGGTGCGCGGTCAGCCCCTCGGTGAGGCTGATCGCCACGCCCGGGTGGGCGGCGCGGAAGGCGGCGAGGGCGCCGGGGACCAGGGCGGCGTTGGCGCTGTCGAAGGCGCCCACCCGCAGCCGCCCGGCGGTGAGTTCGGTGAGGGCGGTCAGTTCGCGCCGGGTGGTGTCGAGCCGTTCCAGCATCGCCTCGGCGTGCGGCAGCAGCGCCCGGCCGTGCTCGGTCAGCCGCACCCCGCGTGCCAGCCGGTCGAACAGCGCGGTGCCCAACTCGCCTTCCAGGGTGGCGATCTGTCGGGAGATCGCGGACTGGGTGAAGCCCAGCCGCTCCCCGGCGGCGGTGAAGGAGCCCAGGTGCGCGACGGTGCGGAAGACGTCCAGCCAAGCCATGTCCATCCCGCATGGCTACCATGCGGGACATTCGTTTGTCGCCTGGCTCCCGGCTGCCTAGCGTGGTGGCCATGAAGAAGATCGCCTTCCTGGGGCTGGGCCGGATGGGCCTGCCGATGGCCCGCCGACTCGCCGCCGCCGGACACCCGTTGACCGTCTGGAACCGCTCCCCCGGCCGCGCCGGCGACGTCCCCGGGGCCGCCGCGGCCGCCACCGCGGCCGAGGCCGTGCGCGGTGCGGACGTCGTCGTCACCATGCTGTCCGACCCGGCGGCCGTCACCGCGGTGGCCGCGCAGCTCACGGCGGCGCTCGCGCCGGGCACGCTGTGGATCGACATGTCCTCGATCGGCCCGCGGGCCACCGCCGCTGTGCGCGCGCAACTTCCCGACGGCGTCGCCCTGGTGGACGCGCCGGTGGTCGGCAGCGTGGGCCCGGCGGCCACCGGCGACCTGGTGGTGTTCGCCGGCGGCGAGGACGCCGACCTGGACCGCGCGCAGCCCGTCCTGGAGCGGCTGGGCCGGGTGCGGCGCTGCGGCGGCCCGGGCTCGGGCGCGGCGCTGAAGGCGGTGGTGATCGGCGCGATCGTCGCCTGCGTCACCGCCTTCGGCGAAGCGGTCGCGGTGGCCGAGGAGTTGGGTGTGCCGCAGGAGCAGGTGCGGGAGGTGCTGTCGGTCGGGCCGCTCGCGGGGGTGGCGGCCCGGGCGTACAGCACGGAGGCGGACTTCCCGGTGCGGCTGGCCGCCAAGGACCTCGCCCTGGCGGGCGGCGGCCCGGTGCTGGCGGCGGCCCGCGAGGTGCTGCTGGCGGACCCGTCGATCGCCGAGGAGGACCTGTCGGCGGTGGTCGGCTCGCTGCGCCGGGCGGCGCGGGCCGCGGCGGCCTGACCTCCCGGGGCGCGCCGCGGCCCCGCCCCGGTGCGGCACCGGGGCGGGGCGGCGGGGCGGCGGCACACGGACCGCTAGCCGATGACCGCGTCCACCTCGACCTCCACCAGCCACCGCTCGTCGATGAAGCGCGACACCTCCACGAAGGTGGTGGCCGGGCGGATCTGCGCGAAGCGCTCGCCGTGGGCGCGCGCGGCCTCCCGCCACCGGCTCATGTCGGTGAGCATGATGCGGGTCCGCACGACGTCCGTGAGGGCGGCGCCCGCCTCCCGCAGGGCGGCCTCGGCGATGTCCAGGCAGCGCACGGTCTGGGCGTGGACGTCGCCCTGGCCCACCGTCGTGCCGTCCTCGCCGATCGGGGCGGTGCCCGCGACCGCGACGTGGTTCCCCTTGCGCACGGCGCGGGAGAAGCCGATCCGCGGTTCGAGGGGCGAGCCGGAACTGACTGTCTGTCGAGTGCTCTCCATCGCCCCATGGTGCCGCACTAGTGCACCTGTCGGGCCGTCTGCCTGCGCGAACGCCCCCGCGCGCCGCGCGAGCCGCCCCGGAACACCCCACCGCACTAGTGCACCCCCTTCGAATACTCCAAGCCCAGAGCTTGTTGACGCCGATGCGTACGGCGTACATTCGGCGGCATGGAACACCTGGACCGCACCCCGGACACCGACGTCCTCATCTCCGGCGCCGGCATCGCCGGCCCCGCCCTGGCCTACTGGCTGCGCCGCCACGGCTTCACCCCCACCGTCGTCGAACGCGCCCCGGGCCCGCGCCCCGGCGGGCAGGCCGTCGACCTGCGCGGCGCCGGGCGCACCGTGATCGAGCGGATGGGCCTGATGGAGCGGGCCCGCGCGCTGTGCGTCGAGCAGCACGGCATGGCCCTGGTCGACCGGCGCGGGCGCACCACCGCCCGGATACCCGTCGACCTGTTCGGCGGCGAGGGCATCGTCTCCGAGATCGAGATCCTCCGCGGCGACCTCGCCGACCTGCTGCGCGAGGCCACCGACGGCGTCGAGTACCTCTGGGACGACACCGTCACCGCGCTCGACCAGGACGCCGACGGCGTCAGCGTCACCTTCGAGAACGCACCCGCCCGCCGCTTCGCCCTGGTGGTCGGCGCGGACGGACTGCACTCCGCCGTCCGCCGCCTCGCCTTCCCCGCCGCCGGCGCCCCCGGCCACGGCCACGGTTCCGGCGGCCGTCCCGAAGCAGCCCACTACCGCCCCCTGGGCGGCTACCACGCCTGGTTCACCGTCCACGACCCCGCCCTGGCCCGCGCCCTGGACGGCTGGTTCCTGATGTACAACGCCCCCGGCGGCCTGGTCGCCGGCGCCCGCCCCGGCCGGCTGCCCGGCGAGGTCAAGGCCTCCCTCGGCCTGCGCAGCGCGCCCCTGGCGTACGACCGCCGCGACAGCGCCGCCCAGCGGCGCCTGCTCGCCGAGCGCTTCGCGGGCGCCGGCTGGGAGGTCGACCGGCTGCTCGCCGCGATGCGCACCGCCGAGGACTTCGCCTTCGACTCCTTCGGCCAGGTCCACCTCGACCGCTACAGCCACCACCGCGTCGCCCTGCTCGGCGACGCCGGCTACAGCCCCAGCCCCCTGACCGGCCTCGGCACCAGCCTGGCCCTGGTCGGCGCGTACCTGCTGGCCGGCGAACTCGCCGCCGCCGCAGGCGACTTCCGCACCGCCTTCGCCCGCTACGAGGAGCTGATGCGCCCCTACGTGGCCCGCGCCCAGGAACTGCCGCCCGGCGGCCTGAACGGCTACGCCCCCGACAGCGCCCTGATGATCCGCCTGCGCGCCGCCTCCATGCGCTGGATGGGCCGCTGGCCGCTGCGCCCCGTGCTGGCCGCCCAGTTCGCCAAGGCCGGCGACATCACCCTGCCCGACTACCCCGCTGCCCGCCCTCACCTGACGCCCCGCCCACCACCCGGGGCGGCCCGGGGCGTCGGCCCGCTTGGACCGCGCGGTTCGAGTCCGGGGGCGGGCGCGGACTACCCGCGGGAACGCGGCGGCCCGCTCCGGGCCGCCATGGCCAACGCGACGATCCAGCCGAGCACCGTCCATCCGAGGAAGACGTTGACCACGATGACCGACCCCCGGTTCGGGACACCTCGCACGATCGCGACGACTGCCGGCACGAAGTACAGCAGCGCGACGACGAGCGCCAGCGGCACGAGCACGTTCAAACTCACAAGTCCCCCCGGCTGAACGTTGGTTGACACCCTCTCTATCCCGTCCGCCGCGGCCTGTCCAGACGTGGCGCTCCGCCGGGGCGGTGGCGTGACGACCCCTCGCCGCCACCGGGGAGCCCGCGTGCGGCGACCCCCGCCCCGGGCCGGACGACGGAGCCCGGAGGGCAACGAGTTCTGCCTGCTGCGCCGCCGGCTCCCGCCCGAGCGCCGCAGCCGCCCGCCCCCGGCCTTCGGGTACCCGGCTACCGGGTGCGCGGCTGGTTGAAGCGCAGCATGTTGCCCGACGGGTCCCGGAACGCGCAGTCGCGCACCCCGTAGGGCTGGTCCATCGGCTCCTGGAGGACCTCGGCGCCGGCTTCGCGCAGCCGCTCGAAGGTGGCGTCGCAGTCGTCGGTGCGGAAGATGACGCCGCGCAGCAGGCCCTTGGCGAGGAGTTCCGCGGCGGCCCGGCGGTCGTCCGCGGAGGCGTGCGGGTCGGCCAGCGGGGGCTCCAGGACGATCTCCACGCCGGGCTGGTCGGGCGAGCCGACGGTGACCCAGCGCATGCCCTCGAAGCCGACGTCGTTGCGCACCTCGAAGCCGAGGACGTCGCGGTAGAAGGCGAGCGCCCGGTCGTGGTCGTCGACGGCGATGAAGCACTGCGCGAGTTCGATGCTCATGGCGGTCACGCTACCGCTCGGCGTCCCCGGCGCCCGCGCTGCCTCCGCCGTCCTTGGCCTGGGCGTGCCGCGCCGGGCGGGTGCGGATCTTGGCGATGCACGCCGGGATCGCCGCGCCCTGCTCGTGGTCGCGGGCCCGGTAGGCGCTGGGGCTCTCCCCGACCAGCTCGGTGAAGCGGGTGCTGAAGGAGCCCAGCGAGGTACAGCCCACCTCCATGCACACCTCGGTCACGCTCAGGTCCCCGCGCCGCAGCAGCGCCTTGGCCCGCTCGATCCGGCGGGTCATCAGGTAGCTGTACGGGGTCTCGCCGTAGGCGGCGCGGAAGCTGCGCGAGAAGTGGCCGGAGGACATCAGCGCGGTGCGGGCCAGCGCCGGCACGTCCAGCGGCTGCGCGTACTCGCGGTCCATCCGGTCCCGGGCCCGGCGCAGCCGGACGAGGTCGTCGAGCGGCAGCCGGGGGGAGGAGGCGGGGGAAGAGGAGGAGGGCGGCACACCCGCCACCGTACCGAGCGCCGCCGACGGACGGCGCCCCCGCCCCGGGCGCGGCCCGCCCGCGCCCGTCCGGCCGCGCCTCCTTGGCCCGGCGCCGCCGGCGTGGTGCCCTGGGGGGATGACGCTGCGGATGCGGTGGGTGCGGGCGGCGGGCGTCGCCGCCCTGGTCGGCCTTGCGGGCTGCGGCCAGGTGGATCGGCGCGAGGACGCGGCGGCCGCCGTGGCGGCCGGGTTCGAGGACGCCGCAGGACGTTCGGACGCCGCGGCGCTCTGCGGGACGCTCGCGCCCGCCACCCGCGAGGAGCTGGAGGACCAGGAGAAGAAGGACTGCGAGCCGGCCCTGGCCGGCGTCGACCTGCCCGCGGGCGGGCCGGTGCGGCGCGTGGACGTGTTCGGGCGGCAGGCCCGCGTGGTGCTGGAGGGCGACACCCTCTTCCTGTCCGCGTTCCCGGAGGGCTGGAAGGTCACCGCGGCGGGCTGCACGCCGCGCGACCGGCGCCCGTACCAGTGCGAGATCAAGGGAGCGTGAGGATGCGGAGCCTGTTCGTCCTGTGCATCGCCACCGTCGTCGCCGGCCTCGCCTACTTCACCGCGATCGGAGCGCTGCAGCGGTGAGCCGGGCCACGGGGTTCCTGAGGGACAACGGCCTCACCCTCGCCTTCGGCACGGCCTTCCTGCTCGCCCTCGCCGGGCAGGCCGCCGCCGGGCGCGCCGACCTCAACAACCAGCTCGTCGCCGCCGGCCTCCAGCCACTGGACGTGGCCGGCTACCTCACCGGTTCCGACTTCGCCGTCGACGTGACCGAGAACTGGCAGTCGGAGTACCTGCAGTTCTTCCTCTACATCTTCGGCACCGTCTGGCTCCTGCAGCGCGGATCCCCCGAGTCCAAGGAGATGGGCAAGGCCGGGACGGAGTCGGACCGCGAACAGAAGATCGGCCCGCACGCCACCGCGGACTCACCCGCCTGGGCCAGAGCACGCGGACTGCGCCTGCGCTTCTACTCCCGGTCCCTGGGCATCGTCATGGCCGTGTTCTTCCTCGGCTCCTGGACGTCCCAGTCGATCTCGGGCTGGTCCGCCTACAACGCCGAACAGCTGCGCGACCTGCAGGCGCCGGTGCGCTGGGGCCAGTACGTGCTGTCCGCCGACTTCTGGAGCCGCACCCTGCAGAACTGGCAGTCCGAACTCCTCGCGGTCGCGTCCATGGCCATCCTCTCCGTGTACCTGCGCCAGCGCGGCTCGCCCGAGTCCAAACCGGTCGGCGCCGCGCACGCCTCCACCGGCATCGAGGGCTGATCCGGGCCGCCCCCCGGCAGGGCCCGCTGCCGTCGGCACCGACGGGCCGTGGGGAGCCCGACGGGGGCGTGAGGGGGCTCCGAGGGGGTCGTGAGGGGTCGTGAGGGGGGCGTGGGCGCGTCCATGGGGCCGTCCGGCCCTTGACCCGGGGCTGCGGACCCCACCTGCGGCGATCTAGGGTGCTGGCATGATCCCCACACCGATAACCAGCCCTGAGCCCGGCCCGCTCGACGGCCCGACGGACGACTTCCTGACCGACCCCGCCCAGGCCCTGCGGGTGATGATGCAGGGCAACGCCCGGTTCGTCGCGGGCAACCCCGAGCACCCCAACCAGGACGCCGGGCGCCGCGCGGCCCTCGCCCCGGCGCAGCGGCCCTTCGCGGTGCTGTTCGGCTGTTCGGACTCCCGACTGGCCGCCGAGATCATCTTCGACCGGGGCCTGGGCGACCTGTTCGTGGTGCGCACCGCCGGGCACGTCACCGGCGCGGAGGCGCTGGGCAGCATCGAGTACGGGGTGAGCGTGCTGGACTGCCCGCTGGTGGTGGTGCTGGGGCACGACTCCTGCGGTGCGGTGGCGGCGGCGCTGGACTCCCTGGAGCAGGGGCAGCTGCCGGGCGGCTTCGTCCGGGACGTGGTGGAGCGGGTGACCCCGAGCGTGCTGTCCGCCAGGGCGGCGGGCATCGAGGACCGCGACGGGATCGTGGACGAGCACATCCGCCAGACCGTGGACCTGCTGGTGGAGCGCTCGCAGGCGCTGGCCGCGCGGATCGCCGAGGGGAAGGTGGCCGTGGTGGGCCTGTCCTACCGGCTGCACGACGGGCGGGCCCGGCTGGTCTCCGCCCGGGGGCCGGTGGGCTGACGGCAGGTCCCCGGTCCGTCCTCGGGAACCGGGCGGACCGGGGACCGGGCGTCCCCGGGAACCGGACGGGCCCGGAACGCGATGTCCGATCGCCGCCAGCGCCCCCGCACGGGCGGGGGCAGAGTCGGTGACCGGCGGCGATCCGCGTTCCCGGGCCGCCGCGTTCCCGGGTCCCGCGTTCGCGCGGCTCCGAGATTCCGAGTTCCCGAGTTTCCGAGGACGGCAGTTCCCGTGCACAAGGTCATCGATCTGAAGGTCCTGTACTTCGGCACCCCCGTGGTGCTGATCGGCTCCCGCAACGAGGACGGCAGCGCCAACCTCATGCCGATGTCCTCGGCGTGGTGGCTGGGGCAGTCGTGCGTACTGGGCCTGGGCGACAGCTCCCAGACCTCCGCCAACCTGCGGCGCGAGGGCGAGTGCGTGCTCAACCTGCCCTCCTCCGCGCAGGTGGACGCCGTGGACGCCCTCGCGCTGCTGACCGCCAACCCGCGGATCGCCGAGTACCGGATCGAGCAGGGCTACCGCCACGAGCGGCGGAAGTTCGCCGCCGCCGGCCTGACCGAGCTGCCCGGCGAGCTGGTGAAGGCGCCGCGCGCCGCCGAGTGCCCGGTGCAGCTGGAGTGCCGGGTGGAGGCGGCGACGCCGCTGGCGGGCGGCGGCCGCACCGCCTTCGAGGTGACGGTGGTGCGCGCCCACGTCGAGGAGGGCCTGCTGGTGCCGGGCAGCGACCACTACGTCGACCCGGTCGGCTGGGACCCGCTGATCATGAAGTTCTGCGAGTTCTTCGGCGACGGGCGGCGCCTGGCGCCCTCCCGCCTCGCCGAGGGCTGGCAGATGCCGGGGCGGCTGCCCGCCGCCGTGTGACGCCCGCTCAGCCCCTGCCCCGCTCATCGGCGCGGGGCGCCCCCGGTCACGGCACGACCGTCGTCCCGGCCGGTCACGGCGCGACCGTCGTCCCGGCCGGTCACGGCGCGACCGTGGTCCCGCAGGAGTCGCACACCCGGGTCGCGGGCAGTTCCAGGAAGCAGTTCGGGCAGATCGCCGGGGGGCGCGGCACGGCGGTGGCGGCGGCCTTGCGCTCGACCGAGGCGCGCAGGCGCGGGGCCAGGGCGGGCGTGCCGCCGTCGGCGGGCAGGTCGGCGCCGAAGTGCCGGTAGCAGGCCAGACGGGCGGCGGCGGCATGCTGCTCGCGGTCCATCTCCGCGGCCACCGGGGGCTGTCCGGCCACCGCCAGCACCTCCTGGTAGCCGGGGCCGACCCGGCCGTCGGTGGCGTGCACCACCAGGGCGGTCAGGGGTGGGTCGCCGCGCCGGTGCGCCTCGCGGATCACCAGGGACAGCACCTTGCCGATCCAGTGCCGCTGGTGGATCCGGGTGCGCACCCCGGAGGCCTCCTGGACCGCCTCGGCCAGGTCCGCGTAGCTGATCACCGCGTGGTAGCGGCCCGCCACCTCGACCAGGGCGGGGTAGGCCGCCCTGGTCCACACGATGTGCGCCTGGCTGGCGCTGACCGCCGAACCGTCCGACGCCCGCCAGTAGCTGTGCTGCTCGGTCATCCGCCCGCCCCTGCCCGTCTTGTCCGTCTTGTTGGTGTCCGTCCCCCCGCAGGCCCCCGCCGGGAGCGAGGCTACCCCGCTCCGCGGCGGCGCCCTCGGGCGGGGCCCGCCTCCGGCCGGGCTTGACTTCAAGTGCTGTTGAAGTCGTGGAATGGGTGCCGACCGCAGCCGTACGGGCATCGCGGTCGATGCCCCGCCCGTACGGAACCCGTACCGGGGCCGGGGCCGCCTTCTTCCCGATCGTGCCGGAGGCGGCCCCGGCTCCCGGGACACCCCGCCGCCCGGCCCCCGGTCGCCTCACCGCCCGGTCCCCTCACCGCCCCGCCTCCCGCGGCGCCCGGTCCGGCGCGCCGTCACCCCCTGCCAGCAGCTCCCCCAGCGCCGTCCGCCGGTGCAGCACGGCCTTGCCGGCGCGGACGCTGGTGACCAGCCCCGCCCCGCGCAGCGCCCCCGCGTGGGCGGAGACCGTGGCGGCGCTGACGCCCAGCCGGCGGGCGAGGCCGGTGGTGGTGCGCTCCTCGGCCAGCAGGTGCAGCAGTTCGGTGCGGGTGGAGCCGATCACGGCGGCCAGGGCCTGCGCTCCGGTGCGGCCGTCGGGCCGGGGCAGCAGCCCGGGCCCGGCCGGGTAGGTGAGGACGAGCGGGCGGCCGGGGAGGTCGGCGGGCAGCGCGGGCCCGTACCAGTGGAAGGTCGGCAGCAGGAGCAGTCCGCGCCCGGCGAGGTGGATCTCCCTGGGCGCGCCCGGCAGTTCCCACACCCCCTCGCGCAGGCGCGCGCCGGGCAGCAGCCCGTCGAGCAGCGCCGCCGCGCCGCCCTCGGCCAGCTGCACCGCCCGGCGGACGAACTCGGCGCGGTGCAGGTCCCGCACCTGGTCCCAGACCGGGGCGAGCAGTGTGTCGTACGCGGCGCGCTGCGCCCGGTGGACCAGCCGCCAGGCGGCCGCGTCGCCCCGGGCGAGGTCGCCGACCCAGGGCGGCGGGGCGGTGGGCGCGGGCTCGTACGCGCGGCGCAGTTCGGTGCGGACGTAGCCGGGCGGGGCGGTGCGGACCTGTTCGAGCGCCTCGGGCAGGCCGTCGGCGAACACGTCGAGGAAGCCGGGCGCGCGGCCGGCCGGGACGAGGTCGGCCAGCGCGGCGGCGGCCTGCGGCAGGGCGTGCAGGGCCCGGCGGCGCCAGGGGCCGTGCAGCGGGTCGGCGTCGGTGCGGCACATCGTGGCCAGCGCGGTGTTGAGCTCCTGGAGGGGGGCCGGGCGCGGGGCGAGGGTGACGCGGGCGAGGTCCTCGGGGGTGCAGTGGATCCGCAGCACGGCGCCCCTCCCCGGGCCGGTGTCCATCCTTGAGCCCTCAACCTAAACGATCGCCCGCCCGGGCGGCGCGGGCGAACCTGGCTCCATGGTCCACGACACGACCCGCGGCACGACCCGCGGCCTCACCCGCCGCTCCACCACCGGCACGGCCCGCGGCCTGCCGGTGAGCCGGCGCACCCTGACCCGGGCCGCGCTGGCGGCGCCCGCCGCCCTCCTGCTGCCGGGCGCCGGGCGCGCCGCCGCCGCGTCCCCGGGCGGCCTGGTCCTGACCCTGCCCGCGCCGAGCGGCCGGTACCCGGTGGGCTGCCGCAGCGTCTACCTGGTCGACTCCTCCCGGCCCGATCCGCTGGAGCCCGAACTGCCGGTGCGGGAGCTGATGGTGACGTTCCTCTACCCGGCCGCCCCCTCCCCCGGCGCCCCCGCCCGCACCGCGCCGCAGCTGCCGCCCGGCGCCGCGGACCTCTTCGGGCTGATCGCCCCGCAGACCCCGCTGCAGCTGCCCGCCGCGGGCGTGGACTGGGCCGCCACCCGCACCCACTCCCGCCCCGACGCCCCGGTCCGCACCGGCCCGCCGGGGCGCGCGGCGCGCCGGCCGGTGCTGGTGTACAGCCCGGGCGGCGGCGACCCGCGCGGCCTCGGGACCTGCCTGGCCGAGGAGTTGGCCTCCCACGGCGCGGTGGTGGTCCTGGTCGACCACCCGGGCGACGCGCTCGCGGTGGAGTTCCCGGGCACCACCGCCTTCCGCCACGACCCGGTGCGCTCCACGTCCTGCGCGGCGACCCCCGCGACCGGCCGCCGCTGTGGCGCACCGTGATCGACGCCCGGATCGCCGACCTGCGCTTCGTCCTCGACCGGCTCCACCGCGCCGCCGAACTGCCGCTGCCCCCGGGCCTCGCCGCCGTCCTCGACCTCGACCGCCTCGCCGTGTACGGGCACTCGGCGGGGGCGAGCGCGGTCACCGAGGTGTTCCACGAGGACCGCCGCGTGCGCGCCGCCGTCAACCTGGAGGGCTACCTCGACCACCCGCCCGCCGCCCCGGGCGCCACCCCGGAGCCGCTGCGGATCACGGCGCAGGGCACCGACCGTCCGCTGCTCCTGCTCGGCAGCGAGTTCTTCCCCCACCGCGACGAACTCGACCGCTCCTGGTCCGCCCTGGCCGCCCGCTCCCCCGGCACGGTCCGCCGCGCCCGCGTCCCGGCCGCGGGCCACTGGGCCTTCACCAACTACGCCGCGATGGTCCCCCGCCTCCAGCACGCCGGCCTCCTGACCCCCGCCCACCGCGACGCCCTCATCGGCCCCCTCCCGGCCGCTGAGGGGTTCGTACGGACCCTCGCCCGGCACGTGGGCACCTTCCTCACGGCGAGCTGGTCAACCGGCCCGGCGCAGACGGGTTAGCGCCAGTCCGCTGAGGCCGGTGCCGGCCAGCCCCCACCAGCACGGCCCCGCCGACTTCCTACGCGCCACCTCCGAAGCTCCCCCCGCACCCAAGCCCCACGGACCCCCGAACACACGAAAAGTCGACCCCATCGACTTCCTGTGCGGCCGGCGGAGTCCACCCGCGAGCGACGCAGCGGGGAAGAGAGTCCCCGGGCACACGAAAGGTCGGGCCCGCCGACTTCCTACGCGGCCAACAGGGCTCCGCGCGCATGAGAAGTCGACCCTGCCGACTTCCTGCACGCCACCTCCGGAACTCCATCCGCGCCCAAGCGCCACGGACCCCGGAACACACGAGAAGTCGGCCCCGCCGACTTCCTGCGCGCCCAACAGGGCTCCGCGCACGAGCAGCCCAGCGGGAAAGGGCCCCGCACGCACGAGAAGTCGGCCCCGCCGACTTCCTGTGCGCCCAACAGGGCTCCGCGCACGAGCAGCGCAACGGGAAAGAGTCCCCGGGCGCACGAAAGGTCGGGCCCGCCGACTCCCTACGCGGCCAACAGGGCTCCGCGCGCATGAGAAGTCGACCCTGCCGACTTCCTGCACGCCACCTCCGGAGTTCCACCCGCGCCCGAGCGCCACGGACCCCCGGGCGCACGAGAAGTCGGGCCCGCCGACTTCCTGTGCGGCTGGCAGGCTCCGCGCGGGTGCGGCGGAGCGGGTAGGGGGCCCGGGCGCGCGAGGGGGCGGGGCCGCCGACTTCCTGTGCGGCCGGCAGGCTCCGCGCGGGTGCGGCGGAGCGGGAGTCGGGCCGGCCGGCTCCGGTGGTCAGGGTTGTGGGGGGATGGTGATCAGGGGGTGGAAGTGGGCGAGGTCGGGGGGTTCGTCGACGGGTTCGCCGTCGGCCTCGATCCAGGCGTGGGCGCGGAAGGGGGCGGTGCGTACGCCGGTGCGCCAGGTGGGCCAGGTGCCGCGGGTGCGGCACAGCAGGGCTGCGGCGATGGAGCGTTGGAGGCAGCCCTGGCCGGCGCAGCGCATGCTGAGGGCGACCACGGCCTGGCGGGCGGCGAGGGCCTGGGCCCGGTCGGCGGGGCGGGCGCCGCGTCGCAGGGCGGTCATCACCCGGCGGATGCGGGCCGGGGGGAGCTTCTCGATCAGCCGTGCCGCGCCGATCGCGGCGAGGGCGGCGGGCCGGCGGTGCCAGGGGGGCCGGCCGGTCCGGGTGGCGTGGGCGTGCAGGCTCATCCGGTGACCAGCCCGGCGGTGCGCAGGCTCTCGTGCAGCCGCTGGACGTCCGAGCGCGCCCGGTCGGCGGTGACCGGGTGGCGGGCGGCGAGGCCGGCGGCGATCTCGTCGGCGGTGCGGCCCTCCTGCAGGGCGCGCAGGACGTGCAGCCCGGTGCGGTTGAGCTGGTAGTAGCGGCCGGAGCGTTCGTCCAGGACGACGGCTCCGTCGTCGGTCGGGGTGAGCGTCACGTCGGGGCGCAGTTCGGCGGCCATGTCGGGCTCCTGCGGTCAGGGGTGCGGGTGGGCGCGCAGCCAGTGTTCGCAGGCGAGGGTCGCGTCCAGGGCGGCGTAGGGGGTGTGGGGCGGGTAGAGCCCGAGGCAGGCCCGGCGCAGGGCGTCGGGGTCGATGAGGCCGGCGCGGGCCAGGGCGCTGTCCTCGGTGAGGGCGGCGAGTTGGGGGCGGTGGCGGGCGAGTCCCTGGTGGGTGTCGGGGGTGAAGTCGCCCTTGCCGGTGCGGCGTAGGAGGTCGGCGGGCAGGTCGGGGGCGAGGGCCTGGGTGAGCAGGGGCTTGTAGGCGAAGGGGGTGCCGCGGGTGGCGGGGTCGGCGGCGAGGCAGGCGTCGAGGACCTGGTCGTCGAGGTAGGGGGCGGTGTAGGGGACGCCGAAGTGTGCGGTGGCGTCGATGAGTTGGCGCATGGCGGAGGCGCTGTGGCGGAGCATGTGCAGGGCCTGGTGCTGGACGTGCCGCGGCGCGAGCGGTGCGAGGGGTGCGAGGGGTGCGGTGTCGTCGAGGGTTGTGAGCTGGTCGCGGACCAGGTCGGCGGTGTGGGCGGTGGCCCAGGGCGGTAGTCGGGGTTCGGTTCCCCAGCCGAGGAGTTGGGTGGTGGGTGGCGGGGCGGGGTGGGTGAGGCGGTCGGCGGCGTGGGCGAGCCAGGCCGGGTAGGGCCGGGGGTCGGTGAGGGCGGCGAGGGCGGCGGGCAGGGGCCAGCGCAGGCGGGCGCGGTGTCCGCGCAGGTGGCGGGCGGCGGTGGCGGGGTGGCGCGGGAGGAGGGTGCGCAGGTAGGCGGGCAGGGCCTGGAGGATCTCGTCGCCGCCTTCGCCGCTGATGCGCAGCCGGGCGCCGTGGGTGGCGAGGAGCCGGGCGACGGCTTCGTCGCGGGCCCTGGTGCGGGTCCAGGTGAACGGTTCGTCGCCCTGGGGTGCGGGGGCGTCGATGCCGGCGAACATCGCGGGGAGTTCTTCGGCGGGCAGGACGAGTCGTCGGCCGGGCAGGTGGCGGGCGGCCCGGTCGGCCCAGGCGGCGTCGTCGTGGTGGGGGTCGAGGGAGCCGATGGTGACGGTGAGCAGGTCGGCGGGGCCGTCGGCGGCGAGGAAGCACAGGGGGGTGGAGTCGAGGCCGCCGGAGAGGTCGGCGGCGACGAGTCCGCCGTCGCGGGTGCGGGCGGCGACGGCGCGGTGCAGGGCGTGGCGCAGTGCGGTGGCGGCGTCGGGGCGGGGGCGTTCGGGGGCCGGGGGGTGCCAGTGGGCGCGGGTGCGGGCGGGGCGGCCGGGGGCGATTTCGGCGGTGTGGTGCGGTGGTACGGGGGTGATGCCGGGCCACAGGGGCAGGGTGTCGGCGGGGTGGGGCAGCGGGTGGGCCAGGCGCAGGGCGAGGCGTTCGGTGGAGGGGGTGAGGCCGGCCGCGGCGGCCAGGGTGTCGGCGCGGTCGGACAGGACGGGGACGCCGTCGACGTCGGCCAGGTGGAGGCGGCGCAGTCCGGACAGTGTGCCGCGGGCGGTGACGGTGCCGTGGACGGTGGCGATCAGGTGGAAGCTGCCGGCCAGGTCGGCGGCGAGGGTGTGGGCGTCGTACGGGTCGCGGACGTGTGCGGCGTGGCGGCGCAGGTGGTGGGTGTCGGTGTCGCTGGTGCCGAACACGGCGAGCGCGACCGCGCCGGCCTGGGCGGTGACCGGCTGGTCGTCGGGCCAGTGGCCGAGGATCCAGGGGCGTCCGCTGGGGTGGTGCAGGGCACGGCGGTCGGCCGTGCCCCACACCGCGGCCACCGCGGCTGCGGCTTCGGTGTCCGGCAGGACCACGAACCAGGTCCGTCGGTGACCGCTCACGGCCCGGTCCTCAGGGGAGGAGGTAGTAGCCGTGGACGTCGGACTGGTTGCCGAAGTCGAAGCCCCGGGTGAGGTCCGAGAAGTCGCCGAGTTCGATCAGCGTCGGGGGCTCGTACACGTCGTCGGTCATCACGATGTCCTCTCGTTCGCAAGGGAGTTGGACACGATCGCCGGCCGGCACGACCCACTCTTCCCTCTCGGTTCGCCGACGGACAAGCGGGGGCGGGGGCTTCGGCCGGAACCCGACGGGCCCTTCCCGAGTGGCCCGAGGCGCTCGCGGGACTGCTGAGCACCCGGGTAGCCGGGCGGCGGGGGCGGCGGGAGGTGGGGCCGGTTTCGGCCAGCCGTGGACGCAGTGGTGTAGACCTGTAGGGTGCCGGATGGGTGTCTCGGGGCGCCTCGGGGTGCCGGGCGGGTGTCTCGCCCACGGGTGTCCCGCCTACGGTCGTGCCATGGCTGACGAGGAGTTCGGGGATCCGCGGCTGGCCGCGCTCTACGATCGGCTGGAGCCCGGGCGCGGTGATCTCGACGCGTATCTGCGGATGGCGCAGGAGTTCGGGGCGCTCCGGGTGCTGGACATCGGCTGCGGCACGGGGGTGTTCGCGCTGCTGCTGGCCGCGCGCGGCGTGGAGGTCGTGGGTGTCGATCCGGCGCTCGCCTCGGTGGAGGTCGCGCGCGCCAAGCCGGGCGCCGGGAAGGTGCGGTGGATCCACGGCGACGCCACCGCCCTGCCGCCGCTGCGGGTCGACCTGGCGACGATGACGGCGAACGTGGCCCAGGCGATCACCGGCCCGTGCGCGTGGCGGGGCACGTTGCGGGGCGCCTTCGGGGCGCTGCGGCCGGGCGGGCGGCTGGTCTTCGAGACCCGCGACCCGGCCGCCCGGGCCTGGGAGGGGTGGACGCGCGAGCGCTCCCGCCGGGTGACGCGGGTGCCGGGCGCCGGGTCCGTCGAGAGCTGGGTCGACCTGGTCGCGGTGGACGGGCCGCTGGTGTCGTTGCGGTGGACGTACGTCTTCGCCGCGGACGGGCAGGTGCTGACCTCGGATTCGACGCTGCGCTTCCGGGAGCGGGAGGAGGTCGGGCGGGACCTGGCCGCCTGCGGCTTCGCGGTGGAGGAGGTGCGCGACGCGCCGGACCGGCCGGGGCGGGAGTTCGTCTTCGTGGCCCGCAGGCCGTGATCCCCTCGCCCCTCGGCCGGGCGGTTTCAGGCGGTCTCCTCGGCGAGGGTGTGGGCGACGAGGGCGTTGGCGTGGCCGTGGCCGAGGCCGTGCTCGGTCTTGAGCCAGGCGACGAGTTCCATGTGCCTGACGAGCGGGGAGGTGCGGATGAGGCCCTTCCACTCCTCGATCGGGCGGCCGTACTTCTTCTCGATGGAGGGGAAGTAGGAGGCCGGGCCGCCCTTGGCGGCGGCAGGGGCGGCGGCAGGGGTGGCGGCGGGGGCGGCGGCGGTCATGAGCGGTTCCTGTCGGTCGGGCACGGCGGAAGCGGTGCGGTCACGGAGGTAGACCGCGACCGCGCCGCGGACTCATCGCCCCGGGGAGGTGAGCCGCGTCACACCACGTGCGGCGGGCGACGGCGTGAATCGAACGTCATTTCGCGGGTTTTCGACCGTTCCCGCCGGTGAACGGTAATCGCCGGACACCGCGGCGGTGCGACGGGAGTGGCGGGAGTGGTGGACACCAGGGCGCCGGGATTGGCGCCGACGGGCCCGGACGGGGACGCGCTGGTCTGGTACGTGGCGTACGGCTCGAACCTGCACGCCGCCCGCCTCGCCTGCTACCTGCGCGGCGGCCGCCCGGACGGCGGGGCGCAGGACCACCCCGGCGGCCGCGACCGGCGCCTGCCGCGCCGGACGGTGGCCACCGCGCTGCCGGGCACGCTCTACTTCGCCGACCTCTCGCTCACCTGGGGCGGCGGCTCGGCGTTCTACGACCCGGCCCCGCCCGGCGACGTCCCGTGCCGCGCCTACCTGCTGACCGCCGGGCAGTTCAGCGACCTGGCCGCCCAGGAGATGCGCCGGCTCCCCGGCGCCGACCTCGACCTCGCCCCCGTGCTCGCCACCGGGCGCGCCGAACTGGGGCCGGGCCGCTACGAAACCCTGCTGCACGTCGGCGAGTTGGACGGGCACCCGCTGCTGACCTTCACCGCCTCCCGGGGCGTGGCGGGCGCCGAGCTCAACGCCCCCACCCCGCCCTACCTGCGCACCCTGGCCGCCGGTCTGGCCGAGTCGCACGGCTGGGGGCCCTGGCGCGCGGCCGGCTACCTCGCCACCCGCCCGGGCGCGGCCGGGCACTGGACGCCGCGGGCGGTGGCGGCGCTGCTGGGGTGAACGACCGGGCCGCGCTCCCCGTACGCCCGGCCGGTCCCGTCCACCGCGCCGTCCATCACCCGTCAGCCGGCGTTCCGCAGGGGTCGTCGAGGCGCGGGGACACCGCCGCGCCGCTACCGAAGACACCCGGAACCGAGGGAAACCATGCCTGCCTCCGTACGCCTCGCACCGCTGGCCGCGGTGGCCGCGGTGGCCGCCGTCGGGCTCCGCACCGTCGCCGGCACCGCCCAGGCCGCCCCGACCACCGCCCGGCCGCCCGGAGCACCACGGTGCACCTGCACAACGGCACCGGCTGCACGCTCCACCGGAGCGGCCACTCCCTGGCCCACGGCACCTGGGCGCCGGGCCTGGAGCCGCCGCAGACGCTGGAGAACACCGTCGTCGGAGTCTTCCGGTCGCAGCGCAACGGCTTCATGACCGGCACCGAGGGCACGGTGACGTACCGGGCGGACGGCTGCGAGGGAGGGCTGGCGCGACGGCAGGGCCGTCGTGCTGCACTGGTCCAACCCCTAGGTCGGGTCCAACGGTTACGACGAGAACGGCACCGGCGGCGCCGCCTTCCGCACCACCCGGGAGGGCGGCTCGGGCGGCAACGCCGACGTCTACTGGGGCGCCTGGAAGGCCTGATCGCCCCCGCCCGGCCCCGCCGTCCGGCCCGGCCCGGCCCGGCCCATCAGCGGACCCCCTCCCCCGCCCCCGCCCCCGCCCGGGACCTGTGACACGACGGTCATGTTCCGGGAGGGCCGGGCTGACACCGGATTCCTAGCGTGGCGGCTCCCTGATGTCGTTCGAAGGAGTTGCCGTGATCACCGAGCCGTTGACGGGGCGGTCCCCGGGGGCCGTCCGGCCGCCGGGGGCCGGACGCAGGAGGGGCGAGCGCGCGGGTGCGGCGCCGGCGGGGCGCCTGGTGGCGGTCGACGTGCTGCGGGCGCTGGCGGTGCTCGGGATGGTGTGGATGCACTTCGTGCCCACGGGATGGCTGGAGCCGACGCCGCCGGGGCACCCCTGGCCCGGGGTCCTGGAGTGGCTGAACGGCTTCCTGGACACCCGCGCCCGCAGCGTCTTCTTCCTGCTGGCGGGCGTGTCGGCCGGCTTGATGACCGGCGGCGCGCGGCCGTTCGCCGGGACGGCGTCGCGCCGGGCCCGCGGCCGGATCGCCGTACGGGCCGGGGTGCTGCTCCTGCTGGGCCTGGGCCTGGAGCAGGTGTCCGGGACACCCAACGTCATCACCGCCTACACCGGCTGGCTGCTGTTCCTGCTGCCGTGGACGCGGGTGCGGGCGCGGGTGCTGTTCGCGGCGGCGGGGGTGTTCGCGGTGGCGGCGCCGGTGTTCCAGATCGCCCGGGCGAACTGGGGCCAGGACTGGGGCTTCCTGCCCCCGGTGGGGCCGGGCGCGCCGGAGCTGCCGCAGGGCCTGGCGGTGCCGGCGCACCCGGGCGACTGGCCCGCGGTGTTCCAGTCGTACCTGTTCAACGTGGACACCTTCTACGCGCTGCCGCTGCTGCTGGCCGGCCTGGCGATCGGCCGCCTCGACCTGCGCGAGCGCGCGGTGCGGGTGCGGATGGCGCTCACCGGTGCCGCGATCACGGCCGGCGGCTGGGCGGTGTCGTGGCTGCTGCTCGGCCCGCTGGGCCTGGGCGCGGCGGTCGACCGCTTCCAGCAGGCCCTGACGGCGCCTCCGCCGATGCCGCCGGTGCCGCCGCTCCCGGCGGACGGCTCGCTGCCGGAGCTACCGCCGCAGCCGCCGGAGCTGCCGCCGATGCCGAAGGTGCCGTGGGCGCAGCTGTGGGCGATGTCCGAGCCGGGCCCGGGCATCGCGGAGTACAGCGCGCTGCAGACCGTCTGGATGGTGGGCGTGTCGCTGGCGCTGCTGGGCGCGCTGCTCCTGCTGGCGGACAGGCGCGGATGGCGGCGGGTGCTGTGGCCGCCGGCCGCGATGGGCGGCATGGCGCTGACCTGGTACGTCGTCCAGGACGTGGTCTCCGGCCGCTGCCTGGGCCAGGGGCCGGGCGGTCTCGGGCACGCGCCGCAGTCCCTCGTGCCGTACGCGCTGTTCGCGGTGGCGGCCCTGGCCGGCTCGGTGCTGTGGCGGCGGTTGTGGCGCCGCGGCCCGCTGGAGGCCCTGGTGCACCGCGCGACGACGGCCGCGGTGCCCCGCCGCTAGGACACCGCACGGGCCCGGCACGCGAGGTGCGGTCCTCGCGCGTGCCGGGCCCGTGCGGTGTGCGCGGCGTCAGCCGGTGCGGTGCAGGTCGCACTGCTGCTGGATGGCGGAGGGGGCGTCGCTGCTGATGAGGGCGACCTTGGGCGGCGGTCCGCTGGTCGGGGCGTCCTCGGTGGTGCAGACGAGCTGCTGGACGGCGGTGGTGGTGAGCGAGGCGGTGGACCAGGACAGCCGCAGGGTGACGGTGCCGGGGGTGGCGGTGGCCTGGACGGTGCCGGAGCGCGGCAGGTCGGTGCGCAGGCCGGCGCGCTGCTCGGCCCGGTCGGGGCCGGCCAGGAGGGTGTCCAGGGTCTGCTGGAGGTCCTGGCGTTCGCTGCCGGGGCGCACGGCCGGCCGGGTGCCGTACTGGTCGAGGAAGTAGAGCCGGGTGCCGGGCTGGACGCCGGTGGCCGGTCGCCCGCTCTTCACCGCTCCGGTGCCGGGGATCGAGCAGCCGGTGGCGAGCAGGAGCAGGGCGGTGGCGGCGGCGGTGCGGTGTCGGGTGGTCACTGGTCCTCCGGGCCGGGGTCGCGGGGCAGCACGAGGGTGAACACCGCGCCGCCGTCGGGGGCGTTGGCGGCGTCGATGAGGCCGCCGTGCAGGCGGGCGTTCTCCTGGGCGATGGCCAGGCCCAGGCCGCTGCCCTCGGAGCGCTTGCGGGCCTTGTCGGCCTTGTAGAAGCGGTCGAACAGGTGCGGGAGTTCGGCGGGCGGGATGCCGGGGCCGCGGTCGGTGACGGTCAGCACGAGCTGGTCGTGCGCGCCGCGCAGCGCGACCCGTACGGGCGGGCGGCCGTGGCGCAGCGCGTTGCCGACGAGGTTGGCGACGATGACGTCGAAGCGGCGCGGGTCGAGCCGCACGGACAGGTCGGCGGGCAGGTCGGGTTCGACCCGGTCGCTCCAGCCGCGCAGGTCCAGGGTCTCGCGGACGGCGGTGGCGGCGTCGACGGTCTCGGTGTGCAGCGGTGCGGCGCCGGCGTCGAGGCGGGAGATCTCGATGAGGTCGTTGACCAGGCGGGTCAGGCGCGTGGTCTCGTTGCTGATCATGCGCAGGGCGGTGGCGGTGTCGGCGGGGAGGTGTTCGGCGTCCTCGTCGAGGATGTCGGTGACGGCGAGCATCGCGGCCAGCGGGGTGCGCAGTTCGTGGGAGACGTCGGCGGCGAACCGGCGGCCCTGGGACTCGACGGCGCGCAGTTCCTCGATGGTGCCCTGGAGGGTGCGGGCGGTGTGGTTGAACGTCTTGGACAGCTGGGCGAGTTCGTCGTGGCCGGTGACGGTGAGGCGGGTGTCGAGGCGGCCCTGGGCGAGGTCCCGGGCGGCGTCGCCCAGGGCCCGCACCGGCCGCAGGACCTGCCGGGCGGCGAGCAGCGCGAGGCCGGCGGCCAGGACGGCGGCGAACGCGCCGGCGCCGGCGGCCGCGGCGAGCAGGGCGTTGCTGGCGCTCTGTTCGCGATCCAGCGGGAGCAGGGCGTAGACGGTCAGGCCGGAGGGGGCGTGCGGTGCGGCGGCGTCGGTGACGGGGACGCCGGCGGCGAGCCAGGGGTGGCCGTCGGCGCTGAAGCGCTGGAAGGCGGCGCGTCCGGCGCGCACGGTCGCCTCCAGGGCGGGCGGGACGGTGACGGGCTGGGTCCACTGGGAGTGGTCGGTGCCGTGGGCGGCCAGTACCCGCCAGTCGCGGAATCCGCCGGTGCCGGACAACTGGCCTGCCAGGCGGTCGAGTTCGCTGCCGGTGGGCGGGAACGGCAGGGCGGGGGCGAGGGTGTCGACGCGGCGGCGCAGCTCGTCCAGGGTGGTGTCCTGGGTCAGCTCCAGGGTGGAGTCGGTGGCGGCCCGGTAGGTGAGGGCGGCGGTGGCCAGCGCGCTCAGGGCGGCGACGGCGACGAAGGCGGCCAGCAGCCGGGGCCGCAGCCCGGCGACGGCGCGGCGCAGCCGGATCCGGCGCGGGAGGCCCGGGCGCGGGCCGCCCTGCCGGGGGTCGCTGTGTCGGGGGTCGGGCCGGTGCGGGTCGCCCTGGCGGGGTCCGGTGGTCACAGCGGCCCGAAGCGGTAGCCGAAGCCGCGCACGGTCTGGATGTAGCGCGGCGCGGCGGCGCTGTCCTCGATCCTGGCGCGCAGCCGGTTCACTCCGGCGTCGACGAGGCGGATGTCCTCCTGGCGGCCCAGTCCCCAGACGGAGGCGAGGAGTTGCTCGCGGCTGAACACCCGCCCGGGGGCGGCGGACAGCTCCAGCAGCAGGCGCATCTCGCTGGGTGCCAGCGGCAGCGGGGCGCCGCGCTTGGTGACGGTCAGCGCGGCGCGGTCCAGCACCAGGTCGCCGTGGGCCTCGCGTTCCGTCTCGGGGCCGGTGGCGCCCGCGCGGCGCAGCACGGCGCGGATCCGGGCGTCCAGGACGCGGGACTGCGCGGGTTTGACCACGTAGTCGTCGGCTCCGGCCTCCAGTCCGAGGACGGTGTCGACGTCGTCGCCGAGTGCGGTCAGCATGATCACCGGGGTGGGTCCGGCCTGGCGCAGGCGCCGGCACACCTCGAAGCCGTCGATGCCGGGCAGCATCAGGTCCAGCACGACGAGTTCGGGCGGCTCGGCGTGGGCGCGTTCCAGCCCCTCCTCGCCGGAGGCGGCGGTGCGCACCTGGTGGCCCTGGCGGCGCAGGCCCAGGGCCAGCGCCTCGCGTACGGAGTCGTCGTCCTCGATCAGCAGTAGCCGTGCCATACCGGCAAGTATCCGGGGCCGACCTGCGGGAACGCGCCCGTGGCGCGGGGGCGGGGCGGGTTGTTGCAAAACGCTCATCCGCGGATCACAGCGCCCGCAACCGTGCGGCGGACGGTGGTGGGCACCACCACCCGAGCCCCGGACGAGGAGTACCGACGTGCGCGACCACCGCGAGCAGACCCAGGCCGACCCCACCCCGCGCAGCTGGTACCCGCGGGCCGAGCATCCGGCCCGGCCGTGCGGGCCCCGCGTGCGCCGCGTGCGCCGCGTGCGCCGCGGCACGGTGGTGGGCGTGGCGGCGCTCGGTGCGGCGGCCCTGACCCTGCTGGGTGTCGCCGGCGCGGTCGAGAGGCCCTCCGTGTCCGCCTCGGCGAGCGGGGCGGCCCCGGCCTCGGCGCCGGACCCGGGCCTGCCGTCGCCGGTGGTGGACATGGGCATCTCCCGCCGGTCCGAGGACCCCGGCAGGACCGTCAACCTGACCATCGACGACGGCCCCGACCCGCGGTGGACGCCGCGGATCCTGGACGTCCTCGCCCGCAACGGCGCCAAGGCCGTCTTCTGCATGCTCGGCCCCAGCGCCCGGGCCCACCCCGACCTCGCCCGGCAGGTCGTCGCCGCCGGCCACCGGCTGTGCGACCACAGCGTGAGCCACGACACCGCGATGGACCACAAGGACGTCGCGTACCAGGAGAAGGAGGTCGTCGACGGGCTGCGGATGATCCAGGAGGCCACCGGCGGCGCGCCCGTGCCGTACTACCGCGCCCCGGGCGGCGCCTTCACCCCCGAGAGCCGCCAGATCGCCGCCGCCCACGGCATGCGCCCGCTGGGCTGGAACGCCGACACCCGCGACTTCGAACGCCCCGGCACGGAGAGGATCGTGGAGACGGCCAAGGCGCAGCTGCGCATCGGCCCCACCGTCCTGCTGCACGACGGCGGCGGCAACCGCGCCCAGACGCTGGAGGCGCTGGAGCAGCTCCTGCCGTGGCTGAAGGACAACGGCTACGCCTTCAGCTTCCCCCAGCGGTGAACCCGCCGCGGCGACGTGCTGCCGCGCCGGCGGGGCCGGGCGTCAGGCGTGCCGGGGCCGGGCGTCAGGCGTGCCGGGGCCGGGCGTCAGGCGTGCCGGGGCCGGGCGGCCGGCTGCCGGGCGGCCCCGCCGGGTTCGGCGCCGGGGCGGCCCTCAGGTGGTGTAGGTCTGCTTGATGTGCTGGGCGCATTCCTCCCGGGTGAGGTAGCCGTCGCCGTCGGCGTCGATGCGCCGGAACTCGTCGAGGGCTTCGGTCGGGACGGTGCCCTTGGCCTGCTGCCAGGTCAGCCACTCCCCGACGGAGATCCTGCCGTCGTTGTCGGCGTCGGCCGCGTCGAGGACGGCGAGCTCGAAGGGGACCGCGACCTGGTCGAGGAAGTCGGGACGCCGGTAGGCGGCGACGAACTCCCGGGCGGTGACCTTGCGGTCCGCGTTCTCGTCCACGGCGGCGAGCAGTTCCTGCCACAGCCGGTTGCCCAGGCCCGTCACCCGCCGCCAGGTCTGCGTGCCCGGGGCGCCGGCGCCGGCCCGGTGCAGCATCTCCTGGACCAGCTGGTCGATGTCGACCTGCTCGATCACTCCGTCACCGTCGGCGTCGAGCTTCCTGAACATCGCCTGGAAGTGGTCGCGCTCTGCCTTGGTCACCACGGAACCCACCTGTCCCTCTCTGAGTACGGATACGACGGGGTGTCCGGCTCACCCTGTCGTACGTCCGGTCTCCGGAGCGGGTGTCGCGCCGCCGGTCACTCGAAAGAGGCAACCGGGCCCGGGCCGGGCGTCAGGCGTGCGGCGCCCAGAAGGCGACGAGCCGGGCGACGCCGTGCTCGACGGCCTTCCAGCTGCCGGCGAAGGTCAGGACCGCCACGGCGCAGGTCGGGAAGCCGGAGCGGTTCATCCGCGCCGGCAGGTCCCCCTCGGCCTCGCCGGCCAGGGCGTCGGCCAGGGCGTGGACGCCCGGGTTGTGGCCGACCACGACCAGGTCGTGCACCTCGTCGGAGGTCTCGTTGAGGACCGCGATCAGCTCGCCGGGGCTCGCCTCGTACAGGCGGTCCTCGAACACGGCCCTCGGCCTGGCCGGGAGTTCGGAGACCAGCAGCTTCCAGGTCTCGCGGGTGCGCGCGGCGGTCGAGACGAGCGCGAGGTCGGGCGTGATGCCGGCGCCGGCGAGCCAGCGGCCGGCCACCGGCGCGTCCTTGCGGCCCCGGTCGGCGAGCGGGCGCTCGTGGTCGTCCCCGTCGGACCATTCGGCCTTGGCGTGGCGGACCAGGGCGATCCGGCGCGTCGTCTCCTCGGACATCGGTTTCTCCCTCTCTCACGGCGTCGGTCGGGCGCGGGGCGCGACGACCGAGATCGTGGCAGCCCGCGCCCGCGACGAGGTCCCGTTGGCCGGGACGCACCGGCGATGTTCACCCGTACGAGTGATCCACCGAACGGTTCCGGCCGACGGGACCTCGGCGCGGGCGCGCAGCCGTACCGCCGGGCGGCCCCGGCCTGACCCACCGGCCGTGCCCGGCGGGCTAGTTGAGGAAGGGTTCGGGCCCCAAGCGGCCCCAGGCCACGAAGGCGGCCAGCAGGATGTAGACCGCGTCGAGCGCCACGAGCCGGTACTCCCCGCGGCGCCAGCGCACCGCCGCCGCCCCGGCCATCAGCAGCACCAGGCCGGCGGCCGCCAGCGGCACGAACACCGGCGCGATGCCGAGCACGGCGGGCAGCACCAGCCCGACGGCCGCCAGCACCTCGACGGCGCCGATCGCCTTCACCCCGCCGGGGCTGAAGTCCTCCACCCAGTGGCCGCTGGGCCCGGCGGCGGCGATCCGCTCCCTCGGCGCGACCGCCTTGAGGGCGCCGCCCAGCAGGTAGGCGGCGGCCAGCAGGCAGGCGACGATCCACAGCGCGACGTTCACGGCGCTCCCCTTCCCTCCCCCGGCGTACGGTCCGGCCCGGCCCGGTCAGTGCCCGTACATGCCGACCTGGTAGCCGCCGCCGGGCTGGCGGATCATCACGTTGGCCCGGTTGAAGGCGTTGATCAGCGAGATCAGGCTGACCAGCGCCGCCATCTGCTCCTCGTCGTAGTGCTTGGCGGCGTTCTCCCACACCTCGTCGCTGACCCCGCCGGCCGCGTCGGCGAGCCGGGTGCCCTCCTCGGCGAGCTCCAGCGCGGCGCGCTCGGCGTCGGTGAACACGTCGGTCTCGCGCCAGGCGGCGACCAGGGCCAGGCGCACCGGGTCCTCCCCGGCGTGGACGGCCTCCTTGTAGTGCATGTCCAGGCAGGCGCCGCAGCCGTTGATCTGGCTGGCGCGCATCCGCACCAGCTCCTGGACGGCGTAGGGCAGGCTCGACTCGGCGATGGGCTTGTTGGCCGCGATGAGGTGCTTGAAGACCTTGCCGATGAGCGGGCTGGCGAAGGGGTCGAGGCGGGGTTCCATGGTGTGCTCCTCGGTCGTGTGTGCCGTTGCTGCCCTTGAAGACAGGACAGCCCGCCGCTTTGTGACGGCTCCCGCCGCCCCCGCCCCGGTGACCTGCGTCACACCACCCACGCATGGGCGGCGCCGGGCCTCGGATAGCCTGCTGGCCACGCTCGGAGAGGGGGATTTCCATGACGGGACCGACGGCGGGAACGGCGGCGGCGGGAACAGCGACGGGACCGGCGGCGGGAACGGCGGTGTCGGCGGCCGCCGGGTACCGGCCGCTGCTGTTCTCCATCGCCTACGGGATGACGGGTTCGGTCGGCGACGCCGAGGACCTCGTCCAGGACACCTTCCTCAACCTGACCCGCGCCGAGCAGGCCGGCACCGCGGTCACCGACCCCAAGGCGTACCTGACGACGACCGTCACCCGGCTGGGCATCAACCACCTGAAGTCCGCCCGGGTGCGCCGCGAGACCTACGTCGGCGAGTGGCTGCCCGAGCCGGTCGTCACCACCGCCGAGCGTCCCGGCCCGGCCGAGCACGCCGAGCTGGCGGACACCCTGTCGATGGCGTTCCTGGTGCTGATGGAGGCCCTGTCCCCGGTCGAGCGGGCGGTGTTCACGCTGCGCGAGGCGTTCGGGTACGACTACCCGCAGGTCGCGCGGATGGTGGGCCGGAGCGAGGCGAACTGCCGTCAGATCCTCACCCGCGCCAGGAAGCGCCTGGCCGCGCCCGAGGACGGCGCGCTCGCCCCCGCCCCGGCGCGGCGCGCGCAGGGCGAGGAACTGGCCCGGCGCTTCTTCGAGGTCGCCGAGGGCGGGGACCTGGACGACCTGCTCGCCATGCTCGCCCCCGACGTGGTGTTCCAGGGCGACGGCGGCGGCAAGGCCCGCGCGCTCGCCCAGTGCGTCACCGACCCGCGCCGCGTCGCCCAGCTGCTGGTCGGCGGGCTGCGCCGCATCCGCCGCCTGGGCGTGCGCCTGGTCCCCGCGCGGGTCAACGGCCGCCCGGGCGCGGTGCTGTACGACGCCGAGCAGCGCGTGGCCAGCGTCATCGAGCTGGACATCGACGCCGGCGGCGCGGTGCGGGCGGTCCACGCCGTGTCCAACCCCGACAAGCTCGCCCACCTCGGGCCGGTCTCGGACGTGGGGCTCCTGCCGTCACCGAAGTGACCGCGAGGCCCGGGACGCGGGGCGCGGGCCCGGGACGCGGGACGCCGGGCGCGGGACGCCGGACGCCGGGCGCGGGACGCGGGACGCGGGACGACCCGGGCCCGACGGCCGGGCCCGGGTCGTTCGGCCTGCGCGTCCCGCGGGTCAGGGGGTGGTGCAGACGGCGGTCGCCGAGATGGTCTCGGTCGCGGTGCCGGTGTTGGTGCCGCGCACGACCCAGGAGTTGCCGAAGCTCGGGTAGGAGTCGGTGAAGAAGATCCGGAAGGCGCTGGTCTGGCCGCCACCGCCGGTGGGCACCTGGCCGGACGGACAGGTCACGGTGGCGATCCCGTTGGCGCCCGCGGCCACGCTGACCGGGGTGCCGGAGACCGGGGTGTGCGCGGCCGACAGCGAGGGGTCGATGGGGGGCTGGTCCTCGGGGACGACGACGGCCGGCTTGTCGGCGGGCTTCCCGGCGGGCTTGTCGTCGGCGACGGCGGCCGCCGTGCTCGCGGCCAGGACGGCGACGGCGGCGAGGGCGGTCAGGACCAGGGGCTTGGTGCGGGCCATGGAGGCCTCCTGATGGTTCAAGGGTTCTCGGGGTTCGCCGACGGGAGCTGATCCCCCGTCGACACCGATACGTAACCGAACCACCGGGCCGGCCCCCCGGACGGCCGGCCGGCTACCCGGGCAGAGGAACGGCGCTGCCCGGCCGGGCTAACACGCGCCGGCGCGCTCACGCCGGCGCGGGGGCCCGCCGGGTGCGGGTGAACCAGCAGGCCAGCACCAGGTTGGGCACCCAGCACAGCCAGGCGATGGCGGTGTAGGAGGCGCGGAAGTCCAGGCCGGCCGTCGTCGCGGCGAGCAGCATCAGCCGCAGGGTGACGGCGGCGGAGGTGAGCGCGAAGCTGCGGATCATCCAGCGGCGGTGGTCGGCCACCCGGCCGTCGAGGACCGCCCGCAGCCCGGCGCCGCCGGTCACCAGCCAGGCCGCGGCCAGGCCCGCGAAGCCGGCCCCGGAAAGCGCGCCCCCGTACGCGACGGGCGCCAGCCACAGCGCCCCCACCCCGCCGACCAGGCAGGCCAGCAGGTAGGTGGCGCCGATGCGGCGGTGCCAGCGCGGGAGGCGTGCGCGCAGGCGCCCGGAGAACTGCCACGGCCCGAGGGCCAGCGCCGTGACGGCGCCGAACACGTGGATGCCGAGCGGGACTTGGTGGCTCAGGTAGGTGGCGCGCTGGTGTGCGAAGTACGCCGCCGGATCGAAGCTGAAGTACTTGACGGAGCTGACGACGATGAAGGTGGAGAGCACCGTCATGACGGCCCAGCCGGCCCGTGTGATGCGCATGGGTCGAGTCTCGGGCCTGCCGGGCCCCGAGGGGTATCCGGGTGGACCCTGAGAAGCACCCTCGGAGAACCCCCATCCGCCGTACGGGCGAAGGGAGATGCCCCCCGCCCGACGGCCGGATCCGGCGACCGGGAAGGGCACCGGGTGGCGGGAGGCGGGCGGCCTGCGCGGAAAACCTTTTCGGGGACCGCCGGGGCGCCCCTACTGTGGCGTGGTGATGACTGAAGTGATCGTTCTCAACGGTGGTTCCAGCGCGGGGAAGTCCGGGATCGCCCGGTGCCTGCAGGCGGTCCTGCCGGATCCGTGGCTGGTCCTCGGGGTCGACACGCTGCTCGACGCGGCACCGGCGTCCCTGCAGGCGTCGGACGCGGGGATCGAGTTCGCGCCGGACGGGCAGGTGGCCGTCGGGCCGGAACTCCGGGCAGTGGAGGCGGCGTGGATCGAGGGGATCGCCGCGATGGCCCGCGCGGGCGCCCGGGTCGTCGTCGACGAGGTGTTCCTGAGCGGAGCGGACTCGCAGCAGCGGTGGCACAAGGCCCTGCACGATCTGCGGGTGCTGTGGGTCGGCGTGCGGTGCGACAGTGCGGTGGCCGCGGACCGCGAGGTCGCGCGGGGCGACCGGATCATCGGGATGGCCGCGTCCCAGGCGGATGCGGTCCACCGGGGCGTGGTCTACGACCTGGAGGTGGACACCACGCACGCCGAGGCGATGGAGTGCGCACGGGCCATCGCCGCGCGGGTGACGTCCTCCCGGCCCTGACGGCTCGGCGCGCACACCCCCGGTCCCGGCGCGGCTGCGGAACGTGCGCGCCGGGCCGGGGCAGGTGGGTCAGGCGGCGCGCTGGCCGTGGAGGAGGACGGGCAGGGAGCGGTTGACGAGGGCCTCGGCCGTGCGGGCGGCCTGGGAGGGCGCCATGAAGTCCGGCAGGTCGACGGCGGGGACGAAGCGGGCGCCCAGCAGACCGCTCCTGCGCTGCGCCGGGACGGTGATCCGGGTGCTGTCGGGGACGGTGCCGCCGTCGAAGACGAGGTTGAGGCGTTGCAGGTAGCGGTCGGCCGGGGTGAAGTCGACGGCGAGGACGTCCGTCAGACGCACGATCAGCCCGGTGTCGGCGTGCAGGTGGCGGGCGGCGGCCAGGTGCGGGGGCTCGTTGGGGCGGGCGGAGCCGCCCGGGAGGATCATGCCGTCCATGTAGTCCGGGTCGACCAGGAGGACGTCGCCGCGCTGGTTGCGGATCAGGACGAGGCAGCCGAGCCGGCAGACGGGGGGCTTGGCGAGCAGGCGGGGGTCTTGCACGGGGGAGGTCACTTTCTCGACAGCGGCGGGGGAGTTCAGTCGTCCCAGGTCAGACGCTCGTAGCGCAGGCCCTTGCGGAGCAGGTCGACCATGCGCAGCAGGTCGAGCGGGCGGGCGGTGAGGTGGAGCAGGTAGCTGCACGTCAGCCGGCCGGTGTCCCAGTCGACTTCCAGCGTGGGGGGCCGGACGCCGCCGAGGGCGAGGACGGTGGTGAGGTCGTCGAGGACCTCGGCGGCCTGCCGGCGCTGCTCGGCGGTCGCGCGGGAGAGGGTGGAGGACACGGTGGTCACTCCCCCGGCCGCTTGTGGACCTCGAAGGCGCGCCAGGCGCTGTAGGCGTCCCCGAAGAAGGTGAAGGAGGCGAGCTCGCCGCCGGGTTGGCGCAGCCACTCGCCGGTGAGCTCGTTGCGGACCCGGTAGCGGTCGGCCTGCGGGTCCCAGCGGACGCCGTAGCCGTGGAGGCGGGGGAGTTGGTCGTGGGGCATGGGGGAACTCTCTGCGATCGGAGTTTCACGTTCTGTGCACATGCTGGCGCAAGGTCACCTAGCATGGGAAGCGGCCTGCTACTTGCCAGTGGGCCGCACGGAAGTTGAGGGCTGCCATGAACAAGAAGAAGATCGACCCGGAGTCCAGCCCCTGGGCCCCCTTCGGAATCCAACTCCGCGCTTTCCGAGAGGCCAAGGACCTGCTCCAGGAGGAGCTGGCCCCGCTCATCGGGTGCTCCCCCTCGCACCTGTCCTACGTCGAACTTGCGCACCGGCCCCCGAGTCGCAAGCTTGCCGAGCTGTCCGACATCGCGCTCGACACCGGCGGCACCATGCTGCTGATGTGGTATCAGCTGAAGAACGCCGCGATCCTGGAGGGGTTCCCGGAGTACGCCCGGTACGAGGCCCTCGCAGAGGAGATGAGGATTTTCGAGATCAACGTCGTAGCCGGGCTTCTACAGACTCGGGCATATGCGACCGCGATCCAGATGGGTAGCGTCGGCCTTGGCCTTTCCTCCCAGAAGCTGGCCGAGGAACGCATCGAGTTCAGGCTTGCCCGGCAGCAGGTCCTGGTACGGACTCCTCCCCCACTCGTACACGTGGTGTTGGATGAAAGCTGCCTCAGGCGGATCGTCGGCGGTCGTGATGTGATGGTCGAACAGCTGCTTCACCTCGAACAGTTGGCCACTCGCCCGAACGTGATCATCCAGGTGGCCCCGTTCACTTTGGGAGAGAACCGGCCCTTCACACACATGGCGTATCTCCTTACCATGCCGAACCGGAAAGTTCTCGCTTACGGCGAGATTGAGTCCCGGGGATACATCGACCGCGACACCAAGTCGGTTGCCGCATTCGTCAAGAGCTACGATCGGCTTGCGGTCGAGGCCCTCGGCCAGAGCGAATCGTTGGCTTTCATCCGTGCGGTAAGGAGGGACCTGGAGTGGATGTCGACCTGACGAAGGCTTCCTGGCGGAAGAGTTCGTACAGCGGCCCCAACGGCGGCGCATGCATCGAGGTCGCCGACGGCTTCGCCGGCGTCATGCCCGTACGCGACTCCAAGGACCCCTCCGGTCCGGCCCTCCTCTTCCCCTCCTCCGCCTGGCAGGCCTTCGTCACCGCCGTCCGCACCGGCGAGTTCGACGTCTGATGAGCGGTCCGGGCCTGCCTTCGGCACCGGACCGCTCGCCGCGTGCTGCTCCTGCTCAGGCGGTGTGGCCCGCCGGGAGGAAGTTGATGCGTTCACGGATGACGGGGAAGCCCGCCTTGGCGAAGTTCGCGGCCATGGGGAAGTTGCCCCGGTCCGTCGCCCCGCCGATGAACTCCGCGCCCTGCTCGGCGAGGAGGTGGGTGCACTCGGCGAGGAGGTCGTAGGCGTAGCCGCGGCCGCGCTGTTCCGGGACGACTCCGATGAAGCCGATGGTCGGGCCGGAGGGGTTGTGGGCCGGGATGTGGATGCCGGCCAGTTCGCCTTCCGGCGTGCGGGCGGTCTGCCACCACTCGCGCGGGGAGGGGCACCAGTGGAAGAAGTCGAGTTCCTCCTGGGCGGCCCGGTCGAGGCCGCCCTCCCCGATGGCCCTGAGCGCGTGGGCGTCCAGGGTGACGGAGTGGATGCGGCGCAACGCGTCGAAGAACACGGCGTCGTCGGGTTCCGCGCTGAAGCGCAGGCGTCCGGGCCGCTCGGGCAGGCCCCGCTCCGGCGTCCAGCGGTACAGGAAGCGTTCCACCAGGAGTTCGTAGCCCGCGGCTCGTGCGGCGGCGAAGCGGGCCTCGGCGCCGGCGCGCAGGTCGGTCTGCTCCCGCCAGCCGCCGGGCAGGTTGATCTCGAGTTCGACCTTCCAGGGAGCGGAGCGCAGGAGTTCGGCTCCGGCCTCCTCCTCGCCCTCGGCGACGTCGAACCAGTTGATGTTGACGGGCTCCGAGTCGTCGGGGCCGCCCCACCACGCGCCGCGTGCGACGACCTCGCCGTCGCGCAGGGCGACGCGCTTCCAGTCGGGGCGGAACCGGGTGCGCCGATGGCCTTCACGGGCGCCCATGGGGTCGGGGAGTGCGTCGAAGAGATGCGCGTCGCTCGCGCAGAGCGCGCGGATGACCAGGTCGGTCATGGATTCCTCCGGGATACAGGCCTGCTGGGGGCGCTCCCGGTCAGAACTGGCGAACCACGCCGGGACAGCGGAAGAGGGAGCGCTGCAATGGTGTGAACTGCACGGCGCTCGCCTCCTTCCGTCCGTCTCAGGGCGTGATCCCCACACGATAGGTGATCTTCCGCGGGTCCGTGCACGGATTTCCGTGCTTCTCGACCGGCGGGACCCGTGGGGACGGGAGGCGTCCGTCCGGCTGTTCCGCGCGCCCCGTCCGCGGCTGGGCGGGGCGGGCGGGGATGCTCCTGCGACCGGATCCGACAGCCGTCGAGGAGCCCTCATGCCCTCCTTCCACCGCCGCCGCACCCTCGCGGCCGGCCTCGCCCTCGCGGCGGGCCTGACCGTGGCCGCCGCAGCCCCGCCCGCATCCCCCGCCCCCGCGCCGGGGCTCGGCCGCTTCTACCACCAGCGCCTCGGCTGGCACGGCTGCCTCCAGGGCCCCGACGACCAGGTGGGCGCCGCACTGCAGCAGGCCGGCGCCCGCTGCGCGGACGTCACCGTGCCGCTCGACTACGCCGACCCCCGCGGCCGCACCCTCACGCTGGCGCTCTCCCGGATCGCGGCCACCGACACCCGCCACCGGATCGGCACGCTGCTGCTCAACGACGGCGGCCCCGCCGCCCCCACGCTCGGCGCGCCGCTGCGGGTGCGCGCCGCGCTCAAGGACACCGCCGGCCGCTACGACATCGTCGGCCTAGACCCGCGTTTCGCCGGCCGCAGCACCCCGCTGGACTGCGGCTGGCCGGTCGGCGGCCTCTTCTCCGCCGGGACCGGCCGCGCCTCCTTCGAGCGCCAGGTCGCCCTCCACCGGGACCTCGCGGCCAGGTGCCGCTCGGCGGCCGGCGACCTGCTGCCGTACGCGGGCACCGTCCCCACCGCCCGGGACATGGACGTGGTCCGCGGCGCGCTCGGCGAACGGAGGATCTCCTTCCTCGGCCTGTCCTACGGCACCTACCTCGGCACGGTGTACACGCAGCTGTTCCCCGGCCGCCTCGACCGGGTGGTCCTGGACGGCGCGACCGTCCCGCGCCACACCGGGCCCGCGCTGCTGCCCAACGCGGTGGCGGAGAACGAGCACGCCTTCGCCGACTGGGCCGACTGGGCGGCGGCCCGGCACGACCGCTACGGGCTCGGCCGCACCCGCGAGGAGGTGGCCGCGGGGATCCTGCGCACGGTCGAGGCGGCCGCGGCCCGCCCGCTCCTGGTCGGCAGCGGCGCCGACGCCTTCGAACTCGACGACACCCGGGTACCGGTGCTGCTGTTCATCGCGCTCGCGGACGACTCCGACCCGCAACGGGCGGCCCTCGCCGAGCAGATGGCGCAGCTGGCCGAGGCCGCGGCGGGCCGGCCGGTCACGCCCTCGGCCGCGACGACCGCCCTGCTGCGCCTCCTGTTCACCGCGCAGGGGTCGTCGCCGGCCGCCGGCGCCCAGGCCGTGCTGTGCGCGGACGGCCCGGCTGCCCGCGACCCGCAGGAGTACTGGCGCCGGATCGAGCAGGAGCGCGCCGAGCACCCGCTGTTCGGGCCGCTGCTCGACAACATCAGCCCCTGCGCGTTCTGGGACGTCCCGGGCGGTCCCCCCGTCGAGGTGCGCCGCGGCGCCCGGGTGCTGATCCTCGCCGCCACCGGGGACCCGCGCACCCCCTACCGGGACGGCGTCGCGCTGCACTCGATGCTGCCCGGATCGCGGCTGCTCACCCTGCGGGGCGCCGACCAGCACGGGCTCTACGGGCTCTACGGCAACGCGTGCGTGGACGACGCGGTCAACGCCTACCTGGCCGGCGGACGCCTGCCGCAGACCGACCTGACCTGCACCCGGCAGTAGCCGGCGCGCGCGTGCCGCCGTGGTCGACCCGCCGGGTGGGCCCGGGGGCCGGCCGGCCCCGGTGATCGACTGTTTTCTGCCAAATTGGTCTCTACCATTGCCCCGAATCCGGGGTTCCGGAAGGCTCTGCGCCGGACGCCGGGAAGCGGACTCCGGCGTTCTCCCCTGAGCGAGGAAGACACCGACATGGCACTTCGCACGGCAGTTTCCAGCATGGCCCTGGCCGGACTGCTCACGGTCGCGGGCGGCCTCGCGGCCGCCCCCGCCGCCCAGGCGTCCACCACCAGGACGACCGGCTACACCTACGTCGGCATGTACCCCAGCGGCGCCGCGTGCGAGGCCGCCGGGCAGGCCTACGTGGCCCGCGGGCAGGCGGTCGGCTACTTCTGCGACGTCGCCCCGACCACGGCCCGGCTCTCCGTCTGGTTCTTCTAGGACGTTGCGAGGAGGGGGAAGCCGGCCCGGCCGGCTTCCCCCGCTCAACTCGGCGCCGACCGGGCCCGGTTGACGGCCCCGCCGCCCCGCCACAGGGGCGGCGGGGCCCTGCCGCCACCCGATCGGGTGATCTTCCGCAGCCCTCCTTGCGTGATCGTTCGGCCACGCGGTGTGCTGGCCGCCCCGGGGCCGGACGGCGGCCCCGCCGAGGGGAGCACCGCATGAAGACTCCGGTCACCACCGACATCAAGGTCAGGGACAAGTCCGCCTGGATCCGCTGGCTGCCGAACGCCCTGCCGGCCGCGGGCTACATCACGCTCGACAACTCCGCCGACAAGCGCTACGAGATCACCAGGATCAAGAGCCCGGACTACCGCAACATCACGATCTACCAGACCGTCACCGACGCGGAGAGCTCGAAGATGGTCAAGCTCGACACGGTGACCCTCTCCGCCAAGGGCGGGTTCGCCTTCGTGCCGGGCCAGTACCACCTCATGCTGGAGAAGCCGACCCGCCTGATCACCCCCGGGGACAACGCCCGCGTCGTCTTCTTCCTCGACGACGGCACCGTCTTCAAGGTCAGGATCCCCGTGCGCACCTCCCCCGAGCTGTACTGACCCCGCCGCCCGCGCCACCTGGAGATCCGGACATGACCACGTACCACCTCGACCTCGGCGACGACCGGGCCGAAGCACTCGACTCCGTCACCAAGCTCACCCTCGTCGGCTCCGAACTCGACCTCGACGCCCTCCTGACCACCGGCGTCAGGGCCCCGGTCCCGCTGTGGGGCGACGTACTCCTCACCCGCGGCGACGAGCGCCACGAGGCCACCACCACCTGGGTCGAGGACGTCGAGAACACCAGCACCCACCAGGACGTCGTCCTGATCGCCGGGGACCCCGCCGACCCCGCCTCCCGCCGCGTCCGCCTCGCCGACGCCTGGGCCAGCACCACCTACCACCTGGACGAGGACGACGACCCGGACGCCTTCGTCATCAGCTTCAAGGACATCACCATCGAGAAGTAGTCCGCCCCCGCTGCCCACCCGCGAACGGCGCCCCGGAGTGGGAAGCCGGCCCGGCCGACTTCCCACTCCTCACCGAGCACAGTGGCATGCCCACCCGCCCGCCCCACCCACCCACCCGCCACGAGCGCACCGCCCGACACCGGCCAACTCGGCACCCAGCAGCCGAAGCCGACGACCCCACCACCCCACCACCAAGGCGACGGAACCCCGCCCCCACCCGACCAGGCGACCTCCCACAACCCCCGACACCCTCGCCACCAGCTTCCCCAACATCACCACCAAGAAGCAGACCACCCCCACCACCCACCCACGAACCGGCGCCCGGGAGTGGGAAGCCGGCCCGGCCGACTTCCCACTCCTCGCGCCCGGGCGGAGAGCCGGGCGGCGCAGCGCGAGGCGTGGGGCGCAGCGCGAGGCGCCGGGGCGAGGGCGCCGGGCGGGCGGGGCGAGGGCGCCGATCGGGGCCGTGGTCGCGGCGGGCTTCCTGCCGATGCGCAAGGGGGCGTCCTCCTGGATGGGTGGCGAGGTCGCGGGCCCGTGGGTCGCGATCGCCGTGCGGCCTGGCGAAGTTGCCGAGCTGAGGCTGTTCCTCGGATGGCGGGCCTCGTCCCTGCCATCGCTTCGCGTCCTGGGCTGCGCGGGGCGGCGCTTGTGTGACGACAGGTCGACATTCGCCGGTCGTGGGAGGCCGGGGCCGAGCCGGTTCCCGAGGGGCGGCCAGTGGCGGCGGGGCCCGTTCGCCGCGATCGCCATGCGGCCCGGCGGAGTTGCCGAGCCGAGTCTGCTCCTCGGCGAGCGGCGGGGCTGCGACGGGCACCGGGCCCGCCGCCTGCCGCCGCTTGACGGCAGGCCGACGTTCCCCCGTCGTCCGGGCCGAACCCGGGCCGGTTCCCGAGAGGGCCCGGCCAGTTTCGCCGCGATCGCCGTGCGGCCCGGCGAAGTTGCCGAGCCAAAGGCTGTCCCTCGGCGGGCGGCGGGGCTGCGACAGGTGCCGGGCCCGCCGCTTGCCGCCGTTTGACGGCAGGCCGACATTCGCCTGCCGTCCGGGCCGGTTCCCGAGGGGCGGGCAGTGGTGCTGGTGGGGCCGGTTGGCCGTGCGGGTTGGCGAAGTTGCCGAGCCGAGACTGTCCCCCGGGTGACGGCGGGGGCTGCGACGGGCACCCGGCCCGCCGCCTGCCGCCGCTGACGGCAGGCCGACATTCCCCTGCCGTCCGGGCCAGGCCCCAGGCCGGTTCCCGAGGGGGCCCGGCCAGTTTCGCCGCAATCGCCGTGCGGCCCGGCGAAGTCGCCGAGCAGAGGCTGTCCCCCGGATGGCGGCGGGGCTGCGACGGGTGCCGGGCCCGCCGTTTGACGGCAGGCCGACGTTCGCCTGCCGCCCGGGCCGGTTGCCGAGGGGCGGGCGCTGGTGGCGCGCGGCCGAAAACCGGCTTGCCGGGGGGTGGCGGTGGTGGGTGCAATGGGCCCGCATGATCGCGCAGGTGCGCTCGCGGTGGAGCGGGACGCGACGGGTGCGGAGTGCCGGCCCGGCGGGTCCGGCCGCCCGCGCGGTCTGCACGGGTCCGCGCGGTCCGCGCGGTCCGCGCCGACCGGATCGTCACGCGGGGAGCCAGCGCATGAGTACGTCACCGTCACCGTCACCATCGGCCACCGGAGCGCGGCGGGGCGAGGGTCCGTCGGTGCGCGTCGGTGCCCTCGTTCCGCTGTCCCGGCCGGGCTGGGTCGAGGCGGGGCGGCACGTGCTCGCCGGCTTGGAGCTGGCCGTGGACGAGGTCAACGGGGCCGGGGGGATCGGCGGGCGGCCGCTGGAGCTGCTGGTGCGGGACACCGCGGCCGATCCGCGCAGGGCCGCCGAGGCGGTGGAGGAGCTGGCCGGCCTGGGGGTGGCGGCTCTGGCCGGGGAGTACCACAGCGTCGTGGCGCGGGCGGTCGCCGCCGGGGCCGATGCCGCCGGCCTGCCGTACCTGTGCACGTCGGCGGTGCTCGACGCGCTCACCGACCGGCCGACGCCGTGGGTGGCGCGGCTGTGTCCGGCGCAGTCGCACAGCTGGCGCGTGTTCGCGCAGTTCCTGCTCGGCGCGGGCCACCGCCGGGTCGCGGTGGTGACCCAGCCGAGCGTCTACTGGGCGTCCGGGGCGCGCGTCCTGCGGGAGTGCCTGGCCCCGCACGGCGGCGCCGTCGTCGAAGTCGACGCGGCCGCGCTCTGCCCCGCCGCGGTGTGCGGGGAACTGGTGCGGCGGGAGGCGACGGCCGTGCTGCTGCTGGTCGGCCACCCGGAGCCGGCGGTGTCCCTCGTCAGGGCGGTGCGCGGCGACAGGCGGCTGGCGGGGGTGCTGGTCGGCGCGCCGGCGGGGCAGCCGGAGTTCGCCGAGTGGGCGGCGCTGCTGGGCGGTGACGGCGCGGGCGTGCCGTTCCTGCGCTACCTGCCGGAGCGGCTCGGCCCGCTCGGTGCCCGGGTGGGGGCGGCGCTGCGGGAACGGCTGGGCGGGGAGCCGTCGTTCGTCGCCTTCGAGGGGTACGACACGGTCGCGGTGCTGGCCGAGGTGCTGCGCTCGCAGGGGCCGGACCGGGCGCGGATCGCGGCGTCGTGGCCGCATCTCGCGGTGGAGGGCACCCGCGGCAGGATCCGGTTCTCCCGGGAGCCGGGCGGCAGTGTGTGGCAGTGGGCGTGGCCGCCGGTGCAGGTCGTCGACCGGGATCCGGCGGCGCCCGGGCGCTTGCGCGTGCTGCACACCGGCTGAGGGCACCGGGCCCGGTGCGCGGGAGGTCGGCGGGGCGGGCTTCCCGCGCGCCCCCGCCCCGTGCCGGTGAAAATGCGGTGCGCACGCCGCGGCGGCTGGGTAGGGTGCACCGCCATGGCTTCGGAACTGGAACGGCCCCCGCTCCTGGCGGACGAACGCACCGCGATCGTCGGCTGGTTGGAGCTGCAGCGGAGGATCCTGCGCTGGAAGTGCGAGGGGCTGAGCGACGAGGACGCGCACCGCTGCGTCGTGGCGACCTCGCCCGCGATGACGATGGCCGGCCTGCTGTCCCACATGCGCTGGACCGAGCACCTGTGGCTGGAGGTGCTGTTCCTGGGCGGCGACAAGACGCAGCACCCGGTGTTCGACGGGTCGGGCGAGGACGGGGACTGGCACACCGGCGGGCGTCCGCTGGCCGAGCTGCTCGCGGAGTACGAGGCCCAGTGCGCGCGCAGTGACGAGATCGTCGCGGCGGCTTCCCTGGACGACGTCGGCCGCCACCCCGACTTCCGTACCGGCGGCGCCAACCTGCGCTGGATGCTGATCCACCTGGTGGAGGAGACGGGCCGGCACGCGGGGCACGCCGACATCGTCCGGGAGCTGCTGGACGGCTCCAAGGGGTACTACTGATGGCTGACGGCCCGTCCGGTGACCCGATGCTGGAGCTGCTGTCGGCGAACGGGCCGGATCCGGAGCACGCGCAGGCGCTGATGCTCTACGGCCGGCTGGTCGGCACGTGGGAGATCCGCAACCGGTACCTGTTCCCCGACGGCCGGTGGCGCACCGCGGCGGGCGAGTGGCGCTTCGGCTGGGCGCTGGGCGGCCGGGTGGTGCAGGACGTGCTCTGGTGCCCGGACTTCCACGGCCGCTTCCCGGGCACGACGCTGCGCATGTACGACGTCACGACCGGGCTGTGGCGGATCACCTGGGTCTCGCCGAAGCTCCCCTCGTACTTCTCCCAGGTCGGCCGTTGCGACGGGGCCGGCGGGATGGTCCAGGAGGGCACCGACGCCCAGGGGCGGCGCTCGCGGTGGACGTTCACCGAGGTCACGCCGACCTCCTTCCGCTGGCAGGGCTTCAGCGCCTCCCCCCTGTCCCCCGGCTCCCCCGGCTGCCCCGACTCCCCCCTCTCCCCGGGCGCTGCGGGCTCCCCCGGCTCCCCGGGCTCCCCGGGCGCTGCGGATTGGCCGGGTTCCCCGCAGGGCGGGTTCGAGCTGTTCCAGGAGATGTACGCGACGCGTACCGGCTAGGGGTGCTAGCTGCGGGTGAAGGTGCCCAGGCCGTCGTGGTCGAACTGCTCGACGACGACCTTGGCGGCCTTGCCGTCGTCGCCCGTGGTGAAGGTCACGCCGGACAGGCCGACGGCGTTCTCCCCGCGGGTGCGGAAGCTGAACACGTCGCCGGCGTAGTGCTGGAGCGGGAACCGGAGGTTGTCCGGGCCCAGGCTCATCACCAGGGCGCCGCCGTTGCCGGTGGTCACGGTCAGCGGGCCGTAGTAGCCGTTGGTGTAGGTGCCGACGTAGGCGGCGTCGGGCTTGGCGCCGGGGGCGCCGGCCGGGGGCTTGGTGTAGTCGGTGGGCGAGGTGCCGGCCACCAGGCCTGCGGGGACGACCTTGCCGAAGAAGCCGAGCCAGTCGACGCTCTCGTGGCCCTCCTGGGCGAGGTCGAAGAACTCCTCGGCCACCGCCTCGGGCAGGCCGGTGGGCTGGCCGTTGGTCAGCACGACGATGCCCAGCTGCTCGGCGGGCAGCAGGGTGACGACGGTGGCGGCGCCCAGGAGGAAGCCGCCGGAGTGGTTGAGCCGCAGCCGGCCGCGGGTGTCGCGGCCGACGTTCCAGCCCAGGCCGTACTGGCCGGGGTTGCCGGCGGGCGCGGCGGGCGGGTTGGAGAGGCTGTGCGGGAGCCAGGTCTGGCTCAGGGCGGCCGTGTCGACGACCTGGCGGCCCTCGAAGGAGCCGCCGGCGAGCTGCAGGCGCATCCAGCGGGCGAGGTCCTGCGCGGTGGAGCTGACGCCGCCGGCCGGGGACTGGGCGTCGGCGTTCTCGGTGGTGCTCACCTGCCAGCCACCGCTACTGCCACTGCTGCTACTGCCGCTGCTGCTGCTGTTGTCGCCGGTGCGCACGTGGGGGACGGCCTTGTCGGCGGCGTGGTCGTAGGCGGAGCGCAGGGAGCTGGTGGCGGCCATGCCGAGCGGTTTGTAGAGGGTGTCGGCGCACAGGTCCTCCCAGGCCGTGCCCTTGGCCCTGGCGACGGCCACGGCCGCTTCGGTGAGGCCGTAGTTGGTGTAGGCGTAGTGGGCGCGGAAGGGGGCCAGGGGCTGGTCGCGCAGGTGCTGGAGGATGTAGTCGCGCGGGTAGCCGAGGTCCTGCAGGAGGTCTCCGGCGTGGTCGGGCAGGCCGCTGCGGTGGGAGAACAGGTCGGCGATCGTCACGTGGCCGCCGGTCCAGGGGTCGGCGAGGGTGAAGCCGGGGTCGTGGGCGGAGACGGGGTCGTCCCAGGTGGCCGCCTTCTGTCCGACGGCCGCGGCGACGACGGTGGAGGCGATCGGCTTGGAGACGGAGGCGAGTTGGAAGACGGTGTCGGGGGTGACGGTGTCGGGCTTGCCGAGTTCGCGCACGCCGTAGCCCTTGGCGTGGACGACCTTGTCCTTGTGGACGACGGCGAGGGCCAGGCCCGGGACGCCGGTCCTGCGCATCGCGTCCTGGACGTAGGCGTCGATCCGGTCGACGGCGGTGGCCACCTGCCGGTCGGTCAGCTGCGGCGAGGGCGCCGGCGGCGCGGTCGCCGCGGCGCCCGACGCACTGGCGGCGCCCGACGCGCCGGCGGCGCCCGACGCGCCGGCGGCGCCCGAGGGGCTGGGGGCGGCGGCGGGGTCGGTGGCGGCGGCGGAGGTGCACCCGGTGAGCAGCAGGGCGGCCAGCAGGGGTGCGGCGGTGCGGTGTCCCGCTCTGGCGGCGGTGCGGCGGTGCATGGGGTCCTCCCTCGTCCCGGGTGGCGCGGCCGTGCGCCTCGTCGGGTGAGTATTGGACGGGCCGGGGCGGGGCCGCAGGGCGCCGCGCACCGGGGCGGGCGCAATCACCCGTCCGGCGGGACGGCGCGCGCGGCGGCCTGCGGGCGGCGCGGGTCTTGCGGGCGGCTCCTGCGGGCGGGGCGGGGCGGGGGTGGTGGGGATGGCGGGGGCCGGTGGGCGGGGAGCGGGAGGCCGGCCGGGCCGGCGTCCCGCTCCTACCGCTGCCCGGGCGCTATTCGACGACCTCGGCCTTCACGATGACCACGTCCTCCTTGGGGACGTCCTGGTGGCCGGCCTTGGAGCCGGTGGGCACGGCCTTGATGGCGTCGACGACGTCCTGGCCCTCGACGACCTCGCCGAAGACGGCGTAGCCCCAGCCCTGGGGGTTCTTGCCGCTGTGGTTGAGGAAGTCGTTGTCGGCGACGTTGACGAAGAACTGGGCGGTGGCGGAGTGCGGGTCGCCGGTGCGGGCCATCGCCACGGTGTACTTGGTGTTCTTCAGGCCGTTGTCGGCCTCGTTCTGGATGGGGGCGCGGGTCTTCTTCTGCCGCATGCCGGGCTCCATGCCGCCGCCCTGGACCATGAAGTTGTTGATGACCCGGTGGAAGACCGTCCCGTCGTAGAAGCCGTCCCGGACGTACTGGAGGAAGTTCTCCACGGTGGCGGGGGCCTTGTGCGCGTCGAGCCGGAGAACGATGTCGCCGTGGTTGGTGCTCAGTTTGACCTTCGACATGACTACCTCACTGTCTGCGTGGTGGCGGCTACGAAGCGTTCACGCGCATTGTGACAGCAGGGGCGGCCGGGCACGGTTGAGGCGCTTCAGTTGGCGAGGCTGAAGTCGCCGCCGACGGGGGCGGCGAGCTTGTCGATGCCGGTGAGCGCGGTGAGGGTGGGCACCGGGGTGCTGCTGTCGGTGGTGGTGCCGTCGCCGAGCTGGCCGGAGCCGTTGCTGCCCCAGGAGTGCACGGTGCTGGTGCCGGACAGGGCCACGGTGTGCTCGCGGCCGCCGGCCACCAGCCGTACGCCGCTCAGGCCCGGGACGGTGACGGGCAGGACGCGGAAGACGGTGGTGCCGTCGCCGAGTTGGCCGGCGGTGTTCTGGCCCCAGGCCTTGAGGCGGTGGTCGCTGTCGACCACGGCCATGCTGTGGTTGCAGCCGGCCGCGATCCGGGTGACGCCGCCGCTCCAGGTCGCCTGGGTGGTGACCGGGGTGAAGCGGTTGATGGTGGTGTTGTCGCCGAGCTGGCCGGTGGCGTTGTAGCCCCAGGCCCGGACGGTGGCGCCGGGGCCCGGTGCGCCGACCAGGGCGAGGTTGTGGCCGGCGCCGGCGGCGATGCGGCTGACGGCGCTCAGGCCGGTGACCGGGGCGGGGACGGCGCGGTTGGAGCAGGTGCCGTCGCCGAGCTGGCCGTTGAAGTTGTAGCCCCAGGCCCACACGGTGCCGTCCTCGCGCAGGGCCAGGCTGTGGTGCAGGCCGGCGGCGATGGCGACGATCCCGGTCAGGCCTTCGACGCGGGTGGGCATGCTGGTGTCGGCGCCGGTGCCGTTGCCGAGCTGGCCGTGCTTGTTCTGGCCCCAGGCCATCACGGTGCCGTCGCCGAGCAGGGCGAGGCTGTGGGCGCCGCCGGCGGCGATCTCGACGGCGTCGGTGAGGTTGACGACCTGGCCGGGCGTGTTGTGGCTGAACACCGTGCCGTCGCCGAGCTGGCCGGCGCCGTTGACGCCCCAGGACTGCACCGTGCGGTCCGCCAGCAGGGCCAGGCCGTGGCCGGCGGCGGGGCCGAACCCGCCGGCGGCGATCTTCACCACCTCGCTGCTGGTGAGCCCGAGCACGGCGGTGGCCGTGGTGCGGAGGTCGGCCCAGGTGCCGTCCCCGAGCTGGCCGGAGCGGTTGTTGCCCCAGGACTTCAGGCGCTTCTCTGCCATGCGACGATGCCTCTTTACCTCTATGACAATAAGTCAAATCGTCGGTACGTCACGCCGGTTGACGACTCCACGATCATGGCCCGACGCTACCCACGCGCCCGGCGCGGCACGGGCAACGGCCGTGCCCGCCACCCGATCGGGTGACGACAGGCCCGCGCCCCCGCTCCGTCCGCGGTCCGCACGCCCCTGCCGTTGTGTGTCCGGCCCGTCACCCCTAGTGTCGGCGGTCTGCGGTGCGCGGGCAGCGCGCCGCAGTCCGTTTCGCCGTTGAGGAGGCAAGCCCGTGGCCGACACCTTCGTGCCCGTGGAACCGACCGCGTACGTCACGCAGCGGAACCTGGCCGGCGCCAAGGAACTCCCCGGCTCCCCGGCCGACTTCGAGGGCGCCCGGCGCGGGCTGCTCGCGGCCCCGCCCTACCGCGCGCTGCCGTCCCACGACGGCCAGGAGGCGGTCTGGCGGTTCGGCGCCTTCGGCTTCCTGGCCGGCGACGCCCCCGCCACGGTGGCGGCGCCGCTGTGGCACCAGGGCCGGCTGGCGTTGTCCTGCGGCCTGTTCGAGGTCGCCGACGGCCTGTACCAGGTGCGCGGCTACGACCTCGCCAACCTGACCGTCGTCACCGGAGCCCACGCCCTGCTGGTGATCGACCCGCTCGGCTCCTACGAGACCGCCCGCGCGGCCCTGGCCCTCTACCGCTGCGCCACCGGGGACGAGCGGCCGGTGCGGGCCGTGGTCCACACCCAGAGCGGGGTGGACCACTTCGGGGGCGTGCGCGGCCTGTTCGCCGGCGCCCGCGCCGGCCTGCCCGCCGACCTCGCGGTGTACGCGCCCGAGGGGTTCCTCGCCGACGCGGTGCACCGGCAGGTCACCGCGGGCGCCCACACCGCCCGCCTCGTCGACTACGCCTACGGCACCCGGCTCGACGCCGGCCCCCGCGGCCTGGTCGGCTGCGAACTCGGGCGCACCGTCTCCACCGGCCGGCCCGACTTCCTCGCCCCCACCGACACCGTCGGCGGCCCGCTGTCCGCCCCCACCCCCCGGGCCCACTGGCCCGCCTGGGCCCCGGCGGCCGGCGTGCCCTGGCAGGAGGGCCTGTACGCCGTCGAGGCGGCCGGGGTGCGGATGGTCCTGCAGCCCGCGGGCGGGCACGCCTGCCCCGCCGAACTGAACCTCTACCTGCCCGACCACCGGGCCCTGCTCCTGGCCGGCGCCGGACTGCTCGGCGCCCCCGGCCCGGACCGCGCCGCCCTGCTCGACGCCACCGCCACCGCGTTCGGCGCCGCCGCCGGCCTGGGGATGTGCGCGTACGGCGCCCCGGTGTGGGGCGCCGCGCAGGTCCGCGGGTGGCTCACCGCCCACCGCACCGCCGCCGCCACCGCCCCCGACCCGGGCCCCGCCGCCCCGCTGCTCGCCCACCCCGGCTACCTGCACACCCCCTCCCGCACCGTGCGCGAGGTCTGGGCCCGGCTGGCCGGCACCGCCCTGGGCCCGGCCCGACCGGCCGTCACCGCCCGCGCCGAGCTCGCCGGCCCGGACGGCGCCCGGCGGGCGGTCGACGCGGCGCAGCGCGCGTACGAAGGCGCGGGCGGCGGCTCGGGTGCGGGCGCGGGTGCGGGCGGGGGCGCGGGCGCGGGCGGCGGCTCGGGTGCGGGTGCGGGCGGGGGCGCGGGCTCGGGTACGGGCGGGGGTGTCGGTGCGGGGCCGGACTACGCGCGGGCGGTGCTGCTGCTGGACCCGGTGGTCTCGGCGTGCGCGGTCCCGGCGGCCGTGCCCGCGGCGGTGGAGCGGCGGGCGCGGGAGCTGCAGTCGCGGGCGCTCACCCAGCTCGGCTACCTCGCGGCGCACGGGCGGCTGCGCAACGCGCTGCTGACGGCGGCCCGGGACGTGCTGGACCCGGGTGCGGCGCCGACGCGGTTCGCGGGGACGGTGGCGGACCTGGCGGTGTGCGCGGACCCGCTGGCGATCTGAGGCGCGGGCCCGGCGCGCGGTGCGGCCCGCGGGCCGTACGGGGCGCCGGGCCGCGCCGTTCACCGGGCCACGCCGTTCACCGGGCCGTACGGTGCGCCGGGCGCGGGAGCGGCGGCGCAGGTTGACGGCGGGGGTTCAGGCGGCGCGGAAGTGGCGCTTGGTGCCGGCGGCCGGCGTCCGCGGGAAGGCCGTTGCGGGCAGGTCGGTCAGGGCGGCGGGGCGGCGCGGCAGCGGGCGCGGCTCGTAGGCGAAGGTCCAGGTGAAGCGGGTGCCGCCGCCCGGGAGGGGCTCGACCGGGTCGTCCTCGCCGAAGCGCCGGTACAGCGGCAGGGTGGCCCGGGTGACGCGCAAGGCGTGTCGCCGGCCCTCCCCCCAGTGCGGGAACTCCTCGCGCAGGCGCAGCGCTTGGCGTGCGGTGATCTCCCGGGTCGTGCCGGCGCCGTGCGGCGGCGGCGGGGTGTAGCGGCCGTGGGCCGGGCCCCGGCACCAGGACGGCGGTGCCGGGCCGACGAGGCCCTGCCACACGCTCGCCGGCGCGGCCGGCAGGTCCGTGGGGAAGCGGTGGAGGTGCGGTGCGGTGTCGAAGAAGGACGCGTCGAAGCTCTCCGGCGTGGACCAGGGCGTCGCAGGGCCTCCTCGGGCGGGTCGGGATCCGCCCGAGCGGACCGGGCGCGGCGAGTGGGCGCCCTGTCAGGCGATGCGGTGGGCCAGGCCGGGGTAGTCGGCGACCAGGCCGTCGGCGTCCAGCAGCAGGTCCGCCCGGTAGTCGCCGCTGGTGTAGCGGACGGTGGCGCGGCCGTCCGGGTGGCGGCGCAGGTGGGTGTAGGTCTGGCGGGAGGGCACGACCACCAGGTCGGGCACGCGGATCCAGGCCATCAGGAAGTGGTGCTCCCCGGGCCGCCGGTGGAGGGCGTGGCGCAGGACGGGCGGGGTGTTGGTGAGCGGGGACAGGCCCAGGTCGCAGTCGAGGGCGCCGGCCAGGTCGGGGCGCTGGGTGCCGTCGGCGCTCCACCGGCCGCTGTCCTCGTCGCGGCGCAGGTCCAGGGTGCGGGTGGCGTCCGGGGTGCGGGCGGTGACGTGCATGCGGCGGGTGGTGAAGCCGTCGCCGGTCTCCAGGCGGTAGTCGAGCCAGTAGGGGGCGGGTTCGGCGGCGGCGGCGCGGCCGTGGGCGGTCAGGGCGCGGGGGGCGAGGTCGATCCAGGAGGTCTCCAGGCCGGCGGTCTCGGTGACGCGCCAGGTGGGTACGGCGCTGCGGGCGCGGGCGGTGGCGCGGGCGGTGGGGCTGGTCATTCGTGCACGGTAGTACGGGCCGCCGACAACGGCCCGGCCCCGCCCGCGCCCGCTCGCCCGGGTGGTGCAGCGGGGCGGGCCGGGCCCGCCCGGGCGTGTGGGCCATGACCGCGGGGGGCGGGGGCGTCCATGCGCAAGCACGCCAAGCACGCCAAGCGTGTGAAGCCCGCCGAGCACGGGGAGCACGGGGAGCGTGTGAAGCACGGCGAGCGTGTGGAGTGTGTGGAGCCCTCGGCCCACTCGACGCACTGGAGTGCCGGAGGCCGCCTTGTCGCACCACCCCAGCGGACCGGACCCGCGCTCCCCCGGGGGTGACGCGCGCCTGGACCGGACCGACCTGTTCGCCTTCGCCGCGCCGGAGCCGGGCCGCACGGTGCCGGTCATGAACGTGAACCCGGTCGCGCCGTGCGGCGGGCGGGCCTTCCACCCGCAGGCGGTGTACCGGATCGACCTCGGCACCGACGGGGACCGGCGGGCCGGCCTCGCCTACAGCCTCACGTTCTGCGAGCCGGAGGGCGGGGAGCAGACCATGACGGTGCGGCGGCGCCACCGGTCGCGGTGGCGCGCGGGCCGGAGGCGACCGGCGAGGTGCTGGTGTCCGGGGCGCCGGCGAGCTTCACGGGCACGCCCGCGGTGGTGGAGGCGGGGGCCGTACCAGGTGAGCGCGGGGCTGCGCAGCGACCCGTTGTTCACGGACCTGGACGGGATCGTGAAGGACTTCCAGCGGACGGGGGGTGGACCGGGGCGCGGACAAGAACGTGTTCGGGATCGTGCGGCAGGCGCCGGACGCGGCGTTCGGGCCGGCGCCGCAGATCGGGGTGCGGGCGCGGGTGGGCGTGCCCAAGGACGGGCGGCCGGCGCCGGTGGACCGCGGCGCGCACCCGACGCTGACGGCGTACTTCCACGAGGAGGACGTGAAGGAGGCGTACAACGCCGGGGAGCCGGTGGACGACTGGGACACCTACCGGGATCCGTGGACGGCGAAGCCGCAGCACTTCGGCGGGCACACCGCGCACGCGGCGCAGGCGCAGCTGCGGCTCGTGCTGCCGGACATCCCGCGCTACGACCGCGCCCGTGCGGCGGGCTGTCCGAACGGGCGCCCGCTGACGGACGACGTGGCCTCGGCGCGGCTGACGATGCTCACCGACGCGAAGGTGCCCGGCGACCGCACCAGAGCGCACACCGACCTGTTGCCCCACTCCCCCCACCCGGCCCACCCGCACCGACCCCCGGGCACCACACGCTCGCGCTCTCCTCAACCGCCCCGCCGGCCCCGAACCTCCCCCGCACCGGGCCGACTTCCCCCGCGCCGGGCCGACTTCCCCCGCGCCGGCCCCGGAACCTCGACGCGAAAGTGCCCGGCGACCGCACCCGAGCGCACACCGACCTGTGGCCCCACTCCCCCCACCCGGCCCACCCGCACCGACCGCCGGGCACCACACGCTCGCGCTCTCCTCAACCGCCCCGCCGGCCCCGAACCTCCCCCGCACCGGGCCGACTTCCCCCGCACCGGCCCCGGAACCTCGACGCGAAAGTGCCCGGCGACCACACCGGGCCGCACACCGACCTGTTGCCCCTCTCCCCCTACCCCGCCCACCCGCACCGACCCCCGGGCACCACACGCTCGCGCTCTCCTCAACCGCCCCGCCGGCTCCTGCGCCGGGGGCGGCCGGCTCCCGGGCGGGGGCCGCGTAGGGTGGCGGCATGTCCGTTCCTGTGGAGCTGGTGGTCTTCGACTGCGACGGTGTGCTGCTCGACAGCGAGCGGTTGGCCGTGCGGGTGGACGAGCGGGTGGTCGCCGAGGCGGGCTGGCCGCTGTCGCGCGAGGAGCTCGTCGAGCGGTTCCTGGGCCGGTCGCACGCGTTCATGACGGCCGAGATCGAGGCGCACGCGAGGGTGGCGCTGGAGCCGGGCTGGGACAGGCGCCTGCAGCGCCTGTACGACGAGGTGTTCGCCGCCGAACTGGCCCCGGTGGAGGGCGTGGTGGCGGCGTTGGCCGCACTGCGGGAGGCCGGGGTGGCGGATTGCGTGGCGTCCTCCAGCACCCACGCGCGGCTGCGCTCGACGCTCGGGCTGACCGGGCTGCTGCCGCGTTTCACCGGGCGGATCTTCAGCTCGCAGGACGTCGAGCGCGGCAAGCCCGCGCCGGACCTGTTCCTGCACGCGGCGGCCGCGATGGGGGTGCGGCCGGCGGCGTGCCTGGTGGTCGAGGACAGCAAGTACGGGGTGGCCGCCGCGCGGGCGGCGGGGATGCGCTCGCTGGGCTTCCACGGCGGGCTGACGCCGCGGGCGTGGCTGGAGGGGCCGGGCACCCGTACGTTCGCGGACATGCGGGAGCTGCCGGCGCTGGTCGCCGGCGCCGGGTCGCTGCCCCTGCCGTAACCGCGCCCGCAGCCCCGACGGCGGGCCCTGCGGGGTCTGTCGGGCTGGCGGGGCCTGCCGGGCTCGCGGGGTGTCGCGCCCCCGGCCTGTCGGGCTCGCGGGGTGTCGGGCTCGCGGGGTGTCGGGCCCGCAGCCTGTCGCGCTGGCGGGGCCTGTCGCGCTGGCGGGGCAAGCAGGCGCGCCCCTGTCAGATGTCAGGGACCGCCGCGGGCACCGGGTTCCTAGGCTGACGGGCACCGGGCGGATCGACCGTCCGTCCTCGTACCAGCCAAGGGAGAACCCCCTATGCGCAGGATCACCCGTGCCGCCGCCGTCCTGGCCCTGGCCGCCGCCGCCCTGACCACGACGGGCGCCGGCGGCGCCGGCGCCGCGGACGGCGAGTGGGCGGGCTGCCCGTCGGGCGCGGTCTGCGTCTACCCGCAGGACCAGGACCCGGCCGTCAGCCCCAGCGCCGTCTACTGGAGCTACGGCGCGCACAACCTCAGCGGCCAGTACGGCAACCACTGGGTGCTGAACAACCAGACCGGCGGCGCGCACGCCCGGCTGTGCCGCGGCGCGAACGGCGCGGACTGCGTCTACGACCTCTCCTCGCCCAAGGGCGTGTACTACGACCTGGGGCCGATCAACTCGATCACGCTCGACCGCCCCTGACGCCCGGTCGGGCGCCGGCCCGGCAGTGCCCGCCGCACGAGGGGAGCGGCGGGCACTGCCGCTTTCGCCCGCCCCGCCCCGGACCGGGGACCCCACTGACCGCCCCCCGCCCCGCCCCCGGACCGGGGATCCCGGCTGACCGCCCCCACGCCCCCGGCCCCGCCTCCAGGCCCCCGGCCCCGCCCCGGTCCCGTCCCCAGGCCCCGTTGCGCCCCGCCGCCCCGGCGCCCCGACCCGCGGCCCCGGCCCGCCGCCCGCCGCCTGCCGCCCGCCGCCCGCCGCCCGCCGCCCGCCGCCCGCCGCCCGCCGCCCGCCGGAGTGTTCACGAAGATAACGAGTGGTGGTGGATCGCGGGCAGTCTGGTTTTACTTATTGACGTCATGTACGCGCTCAGGTTTAACTCCCCCCACCCCGCCGCGACGCCGCGGCGACCCCAGGGAGAGGCACCCGTATGAATGCCGTACTGCGTCGCGCCCTCGTCTCCACCGTGGGCCTCGCACTGACCCTGTCCATGACCGCCGCCTGCGGGAAGGCCGGCGGCGCCAAGGCCGAGGCCTCGGCCTCCGGCAGCCCGGACACCATCGGCCTGCTGCTGCCCGAGAACGCCTCCTCGGTGCGCTACGAGTCCTTCGACCGGCCGTACATCGAGGCCAAGGTCAAGGCCCTGTGCGCGCAGTGCAAGGTGCTGTACAACAACGCCGAGGGCAGCGCCGCCAAACAGAAGCAGCAGTTCGACACCCTGCTCGCCCAGGGCGTCAAGGTGATCGTCCTGGACCCCTACAACGCCAAGTCCACCCAGGGCTGGGTCCAGGAGGCCGCCGCCAAGGGCGTCAAGGTCGTCGCCTACGACCGCCTGGCCAGCGGCCCGGTCGCCGCCTACACCTCCTTCGACAACGAGAAGGTCGGCGAACTCCAGGGCCAGGCCCTGCTGGCCGCGCTCGGCGCGCGGGCCGCCGACGCCGACATCGTCATGATCAACGGCGACGAGGCCGACCCCAACGCCGCCCAGTTCAAGACCGGCGCGCACAGGGTCCTGGACGGCAAGGTCAGGAAGGTCGTCTACGAGCAGTCCGGGCAGTGGGAGCCCACCGTCGCCGGGCAGAAGATCTCCGCCGCCGTCACCGAGTTCGGCAAGAACGGCTTCCAGGCCGTCTACTCCGCCAACGACGGCATGGCCGCCGCCATCATCACCCAGCTCAAGGGCGCCGGCATCACCGTCCCCGTCGGCGGCCAGGACGCCGGCCTGGACGCGATCCAGCGCATCGTCAACGGCGACCAGGCGTACACCATCTACAAGGCCTACCGCCCGCAGGCCGAAGCCGCCGCCGAACTGGCCGTCGCCCTCCTGCACGGCAAGGACGTCAAGGCGATCGCCGACACGAGCGTCGACAGCGCCACCGACAAGAACATCCCGGCCAAGCTCCTCGACGCCAAGATCGTCACCAAGGACAACATCGCCGCCACCGTCCTGGCCGACGGCCTCTACAAGGTCTCCGACATCTGCACCGCCGACTACGCCGCCGCGTGCACCGCCGCCGGACTCAAATAACCCCACCCCCCACCCCCGGCACCGCCCCGGCCCGCCCGGGCACCGCCCGGGCACCGCCTGCATCGCCCGGTACCGCCCGGCACCGCCCGGTACCGCCCCGGTACCGCCCCGGCACCGCCCCGGTACCGCTCCGGCACCGCCCCGGTATCTGCCGGTACCGCTCCGGCACCGCCCCGGTATCTGCCGGTACCGCGCCGGCACCGCCCGGGCACCGCCCGCATCGCCCGGTACCGCTCCGGCATCTCCCGGCATCGCCCGTACTGCCCGTACTGCCCCACGTAGCCGCTCCCCCAAGGTGGTTGTTCCCGTGACAGGCGCACCCGTCCTCCAGCTGCGCTCGGTCTCCAAGCGCTTCGGGGCCGTCCAGGCCCTCACCGACGTCGACCTCACCGTCCACGCCGGCGAGGTCCTCGCCCTCGTCGGCGACAACGGCGCCGGCAAGTCCACCCTCGTCAAGACCATCGCCGGCGTCCACCCCGTGGACGCCGGCACCCTCACCTGGCACGGCGACCCCGTCCGCCCGGCCCGCCCCCAGGACGCCGCCGCCCTCGGCATCGCGACCGTCTACCAGGACCTCGCACTGTGCGACAACCTCGACGTCATCGCCAACCTCTTCCTCGGCCACGAGAAACGCCGCCGCGGCCTGCTCGACGAGGTCGCCATGGAACAGCACGCCCGCCGGCTGCTGGACACCCTCGCCATCCGCATCCCCGACGTACGCACCCCGGTGGCCGCGCTGTCCGGCGGACAGCGGCAGGTGGTGGCCATCGCCCGCGCACTGGTCGGCGAACCCGCCCTGGTGATCCTGGACGAACCCACCGCGGCCCTCGGCGTCGAACAGACCGCCCAGGTCCTGGACCTGGTGGAACGGCTGCGCGAGCGGGGCCTGGCGGTCGTGCTGGTCAGCCACAACATGGCCGACGTACGGGCGGTGGCCGACACCGTCGCCGTGCTGCGCCTGGGCCGCAACAACGGGGTGTTCGCAGTGGCGGACACCACCCAGGAACAGATCATCGCCGCGATCACCGGCGCCACCGACAACGCCCACGCCCGCCGCCGGGCCCGCCGCACCCAGGAGGCCGAGGCCGTATGAGCACCCCCGAAGCACCCGCCCCCGGAGCACCCACCCCCGCCGCCCCCGCCGAGAAGACCGCCCCCACCGACGGCGCCACCGCCGTCCCCGCCAGCGGCGCCACCGCCGTCCCCGCCGAGAAGACCGCCCCCACCGACGGCGCCGCCGCCGTCCCCGCCGAGGAGAGCGTCCCCGCCGGCGGTGCCGGCGGCGTCCCGGCCGTCGATCCGCGGCTGCACCACAGCGTGCGGGGCTGGGCCGCACACGCGGCCGCCGCCCGGCACCGCCTGGCCCGCGGCGAACTCGGCTCACTGCCGGTCGTCGCCGCCCTGGTCGTCATCGCGGTCGTCTTCCAGACCGTCACCCACCACTTCCTGCAGGCCGACAACCTCACCAACATCACCCGCTTCATCGCCGGGCCCGGCCTGATCGCGGTCGGCGTCGTCTTCGTGCTCATCCTCGGCGAGATCGACCTCTCCCTCGGCTCGGTGGCCGGCGCCAGCGCCGCGCTCGCCGCCGTCCTCGCCGTACGCCAGGACCTGCCCGAGTGGCTCGCCATCCTCACCGCCCTCGGCGCGGCCTGCGCCATGGGCCTGCTCCACGGCTTCTTCTTCGCCCGCATCGGCGTACCCGCCTTCGTCGTCACCCTCGCCGGGATGCTCGCCTGGAGCGGCCTGCAGGAATGGACCCTGGGCGACGCCGGCACCGTCAACAACCGCCACGACGGCATCATCGCCGGCCTGGACACCACCTTCCTCGGCGACGGCGACATCGCCTACGCCTGGGCCCTGGCCGTCCTCGCCCCCGCCCTCTACCTGGCCGCCCGCCTGCACACCGCCCGCCGCCGCCGCGCCGCCGGCCTCACCGCACCCCCCACCACCGACAGCGCCGTACGCGCCGGCGCCCTGGCCGTCCCCACCCTCGCCACCGCCTACACCCTCAACCAGGACCGCGGCCTGCCACTGTCCCTGGTCGTCCTGCTCGGCGCCGTCCTGGCCACCGACTTCGTCCTGCGCCGCACCCGCTACGGCCGCCAGGTCTTCGCCGTCGGCGGCGGCGTGGAAGCCGCCCGCCGCGCAGGCGTCAACGTCACCCGCGTACGGATCTCCGTCTTCGTCCTCGCCGCGTTCCTCGCCGGCCTCGGCGGCCTGTTCTACGCCTCCCAACAAGGCTCCGCCGACAAACAACTCGGCAGCGGCAACGTCCTGATGAGCGCGATCGCCGCCGCCGTCATCGGCGGCACCAGCCTCTTCGGCGGACACGGCAAAACCTGGTCCGCCCTCCTGGGCATCCTCGTCATCCAAACCATCACCACCGGCCTCGACATGATCCACGCCGCCCAAGCCATCCAATACATGATCACCGGCGCCGTCCTCCTCACCGCCGTCGTCCTCGACTCCCTCACCCGCCACACCCACACCACCACCACCCACACATAACCCACCCCCCGCAAACCCCCCACAAACCACCCCCACACACCCAGAACGCACGAGAAGTCAGCCGAGTCGACTTCCCCCACAGGACGACCGGGCCTGCCCCCCAACCCACCAGCACCCACAGGAAATCGACAGAATCGACCTCCCACGCACGAAACACCCAGCACCGAAGACACGGTGACACGGCCACCCGCACGCAACGGCGGCACCACCGACCTCCCCCACCAGACCGCCAGGAGACCCCAACCACCCAACCACCACCAGCACACCGGAGAAGCCAGCCGAGTCGACTTCCCCCACACGAAACGCCCAGCCCCGAACGGCGAAGCGACGTGCCACCCGCACGCGCAGCCGACACAGCCAACCTCCCACACAAAACGGCCGGGAGACCCGACCACCCGGCCCACACCAGAAGCCGACTTCTTAACACGGGGCCACTGGCCCCCAAGCCCCAACCCGCTCCCTCACACGCACGAGAAGTCGGCGGCATCGACTTCCCACGCACGAAACAACCAGCACCGAAGACACGGTGACACGGCCGCCCGCGCGTAACGGCAGCACGGCCGACCTCCCCCTCCCCCGGACGGCCAAGAGACCCCAACCACCCAACCACCACCAGCACGCCGGAGAAGCCAGCCGAGTCGACTTCCCACGCACGCGACAGCCGACTCCGAAGGCAAGGCGACGCGGCCACTCGCGCGTAAAGCCGAAACCACCCACCTCCCCCACAGGACGGCCGTAACCTCCACCACCCGACCACCACCAGCGCGCACGAGAAGTCGGCCGAGTCGACTTCCCACGCACGCGACAGCCGACTCCGAAGGCAAGGCGACGCGGCCACTCGCGCGTAAAGCCGGCACGACCAACTTTCCCCTGCAACACGGCCGGGCGCTGGCACCAGTCACCCGGGCCACGCCAACGCACGAGAAGTCGGCCGAGTCGACTTCCTACGCAGGGCGGCCGGACCTGCCCCCGCCCCACCAGCGCTCACAGGAAATCGACGGAATCGACCTCCCGCGAAAAAGCGGCCAGCACCGACGGTAAGGCGACGAGGCCCGCCCACGTGCAAGATCAACACGGTCGACCTCCCCCAAGACGGCCGAGAGAACCCCCAACCACCCGACCACCCCGGCACGTGCGGGAAGTCGGCGGAGTCGACTTCCTACGCAGGGCGGCCGGACCTGCCCCCAACCCACCAGCGCTCACAGGAAAGTCGACGGAATCGACCTCCCGCGAAAAAGCGGCCAGCACCGACGGTAAGGCGACGAGGCCCGCCCACGTGCAAGATCAACACGGCCAACTTCCCAAGACGGCCGAGAGAACCCCCAACCACCCGACCACCACCAGCACGCACGAGAAGCCAGCCGAGTCGACTTCCCACGCACGAAACACTCAGCACCGAAGGCGCGGCGGCGCGGCTGGCCGCCTGCAACGGCGGCACGACCAATTTTCCCCTGCAATGCGGCCGGGCGCTGGCGCCGGTCACCCGGGCCACCCCAACGCACAGGAAGTCGGCGCAGTCGACTTCCCCCACACGAAACACCCAGCCCCGAACGGCGAAGCGACGTGCCACCCGCACACGCAGCCGACAGCCGGGACACCCGACCACCCGGCCCACACGAGAAACCGACTTCCTAACACGGGGCCACTGGCCCCCAAGCCCCAACCCGCTCCCTCGCACGCACGAGAAGTCGGCGGAATCGACTTCCCACGCACGAAACAACCAGCACCGAAAGCGAGGCGGCGTACCCGAGGCGGCGCCACCCGCATGTAAAGCCAGGACGCACGACCCCCTGCCCCGCCCCCGCCGCGCGCACAGGAAGTCGGCGGGGTCGACTTCCTATGCGGCGCGGCACGGGCGTTGCGCCGCGCACGGCACGGCACGGCCGCCGACAGGCAGCAGGCGGCGGGCGGCGGTCAGTAGTTCCAGACGACCGGCACGAAGCGGAACGTGCCGCTGCCGGCGTCCGCCACGTGGCACACCGACGGGAACGGCAGATGCGTGGCCAGCAGCTGCCCGCCGCCGGACGCGAGCTCCTCCAGCAGCCGGACCCGGACGCGGGCCGACTCCTCGGGGTCGTGGTCGAAGCCGTTGTGCCAGTCGGGCTTGTCGAACCCGCACTGGAACACGGCGTCACCGGCGAACGTCAACCGGTCGCCGCCGGACTCCAGGCAGACGATGCTGTGGCCGGGCGTGTGCCCGCCGGTGCGGCGCACCACCACCCCCGGCGCCACCTCGTACTGCGACTCGAACGGCCGCAACCGGCCGCGGTAGACCTCCAGGAACCGTGAGGCGGTCGTGCGGAGCACCTGCGGCACCGGCCCCGGCATGTCAGTACGCGAGAAGTCCGGCGCCGCCCAGAACTCGGCCTCGGCAGCAGCCAGATGAACCCGCACGTCGGTACGCAGCCGACCCCTGAACCCCTCGACGAGCAACCCCCCGATGTGGTCCATGTGCAGATGGGTGAGGACCACGTCGGTCACCGATGCGGGATCGATCCCGGCGGCGTCCAGCCGCGCCGCGAGCTGCCCGGCCCGCGGGAAGCCCGGGAACTGCGTGCCCAGCCCGGAGTCGATCAGGACGGTCCGCCCGCCGCTGCGCACCACGGCCACGTTCAACGGCCAGTCGATCGACTCCAGCGGCAGGAACATGTCGCCGAGCCAGGCCTTCAGGTCGGCCGCAGGAGCGTTGGTGGCCAGCGTCGCGGGCGCGATCGGCAGCACCCCGTCGCTGATCACCATCACGTCGATGTTCCCGACCTTCAGCGCGTAGCGCGACGGGACGAGCTCGTCGCGTCCGGGCGCCTCGGGGTGGGCGGCGTGGTGCCGGCTCATGGTGTTCTCCTCTTGACGGGATGACGGGCGTCAACCGCAGGCGTCGACGACGCGCCG
>NZ_JBIVSD010000024.1:0-116129 GCF_044756065.1 Kitasatospora sp. NPDC092039 | reverse complement strand
CCGCGACGACGATCTTCGCGGAGGTGGTGGCGCGGGTGGGGGCGGCCGCGTTAGAGCTTGCGAAGTCCACTGAGGACCCTTTCGAGCAGCGTGACATCGGGCGTTCCGCCCGACTCGCCCGCGGCGGCGGGCTGGTGGATGGCGACGAGACCGGCCTCGGCAAGGTCGGCGACGAGGATGCGGGCGACACCGAGCGGCACGCCGGCCAGTGCGGAGATCTCCGCGATGGACTTGACCTCGCGGCAGAGGCCGACGATCCGGGCGTGCTCGGGCAGCAGCCCGCTGGTCCGGTCGGCCGAGCCGGTGGTGGAGATCAGGGCCTCGATGGCGAGCTGGTAGCGCGGACGGGTCCGGCCGCCGGTCATCGCGTACGGGCGGACCAGCGGCTGCTGCTCGTAGCCGTCGGACTGCTGCCCGCCGTAGCCGCTGCCGTACCCGGTGCCGTACGAGCCGGCGGGTGTCGAGGGCGGGGTCATGGGTCCTCCTAGTGCTGCAGCCTTGAGCAGCCGGTTCCAGCTGGGGCGGTGCCAGCTGAGGCGGGATCAGCTGCCTGAGGGTAGCTGAGGGGGTCGCGCCGGGTCCGGTCGGGTCGGACCCGGCGAGGCAGGTGGGACGGGTGGGCGGATCCGCTCGGGGCCCGGCTCAGTGCAGGAGACTGCCCTGGAGTTCCGCGCGCAGAGCGGGGGTGAGGACGGCGCCGGCGCGGTCGACGAGCAACGCCATCTCGTAACCCACCAGACCGATGTCGGAGTCCGGCGCGGCCAGGACGGCCAGCGCCGAGCCGTCGCTGACGGCCATCAGGAACAGGAAGCCCCGCTCCATCTCGACGACGGTCTGGTTGACCTCGCCGCCCTCGAAGATCCGGCTCGCCCCGTTGGTCAGCGAGGTGAGGCCGGAGGCGACGGCGGCGAGCTGGTCGGCACGGTCCCGGGGGAAGCCCTCGGACATGCACAGCAGGAGGCCGTCCGCGGAGACCACCACGGTGTGGGACACCCCGGGGGTGTTGTCCACGAAGTTGGTGACCAGCCAGTTCAGGTTCTGTGCGGCCTGGCTCATCTGGTTCAACTCAACGCTCCTGGTGATCTGCGCCGTTGCCGTCGCTCCGGCCACCGAAACTATCGAATCCGGGCTGCTGGGCACCATGCTGGAAGCCCGGCTGGTTGGCGGCCTGCTCGGCCCCGGCGCGCCGGCCCTGCTGGATGCCGCGGCGCAGGTTGGTCAGCCGGCCGCGGACCTCCTCGGGGGCCCGGGAGACCTGCGGACCGGTCAGCGGCGAGGCCTCGGCGGTGCCGGAGACCAGGTTGGCCTGCGGGGTCCGCCGGGGCAGGCCCGACATGGTGACCCCGCTGGTCGAGGGCTCGCGGACCTGCTCGGCCCGGCGCCAGCGCTCGTCGTTCGCGGACGGACGCCACGGCGCGTCGCCGGGGCCCGGCTGCGGCTGGCCGTGCTGCTGCGGCTGCTGCTGGTGCCCCTGCGGCTGCTGGGGGGCCTGCTGCTGCGGAGCCTGCTGCGGCTGCTGCTGGGGGGCCTGCTGCTCCTGGGCCGGCTGCTGGAACTCCGGCGCGGAGGTGCCCGGGCGGCGCGGCTGGTACGACCGCGACCGTGCCTGCTGCTGGCCCTCGGCCTGCGGGTACCACGGCTGCTCGCCGCCGCCCTGCGGACCGCCGGCCTCGGACGGGCCGGTCGGCAGCGCCATCGGCTCCTGGTGCGGCAGCGGCTGCCGCTGCTGCGGGGCCTGCTCCTGGCGCACCGGCTCCGGACGCGGCGGGTTCGGCACGTTCGGCAGCACCGGCTCGACCAGGCCGAGGCCCAGCGGGTCGCGCGGGTCGATCTGGCTGGCCTCGAAGCGCGGGCGGGCGAACTGCTGGGTGCTCTCCACCGGCGCCGGCTCGGCCGACGGCAGCGGCTGGGGCTGCTGCTGGGCCTGCGGCGGCAGCGGCTGGGGCTGGCGGTCGCGCTGCGGGGCATCCGGGCCGGGGCGCTGCGGACCGCGCGGGCCCTGGGCGGCGGGCCGGCCGGGAGCGCCGGGGCCCTGCGGGGCCGGACGGCGCTGCGGCAGGCCGTCCTGCGGACGGTTGCCCGGGCGGGCGCCCTGCTGCGGAGCGCCGGGACCGCCGGGGCGGCCGTGCTGCGGGTGCTCGCCGGTCCGGGCGGCCGGACCGCCGTCGAACCCGCCGGCCGGACGCGGCCGCTCCTGGCCGGGCCGGCCCGGCTGGGGCTGACCGGCCTGCGGCTGGCCGGGCTGGGGCTGACCGGGCTGGCCGGGCTGCTGCTGACGGTCGCGGCGGGGCAGGCCGTTCGGGCCGCTCTGTGGCGGGCCCTGGCGGCCCGGGGCGCGCTGCGGCAGACCGCCCTGCTGGGCCTGCTGCGGAACCTGCTGCTGGGGCTGCTGCGCCTGCGGGGCCGGCTGCTGCTGCGGCTGGGCGGGCTTGCGGCCCTGGCCCTGCTGACCGCCGCCCTGCGGGACGACGGGGTTGTCCCGCAGCGACTTGCCGACCTGGCGGGTCGGCAGACCGCCGCCGGGCGCACCCGGGCCGGCCTGCCCACCGGGACCGGCCTGCGGACCGGTCGGAGCGGCCGGACCGCCCTGGCCGAGCTGCGGACGGCTGCCCTGCGGGGCACCGCCGGCCGCCGGGCCCTGGCCCAGCGCGGCCGGAGCGCCCTGGCGGCCGGGCGCCATCTGGCGCTGCTGGCGCGGCGTCGGGGCGACCCCGCGCTGCTGCTTGCCCTGGGCGGCACCGGCCCGGCCGGAGCCGGCGCCGCGGCGGTCGCCGGAGTTGGTGACGTCCACCGGGAGCATGACCAGCGCGGTGGTGCCGCCGGAGTCGCTGGGGCGCAGCTGGATCCGGATGCCGTGGCGCAGCGACAGGCGGCCGACCACGAAGAGGCCCATGCGGCGGGAGACGGAGACGTCCACCGTCGGCGGGTTGGCGAGGCGCTCGTTGATCTCGGCGAGGTCGTCGGGGCTCAGGCCGATGCCGGTGTCGTGGATCTCGACCAGCACGCGGCCGTCCGGCAGCGCGTGGCCGGTGACCCGGACGCGGGTCTGCGGGCTGGAGAACGACGTGGCGTTCTCCAGCAGCTCGGCGAGCAGGTGGACGAGGTCGTTGACGACGCGGCCGGCGACCTCGGCCGACGGCACGGCGGCGAGCTCGATGCGCTCGTACTGCTCCACCTCGGAGGCGGCGGCGCGGAGCACGTCGACCAGCGGGACGGGACGGGTCCAGCGGCGGCCCGGGTCCTCACCGGCGAGGACGAGGAGGTTCTCGCCGTTGCGGCGCATGCGGGTCGCGAGGTGGTCCAGCTTGAAGAGGTTGGCCAGCTGGTCCGGGTCCGCCTCGCGGCTCTCCAGTTCGGAGATGAGCGACAGCTGGCGCTGGATGAGGCCCTGGCTGCGGCGCGAGAGGTTGGTGAACATCGCGTTGATGTTGCCGCGCAGGAGGGCCTGCTCGGCGGCGAGGCGGACGGCCTCGCTGTGCACCATGTCGAACGCGTGGGCCACGTGGCCGATCTCGTCCGTGGAGTCGACGGCGACCGGCTCCACCGTGGTGTCGACGTCGTGCGGGTCGGCCTCGGAGAGGGTCTTGACCAGCTCGGGCAGCCGGCGCTCGGCGACGTCCTCGGCCGCGGCCTGGAGGCGGGTCAGCGAGCGCACCATCGAGCGGGCGATCAGACCGGCGCCACCGAGGGCGACGAGCAGCACCAGGGCGACCGCGACACCGATGATCAGGGCGTCGGCGTCGGCCTGGGACTGGAGGTCCTGGGCCTTGCCGTCCAGGTTCTCGATGAGCTTGGACTCGATCCGGCGCTCGGCGGTGATCTTGGCGCTGGCCTTCTCGAACCAGTCCTTGTAGCTGACCGCCTCGGTCTGCCGGATGCCGCTCTGGGTGAGGATCGTGGAGGCGTAGCGGTCGGCGTCGGCGACCACCGAGTTGTAGCTCAGCTGGCTGCGCAGGTTGTCCAGGTCGTGCGCGGTGTAGATGTTGTTGAAGCTCGCGATCGCGTTGTCGTACGAGCTGCGCAGACGGATACCGAAGGACTCGTCGCTGGGGCTGAGGTCGGGGGTCTTCGGGTTGGCGAGCGCGGCGCTGATCAGGGCCCGCTGCTGGGAGGTCGCGTTCTTCGCCAGCGAGAACTGCTGGAGCGCGCGGGTGGAGACGACCAGGTCCTTGTTGTTCGACGCGAGCGCGATGTCCTGGGTGATGGACAGCAGGTCGCGGATGATCACGTCGTAGGCGGTGATCGTCGACTGGATGTTCTGGTTGTTCTGGTACGGCAGGCTGCGGGTGTCCGCGATCGAGTTCAGGTCCTTGCGGATCTGGAGCAACAGCGCCTTTCCGCCGGACAGTTCGAGGTTCTCGAACTTGTCGGAGGACGCGGTGAAGGTGCGGCTCAGGTCGTCGGTGGACTTGCGGGCCGCGACGATGTCGTCGTCCAGCGGGGCGGTCGGGTCGTGGGTGATCGGGCCGGCGCTGATGTCGCGCTCGGTCTGGAGCGCGTCCGCGAGGTTGGTCGCCTTCTTGGCCAGGTCGGACAGGTTGGCCATCTGGGCGAGTTGCTGCGAGTTCTCCATCGAGCTCTGGATGCGCAGCCCACCGAGGACCAGCGAGACCAGCACGGGGAGGGCGAGCAGCGCGATCAGACGGGTGCGGATGCGCCAGTTGCGCATCGCGAGCCGGTTCAGACCGGTGGCGCGGCGCCGGGTCAGGGACGTACGGAGTTTGTCCCGGGCGGTCTTGCGCTCCTGGCCGTCCTCCTCCGGGCGTCCGGGGCCCTCGGGCGTCACCGGCTCGGCCGGGCCACCGGGGGCCGCCGCCTGTTGAGGGGCTGCCACAGGCTCACGCGACTCCGGGTTTCCCGCGGCGCCGCTACCCCTTTTGAAACGTCCCTGCACTGGCGTCGCAACCTCTGGACCGGGCGTCCCGCCGCGTCGCCACGGCCTGGACGGTGTCGAGTTTCCATCCGCACCCCGGCCGGTCCGGGAGAGCGGGCACCGGGGTGGACCACTCCCTACCCACGGTCCGTCGCATTCCAGCACAGCCGGGGAATCCCAACAAGGGCCGCAGGAACCGGGCGCCCGACGCTACCGACCGCTTGCGCGATCTTACGGACTGTGCGGTAACCGGACCGGAATACCGCCCTTTTCGGACACTCGCCGGAGACATGCCAAGCGGGCCAGGGGTCGGGAAGAGTCGCAGACCTTCCGGAATGCCCCTTATCGGTGGAATGTCGGAAAATCCCGATGCGGCGAAATGTCGGATATCTGCGCTTTGCTCTGCATTTTGTGAGCAAAATCACAGTCTAATGTGTAGCTTTGGTCACGGTCTCTGTGGAATGAGATCTCGTAACCTGGCTGTCTCCGGAGCACGGCCCCGATCAGCCTGCCCAGAACCCCTCCGAATCAATCGGAATCCATCAGGCCGGTGCCGATCCGCCGCGATCGGCCCCGCCCATGAACACGAGGTGCTCTCGATGTCCCAGGCGAAGAACGCCACCAAGTCCACGCTGTCCTGCCGCCCCACGGCGAACCCGCGCCGGACGACGCTGGCCTCGGTCGAGGACTTCAGCAAGATCCCGGGCGCCCGCAAGCCCGAGGACGTCGTGACCTACGGCACCGAGCTGCCGGCCGCCACCGCCAACCCGCGCCGCACCCAGCTGATGGTGGCCCCGGTCGTCGTCGTGCGGGACTGACCCCGCCGCGTTCCGCCGAGGGCGCCGCCGTCACACCGGTGACGGCGGCGCCCTGCGTTATTCGCCCGCTCGCCTCCGGAGCGCTCGGGCCCGGTGCCGACGGTCGGCGCTCCGTCGCTCGTGCCTCGCTCCCTCGCTTCTCGCTTTCGGCACCGGCGCGCCCCTTCGGCTCGGGGCGGTGATTCGCCCGCTCGCCTCCGGGGCGCTCGGGCCCGGTGCCGACGGTCGGCGCTCCGTCGCTCGTTCCTCGCTCCCTCGCTCCCTCGCTTCTCGCTTTCGGCACCGGCGCGCCCCTTCGGCTCGGGGCGGTGATTCGCCCGCTCGCCTCCGGGGCGCTCGGCCCGGTGCCGACGGTCGGCGCTCCGGCCCGGGAGGGCGGATCCGCCCCGACCGTCCTGAACAGGGGCAAAGCGGTCAGCCGGGGCCCCACGCGATAGCCTGGAGGCCGATTGACGGGGCCGCGCCCACCGCGGGCGGCGCGCCCGACCAGCGCCCGGGCGCGCCCCGGGCGGCCGACGAAGCGAGGGGTAGCCCAGCCGTGCGCATTGCCAGGTTTTCCGTCCGGGAAGGGAGCCCTGCCGCCGGCAGCGTCTCCTTCGGCGTGGTGGAGGGCGACCCTTCCCAGCCCGACTCGCTGGTCGTCCACGCGCTGGCCGGCCACCCGTTCGGCCAGCCCCAGCCCACCGGTGAGAGCTACCGCTTCCAGGACGTCCGGCTGCTCAGCCCGATGCTCCCGAACAAGATCGTGGCGGTCGGCCGCAACTACGCGGCACACGCGGCGGAGCTGGGCAACGACGTCCCGGACGTCCCGCTCACCTTCTTCAAGCCGTCCACCTCGGTGATCGGCCCGACCGAGAGCATCGCCTACCCGCCGTTCTCCTCGGACGTCCACCACGAGGCGGAACTCGCCGTGGTGATCGGCCGGATGTGCCGCGAGGTGCCGCTGGACCGGGTGCCCGAGGTGATCCTCGGCTACACCTGCGCCAACGACGTCACCGCCCGGGACGTCCAGCAGCGCGAGGGCCAGTGGGCCCGGGCCAAGGGCTTCGACACGGCCTGCCCGCTGGGCCCGTGGATCGAGACCGACCTCGACCCGGGCGACCTCGCGATCACCTGCACGGTCAACGGCGAACTCCGCCAGACCGGCCGCACCTCCCTGATGATCCGCTCGGTCGCCGAGCTGATCGTCCACGTCTCCGAGGCCATGACGCTGCTGCCCGGCGACGTCATCCTCACCGGCACGCCCGCAGGGGTGGGCCCCCTCAACGTCGGCGACGAGGTCGCCGTCTCCATCGAAGGCATCGGCACTCTCACCAACAAGGTGATCAAGCGTGGCTAACACTGACCCGGCCGTCCGGGTTCGCTTCTGTCCCTCCCCGACCGGCAACCCCCACGTGGGGATGGTCCGCACGGCCCTCTTCAACTGGGCCTACGCCCGCCACAACGGCGGCACGCTGGTCTTCCGGATCGAGGACACCGACTCCGCCCGTGACTCCGAGGAGTCGTACGACCAGCTGCTCGAAGCCATGAGCTGGCTCGGCCTGGACTGGGACGAGGGTCCGGAGGTCGGCGGGCCGCACGCGCCGTACCGCCAGTCGCAGCGGATGGACATCTACGCCGATGTCGCCCGCCGCCTCCACGAGGCCGGCCACGCCTACCACTGCTACTGCTCCACCGAGGAGCTGGACGCCCGCCGCGAGGCCGCCCGCGCGGCCGGCAAGCCCTCCGGCTACGACGGCCACTGCCGTGAGCTGACGGAGGAGCAGCTGGCGGTCTTCAAGCTGGAGAAGCGCGAGCCGATCCTGCGCTTCCGGATGCCCGACAGGACCATCAGCTTCGACGACCTGGTCCGCGGCACGCTCACCTTCGAGCCGGAGAACGTGCCGGACTACGGCATCGTCCGGGCCAACGGCGCCCCGCTGTACACCCTGGTCAACCCGGTGGACGACGCCCTGATGGGCATCACCCACGTGCTGCGCGGCGAGGACCTGCTGTCCTCCACCCCGCGGCAGATCGCGCTGTACGCGGCGCTCGCCGAGATCGGCGTCGGCAACGGCACCACCCCGCGCTTCGGCCACCTGCCGTACGTGATGGGGGAGGGCAACAAGAAGCTCTCCAAGCGCGACCCGCAGTCCTCGCTGAACCTGTACCGCGAGCGCGGCTTCATCCGCGAGGGCCTGCTCAACTACCTGTCCCTGCTGGGCTGGTCGCTGGCCGAGGACCGCGACCTGTTCGACGTGGACGAGATGGTCGCCGCCTTCGACGTCACCAAGGTGAACGCCAACCCGGCCCGCTTCGACCTGAAGAAGTGCGAGGCGATCAACGCCGAGCACGTCCGCCGGCTCGCCCCGGAGGACTTCGTCCGCCGCCTGGTGCCGTTCCTCCAGGGCGCCGAGCTGCTACCGGCCGAGCCCACCGCCGAGCAGTTGGACCTGCTCGCCAAGGTGGCGCCGCTCACCCAGGAGCGGATGGTCGTGCTGAGCGAGATCGTGAACATGGCCGGCTTCCTGTTCGTGGCGCCGGAGAAGTTCGCCCTGGACCCGGACGACGCGGCCAAGGTGCTCACCTCGGACGCCCGCCCGGTGCTGGAGGCCAGCGTCAAGGCACTGGAGGAGCTCGCGGACTTCACCCCGGAGCCGATCCAGGCGGCGCTGCGCGCGGCGCTGGTGGACGGGCTGGGCATCAAGCCCAAGTTCGCCTTCACGCCGCTGCGGGTGGCCGTCACCGGCCGCCGGGTCTCCCCGCCGCTGTTCGAGTCCATGGAGCTGCTGGGACGCCCTGAGACGCTGCGCAGGCTGCGCGCCGCCCTGGACGCCCTGCCGGCCGCCTGAGCGGGCCGCCGAGCAGGCCGCGGGCCCGGCTTCGTGCCGGGCCCGCGGCGTACCCGGAGGTCATCCCCGGGCCTCCCGGCCGCTGCCTGGGGTTATCGATTTTGGAGCCTGGGCCGACGTCGGGTAATGTTCTTTCTGCGCCGCCCGGGAGGGAACGGACGAGGGAGCGAGAGCCCCTCGGAAGGGACCGACCGAGAGGCGCAACGCCTGAGAAGGGCCCGCAGGGGCTCAACTCTGGTGGGGTATGGTGTAATTGGCAGCACGAGTGATTCTGGTTCATTTAGTCTAGGTTCGAGTCCTGGTACCCCAGCGCAGTACGTCAGTACGGCACACAAAAGAAGATCAAGCCCCCGTTGTGTAGCGGCCTAGCACGCTGCCCTCTCACGGCAGTAGCGCCGGTTCGAATCCGGTCGGGGGTACTGATCCCGCAAGGGATCACCTGGAAAGCCCCCGTTGTGTAGCGGCCTAGCACGCTGCCCTCTCACGGCAGTAGCGCCGGTTCGAATCCGGTCGGGGGTACTGATCCCGCAAGGGATCGCCAGGAAGCCCCCGTTGTGTAGCGGCCTAGCACGCTGCCCTCTCACGGCAGTAGCGCCGGTTCGAATCCGGTCGGGGGTACTCCAGAGCAGGAAGCCGATGGGCTCGCCCATCGGCCCTTGCTTTGTGTTGGGGTATGGTGTAATTGGCAGCACGAGTGATTCTGGTTCACTTAGTCTAGGTTCGAGTCCTGGTACCCCAGCCAGAAATTGGAAAGGCCCCGGTTCCGGGGCCTTTTTCGTTTTGCGTCGAAGGTCCTCGAAAGGGCCCCACCCGGTCACGGGTGGGGCCCTTTCGGCGTTCCCGGGGCCTGCCGCGGGGCGGTCGGCCGGGGGCCGGGGCGCCGCTCGGGCACGCCCGCGCGCTGTCCATGCGCTAAGACTGCGGTCTCACTCCGCGAGACACAAGTTCAATCTCCGGCGAAAAGCGCCACCCTGGACGGGAGCGGCCCGGGAGTCTCAGGGCGGCGCACACGCTTTGACCTCGACACACGAGAAGGCCGGCAACGCGGCCGGCTGGAGGGAATCCGATGGGACGGACACTCGCAGAGAAGGTCTGGGACGACCACGTCGTGCGGCGCGCGGAGGGCGAACCCGACCTCCTCTTCATCGACCTGCACCTGCTCCACGAGGTCACCAGCCCGCAGGCCTTCGACGGGCTGCGGCTGGCCGGCCGCAAGGTCCGTCGCACCGACCTGACGATCGCCACCGAGGACCACAACACCCCCACCCTGGACATCGACAAGCCGATCGCCGACCCGGTCTCCAAGGTGCAGCTGGAGACCCTGCGCAGGAACGCCGCCGAGTTCGGCGTCCGGATCCACTCGCTCGGCGACGTCGAGCAGGGCGTCGTGCACGTAGTCGGCCCCCAGCTCGGCCTGACCCAGCCCGGCATGACCGTGGTCTGCGGTGACTCCCACACCTCCACCCACGGCGCGTTCGGCGCGCTGGCGTTCGGCATCGGCACCAGCCAGGTCGAGCACGTGCTGGCGACCCAGACCCTGCCGCTGGCGCCGTTCCGGACGATGGCGGTCACCGTCGAGGGCGAACTGCCCGAGGGCGTCACCGCCAAGGACCTGATCCTGGCCGTCATCGCGAAGATCGGCACCGGCGGCGGCCAGGGCTACGTCCTGGAGTACCGCGGTTCGGCGATCCGGAGCCTGTCCATGGAGGCCCGGATGACCGTCTGCAACATGTCGATCGAGGCCGGCGCCCGGGCCGGCATGATCGCCCCGGACGAGACCACCTTCGCCTACCTGGAGGGCCGCCCGCACGCCCCGAAGGGCGAGGACTGGGACGCCGCCGTCGCGTACTGGAAGACCCTGGGCACCGACGAGGACGCGGTCTTCGACCACGAGATCTTCATCGACGCGAACGAGCTGACCCCGTTCGTCACCTGGGGCACCAACCCCGGCCAGGGCGCCCCGCTGGGCGCGAACGTGCCGGACCCGGCCTCCTTCGCCGACCCGCAGGAGCGCCTGGCCGCCGAGAACGCCCTGGCGTACATGGGCCTGGAGGCCGGCACCCCACTGCGCGAGGTGAAGGTCGACGCGGTCTTCGTCGGCTCCTGCACCAACGGCCGGATCGAGGACCTGCGGGCCGCCGCGGCCGTCGTGGAGGGCCGCCGGATCGCCGACGGCGTACGGATGCTGGTGGTCCCCGGGTCCGTCCGGGTCGCCCTCCAGGCCGTCGAGGAGGGCCTGGACAAGGTGTTCACCGCGGCCGGCGCCGAGTGGCGCCACGCGGGCTGCTCGATGTGCCTGGGCATGAACCCCGACCAGCTCGCCCCCGGGGAGCGCTGCGCCTCCACCTCGAACCGCAACTTCGAGGGCCGGCAGGGCAAGGGCGGCCGCACCCACCTGGTCTCCCCGCAGGTCGCCGCCGCGACCGCCGTCCTGGGCCGGCTCGCGGCCCCCGCCGACCTGACCGCCGACGTCGCTGCCGTGGAGGCCTGAGCCATGGAGAAGTTCACCACCCACACCGGCCGGGCCGTCCCGCTGCGCCGCAGCAACGTGGACACCGACCAGATCATCCCCGCCCACTGGCTCAAGAAGGTCACCCGATCCGGTTTCGAGGGCGGCCTGTTCGAGGCCTGGCGCAAGGACGAGTCGTTCATCCTCAACCGGCCCGAGCGGCAGGGCGCCACGGTCCTGGTGGCCGGCCCCGAGTTCGGCACCGGCTCCTCCCGGGAGCACGCCGTCTGGGCGCTCCAGAACTACGGCTTCCACGCGGTCATCTCGTCCCGCTTCGCCGACATCTTCCGGGGCAACTCGCTGAAGAACGGCCTGCTGACGGTCGTCCTGCCGCAGGAGACCGTCGAGCGGCTCTGGGCGCTCACTGAGAGTGACCCCACCGCCGAGATCACCGTCGACCTGGAGGCGCGCGAAGTGCGTGCCGAGGGCGTCACGGCGGCCTTCGAACTGGACGACAACGTCCGGTGGCGGCTGCTCAACGGCCTGGACGACATCAGTATCACGCTGCGGAACGAGGCCGACATCGCGGCCTTCGAGGCGACCCGTCCGGCGTTCAAGCCCCGTACTCTGCCGGTCCCCTGAGTTCCCTTCAGAACAAGCATTCTGACGATCCGCCGGATGGCCCGCGCCCCCCTCGGGGGGGCCGGGCCATCCGGCGTTCCGGAGCACGAGTTAGCGCCGGGGGCCGCCCCGGATTGCCCATTTGGCTTTGCGGAAGAGGGCCCCGCGCAAGTACAACTGCGGGTAGATGGCACAATCAGTACATGCACCGGCACCATGAACCTCCGTACGCGGGCGGCGAACCCGCGGCTGAGGACTCCATGGGCCGGCCATCCGAACGCCGAATTGACGACCGGCCGGACGTCACCTCCGCGCCAGCTGAGGGGCCGGACGACCAGGAAGTCGCAGCGCTCTACGCGCTCGTGGCCGAGCGGTTGAAGCAAGCTCACGACCGCGTGCATGCGCTGAACGTGTCTGCCGATGCAAAGACCGCTCTCACCCGTCAACTCCTCATCGTCACCGAGGCCGCCAAGCGCGATCTTCCGGAGGCGGCAAGGCGGTTGAGTCGCTTTGTACATGACCTCGACGAGCGGCCCCCGCCGCTCGACTGAGGTCGCCGACGCGCAAATCCATTGCGACACTAGGGTGATTCGCGCGTTTGGTAATTGAAAGTCCGCAGATACATACCTAACGTGCGAAAAGAACGGATGGAATCATCCGGCGCCCGTTTCCGAAGGGGAAGACGTGAACAAGGCTCAGCTTGTCGAAGCGGTGGCCGAGCAGCTGGGCGGTCGCAAGGCTGCCGCAGAGGCCGTCGACGCAGTGCTCGACACCATGGTCCGTGCCGTTGTGGCCGGTGACCGGGTTTCGGTCACCGGGTTCGGCACCTTCGAGAAGGTGGAGCGCTCCGCGCGCTTCGCCCGCAACCCGCAGACCGGCGAGCGGGTCAAGGTCAAGAAGACCTCGGTCCCCCGCTTCCGTCCCGGCCAGGGCTTCAAGGACCTGGTCAGCGGCAGCAAGAAGCTGCCGAAGGAAGGCCCCTCGGTGAAGAAGGCCCCCAAGGGCTCCCTCACCCCGGGCAAGAGCGGCGTCGCCGCCACCCCGGCCGCCAAGCGTGCCGCCACCAAGCGCTCCGCCGCTGCCGCCGCCGCTCCGGCCACCAAGAAGGCCGCCGCCAAGAAGACGGCGACCACGGCCGCCGCCAAGAAGGCGACCGCCACCCCGGCCGCCGCCAAGAAGACCACGGCCACCGCCAAGAAGAGCGCCGCGAAGACCACGCCCGCGAAGACCACCGCCGCCAAGAAGACCACGGCGACCGCGACCAAGGCCGCCGCGACCAAGAAGACGGCCGCGGCGAAGAAGGCGACCACCACGGCCGCTGCCAAGAAGACCACGGCCACCGCCAAGAAGGCGACCGCCACGGCCAAGAAGACGGCGCCGGCGAAGAAGACCGCCACCCGCAAGACCACCGCGCGCAAGACCTCCGCCAAGTAAGGTCCCCGCGCGACCGTCCCAGGACGGCCTTCGGCTGAGAGCCGCGGCACCCCCTCCCGTGAACCACGGAGACCGGTCGCCGCGGCTCTTTCGATTTCCGGGCGCTTAGTCAGGATCCGAGGGCGTGCGGCGGCGTTCGCCGGGCCGCGGCGCGGCGCGGCGCGGGTCGGGCGGTCAGCCCTCGGCGGGATCGGGGAAGGTCTGCAGCGTCACGAAGACCACCCGGCGGGCCTCGCCGGCGCCCTCGGTGCGGATCCGCACCCGCTGGCCGGGGCGCAGCAGCCGCAGGCCGCCGGCGTCGAAGGCGGCCGCGTCGAACGGCACCGGGGTCCCGTCGTCGAGCAGCACGGAGCCGGCCCGGGTGGCGGGGTCGAAGGTGAACGCGGTGGCCTGCATGCGAGCAGCATAGCGAGCGGGCCGGTCCCGGCCGGGGATCAGGTCGCGGTCGGGCCCGGGCGCGTCCGGGACGCGCTCGGAAGGCGCTCAGGACGGGTCCGGGACGGGCTCAGGACAGGCTCAGACGGGCGAACAGCGCGCTGGTGTGCGGGCCGAGGCCGAGCGCCGCGGCCTCGCCGAGGTCCGTCCCGGTGTCCACGTCCCGGCGCACCGACTCCACGTCCGCGAGGCGCAGTTCGAGCGCCCCGCCGGCCGCGTGCCGGGCCCGCGAGCCGTCCCCGAAGGCGGGGGAGAGCGGGCGGCCCGGGGCGCAGGCGAGCAGGGTGGTGCCGAGGCCGGGGGAGTCCGCCAGGAAGGCCCGGCCGCCCGGCGGCACCGCGCCCAGCACCCGGGCCAGTTCGGCCGCGCGCAGTGCCGGGAGGTCCGCCGAGAGCGCCGCCAGCGGGGAGCACGGAGCCAGGGCCAGGGCGCTCGCGGCGCCGTGCGCCAGCGCCCGGTTGAGGCCGCCGCCGGGTTCGTCGGCGACCACCAGGGCGCCCAGCGCGGCCAGCCGGGCGCCGGCCGCGGCGTCCCGGGTGACCACCAGGACCCGGTCGACGCCCGGGGTCGCCAGGGCGGCGGTGACGGTGTCCAGGGCGAAGGACAGCGCCAGGTCGGCCCGGTGCGGCCCGGCGTACGGGGCCAGTCTGCTCTTGGCCAGGGCGAGCGGCTTGAGCGGAAGCACCAGCGACCAGCCGGCCGTGGGTGCGGGGGGCGCGACGGGCCCGCTGGGGCGTACGGTGTCCTGGGTCATCGGCGTCATTGTGACGCCGGTCCCGGAGCCCTCGCCAGGCCGTCCGAGCTGTGCGGACGTGCGTTTGATCACGCCCGCCGGGCGGGTTGGCGCGGTTGCTCGACAGCCGGTGAGCGGGCGGGCGACACTGTTCCGCGCCCGCGGCCCGGGCACCGGTCGGAACGGTGCGCGGCACCGGGACACCATGACCGCGGTAATCCGTGCCGCATCGGATGAGAAGGAGCTGGGGTGGCCCGCCGCTCGTACGCCAAGTTCGGCAACGCCGACTACGGCATCTGGTACCGCTTCGCGGCCGTGCTGGTGAAACCGGTGACAACCGCCCTGGTGAAGCCCGACTGGCGGGGCTGGGAGCACATTCCGAAGGACGGCGGCTTCATCGCCGCGGTGAACCACAATTCGATCATCGATCCGGTGATCTACGCGCACTGGCAGTACAACAGCGGACGTCCGCCGCGGATTCTCGGCAAGTCCTCGCTGTTCTCGATCCCCTTCATCGGATTCATGCTGCGCAAGACCGGCCAGATTCCGGTGTTCCGCGAGTCCACCGACGCCGCGCAGGCGTTCCGGGCCGCGATCGACGCGGTCAACGGCGGTCAGTGCGTGCAGTTCTACCCGGAGGGCACGCTCACCCGGGACCCGGACCTGTGGCCGATGACCGGCAAGAGCGGGGTCGCCCGGGTCGCGCTGATGACCGGCGCGCCGGTCATCCCGGTGGCGCACTGGGGCGCCCACGAGATCATCCCGCCGTACGGCCGGCCCGGTTTCGGGAAGGGCAGGTTCAACCTCTTCCCGCGGCACCGGGTCACCGTCGCGGCCGGGCCCGCGGTGGACCTGAGCAAGTACCAGGGGCAGGAGCTCACCGCCCAGGTGCTCGCCGACGCGACCGAGGACATCATGACGGCGATCACCGCCGTGCTGGCCGAGGTCCGGGGCGAGGAGCCGCCGGCCGAGCGCTACGACATGCGCAGGGCCGCCCGGGAGCGGGCCGCCGCCGCGCTGGCCGAGCGCCGGCGCGCCAAGGGCGAGCGGGGCAAGGGCACCGAGGAGGCCGGCAAGTGACCCGCTGCGCCGTGATGGGGACCGGCTCCTGGGGCACCGCGTTCGCGATGGTGCTCGCCGACGCGGGCTGCGAGGTCGTGCTGTGGGCCCGCCGCCAGGAGCTGGTGGACGCCGTCAACTCCACCCACGAGAACCCGGACTACCTGCCCGGCGTCCGGCTGCCCGACACCGTGCGGGCCACCACCGACGCCGCCGAGGCGCTGGCCGGCGCCGACTTCGCGGTGCTGGTGGTGCCCTCGCAGACGCTGCGCGACAACCTGGCCGCCTGGACGCCGCTGATCGAGCCGCAGACCGTGCTGGTGAGCCTGATGAAGGGCATCGAACTCGGCACCGCCAAGCGGATGAGCGAGGTGATCGACGAGGTCACCGGGGTCGGTCCGGAGCGCGTCGCGGTGGTCAGCGGGCCCAACCTGGCCAAGGAGATCGCCAACCGCCAGCCCGCGGCCAGCGTGGTCGCCTGCTCGGACGAGGCGGTCGCCAAGCGCCTCCAGGCGGCCTGCCACACGCCGTACTTCCGGCCGTACACCAACACCGACGTGGTGGGCTGCGAACTCGGCGGCGCGGTCAAGAACGTGATCGGCCTGGCGGTCGGCATGGCGGCCGGCATGGGGCTCGGCGACAACACCAAGGCGACCCTGATCACCCGCGGGCTGGCCGAGACCACCCGGCTCGGCGAGGTGCTGGGCGCGGACCCGCACACCTTCGCGGGCCTCGCCGGGATGGGCGACCTGGTGGCCACCTGCTCCTCGCCGCTGTCGCGCAACAACACCTTCGGCATGAACCTGGGCCGGGGCATGTCGCTGGCGGAGACCGTCGCGGCCACCCGGCAGACCGCCGAGGGCGTCAAGTCCTGCGAGTCGGTACTGGACCTGGCCCGGCGCAGCGGGGTCGACATGCCGATCGTCGAGGCCGTGGTGGACGTGGTGCACAACGGTCGGCCGACCCAGGAGGTGCTGCGGGCGCTGATGTCGCGTTCGGCGAAGGCGGAGCGGCGCTGAGCCCGGCCGGTCACCGTCCGGGCCGGCGGTCGCGGGCCGGGGCCGGCGGTCGCGGGCCGGGGCCGGCGCACGTCCGGTTCCCCGGCGCCGCTGACTTTCCGGAAACATCCCGCACGGTAGTCTCAAACCCGATATGAGCATCGAACAGACCTCCCCGAACCGGCCTGACCGGAAGCCGCGCGTCGCGCTGGTCTTCGGCGGGCGCAGCTCCGAGCACGCGATCTCGGTCTCCACCGCGGGCAGTGTGCTCAGGGCGATCGACCGCGACAAGTACGACGTGCTGCCGATCGGCATCACGCACGAGGGCCGCTGGGCGCTGACCAGCGACGAGCCGGCCCGGATGGCCATCACCGACGGCAGGCTGCCGGACGTGGCGCACGTCGCCGAGGGCGTCGACGGCCAGGTCGCGCTGCCGGTCGGCCCGGGCAGCCGCGAGGTGGTCCTGACCGAGCCGGGCAGCGCCCCCAAGGCGCTCGGCGAGGTCGACGTGGTGTTCCCGCTGCTGCACGGCCCGTGGGGCGAGGACGGCACGCTCCAGGGCCTGCTGGAGCTCTCCGGCGTCCCGTACGTCGGCAACGGCGTGCTGGCCAGCGCGGCCGGCATGGACAAGGAGTTCGCCAAGCGCATCCTGGCCTCGCACGGTCTGGACGTCGGCCGGTACACCATCGTGCGGCCGCGCGAGTGGGACTCCGAGGAGGGCCGCGCGGCGGTGCGCGAGCGGGCCGCCGAGCTGGGCCTGCCGCTGTTCGTGAAGCCCTGCCGGGCCGGCTCCAGCATCGGCATCACCAAGGTGAAGGACCTGGCCGACCTCGACGCCGCGATCGAGGAGGCCCGTCGGCACGACCCCAAGCTGATCATCGAGGCGGGCGTCACCGGCCGCGAGATCGAGTGCGGGGTGCTGGAGTTCGAGGACGGCCCGCGGGCCAGCGTGGCCGGCGAGATCCTGGTCGGCGAGGGCTTCGACTTCTACGACTTCGAGGCCAAGTACATCGACTCCTCGGACGTGAGGATCCCGGCGGACCTGACCGCCGGGGAGCTCGCCGAGATCCAGCGCCAGGCGGTCGAGGCCTTCGAGGCGCTCGGCTGCGAGGGCCTGGCCCGGGTGGACTTCTTCCTGCTGGAGGACGGCACCTGGATGATCAACGAGATCAACACCATGCCCGGCTTCACCCCGATCTCGGCCTACCCGAAGATGTGGGAGGCCAGCGGCGTCTCGTACCCGGAGCTGATCGACCGGCTGCTCGGGACGGCGCTGCGGCGCTCGACCGGACTGCGCTGACGCGTCCGCGGCGGAGGGCGGGCCGGGAAGCTCCCGGCCCGCCCTCGGTACGTCCCGTCAGCCGACGGCCGACGCCCGGCTCAGCCCGGGACGTTGGCCTTGACCACGCCGCTCAGGGCGGCCGCCGGGTCGAAGGGGTTCCGCGCGGCCCCGGCCGGGACGGTCACCTCGACGTACGCGGCGCGCATGGTCGTCACGAAGCGGTAGCCGCCGTCGGCGAGCTCCTGCGACCACCACGTGACGTCGTCGACGCTCGGGGACCAGTCCGCGGCGTGGGCGCCGTCCAGCTCCTCCGGCCGGTCGATGCCGCAGCGCAGCACCGTCCGGGGCGAACCCCCCCAGGCGGCCACGTACGGCGAGGCGGGCGACGGGTCCCGGCGGGCGTGCCCGAGCAGCTCGGCGGGCAGCGCGGCGGCGAGCGACCGGCAGTACCCGGCCGCCCGGCCGCTCGGCTGCGGGACCTCCACCTCCGGGTCGGCCGGGCCCCAGCTGCCGAGCAGCACCACGACCGTGGAGGTCAGCGCGACGGGCAGGGCCAGCCAGCGGACCGGGGCCGGCAGGGCGGTCAGCGCCTTGGGGACGCGCAGTTCTCTGGCCACCCGCCGATGGTAACCGGGGCCCGGGTGCCGGGGACGCGCCGGTGCGCCGGGTCAGAGGTGCACCACGGGGCAGGTGAGGGTGCGGGTGATGCCCTCGACCTTCTGGACCCGGGCCACCACCATGCGGCCCAGCTCGTCCACCGTCTCGGCCTCGGCCTTGACGATCACGTCGTAGGGGCCGGTGACGTCCTCGGCGGTGAGCACGCCGGGGATCTCGGCGATGGTCCGGGCCACGGCGGTGGCCTTCCCGACCTCGGTCTGGATCAGGATGTATGCCTGTACCACGGGGACCTCCCGGCGGGCGGTTAGGGGGATCGCCGCCGTGATCGCCCGGTCAGGCGCATTGGGTGGGACGGGCTCACCGGCAGTCTGATCACCACGCTACCGCGCAGCGGGCCGGGGAGGGGAGACCCCGGGGCCCGGGAAGGGCGTACGCTGCGCGCGGGGGAGCGCGACGGGGGCGAACCGGATGGAAACGCGAGAGGACGGCAGATGCAGGGGACCGTGGGCGAGCTCGGCGAGTTCGGACTCATCAGGGAGCTGACCGCCCGGGTACCGCTCACCGACGCGGTCGACCTCGGCCCGGGTGACGACGCCGCGGTGGTGCGGGCTCCGGACGGCCGGGTGGTGGCGACCACGGACGTCCTGATCGAGAACCGGCACTTCCGCCGGGACTGGTCCACCGCCTACGACGTGGGCCGCAAGGCCGCCGCCCAGAACCTCGCCGACGTGGCCGCGATGGGGGCGGTGCCGACCGCCATACTGCTCGGCCTGGTCGCCCCCGCGGACCTGCCGACCACCTGGGCCACCGAGTTGATGGACGGGCTGCGCGACGAGTGCCAGGTGGCCGGGGCGACGGTGGTCGGCGGCGACGTCGTGCGCGGCGACACCGTCACGCTCGCCATCACGGCGCTCGGCGACCTCCAGGGGCGTGCGGCGGTGACACGCGCCGGCGCCCAGGTCGGCGACGTGGTCGCGGTGACCGGCTGGCTCGGCTGGTCGGCCGCCGGCCTGACCGTGCTCCAGCGAGGTTTCCGCTCCCCGCGCGCCTTCGTCGAGGCGCACCGCCGGCCCGAACCGCCGTACCACGCGGGCCCGGCGGCGGCCGAGTTGGGCGCGACCTCGATGATCGACGTGAGCGACGGGCTGGTCGCCGACCTCGGCCACGTGGCCCGGGCCAGCGAGGTGGACATCGACCTCAGGGCCGCCGACTTCGACGTCCCGGCGCAGATGGCCGACATCGGCCAGGCGGTCGGGGTGGACCCACTGGTCTGGGTGCTCTCCGGCGGCGAGGACCACGCGATCGTGGCCACCTTCCCGCGCGGGGTCCAACTCCCCGCCCGCTGGCGGGTGGTGGGCGAGGTGACCGGCCGCCCGACGGGCAGCCGCAGCGGCCGGGTGACGGTCGACGGCGCGCCCTGGGACCGGGTCGGCGGCTGGGACCACTTCGCCGAGTAGCGCGCGGCCGCACCGATCCCCGTACGGCGGGCGGCGCGTGACGCTCCGGCGCGTGCGGGGGACGGGCTTCGCGGGGGCGTTGTGCGTAGGCTTTGCGGCATCCCGGCCCGCCCGTCCGACGCGGGTGGTCCGAACCCCCTGCGAGTGGGAGCACACCAGACATGCGCATCGGTGTACTGACCAGCGGTGGCGACTGCCCCGGCCTCAACGCGGTGATCCGCTCGGTGGTGCACCGGGGCACCGACGTCCACGGGGACGAGATCGTCGGCATCCTGGACGGCTTCCTCGGGCTGATCGAGGGCCGTGCCAGGACGGTCACCCACGACGACGTCACCGGCCTGCTCACCCTCGGCGGCACCGTCCTGGGCTCGGCCCGGGTGCGGCGGGACCGGATCGCCTGGGCGGTGGAGAACGCCAAGCAGCTGGCCCGGGAGATCGGCATCGACGCGCTGATCGCGATCGGCGGAGAGGGGACGCTGACCGCCGCCAAGCTGTTCAGCGACGCCGGGCTGCCCGTGGTCGGGGTGCCGAAGACCATCGACAACGACATCGACGCCACCGACGTGACCTTCGGCTTCGACACCGCGGTGCACGTCGCGACCGAGGCCATCGACCGGCTGAAGACCACCGCCGAGTCCCACCAGCGCGTCATGGTGGTCGAGTTGATGGGACGGCACACCGGCTGGATCACCCTCACCGCGGGCATGGCGGGCGGCGCGCACGGCATCCTGATCCCGGAGAAGCCCTTCGACATCGAGGCGGTGGCCCGGATAATCGAGGACCGCTTCGCGCGCGGAAAGAAGTTCGCCATCATCGCCGTCGCCGAGGGCGCCTGCCCGGTGCCCGGCACCATGCGCTTCGACCACGGCGAGGTCGACCAGTACGGCCACCGGACCTTCGGCGGGATCGGCAACCGGCTCGCCCACGAGCTGGAGGACCTGCTCGGCAAGGAGGCCCGCCCGGTCATCCTCGGCCACGTCCAGCGCGGCGGCACCCCGACCGCCCGGGACCGGGTGCTCGCCACCCGGTTCGGCTGGCACGCGGTGGAGGCCGTCCACCGGGGGGCGTTCGGGCACTTCACGGCGCTGCGCCGGACCGGCGTCGAACTGCTGCCGATCGGCGACGCGGTGACCCGGCTGAAGACGGTCCCGCGGGACCGCTGGGCGGAGTCCGAGGCGGTGCTCTGAACCACCGCGGGTAGGTTGGGGACCATGTCCTCCACCGCACCTCCCCGCGTGCTCACCGTCGCCGGCTCCGACTCCGGCGGCGGCGCCGGCATCCAGGCCGACCTCAAGGCGATGCTCGCCCTCGGCGTCCACGGCATGAGCGTGATCACCGCCGTCACCGCGCAGAACTCGCTCGGCGTCCAGGGCTACTGGGAACTGCCCGCCGAAGCCGTCCGGGCGCAGTTCCGCAGCGTGGTGGACGACATCGGGGTGCAGGCCGTGAAGACCGGCATGCTCGCCTCCGTCGAACTCGTCGAGACCGTCGCCGAACTGCTCGCCGGGGTGGACGCCCCGGTGGTGGTCGACCCGGTCGGGGTCTCCAAGCACGGGGACGCGCTGCTGGTCGCCGAGGCCGTCGCCACCGTCCGGGAGAAGCTGCTGCCGGTCGCCACCCTGGCCACCCCCAACCTGCACGAGGTGACCCAGCTCACCGGGCTGACCGTCGAGGACGAGTCGCGGATGCTGGACGCCGCCAAGGCGCTGGTCGACCTCGGGCCGCGCTGGGCGCTGGTCAAGGGCGGCCACCTGCCGGGCGAGGCCGCCGACCTGCTGTACGGCGGGCCGGACGAGGTGCACTGGTTCCGGGCGCCGCGCTACGACAACCGGCACACCCACGGCACCGGCTGCACCCTGGCCAGCGCGATCGCGGCCGGCCTGGCCAAGGGCGAGCCGCTGCCGCGGGCCGTGGCCTCGGCCAAGGAGTACGTCACCGGCGCGATCGCCGGGGGCTTCGCGCTGGGCGCCGGCATCGGCCCGGTCGACCACGCCTGGCGCTGGCGCTGAGCGGCTCCCGGGGCTGAACGGCCGGGAGGCCGGACGGCCCGGCGGAGCCCGGGTGGCGCGCCGAAGCCGGACGGCCCGGAAAACAGTGGTGGGCGGGCTCCTGGGAGGAGTCCGCCCACCACTGGTGAGTCCGGAAAACGGCGTACCCGGCCAGGGAAACAGCGAAGCCGGCTCATCCGAGGATGAACCGGCTCACTGGAGGACCGGCTTGCCGGTCTGCGCGTCAGCGCGAGACCTTACCGGCCTTGATGCACGAGGTGCAGACGTTGAGCCGCTTCGGCGTCCGCCCAATCACAGCGCGCACCGTCTGGATGTTGGGGTTCCAACGACGGGGGGTACGGCGGTGAGAGTGGGAGATGCTGTTGCCGAAGCCCGGCCCCTTGCCGCAGACGTCGCAGTTGGCAGCCACAGGAGTCACTCCAAGACTTCAGATCAGATACTTTCGAAAACCCCGCTCAGCCACCAGAACACTCACGTGAACCAGACCGGTCAAGGGGGTGAGCCTGGACGGTTCCAGGCAACCGGAAGAGCATACAACGCTTGCTTCCGTCCCACGAAACTACCATGACCGGCCGAGTGATCGCTCCGGTCGCCGGTCCGGACGGTCCTCCCCGGCCCCCGATAACCTGCCGGTATCACCCCTCGCCGTCGGCCCCGAACGTGCCGCTGCCCCTCGGGCGACCGCGGCGTCCCATCCGGAGGAGACCTGGTGCTGCACACGCTCGACGCCCCGGCCGTGCGCACCTGGTGCCAGCTCGCCCTGCGCGCGCTCGGCCAGGCCCGCGAGGAGATCGACGCGCTCAACGTCTATCCCGTCCCGGACGGCGACACCGGCACCAACCTCTACCTGACCGTCGAGTCCGCCGCCGCCGAGGTGGAGAGCCGCTTCGCCGACCCCGCCGTCGACCCGGCCCCCGGGCTGGCCGACGCGGTCCGGGCGATGGCCCGCGGCGCGCTGGTCGGCGCCCGCGGGAACTCCGGGGTGATCCTCGCCCAGTGGCTGCGCGGCACCGCCGAGACGCTGGCCGACGGCGGAAGCGCCGAACAGCTGCGGGCCGCCCTGCAGCGGGCCGCCGACTCCGCCTACCAGGCCGTCGCGGAGCCCGTCGAGGGCACCCTGCTGACCGTGGCCCGGGTCGCCGCCCGCGAGGCCGTCCGGGCCGGGGACGGGCTCGCGCAGGTCGCCGACACCGCGTACCGGGCCGCCCGGGACGCGCTGCGGCACACCCCCGAGCAGCTCGCCGTCCTGGCCGAGAACGGGGTGGTGGACGCCGGCGGGCGCGGCCTGGTGGCCGTGCTGGGCGCGCTCGCCGACGCCGTCGCCGGACAGCAGCCGATGGGGCCGGTCGCGCTGCGCGGGGACGTCCGGGCCGTCGAGAGCTGCGAGGCCCACCTCAGGCCGCCCGGCCCCGGCCACCCCGCCTTCGAGGTCATCTACCTGCTGGACGCCCCCGACGAGGCGCTGCCCGCGCTGCGCGAGCGGCTCGCCGGGCTCGGCGACTCGCTGGTGATCGGCGGCGGCGACGGCCTGTGGAACGTGCACGTCCACGTGGACGACGCGGGCGCCGCTGTGGAGGCCGGGGTCGGGGCCGGCCGCCCGCACCAGATCCGGATCACCCACTTCGCCGAGGCCGCGGCCCGGGCCGGCACCGCCGCCGAGACCGGCGAGCGCGAGGACCGGGCCCGCGCGGTGCTCTCGGTGGTCTCAGGCGGGGGCCTGGCCGAGCTCTGCGAGCAGGCCGGCGCCGTCGTCCTGCACGCCGACCCGGACCGCCCGCCGGCCAGCGCCGAACTCGCCGCCGCGGTGCGCCGCTCGGCCGCCCGCGAGGTCGTCCTGCTGCTCAACGACCCCGAGCTGCGCGCCGCCGCCGGGGCCGCCGCCGACCAGCTGCGCGAGGAGGGGGTGCGGATCGCCGTCCTGCCCACCCGCTCGCCGGTGCAGGGGCTGGCGGCGCTCGCGGTGCACGAGGGCGGCCGCCGCTTCGACGAGGACGTGGTCGCCATGACCTCCGCCGCCGGGGCCACCCGGTACGCCGAACTGGCCGTCGCCGAGGGGGAGTCCTGGACGATGGCCGGGGTCTGCCAGGCCGGGGACGTGCTCGGGCTGATCGACGGCGACGTCGCGGTGATCGGCACGGGCCTCGCGGAGGTCGGCGAGAGCGTGCTGGACCGGATGCTCGGGGCGGGCGGCGAACTCGTCACCCTGATCCTCGGCGAGGGCGCCGACGAGGAGCTCGCCGAACGGCTGGTCGCCCACGTCCGGCACCGGCGGCCCGAGGTGGACGCGGTGGTCTTCCACGGCGGGCAGGAACCGGCGCCGCTGCTCATCGGGGTGGAGTAGGGCCGCTTCGTCGGTGCCTTGGTGTAAACAGGGGCCTGATGGGCGCTCTCGATGAACCACTGACCAAGCTCGTCGGCGACCGCACCGCGAAGGTGCTCGCCGACAGCCTCAAGCTGCGCACGGTCGGGGACCTGCTGCACCACTACCCGCGCCGCTACGTCGAACGCGGCCAGCTCACCAGCCTGGACGAGCTGGAGGTCGACGAGCACGTCACCGTGCTGGCCCGGATCGAGAAGGTCACCCTGATCCCGTTCCGCGGCCGCAAGGGCGACCGGCTGGAGGTCGTCGTCACCGACGGCCGCAGCCGGCTCTCGCTGGTCTTCTTCAACCAGGGCTGGCGGCAGAAGGAGCTCAGGGCCGGCGCCCAGGGCCTGTTCGCCGGCAAGGTCGGGGTCTTCAACCGGACCCGCCAGCTGGTCTCGCCGGACTACCAGCTGCTCGACGAGGACGCCGGGTCGGACGCCGCGGAGCGGTTCGCCGGCCGGCTCATCCCGGTCTACGGCGCCAGCGCGCAGATGCCCAGCTGGAAGCTGTCGATCTGCGTCGAGACCGCGCTCGCCAAGCACCTCGGCGACGTCGGCGAACCGCTGCCCGCCGAACTGCGCGAGCGGCACGACCTGATCCCGCTGCCCGAGGCCCTGGAGCTGATCCACCGCCCGCGCGGCCACGCCGACCGCGAGCGCGCCCAGAGCCGGCTGCGCTGGGACGAGGCCTTCGTGCTCCAGGTCGCCCTCGCACAGCGCCGGGCCGCCGACTCCGCCCTGCCCGCCAAGCCGCGCCGGGCCCGCGAGGGCGGCCTGCTGGACGCCTTCGACGCCCGGCTGCCGTTCACCCTCACCGAGGGCCAGCGGAAGGTCTCCGCCGAGATCGCCGCCGACCTCGCCACCGACCACCCGATGCACCGGCTGCTCCAGGGCGAGGTGGGCTCCGGGAAGACGCTGGTCGCGCTGCGCGCCATGCTCGCCGTGGTGGACGCGGGCGGCCAGGCGGTGCTGCTGGCGCCCACCGAGGTGCTCGCCCAGCAGCACCACCGCTCGATCGTCGAGATGATGGGGGACCTCGCCGAGGGCGGCATGATCGGCGGCTCCGACCTCGGCACCCGGGTGGTGCTGCTGACCGGCTCGATGGGCGTCGCCGCCCGCCGCCAGGCGCTGCTCGACATGGCCTGCGGGGACGCCGGGATCGCCATCGGCACCCACGCGCTGATCGAGGACAAGGTCCAGTTCCAGGACCTCGGCCTGGTCGTGGTGGACGAGCAGCACCGCTTCGGCGTCGAGCAGCGGGACGCGCTGCGCGCCAAGGGCGAACAGCCGCCGCACCTGCTGGTGATGACGGCCACCCCGATCCCGCGCACCGTCGCGATGACGGTCTTCGGGGACCTGGAGACCTCCGTCCTGGACCAGCTGCCGGCCGGCCGCTCGCCGATCTCCACCCACGTCGTCCCGGCGCTGGAGAAGCCCAACTTCCTCACCCGGGCCTGGGAGAGGGTCCGCGAGGAGGTCGCCAAGGGCCACCAGGCGTACGTGGTCTGCCCCCGGATCGGGGACGAGGAGCCCGCCGCGGACCCGAAGAAGAAGCGCCGCAGGGCCGCCGAGGACGGCTTCGAGGAGGTCGCCGACGCGGGCGCCGGGAGCGACGAACGGCGGCCCCCGCTCTCGGTGGTGGAGACGGCCGGGAAGCTGGTCGAGGGCCCGCTGAGCGGCCTGCGGGTGGAGATCCTGCACGGCCGGCTCGCGCCGGAGGCCAAGGACGAGGTGATGCGCCGGTTCGCGGCCGGCGAGGTGGACGTGCTGGTCGCCACCACGGTCATCGAGGTCGGCGTCAACGTCCCCAACTCCACCGCGATGGTCATCATGGACGCCGACCGCTTCGGCGTCTCCCAGCTCCACCAGCTGCGCGGCCGGGTCGGCCGCGGCAGCGCACCGGGCCTGTGCCTGCTGGTCAGCGAGATGCCCGGGGGCAGCGCCGCGCGGGCCCGGCTGGACGCGGTGGCGGGCACCCTGGACGGCTTCGAGCTGTCCCGGATCGACCTCGAACAGCGCCGCGAGGGCGACGTGCTGGGCCAGGCCCAGTCCGGGGTGAAGTCCTCGCTCAAGGTGCTCTCGGTGCTGGAGGACGAGGAGGTCATCCTCACCGCCCGCACCGAGGCCACCCGGCTGGTCGCCGAGGACCCGGAGCTGACCGCCCACCCGGAGCTGCGCACCGCGCTGGAGAGCCTGCTCGACGAGGACCGCGCGGCCTACATGGAGAAGGGCTGAGCGGTCCCGGACAGGCCGGATTGTCAGACCCCCGGGAGAGAATGAAGGTGTTCAGGGCGCACCCCCAAGGTGCGTACCTGGCACGACACTTGGGGGTCAAGCCATGGCATTCCGTCATCTCAACGAGCTCCCGCTGGGCGACAAGGTCTTCCGGATCGAACTCGCCAGCGACGACGACCGCGAGGTCACCCTCACCCTGACCGGCTGGCGCGAGGGTGCGGCCGCCGCGCCGCTCGCCTCGGGCAAGCTCCGCCTGCCGGTCGAGGACGTCGCCTCGCTGCGGATCGCGCTCAACCGCGCGCTGCGGGCGCTGGCGATCGTCGCCGACGTCTCCGAGCCCATCCCCGACCGCGACGTGCTGCGCGAGCTGTACCCCGGCCACGGCGCCCCCTGGGTGCCGCAGCACGAGGAGGAGCTGGTCCGGCGCTTCCACGACGGCGAGACCATCGCCCGGATCGCCGCCCGCTTCGGCCGCACGCCCGACTCCGTCCGGACCAAGCTGCGCGAGCTCGGGCACGACCCGCGCCGCCCCGAGTTCTGCCCGCCCGACGGCTGCCTGTCCTGGTCCCGCTACGCCTCGCCGGCCCTGCTCGGCGCGGGCACCCCGGCCCCGGCGGCGGGCTCCGAGGCGAGCTGACCACCCGAGTGCGCGACCGTGGCCCCTGCCGGACGAACCGGCAGGGGCCACGGCCGTCACCCGCCGGCTCGGGATAGCGTGGTCGGGCAGCGACGAAAGGACCTCCCACCACCATGACCCGCGTGATCGCCGGGGCGGCCGGCGGCCGCCGGCTGGCCGTACCGCCCGGCCGGGGCACCCGACCGACCTCCGACAAGGCCCGCGAGGCGATGTTCTCCACCCTGGAGGCGCTGCGCGGCACCGTGCACGGGGCCCGGATGCTGGACCTGTTCGGCGGGTCGGGCGCGGTCGGGCTGGAGGCGCTGTCGCGCGGCGCCGAGCACGTCCTGCTGGTCGAGGCGGACGGCCAGGCCGCCCGGGTGATCCGGGAGAACGTCCGGACGCTCGGCCTGCCGGGGGCCGAGGTGCGGGCCGCCAGGGCGGAGAAGGTGATCGCCGGCCCGCCTCCGCAGACCCCGTACGACCTGGTCTTCCTCGACCCGCCGTACGCCGTGACGGACGCGGAACTGCGCGAGATGCTGATCACACTCCTGGCCACGGGCTGGCTCGCGGAGGACGCACTCGTCACCGTGGAGCGCAGCACCCGTGGTGGCGAGTTCCACTGGCCCGAGGGTTTCGAGGGGCTGCGCTCCCGCCGCTACGGCGAGGGCACGCTCTGGTACGGTCGCGCCGCCGCCGCGGCCGGCGAGCAGGAATAGCGGGCCGCGGCCCGCTGCAGTCGTCACCCCACGAGGGAGCACAAACGCCATGCGCCGAGCCGTCTGTCCTGGTTCGTTCGACCCGATCACCAACGGCCACCTCGACATCATCGAGCGGGCCTCGAAGCTGTACGACGTCGTGCACGTCGCGGTGGCGATCAACCGCAGCAAGCAGGGCATGTTCACCGTCGAGGAGCGGATCGAGCTGATCGAGGAGACCACCGCCCAGTACGGGAACGTGGTGGTCGAGGCGCACCTCGGCCTGCTGGTGGACTTCTGCCGCGAGCGGGACATCCCGGCCATCGTCAAGGGCCTGCGCGCGGTCAGCGACTTCGACTACGAGCTGCAGATGGCCCAGATGAACCACGGCCTGACCGGTGTCGAGACGCTCTTCCTGCCGACCTCGCCGACGTACAGCTTCCTCTCCTCGACGCTGGTCAAGGAGGTCGCCTCGTACGGCGGCGACGTCTCGCACCTGCTGCCGGAGACGGTGCACCGCCGGCTGGTCGAGCGGATCGCGGAGCGCAAGGCCCAGCAGTAGTCCACTGCCTGTCCCTTTCTGCCGGTTCGTCATGGATTGTCCCGGGGGCGGGAGACCGGTTCGGCTCAGGCGTTGTGACCCCGCAGCGCACTGGCCGTACAGTCTGTATTCCTGCCCCGCGGTGAGGTCCACCGCGTCGGGCCTGCCTCCGCCGGACCGTCGGCGGCACACGGAAAGACGAAGCCCCGTGGACGTGCAGAACAAGGTCGACGAGATCGTGGCGGCGGTCGAGAACGCCCGCTCGATGCCGATGTCGGCCTCCTGCGTGGTGAACCGGGCCGAGCTGATCGGCCTGCTCAACGACCTCAGGTCGGCCCTGCCCGCCGAACTCGCCCAGGCCCAGTCGGTGATGGCCGACCACGAGCAGGTGGTGGCGGACGCCCAGGCCGAGGCCGAGCGGATCATCCAGGGCGCGCACGCCGAGCGCGGCTCGCTGATCTCGGACACCGAGGTGGTCCGCCAGGCCCAGGCCCAGGCCGACCGGATCCTCGCCGAGGCGCGCGCCGAGGTCGACGCCAAGCGGGCCGAGGCCGACGACTACGTGGACAGCAAGCTCGCCAACTTCGAGGTCGTGCTGACCAAGACGCTGGGCGCGGTCGGCCGCGGCCGCACCAAGCTGCGCGGCGACTCCAGCGTCTTCGAGACCGAGTCCGAGGGCGAGTCCGACGGCGAGGAGTTCCGGCCGCAGCGGATCAGCCCGAGCCCCGAGGTCGACGAGTACGTCGATGTGAAGCTCGCCACCCTGGAGAACGTGCTCGGCGCCACCCTGGAGGCGGTCGGCAAGGGCCGCGACAAGCTGCTCGGCAAGCGGCCGATCGACGAGCTGGGCGCCTACCTGGCCGCCGCCGACCAGGCCCAGCAGGCCAAGGAGCGGGCCGAGGCGGTCGCGGCGGGCTTCGCCCAGGACGCCGACGGCGCGGACATCGCCTGGTACCGCGAGGACGTCCCGCAGCAGCAGACCTGGCCGGAGCAGACCCCGGCCGCGGCCGGCTGGCAGGCCCCCGGCACCGACCAGTACGCGGCCGCCCAGCAACCGGGCGGGCAGTACGCCGAGGTGTACGGCGGCGGCTACGACCCGGCCGGCCAGGGCGACCCGTACAACACCCAGTGGGGCCAGCAGCAGGGCGGCTACCAGCAGCAGGGCTACCCGGACCAGCAGCAGGGCGGCTACGCCTATCCCCAGCAGCAGCAGGGCTACCCGGCGCAGTCGTACGACGGTTACACCTACCCCCAGCCGCCCGCCGCCCCGCCGGCCGTGCCGCACCAGCAGCAGGGCCAGGGCCAGCAGGGCCAGGCCCAGGGCCAGGGCCTGGACGAGACCAGCTTCTTCGACACCAGCATGATCGACATGACCAGGCTGCGGGAGCTCGGCGGGCGCTGAGCAGCACGTCGCGGGAGTCTCCTGACGGGACCGAAGTTGGGCCTGGCGGGAGACTCCGGTAGTCTGACCACTCCGGCCTCTCCATGTCCGGCTGTCGGCTTGCCCTCGCAACGCCGTCCGGTACGGAGACGCAATCGAAGATTCCCCATGGAAGTCAGGACACCGTGAACCGCCTCGACCACCGCGACCCCCTCGTGTTCGACACGCACGAGCTCGGTCGTCGCCCGGGCTCGATGCGCAAGGTGAGCCGGACCCTGGAGGCCCCCGAGGGCTTCGGGATCATCGACGTGATCGGCGTGCCGGAGAAGAGCCCGATCGAGCTGGAGCTCCGCCTGGAGTCCGTGGTCGAGGGCGTGCTGGTCACCGGTACCGCCGGGGCCCACGTCGAGGGCGAGTGCGTCCGGTGCCTGGAGCCCGTCGAGTTCGACGTCGACGTGGACTTCCAGGAGCTGTACTACTACCCGGAGTCCGACGAGCGCCACCGCGCCCGGACGGCCGGGGCCGAGGACCTCGACGAGGACTCGGAAGAAGAGACTTACCGTCTGGAGGGCGACTTCTTCGACCTCCGGCCGGTGCTGCGTGACGCGGTGGTGCTCGCACTGCCGCTGCAGCCGGTGTGCCAGGAAGACTGCCTGGGCCTGTGCTCCGAGTGCGGAGCGCGCCTGAGTGACGACCCGGCGCACCACCACGATGCCGTCGACCCCCGGTGGGCGGCTCTGCAGGGACTCTCCGCCGCCCCCGGCGACGAGGGTGACGGATCTAAGAACAGCGACACCCGTGAGGGTCTCGCCGAGAACCAGGAGAAGTAGCCGTGGCTGTTCCGAAGCGGAAGATGTCGCGCAGCAACACGCGCCACCGCCGTTCCAACTGGAAGGCCGTCGTTCCGGCCCTCGTGGCCTGCGACCGCTGCCACGAGCCGAAGCTCGGCCACATCGCGTGCCCGAGCTGCGGCACGTACAACCGTCGCCAGGTCCTCTCGGTCTGATCGGCGGGGTGTACGGATCGATGTCGGACGGTAACTCCACCCGCAAGGCGTCCACCGCCCCGAAGGGTTCCTCTTCAGGCGGAGGCAAGGCCGGCGGGCCGGCTTCGACCGAATACGACGTCCTGGAAGGGCGCCTCGGGTACACACTCGAGCGCGCCCTTCTGGTACGTGCCCTGACCCACCGCTCGTACGCGTACGAGAACGGCGGGCTGCCCACCAACGAGCGCCTGGAGTTCCTCGGCGACTCGGTGCTGGGCCTGGTGGTGACGGACACCCTCTACCGCGTCCACCCGGACGTCCCGGAGGGCACGCTCGCCAAGCTGCGCGCCGCGGTGGTCAACTCCCGCGCGCTCGCGGACGTCGGCCGCGGCCTGGAGCTCGGCGCGTTCATCCGCCTCGGCAAGGGCGAGGAGGGTACCGGCGGCCGCGACAAGTCGTCGATCCTCGCCGACACCGTCGAGGCCGTGATCGGCGCCGTCTACCTGGACCAGGGCCTGGAGGCGGCCACCGAGTTCGTCCACCGGCTGTTCGACCCGCTGATCGAGGAGTCCTCTCAGCTGGGCGCCGGCCTGGACTGGAAGACCAGCCTCCAGGAGCTCACCGCCTCGGTGGGCATCGGAGTGCCGGAGTACGTGGTCATGGAGTCCGGCCCGGACCACGAGAAGACCTTCACCGCGGCGGCCCGGGTGGCCGGCGAGGACTTCGGCAGCGGCGTCGGCCGCTCGAAGAAGGAAGCCGAGCAGAAGGCCGCCGAGAGCGCCTGGCGCGCGATCAAGGAGAAGTACGCCGACCGGCTGCCCGCCGGGGCGTAGCGCGGGCCCGCCGGGCACCCCTCCGGGCGGCGACGCGTCCGAGTAGCCTTCACTCCTGCTGATCCCTACCGAGCAGGAGGCGTGTTCCGGTGCCCGAACTTCCCGAGGTCGAGGTCGTCCGCCGTGGTCTGGCCAACTGGGTGGCCGGGCGGACCGTCGCCGACGTCCAGGTGCTGCACCCGCGCGCGGTGCGCCGCCAGCCGGCCGGCGCGGCGGACTTCGCGGCCCGGCTGAGCGGCACCACCCTCGGCACCGCGCAGCGGCGCGGCAAGTACCTGTGGGTGCCGCTGGCCGGTACCGGCGTGGGGTTCTCGCTGATCGGCCACCTCGGGATGAGCGGCCAACTGCTCGTCCAGGAGCCGTCCGTCCCCGACGAGACGCACCTGCGGGTGCGGCTGCGCTTCGCCGACGGCGGGCGCGAACTGCGCTTCGTCGACCAGCGGACCTTCGGCGGCCTGGCGGTCGAGGAGGCCGAGGAGGGGGACCCGGAGGGCACCCCGGTCTCCATCGCGCACATCGCCCGCGACCCGCTGGACCCGCGCTTCGACGACGCCGCCTTCGCGGCCGCGCTGCGCGCCAGGCGGACCACCGTCAAGCGCGCCCTGCTCGACCAGACCCTGATCAGCGGCGTCGGCAACATCTACGCCGACGAGGCGCTGTGGCGCTCGAAGCTGCACTACGACCGCCCGACCGCGACCCTCACCCGCCCGCAGGCCCTGCTGCTGCTGGCCAACGCCCGGGACGTGATGACCGCGGCGCTCGCCGTCGGCGGCACCAGCTTCGACAGCCTCTACGTCAACGTGAACGGCGAGAGCGGCTACTTCTCCCGGGACCTCGACGCCTACGGCCGCGAGCAGGAGCCCTGCCGCCGCTGCGGCACCCCGATCCGGCGGGCGGCCTGGATGAACCGCTCCAGCTACTTCTGCCCCCGCTGCCAGCGCGTGCCGCGCACCCGCACCGGGGCCTGAGACAGGGCGTGGCCCGTGGGCACCCGCCGGATCCGACGGGTACCCACGGGCCACGCCCCGGGTCACTTGCGGGCGAGTTCGGGCTCCTCCGCGGACGCCTCCCCGGGCGCGCCGTGGGTGTCCTGGCCGAAGTAGGCGACCCCGACCGCGGCGACCACCGCCAGCAGGAAGCCGGCCGCGCCGAGCCAGCCGAGGCCGGCCTTGGTGGAGTCCCCGAGCCAGAGCACGCCGGCCGCGCCGGGCAGCACCGTCTCGCCGACCACCAGGGCGGCGGTCGCGCCGTTCACCGAGCCGATCTGGAGCGCCACGGTGTGGATGTACATGCCGCCGATGCCGCCGACCAGGACGGCGTAGAGGGCCGGGTCGGTGAGCAGCGAGCCGAGGTCGAACGGCTCGATGCCGTTGAGGACGCGCACCCCGACGCCCAGGGCGCCGAAGCCGAGGCCGGAGAGCAGGCCGGCGACGATCGCGCCGTTGGCGCCCATCCGCCGCACGACCAGGCTGCCGCCGACCAGCAGCACGGTGGTGACGATCAGCAGCCACCAGTGGAAGGACATCGCCGCGTGGTGGCCGCCCTCCGGCCCGGCCGACACGGCCAGCAGCACCAGCGCCGAGCAGAGCACCGCGATCGAGGCCCACTCCAGCTGCTTGAGCCGGATGCCCAGCAGCTTGATGCTGAGCACCGCGGTGATCACCAGGTTGGCGCTGATGATGGTCTGGGAGAGGAACAGCGGCAGCAGCCGGGCGGCCAGCGCGCCGAGCCCGAAACCGATCAGGTCGAGCACCGTGCCGAGGATGAACTCCCAGGTGACGGCGGCCTTCGCGGTCGAGGAGAGGCTCGGGCCGCCGTGCTCGGTGGTCGAGCTGGTGGCCCCCTTGGCCGCCTCCTCCCGGGCGGAGCGGCGGGAACCGACGGCCTGGAGGACCGAGCCGGTGCCGTAACAGGCGGATGCCGCCACAGCGGTGACGAGGCCGATGATCACCGAGCGCTCCGATCGGGAGTTGGGTCAGGAACGGGCTGAGTAAAGAAAAGGCAATGGGACCGGTGGTCCGGGACCACTATGCCGGTTCGCACGGTACGGTCGGCACGCCCCCCGGAGTACCCCGGAACCGGGCCGGGCCTGCCGGAACGTACGACCGGCGGCCTCCCGCGGTTCCCGGGCGGGCCGCGGGTCAGGGACGGCTGGGGGAAACATCATCCCCGAGGAGGGGAGCGGCCCCGGCGGTCGGCGGGGACTCTTGTCAACACCAGTATGCGAAGGGTATGGCGTGCTCGGGGGCAGGTCGCGGTAGCGTCGGGGGCATGAGAACCCTTGCACGACCTTCCCGGGGCGCCGGGCCGCTGGCCCTGGTGGCGGCGCTGCTCGGGCTGCTGCTCCTGCTGGCGCCGGCGGCCTCCGCGGCCGGGCTGAGCGACGCCGCGGCCACCCTGAAGAAGGGCCAGGTCTACGTCGACCCGGCGATGACGGGCCGCTTCAGCCAGGCCCAGGCCGACGCCCTGACCAAGAAGATCGACAAGGCCGACAAGCCGATCTTCGTCGCGGTGGTCCCCGACTCGCCCTCCTACGCCAAGGAGACCGTCTTCAAGGACCTCCGCACCAAGGTCGGCATCGACGGGGTGTACGCGGTCTGGCGCGGTGACCAGTTCACCGCCCGGGCCGACCGGGGCGCGCTGGGCGCCGGCCTCCCGGAGCGGATCGCCGGCGCGGCCTTCCGCTCGAACAACGGCGACATCGACGCCACCCTGAACGAGTTCGTCGACCAGGCCGCCCCGCAGACCAAGGGCACCGGGGTCAACCACAGCACCTCGATCGCCTGGGTGGTCGTCCCGGTGGTGCTGGTCGCACTGGCCGGCGCCGGTGTCTTCCTGCTCTTCCGCCGTGCCAGGAAGCGCAAGGAGGAGCAGGCCCGGGCCGAGCTGGAGCAGCTGCGCCGGGTGGTGGACGAGGACATCACCGCCTTCGGCGAGGAGCTGGACCGGCTCGACTTCAACCCGGCCGCGGCCGACGCCGACGACGCCCAGCGCACCGACTACACCCACGCCCTGGACTCGTACGAGAAGTCCAAGCGGCTGATGGACGAGGCCAAGCGGCCGGAGGACGTCAAGCAGGTCACCGAGGCGATCGAGGACGGCCGGTTCGCGCTGGCCGCCCTGAGCGCCCGGCGGGGCGGGCGCCCGCTGCCCGAGCGCCGTCCCCCGTGCTTCATGGACCCGCGGCACGGCCCCTCCGTCAAGGACGTCGACTGGTCCCCGGCCGGCGGCTCGGTCCGTTCCGTGCCGGTCTGCCAGGCCGATGCGGACCGGGTGGCGGCCGGTCTCGACCCGGCCGTCCGCACCGTGGACACCGAGCACGGCCCGCAGCCGTACTGGAACGCCGGCCCGGCGTACGCCCCGTACGCGGGCGGCTACTACGGCGGCTTCGGCGGCGGGCTGCTGCCGGCCCTGCTGGTCGGCACCATGCTCGGCTCGGTGATGAGCTCCCCGGCGTACGCGGCCGCGCCGATGATGGACGGCGGCCACGGCTACCAGGACCAGAACGAGGGCGGTGACTTCACCGGCGCCGACTTCAACGGCGGCGACTTCGGCGGGTTCGGCGGCGGCGACTCCGGTGGCGGTGGCGACTTCGGCGGGGGCGGCGACTTCGGCGGCGGCGACTGGTAGCCCGCCGGACCGACCGTCCGCTCCAGCGGCCCCGCCGGTGCTCCGGCGGGGCCGCTGCCGTTCCTCCGCGCGGTCTGGCGTGCCCCGGTCGGCTGCGCGGGGCGGGTCGAGGCCGGGCGCGCGGGGGGTCGGGGCGTGTCCTAAGGTCGGGGCATGCACGGTCGCGACGCCCACAGTGAGGAACCGGTCCGGGTGACCGCCTGGGTCCGGGGGAAGGTCCAGCAGGTCGGGTTCCGCTGGTGGACCAGGGCGCGGGCGCTGGAGATCGGACTGACCGGCTACGCCAGCAACCTCGGCGACGGCCGGGTGCAGGTGGTGGCCGAGGGGCTCGCCCCCGACTGCGAACAGCTGCTGGCCCGGCTGCGCGGCCCGGGGACCCCGGGGAACGTCAGCGGGGTCACCGAGATCTGGACGGCCGTCGGCGCCGGTTACGAGGGTTTCGAGATCCGCTGAGCCGCCTCCGGACCGCCCCGGGGCGCACCCGTCGACGGCCCACCGGGGGCCCGCCGCACGGGCTTCCGGGAAAAGATCGGGAACCGGCGGTGTCACGAGGTTGCCATCCGGGCAGACTCGTGGTTGACTCCGCATCGAACGATGATCCACGAGCACGTGGTGGACCCGTCCCGGAACCCCCCAGGCGTGACGACACCGCCGGGCAGGTGACAGGGGCGCGGTAGCGTGCGGTGATCGTGTTGACCCTTTCCGTCTTTGGTGAGACGCTGGAAGCCCGCGCACACGACCGCGTTCTCCGGGTAGGCGCATGCCCTCGTGAGCCCAGCTCACGGTGGTTGTGCCGTAGTGCCCAGCCAGCACTTCCGGTGACGCGCCGCGCGTGCGTCCCCCTTCCCCCTAGACCTGTACCGTTCCGGTTCGGTCACTCAGCGTGGAGGACCATTCATCATGGCAAAGGCGCTTCTCGGGTACGTCGGCGGCCCCGACCCGCGAATGCTCTCCGAGATGCGACGGCTTCAGCAGCGCGTCCAGGATCTTGAAGCCGAGCTCCTTCGGATGCAGGCTGAGAACGACGCACTGACCGCTGTCGCTGGCGAGCACTCGCTGCTCAACAGCATCGATCTGGATCAGCGGGAGCCGGCTCTCACCTGAGTCCCGCCCGGTCCTCGCAGATCGACGCCGCTGTGCACTGAGCCGCCCCGAAAGGGACGCAGCTTGCAAGGGACGCCCGGATGTGGCGTCCCTTCGTCGTGCCGGACTCCCGATACAGTCGGTTCCCGTCGTGAGCGAAAGAGGGGAACCGGCCGCGTGCACCTGAAGAGTCTGACGCTGCGCGGGTTCAAGTCCTTCGCCTCCAGCACCACCCTGCGCTTCGAGCCCGGCATCACCTGCGTCGTCGGCCCGAACGGCTCCGGCAAGTCGAACGTGGTCGACGCGCTTTCCTGGGTGATGGGCGAGCAGGGGGCCAAGTCGCTGCGCGGCGGCAAGATGGAGGACGTCATCTTCGCCGGGACCAGCGGGCGCGCCCCGCTCGGCCGCGCCGAGGTCAGCCTCACCATCGACAACGGTGACGGCGCCCTGCCGATCGACTACTCCGAGGTGACGATCACCCGGACGATGTTCCGCAACGGCGGCAGCGAGTACGCGCTCAACGGCGAGACCTGCCGCCTGCTGGACATCCAGGAACTGCTCTCCGACTCCGGCATCGGCCGCGAGATGCACGTCATCGTCGGGCAGGGGCAGCTGGACTCCGTCCTGCACGCCGACCCGATGGGCCGCCGCGCCTTCATCGAGGAGGCGGCCGGCGTCCTCAAGCACCGCAAGCGCAAGGAGAAGGCGCTGCGGAAGCTGGACGCGATGCAGGCCAACCTCAACCGGGTCCAGGACCTGGTGGCGGAACTGCGCCGCCAGCTCGGACCGCTCGGCCGGCAGGCCCGGATCGCCCGCCGGGCCGCCGGCATCCAGGCCGACCTGCGCGACGCCCGGCTGCGGCTGCTCGCCGACGACCTGTGCGCGCTCCGCCGGGCCGTCGAGGCCGAGATCGCGGACGAACTGGCGCTGCGGCTGCGCCGCACCACCGTCGAACAGGAACTGGCCCGCGCGGTGCAGCGCGAACGCGTCCTGGAGGCGCAGGTCCAGCAGCTCGGGCCCGGCCTGGAGATTGCCCGGCAGACCTGGTACCGGCTCTCCGCGCTCGCCGAGCGCACCCGCGGCACCATCGGGCTGGCCGAGGCCCGCGCCCGGCACGCCGTCGCCGGGGGCCGGGGCGAGGAGCGGCGCGGGCGCGATCCGGAGGAGCTGGAGCGGGAGGCCGAAAGGGTCCGCGAGGAGGAGGCCGCGCTGACCGAGGCGCTGGAGGAGGCGCGGTACGCGCTGGCCGAGGCGGTCGAGCGCAAGGACGGTGTGGAGCGGGAGCTGGCCGCCGAGGAGCGCCGGCTGCGGGACGCCGCCCGGGCGATCGCCGACCGCCGGGAGGGCCTGGCCCGGCTGCAGGGACAGGCCGCCGCCGCCCGGTCCAGGGCCGCCGCGGCGCAGGCCGAGACCGGCCGGCTCGCCGAGGCCCGGGACGAGGCGCTGCTGCGCGCCGAGGCCGCCCAGGGCGAACTGGAGGAACTCCAGCAGCAGGTCGACGGCCTGGCCGGGGCCGACGAACAGGCCGAGGACCGGTACCGGCGGGCGCGCGAACGGCTGGCCGCCGTCGAGGCGGAGCTCGCCGCGGCCCGGGAGACGGCCGGCGCCGCCGAGCGCGAGCGGGCCGGGCTGACCGCGCGGCACGAGGCGCTCTCCCTCGGGCTGCGCCGCAAGGACGGCACCGGCGCGCTGCTCGACGCGGGGGAGCGGCTGGGCGGGCTGCTCGGCCCGGCGGCCGCGCTGCTGCGGATCGAGGCCGGGTACGAGGTGCCGCTCGCCGCGGCGCTCGGTGCGGCGGCCGACGCGGTGGCCGTCGACTCGCCGTCCGCCGCCGCCGGGGCGCTGCGGCTGCTGCGGGCCGAGGACGCCGGCCGGGCCGCGCTGCTGATCGCCGGTGCCGCCGACCCGGCGGAGACGGCGGGGGAGCCACTGCCGGACGGCGCCCGCTGGGCGGCCGAACTGGTGGACGGCCCAGCCGAGTTGATCGGTGCGGTCCGGCGGCTGCTGGCCGGGGTGGCGGTGGTCGCCGACCTCGACCGGGCGCTGCGGCTGGTGGCCTCGAACCCCGGACTCTGTGCCGTCACCGCCGACGGGGACAAGCTCGGTGCCGGCTTCGCCCAGGGCGGCTCCGGCGGCGCGCCGAGCCTGCTGGAGACCCAGGCGGCGGTGGACGAGGCGGCCCGGGCGATCGGTGAACTCACCGCCCGCTGCGCCGAGTCGGCCGAGCGGCTGGCCGAACTCGCCGAGCTGCGGCGGGAGTCGGCCGCCGAGGTGGAGCAACTGGCCGAGCTGCGACGGCAGCAGGAGAGGAAGCGGGCCCAGGTCGCCGGGGCGCTCGGCCGGCTCGGCGGGCAGGCCCGGGCCGCCGCCGGGGAGGCCGGGCGGCTGTCGGCCGCCGCCGCGCGGGCCGAGCAGGGGCTGACCGAACTGCTCGATAGCGCCGAGGAGTCGGCGCAGCGCCTGGCCGCCGCAGAGGAGTCGGCGCAGGCGGGGGAGGACGAGCCGGACACCGCCGAGCGGCAGCGGCTGGCCGAGGCCGCCGGCGCCGCCCGGCAGGCCGAACTGGAGGCCCGGCTCGCGGTGCGCACCCACGAGGAGCGGGTCCGCGCCCTGACCGGCCGGGCCGACCAGCTGGACCGGGCCGCCCGCGCCGAGCGCGAGGCGCGCGCCCGGGCCGCCGAGCGCCGCCGGCGCGCCGAGCACGACGCCTCGGTGGCGAACGCCGTCGCGGCGGGCGCCCGGCAGCTGCTGGCCTGCCTGGAGGTGTCGCTGGCCCGCGCGGACGCCGGGCGGGCGGCCGTCGAACAGGCGCGCACCGAGCGCGAGCAGGAGCTGCGCGAGCACCGGGAGCACGGCCGCGCGCTCAAGGAGGAGCTGGACAAACTGGTCGACGCCGGGCACCGGGACGAGGTGCTGCGCGCGGAGAAGCGGCTGCGGATCGAGCAGCTGGAGGCCCGCGCGCTGGAGGAGTTCGGCATCGACGGCGGCGAGCTGGTCGCCGGGTACGGTCCGGACCAGCCCGTCCCGCCGTCGTCGGCGGCGGAGGGCGCCGACGACTCCGGCGCGGGAGGCGCGGGAGGCGCGGAAGGCGCGGAAGGCCGGGAGCCGGGGAAGCCGTACCCGTACGTCCGGGCCGAGCAGGAGAAGCGGCTGCGGGCGGCCGAGAAGGCGTACCAGCAGCTCGGCAAGGTCAACCCGCTGGCGCTGGAGGAGTTCACCGCGCTGGAGGAGCGCCACCGGTTCCTCGGCGAGCAGCTGGACGACCTCAAGCGCAGCCGGCGCGACCTGCTGGACATCGTCCGGGACGTGGACCAGCGGGTCGAGCAGCTGTTCACCTCGGCGTACCACGACACCGCCGCCCAGTTCGAGGGCGTCTTCGCCCGGCTCTTCCCCGGCGGGGAGGGCCGGCTGGTGCTGACCGACCCGGACGACATGCTCGGCACCGGGGTCGAGGTGGAGGCCCGCCCGCCGGGCAAGAAGGTCAAGCGGCTGTCGCTGCTGTCCGGCGGCGAGCGATCGCTGACCGCGGTGGCGCTGCTGGTGGCGATCTTCAAGGCCCGGCCCAGCCCGTTCTACGTGATGGACGAGGTGGAGGCGGCGCTGGACGAGACCAACCTGCGCCGGCTGATCGGGATCATGGAGGAGCTGCGGGAGAGCTCCCAGCTGATCGTGATCACCCACCAGAAGCTCACCATGGAGTCGGCCGACGCCCTCTACGGCGTGACCATGAAGGGCGACGGCATCTCGCAGGTGATCAGCCAGCGGCTGCGCGTGGGGGCACCTCCCGGCCGCCGGGCCGGGGGAGAGCACCGGGAACCGCGGCCCCGGGCCGCGCCAACCGCGTCGGTGTAGAGCGGCTGCGGTCCATCCGGGCTCCGGTCGCGGATACTGGAGCGGTTATGGAATACGTGATCCTTGCCGTAGTCATCGCCGTGGTCGCCGTCGGCGCGATCGCGGGCCTCGTCGTTTCCGGCAGACGACGCCAGCAGCTGCCCCCGAAGTCGCAGGCGCCGGTCATCACGGCGCCGAAGCCCACCCCGCGGGAGCCCCAGGTCGGCGAGGAGTCCGCGCCGCCGACCGAGGCGCCCCGCCGCACCATCGAGGAGGTGGAACTCCCGGCGGAGGCCGAGGCCCCCGAGGCCGTCGAGGTCGCGCCGGCCGAGGCCGAGGCGGCGCCCGCCGTCGAGGTCCCCGAGCCCACCGCCGGCCGGCTGGTCCGGCTGCGCTCACGGCTCTCCCGCTCGCAGAACTCGCTCGGCAAGGGCCTGCTCTCGCTGCTCTCCCGGGAGCACCTGGACGAGGACACCTGGGAGGAGATCGAGGAGACGCTGCTCACCGCCGACGTCGGCGTCGCGCCGACCCAGGAGCTGGTCGAGCGGCTGCGCACCCGCGTGAAGGTGCTCGGCACCCGGACGCCCGACGAGCTGCGCGCGCTGCTGCGCGAGGAGCTGGTCGAGCTGGTCGGCAAGGACTCCGACCGCGCCGTGCGCTCCACCAAGCACGAGGAGGGCCCGGCGGTGGTCCTGGTGGTCGGCGTCAACGGCGTCGGCAAGACCACCACCACCGGCAAGCTGGCCCGCGTCCTGGTCGCCGACGGCCGCAAGGTGGTGCTCGGCGCCGCCGACACCTTCCGTGCCGCCGCCGCCGACCAGCTCCAGACCTGGGGCGAGCGGGTCGGGGCGCGCACCGTGCGCGGCCCGGAGGGCGGCGACCCGGCCTCGATCGCCTTCGACGCGGTCAAGGAGGGCATCGCCGAGGGCGCGGACACCGTGCTGGTCGACACCGCCGGCCGCCTGCACACCAAGACCGGCCTGATGGACGAGCTGGGCAAGGTCAAGCGGGTCGTCGAGAAGCACGGCCCGGTGGACGAGGTGCTGCTGGTGCTGGACGCCACCACCGGTCAGAACGGCCTGATCCAGGCCCGGGTGTTCGCCGAGGTGGTCGACATCACCGGCATCGTGCTGACCAAGCTGGACGGCACCGCCAAGGGCGGCATCGTGGTCGCGGTCCAGCGCGAGCTGGGCGTACCGGTCAAGCTGATCGGCCTGGGCGAGGGCGCGGACGACCTGGCCCCGTTCGAGCCGGGGGCGTTCGTGGACGCGCTGATCGGGGACTGACGCAGCCTGCGCGAAGGCCGTACGAAGGGCCCGCCCCCTGCCGGGGCGGGCCCTCTCGCGTACCCGTGGCCGGGCGGGTCGGTGCGCCCCGGGACCGGCGGGCCGGTCAGGAGGCCAACCAGGCCGGTTCGGCGGTGCGCTCCCGGCTGCGGTGGCAGGCGTAGGCGAGGGTGCCGAGCAGCAGCCGCGCCTCCGGCGGGCAGCCCGCGTTGTCGCGGGTGGGGCGGCGCAGCCAGCGGACCGGGCCGAGGCCGTCGAGGACGGTGGGCGGAGCGGCGACGTAGCTGCCCTCGCCGTGGCAGGTCAGGTCGAGCGCGGCGTCGTCCCAGCCCATCCGGTACAGCAGGTCGGGCAGGCGCCGGGCGGTACCGGCGGCGACCAGGAACTGGAGCCGGCCGGTGGGGGCGGCGAGCACCGGGCCGACCTGCGTCCCCATCCGCTCCAGCCGGACCAGCGCCTGGAGGCCGGCCTGCTCGGGGACGTCCAGCACGTCGAAGGCGCGGCCGGTGGGGAACAGCACGGAGGCCTCGGCGCGGGCGGCGCGGGCCCGGCCGCCGCCGCCCGGTACGGGGTGCAGGCCGGGCGCGGCGCAGCGGGGGGAGCCGCAGGGACAGCGGGTCGGGGTGGTGGCGCCGGTGACCGGGGCACCGGCGGCCGGGGTGCCGGTGACCGGGTCGCCGGTCGTGACCGCCCAGCCCCAGCGGCCGGTGTACTCCGCGGCGGCCTGGGACGCGGTGACCTTGGTGCGGCGGCGCGCGCCCAGCGGTGCCAGCCGCAGGTGCCCCAGTCGAAGTTCGCCGAACAGGTTGTCCATGCCTCCCCCAACAGGTTCTCGTTGCCGATGGTTACGGGACGGTGACTGTGTGTTGATTGTCAGCTGTGTGGTGCGTAGTGCGGTGGCGGCGCGCAGCGCGCGATGTGCGCCTGTTCCGCCGGTGCGCCTCGGGCGCCGCCTTGTGGGGGCGGCGCCGATGCCGGATCGTCGTGTTCGTGAGACTGTCGCCGTCCCGAGTGGACGGTGAACTCGCCTGTGGCTGCGGTGGGTTGTGGACGCCGCCGGGTCCTCCGGGAGGCGCCGGGGGACTTGGCGGCCCGCATATGCCGGGCCGTCGGGACTCCCTAAGTGAAGCGTGTGCCCCCGGGCTTCGGTTCACTCCTGGGGGTGGCGAAAGGTGGCGTTTCGCCAGGGCCGCTCCCACGGGCCCCTCGCGGGGCATTACGTTCAGCACGCGGATGTCGTCGAGGAGTCTGTTCCGGGCCGTCGAGGAGCGGGAGTTGGGAACCTGACGGATCGTCCGCAACGATGGCACACCAGTGCGAGGGTGCCGCGGGTCCGGCAGCTCCGCGGCACGGCAGCACCTCAGGCACGGCACGTCTGGCAAGAGCCCGCAACCGTCGGGCGGTCACGATCGGGGGCCCCGCTAGGGGCCGGGCGGGATGGGGACGTTACCCATGGCAGAGAAGCAACCGAATGAGAAGCTGACCACGTGGTTCGCCCGCAGCGGCTGGTCCAAGGGCGAGCTGGCCCGCCAGGTCAACCGCCGGGCCCGGCAGATCGGCGCCCACCACGTCTCCACCGACACCTCGCGGGTGCGCCGCTGGCTCGACGGCGAGCAGCCCCGCGAGCCGATCCCCAAGATCATGTCGGAACTCTTCTCCGAACGGTTCGGCTCGGTGGTCTCGATCGAGGACCTCGGCCTGCGCGCCGCGATCCCGGTCTCGACCGTGGGCGGCGGCGTCGACCTGCCGTGGAGCGGCCCGCAGACCGTCCAGCTGATCAGCGACTACTCCCGCAGCGACCTCATGCTCAACCGCCGGGGCTTCCTCGGCACCTCTCTCGCGCTGACCGCGGGCGCCGCGCTGATCGAGCCGATGCAGCGCTGGCTCGCCCCCGGTCCGACCGGCGTGCCCACCCCGATCCTCACCGCGGCCAACGGCGGCGAGGCGTTCACCGGCCGGCTCTCCGAACCCGAGCTCGAACTGCTCGAGCAGACCACGGTCATGTTCCGGCAGTGGGACGCGCAGAACGGCGGCGGGCTGCGCCGCAAGGCCGTCGTCGGCCAGCTGCACGAGGTCACCGACCTGCTCCAGGAGACGTACAGCGAGGACACCACCAAGCGGCTGTTCCGGCTCACCGCCGAACTCGCCCACCTGGCCGGGTGGATGTCGTACGACGTCGGGATGCACCCGAGCGCGCAGAAGTACTACGTGCTCGCCCTGCACGCGGCCAAGGAGGCCGGCGACCGCCCGTTCGGCGCGCTGATCCTCACCGACATGAGCCGCCAGATGATCCACCTCAACCGGGGCGAGGACGCCCTGGAGCTCATCCACCTCGCCCAGTACGGCAGCCGCGACGCCGCCACCCCGCGCCAGCAGTCCCTGCTGTACGCGATGGAGGCGCGCGCCTACGCCACCATCGGCGAGGTCAACCGCTGCGCCCGGGCGGTCCGGCTGGCCGAGGACACCTTCACCGACATCCGGGACGGGGACCAGGAACCGGACTGGCTGAAGTTCTTCTCGCCGGCCGAGCTGAACGCCGAGAACGCGCACTCCTTCCGCGACCTCGCGTACCACTCGGACAACGCCGAGCTCTACGCCTCGATGTCCGCGCCGGTGATGGAGCGCGCGGTCGACCTGTTCCGCCAGGACGCCGACCACGTGCGCTCGTACGCCTTCAACCTGATCGGCATGGCCAGCGTCCACCTGCTGCAGAAGGAGGCCGAGCAGGCCGCGGTGATGGCCGAGCAGGCGGTGGACATCGCCACGAAGGTGCGCTCGGAGCGGCTGAACTCCCGGGTGCGCAAGACCACGGAGGCCGCGGCGGCCCGGTTCAAGGGCGTGGACGCGGTGAGCCGGCTCAAGGAGCGGGTGGTCCAGGACATCCCGGAGTTCGTCTCGGTGGTCTGACCGGCCCGGCCGGGGGCCTCCGAGGAAGCTCCACCGACCGTGGCGGCCGCCGCCGCCACGGTCGGTGGCCTGTCCGGCGCCGGTGGCGGGTCCGGTGCCCGGCTGCGGGGCGGGGCGGCGGGAGACCGGCGGCGCGGCGGCGGTTCACGCAGCCGTAACCCGCGCGCCGCACGCGTCACGGCGGTGAAACAACCGGCCGCACCGGCCGAAACCAGCCTTCGGCACGCTCCTCCTCAACGCCGACACCCCGGTGACACCACGGGACGGGTCCCCGGGTGCGGATCGGCCTGGACGCAGAGGAGACGCCGATGCCGGACGGCTTCAGTGCGGGCGACACCGCCTTCGTACTCATCAGTGCGGCCCTGGTCATGCTGATGACCCCAGGGCTGGCCTTCTTCTACGGGGGCATGGTCAGGGCCAAGAGCACGCTGAACATGCTGGCGATGAGCTTCCTCTCGCTCGGCATCGTCAGCGTGCTGTGGGTCCTCTACGGCTACTCGCTCAGCTTCGGGTCCGACTCCTTCGCCGGCCTGATCGGCGACCTGGACCACCTCGGGATGCGCGGCCTCGGCATCGACGAGCTGACCGGCACCATCCCGGTCACCGCCTTCGCGCTCTTCCAGCTGATGTTCGCGGTCATCACTCCGGCGCTGATCAGCGGCGCCGTCGCGGACCGGGCGAGATTCGCCGCCTGGGGCCTGTTCATCGCGCTCTGGGTGACGATCGTCTACTTCCCGGTCGCGCACTGGGTGTTCTTCTTCGACGGCGGCCGGGGCGGCTGGCTGGGCGACCGCAACGGCGTGATCGACTTCGCCGGCGGCACCGCCGTGCACATCAACGCGGGCGTCGCCGGGCTGGCGCTCTGCCTGGTGCTGGGCAAGCGGATCGGCTTCAAGAAGGACCCGATGCGCCCGCACAGCCTGCCGCTGGTGATGCTCGGCTCGGGGCTGCTCTGGTTCGGCTGGTTCGGCTTCAACGCCGGCTCGGCGCTGGCCGCCAACGGCGTCGCCGCGATGGCGATGGTCAACACCCAGGTCGCCACCGGTGCGGCGCTGGTCGGCTGGCTGGTCTACGAGAGGCTCAAGCACGGCGCCTTCACCACGCTGGGCGCCGCCTCCGGAGCGGTGGCCGGACTGGTGGCGATCACCCCGGCCTGCGGCTCGGTGAGCCCGCTCGGCGCGGTCGCGATCGGGCTGGTCGCGGGCGCGGTCTGCTGCGCCGCCGTGTCGCTCAAGTACCGCTGGGGCTTCGACGACTCGCTCGACGTGGTGGGCGTGCACGCGGTCGGCGGGGCGGTCGGCTCGCTGCTGGTCGGCCTGTTCGCCACCGGTGGGGTCGGCCAGGAGGTCAAGGGCCTGTTCTACGGCGGCGGGATCGGGCAGCTGGGCAAGCAGGCGATGGGCGTGGCGGTGGTCGCGGCGTACTCCTTCGTGCTGTCCTGGCTGCTGGCCAAGGCGGTCGACCGGTTGGTCGGCTTCCGGGTCGCCGGGGAGGTCGAGGTGGCCGGCATCGACCAGGCCGAACACGCCGAGTCCGCCTACGATTTCAGCGCCGTGGGGGCGGGTCTGGCCCGGGCCCTGCCGGGCCTGGCCGCCGCTGCCGCGACGCCCGCCGCCGAACGGGCCGCCGCCGCGGAGCCGGTCGCCGCGCCGGCCGCCGCCGAACGGGCCGCCACCACCGGGTCCGCCGTGAAGCCCGCCGAGAAGAAGACCGAGGTCGACGCCCGATGAAGCTCATCACCGCCGTGATCAAGCCGTACCGACTCGACGAGGTGAAGGCCGCCCTGCAGGCCTTCGGGGTGCACGGCCTGACCGTCACCGAGGCCAGCGGCTACGGCCGCCAGCGCGGCCACACCGAGGTGTACCGGGGGGCCGAGTACACCGTGGACCTGGTGCCGAAGGTCAGGATCGAGGTCCTGGTCGAGGACGAGGACGCCGAGGACCTGATCGACGTCCTGGTGAAGGCGGCCCGGACCGGGAAGATCGGCGACGGCAAGGTGTGGAGCGTGCCGGTCGACACCGCCGTACGGGTCCGCACCGGCGAGCGCGGACCGGACGCCCTGTAGCCCGGCGGCCCCGACGGCCGACGGCCCCGCAGCGGACGGCGGGCCCGTTCACCCGGAAGGGTGCGGGTCCGCCGGACGGCGTACCGGCGTCGTCCGGGCGGCCGAACGGTGCGCCCGCCCTCCGTCCGCACCCGGCCGCTCCACCCCCCCCGGCACGCTCCACCCCGGCACGCTCCACCCGGTGGGACGCCCACCCCGTGGAGACGGCGCACCAGCAGGACGGTTCACCAGCACGACGGACGGGACCCACGCGCATGACCACCGAGACCGCCCCCTCCGACCCCGCCGACCCCTCCGGCCACTGCGCCGCCCGGGCCGCGCTGCTCGCCGGCCCCGGCCCGGGCGGCCGGCCCCGCCGCCGGGCGCTGGCCCGGCTCACCGACGACTGGCTGACCGGGCTGCTCGCGGCCGCCGGAGCCCCGCCCGGCGTCGCGCTGGTCGCGGTCGGCGGCTACGGGCGCGGCGAGCTGTCCCCGCGCAGCGACCTGGACGTCCTGCTGCTGCACGACGGCCCGATCGCCCGGGAGCTGCCCGAGCGGATCTGGTACCCGGTCTGGGACTCGGGCGCCAAGCTCGACCACGCGGTGCGCACCGTCGCGGAGGCCCGCGCGGTCGCCGCCGCCGACCTCAAGGCCCAGCTCGGCCTGCTGGACGCCCGTCACCTCGCCGGGGACCGGGCGCTCACCGACGCGCTGCGCTCCGCGGTGCTCACCGACTGGCGCGCGAGCGCGCCCGCGCGCCTGCCGGAGCTGCGCGAGCTGGGCCGCGAGCGGGCCGAACGGCACGGTGAGCTGTCCTTCCTGCTGGAACCCGACCTCAAGGAGGCCCGCGGCGGCCTGCGCGACGTCGTGGCGCTGGACGCGATCGCCGCCACCTGGCTGGCCGACGCGCCCCGGGACGGCCTGGACGCCGCCGCGCAGCGGCTGGCCGACGTGCGCGACGCCCTGCACCTGGCCACCGGCCGGGCCACCGACCGGCTCAGTCTCCAGGACCAGGACCAGGTCGCCGAGCGGCTCGGGGTGCTGGACGCCGACACCCTGCTGCGCCAGGTCTACGAGGCCGCCCGCACCGTCGCGTACGCGGGCGACGTCACCTGGCGGGCGGTGGACCGGGTGCTCGCGGCCCGCGGCGACCGGGGCCGGCGGGTGCGCCGGCTGGGCATCCCGTTCGGCGGCGCCGGACGCGGCACCGGCGCGGTGGCCCGGGGCGCGGTCGAGCGGCGGCCGCTCGCCGAGGGCGTGGTCGAGCAGGACGGCGAGGCGGTGCTCGCCCAGGGCGCCCGCCCGGCCGCCGACCCGGTGCTGCCGCTGCGCGCCGCGGCTGCCGCTGCGCAGAACGGGCTGACCGTCTCGTACGCCACGGTGCGCCGGCTGGCCGCCGAGTGCCGCCCGCTGCCGGTGCCCTGGCCGGACGAGGCGCGCGAGCAGCTGGTCACCCTGCTGGGCGCGGGGGAGTCGGCCGTCCCGGTGTGGGAGGCGCTGGAGGCGGAGGGGCTGGTCCGCCGGCTGCTGCCGGACTGGGAACGGGTGCGCTGCCGCCCGCAGCGCAACGCGGTGCACCGCTGGACGGTGGACCGGCACCTGGTGGAGACGGCGGTACGGGCCGCCGCGATGAGCCGCAGGGTGGCCCGGCCGGACCTGCTGCTGGTCGCCGCCCTGCTGCACGACATCGGCAAGGGCTGGCCGGGGGACCACAGCGAGGCCGGCGAGGTGATCGTCCGCGACCTCGGCGCCCGGATGGGCTTCGGCCCCGAGGACACCGAGACCCTGGCGGTGCTGGTCCGCCACCACCTGACCCTGGTGGACACCGCGACCCGGCGCGATCCGGACGACCCGGCCACCGTCGAGGCGATCACCAAGGTGGTCACCAGCGTGCCGGAGCTGGAACTGCTGCACGCGCTCACCGAGGCGGACGCGCTGGCCACCGGCCCGGCCGCGTGGAGCGGCTGGCGGGCCTCGCTGGTGGACGGCCTGGTGGCCCGGGCGGCGGACCGGCTGGCCGGGGCGGGCGTCCCGCCGGTGGAGGCGGCGCCGACCGCCGAGCAGGAGCGGCTCGCGGTCGAGGCCGCCCGGACCGGGCAGCCGGCGCTGTCGCTGCTGGCCCGGTCGGAGGGGGCGGAGCCGGGCGCCGAGCCGATGGGCGTCGAGCTGAACCTGGCGGTCCCGGACCGTCCCGGGCTGCTCGGCACCGCGGCCGGGGTGCTCGCGCTGCACCGGCTGGCCGTCCGCTCGGCCGGACTGCGCGAGCTGGACCCGGCGGGCGCCGGGCCGGTGCTGCTGCTGTCCTGGCGGGTGGCGGCCGAGTACGGCGAGCTGCCGGAGGCGGCCCGGCTGCGGGCCGACCTGCGCCGGGCGCTGGACGGCTCGCTGGACGTCGCCCGCCGGCTCGCCGAGCGGGACGCCGCCGCCCCGCGCCGCCGGGGCATCCCCACCCCGCCGCCGCTGGTCGCGGTGGCGCCCGCGGTGGCCTCGGCGACCGCGACCGTGCTGGAGGTCCGCGCGCACGACGCCCCCGGGCTGCTGCACCGGATCGGCCGGGCGCTGGACGGGGCGGGCGTCCGGGTGCGCACGGCACACGTCTCCACGCTGGGCGCGGAGGCCGTCGACTCGTTCTACCTGACCGACGAGGCGGGCCGCCCGCTGACCGCCGTGCGGGCCGGCGAGGTGGCGGCGGCGGTCCGGGCCGCGCTGGGCTGAGCACCGGCCCGGGCCGGGCCGAGCACCGGTCCTCGCTGGGCCGAGCGCTGCTCCGGGCCAGGTGCGGGGGCGTGGACGGGACCCGGGTGGGGGCCGCGGACCGGGGTTCCGCACGGGGGTGGAGACCGTACCCGGGGCGGCCGGATACCCTGGGGGGCGACGACCGTACCGATTCCGATGCCGCAGAGGACCCGCGACGACGTGTTCGACACCCTTTCCGATCGCCTCGCAGCGACGTTCAAGAACCTCCGGGGCAAGGGCCGCCTGAGCGAGGCGGACATCGACGCCACCGCCCGCGAGATCCGCATCGCGCTGCTGGAGGCGGACGTCGCGCTGCCGGTCGTCCGGGCCTTCATCAAGCAGGTCAAGGAGCGGGCGCTCGGCGCCGAGGTCTCCGGTGCGCTGAACCCGGCGCAGCAGATCATCAAGATCGTCAACGAGGAGCTCATCGCGATCCTCGGCGGCGAGACCCGCCGGGTGCGGTTCGCCAAGAGCGGTCCGACGGTGATCATGCTCGCCGGCCTCCAGGGCGCCGGTAAGACCACCCTCGCGGGCAAGCTCGGCCACTGGCTGAAGAAGCAGAAGCACACCCCGCTGCTGGTCGCCTGCGACCTCCAGCGCCCCAACGCGGTCAACCAGCTCCAGGTGGTCGCCGAGCGCGCCGGCGTGGCCTTCTACGGCCCGCAGCCGGGCAACGGCGTCGGCGACCCGGTGCAGGTGGCCAAGGACTCGATCGAGTACGCCAAGCAGAAGCAGTACGACGTCGTCGTCGTCGACACCGCCGGCCGCCTGGGCATCGACGCCGAGCTGATGCAGCAGGCCGCCGACATCCGCGCCGCGGTGAACCCGGACGAGGTCCTGTTCGTCGTCGACGCGATGATCGGCCAGGACGCGGTCACCACCGCGCAGGCCTTCCTCGACGGCGTCGACTTCACCGGTGTGGTGCTCTCCAAGCTCGACGGCGACGCCCGCGGTGGTGCGGCCCTGTCGGTCGCGCACGTCACCGGCCGGCAGATCATGTTCGCCTCCAACGGCGAGAAGGTCGACGACTTCGACGCCTTCCACCCGGACCGGATGGCCTCGCGCATCCTCGGCATGGGTGACGTCCTCTCGCTGATCGAGAAGGCCGAGCAGACCTTCTCGCAGGCCGAGGCGGAGAAGATCGCCGCCAAGCTGCGCGGCGGCCCGAAGCAGTTCACCCTGGACGACTTCCTGTCCCAGCTGGAGCAGGTCCAGAAGATGGGCTCGATCTCCAAGCTGCTCGGCATGCTGCCCGGCATGGGCCAGATCCGGGACCAGATCAACAACATCGACGACAAGGACGTCAACCGGGTCGGCGCGATCATCAAGTCGATGACCCCGGTCGAGCGCGCCGAGCCGGAGCTGATCAACGGCTCCCGCCGGGCCCGCATCGCCAAGGGCTCCGGTGTCCAGGTCGGCGAGGTGAAGAACCTGGTCGAGCGGTTCTTCGAGGCCCGCAAGATGATGTCCGCGATGGCCTCCGGCAAGGGCGTTCCCGGCATGCCGGGGATCCCGGGCATGGGCGGCGGCGGGAAGAAGTCCGCCAAGAAGGCCCCGCAGGCCAAGGGCAAGCGCAAGAGCGGCAACCCGCTGAAGCGCGCGCAGGAGGAGGCCGAGGCCGCCCAGCGCCGCGCGCTCGGCCCGGGCGCCGGCCAGGCCCCGGCGGACGGCGGCGCGTTCGGCCTCGGCGCGGGCAAGGGCCCGGCCGACTTCGAACTGCCCAAGGAGTTCAAGGACATGCTGTAGTCCTTGATCACCATCCGATGGCCGTCCGATCATCCTCTGATCGACGGCGATCGGCCTTGATCGATTTTGGTCGGCCCGCCGCCCGGTGTTTCCGGGCGGCGGGCCGATCGCGTGTCCGATGATGGGGGCATGCGAGTGATGATCAGGGCCCCGAGGGCCGAGGACACGGCCGGGTACGCCGAGGCGGTCCGGCGGTCCGCCGAACACATCGGCCGGTGGAACCCGGTGGAGCCGGACGGACTGCCCGACCTGCTGAAGCGCCAGGGGTCCGGGCTGCGCACCTTCCTGATCCTCGACCGGGACACCGGCGGACTGGTCGGCAAGGTGAACGTCGCCAACATCGTGATGAGCCGGTTCTGCAACGCCACGCTCGGCTACGACTCGTACCTCCCGTTCAACGGCACCGGGCGGATGACCGAGGGCATGCGGCTGGTCGTGGACCGCTGCTTCGCCCCGCAGTCGGCCAACGGGCTGGGGCTGCACCGGCTGGAGATCAACGTCCAGCCGGACAACGAGCGCTCGATCGCGATGGCCAGGCGGCTGGGCTTCCGGCACGAGGGCTTCTCCCCGCGGATGCTGTTCCTCCAGGGGGACTGGCGCGACCACGAGCGGTTCGCGCTGACCGCCGAGGAGTGGCCGGGCGCGACGGCATAGCCGCTGGTCGGACGGCCGGGGGCGGGGCGTGCGGAGGGCCGGGCGCGGCGTTGCGATTGGCTCGCCCGAGCGCCTGTCCGTATTGTCCGACGGGTGACCGAACCCGTGCCGCCACGTCAGACACCCGACCAGCCCTGGCGTTCGGAGGGCGCTCCGCCTCCGCCGCCGCCCAAGCGCCGGATGCCCGGCGGATGGGTGGGCCTCGCCCTCACCGCCCTCGTGGTGTTCCTGATCTCGGACCTGCTGCTGTCCTTCTTCGGCCCCGCCGGTGCCACCACGATCTCGTACACCGAGTTCAACAACCAGCTGAACAAGGGCAACATCACCAAGATCTACGCCAAGGGCGACGCGATCGAGGGCACCCTCAAGTCGGCCCAGCCCAAGCCGGACGGCGGCAAGGGCGACTACACCGAGTTCGACACCCAGCGGCCCTCCTTCGCGGGCGACAACCTCTGGACCACCCTGCAGCAGCAGGGCGTCGAGGTCACCGCCACCTCGCCGGTCCAGCAGCGCAGCTTCCTCACCAACCTGCTGCTCTCGCTCGCCCCGATGCTGCTGCTGGTCTTCATCTGGGTGCTGCTCGCCCGCCGGATGGCCGGCGGACTCGGCGGCGGGCCGCTCGGCCGCAAGGCGCCGCCCAAGCCGGTCACCGCCGACGAGGGCCGCCGCACCACCTTCGCCGACGTGGCCGGCATCGACGAGGTCGAGGCCGAACTCACCGAGGTCGTCGACTACTTGAAGAACCCCGAGCGGTACCGCAGGCTCGGCGCCAAGATGCCGCGCGGGGTGCTGCTGAGCGGCCCGCCCGGAACCGGCAAGACCCTGCTGGCCCGGGCCGTGGCCGGCGAGGCGAACGTGCCGTTCTTCTCCGCCTCCGCCTCCGAGTTCATCGAGATGATCGTCGGCGTCGGCGCCAGCCGGGTCCGCGAACTGTTCGCCGAGGCCCGCAAGGTCGCCCCGGCGATCATCTTCATCGACGAGATCGACACCATCGGCCGCCAGCGCGGCGCCGGCGGCGGCATGGGCGGCCACGACGAGCGCGAGCAGACCCTCAACCAGATCCTCACCGAGATGGACGGCTTCACCGGCTCCGAGGGCGTCATCGTGATCGCCGCCACCAACCGGGCGGACGTGCTCGACCCGGCCCTGCTGCGCCCCGGCCGCTTCGACCGGCGGATCACCGTCAGCCCGCCCGACCGGGAGGGCCGCGCCGCGATCCTGCGCATCCACAGCCGCAGCGTCCCGCTGTCCGGCGACGCCGACCTCAACCAGCTGGCCAAGGTCACCCCGGGGATGACCGGCGCCGAGCTCGCCAACCTGGTCAACGAGGCCGCGCTGCTGGCCGTCAAGCGCAAGCAGGACGCGGTCAACGAGCGGGACCTCTCGGACGCCCTGGAGAAGGTCCAGCTCGGTGCGGTGCGGCCGCTGGTGATGCCGCAGGAGGAGCGCGAGCGGACGGCCTACCACGAGAGCGGGCACGCGCTGCTGGGCATGCTCCAGCCCGGCGCGGACCCGGTCCGCAAGATCACCATCGTGCCGCGCGGCCGGGCCCTCGGCGTCACCCTCTCCACCCCGGAGAACGACCGCTACTCGTACACCGAGCCCTACCTGCGCGGCCGGATCATCGGCGCGCTCGGCGGCATGGCGGCCGAGCAGGTGGTCTACGGGGTGATCACCACCGGTGCGGAGAGCGACCTGGAGCAGGTCACCAACATCGCCCGCGGGATGGCCGGGCGCTGGGGGATGAGCGAGCGGGTCGGCCGGCTCACCGCGGTGCCCTCCGACCCGCAGGGCGCGTACGGGCTCTCCGCCGCGCCGACCACCCTGGACGCGGTGGACGAGGAGGCCCGGCGGATCGTCTCCGAGTGCTACGACGACGCGGTGCGGATCCTGACCGAGCAGCGGCACCGGCTGGACGCGCTGGCGGCGGCGCTGCTGGAGGCGGAGACGCTGGACGAGGAGGCGGCGTACCGGGCGGCGGGGGTGCCGCGGGAAGTGGCCTCGGCGGATTCCGACGGCTCTGCGGGCTCCGGCGGGTCCGAGGGGTCTGGCGGGCTCGAGGGGTCTGGCGGGCCCGACGGGGCCGACGGGAAGTCGATCGACCAGGCGTGAAGCGGGGTGCCGGGGGCGCTCGCCATGGTGGCGGGCGCCCCCGGTTCGCGGGCTAGCGCGGCCGCTCGGCGACCAGGTACCGGAACAGGTTCTCCATCCGCACGGAGCCGTCCGCGCGCAGGTACGGCTGGAGCGCCTCCTCCAGCTCCTTGACCACCAGCGAGGCGCCGGAGAACTCCTCGGCCGGTTCGAACAGGCCGGTGGAGAGCAGGCCGCGCACCGCGCTGTCGAGATCGGCGTAGGCGAACGGGCAGCTCACCCGGCCGCTGCCGGCCGGGCGCAGACCGGCCGGGGCGAGCAGGTCCTCCAACGCGCCGGGCACGCTCAGCTCGAACGGGTCGCGCGCCGTGGTCCGACCCGCCATCCGCCGGGCCACGTCCAGCACCGGCGCGCTCTCGCAGCGCTCCGGCGGGCCCCAGGCGGCCAGCACCACGTGCCCGCCCGGGAGGGTGAGCCCGGCGGCCTCGGCGACCACCGGAGCGGACCCGGCGCCGCCCGGCAACCGCTCGAAAACCGTCACCAGCGAATGGGCCGAGCGGGGGACGGCGGCGGCCGTCCCGGACCCGGCGCACACCCGTAGCCGACGGTCGTGGGCCAGCTCGCGCAGCTCGTCCCGCGGCTCCTGCCCGGCGACCTGGGCGCCCCGGCCGGCCGCGATCAGCAGGGCCAGTCCGGACCGGCAGCCCAGGCCCAGCACGCTGGTCGCCGGACCGACGTCCAGCCGGTCGTAGACCGCCTCGTAGAGCGGCACCAGCATGCGTTCCTGGATCTCCGCCCAGTCGCGCGCCCGCGCGGAACGGGCGGACCCGGTCCGCGGGTGGTGCGGTCGTGCGCCGGTCGGTCGTGCGGTCGTGCCGGTCGTCCGAGCTGAAGCCATGGCGGCCTCCCATCCGGTCCTTCGGTGTGCTGCTACGGCTCCCCCAAAGTCCCGCCCCACACCAGCGAACAGCGGCTCGGGCCCGGCGTCCAGAGGGGTGCGGGGTGGTACGCGGGTGTCGCGGTGGTGCGCCCCCGCCCGGCGGTGCGGCGCGCCCCCGTCCGGTGATACCGATTCGAAACCGGGGCCCCGGGCCCCGTACCATTCGCCCCATGGCTAAGGCACCCGTTCTCACCCCTCAGGCGGAAGACTTCCCGCGCTGGTACCAGGACCTCATCAACAAGGCCGAGCTGGCCGACAACGGTCCGGTGCGCGGCACCATGGTCATTCGACCGTACGGCTACGGCCTGTGGGAGCGGATGCAGCAGGAGATGGACGCGCGGATCAAGAAGGCCGGCGCGCAGAACGCCTACTTCCCGATGTTCATCCCGCAGTCCTACCTGACCAAGGAGGCCGAGCACGTCGAGGGCTTCGCCCCCGAGCTCGCGGTGGTCACCCACGGCGGCGGCAAGCAGCTGGAGGAGCCGGTCGTCGTCCGGCCGACCTCCGAGACGATCATCAACGAGTACTTCTCGAAGTGGGTGCAGAGCCACCGCGACCTGCCCCTGCTGATCAACCAGTGGGCCAACGTGGTCCGTTGGGAGCTGCGCCCGCGCGTCTTCCTGCGCACCACCGAGTTCCTCTGGCAGGAGGGCCACACCGCCCACGCCACCTACGAGGACGCCCGCGACTACGCGTCGATGATCCACACCCAGGTCTACGGCGACTTCATGACCAACGTGCTCGGCATCGACGTCGTGCTCGGCCGCAAGACCGCCAAGGAGCGCTTCGCCGGCGCCATCAACACCCTCACCCTCGAGGGCATGATGGGCGACGGCAAGGCGCTGCAGATGGGCACCAGCCACGAGCTGGGCCAGAACTTCGCCAAGGCGTTCAACACCACCTACCAGCTGCAGGGCGCCGAGCGCGAGCACGTCTGGCAGACCTCCTGGGGCGTCTCGACCCGCATGGTCGGCGGCCTGATCATGTCCCACGGCGACGACAACGGCCTGCGGGTCCCCCCGCGCCTGGCCGCCGTCCAGGCCGTCGTGCTCGCGATCAAGGGCGACGACGCGGTCATCGCCAAGGTCCGCGAGATCGGCGCCCAGCTGGAGGCCGCCGGCATCCGGGTCGTGGTCGACGACCGCACCGACACCCCGTTCGGCCGCCGCGCCGTCGACTGGGAGCTCAAGGGCGTTCCGCTGCGCATCGAGGTCGGCCCGCGCGACCTGGAGAACGGCACCGCGATGCTGGCCCGCCGCATCCCGGGCGGCAAGGAGCCGGTCTCCATCGACGCCCTGGCCGCGCTGCTCCCGGGCGTGCTGGAGGAGGACCAGGCGCTGCTGCTGCGCCAGTCCCGCGAGCGCCGCGAGTCCCGCACGGTCGACGTGAAGACCGTCGACGAGGCCGTCGAGGCCTCGGCGACCGGCTGGGGCCGGATCTCCTGGGCCGACCTCGGCGCGGAGGGCGAGGCCAAGCTGGCCGAGCAGGGAGTCACGGTGCGCTGCATCGTCGCGGCCGACGGCTCGGTGCCGCAGGCGGACGACCAGGAAGGCAACGTCGCGATCGTCGCCCGCGCGTACTGACCTCCGTCCGGTGCCCGGCGGATGTCCCCTCGGCGTCCGCCGGACGTCCGTCGTCCACGGGTAATGGCCGTCACCGGCGACATTTGCCCGGAATGCGGATGGGTAAGAATCCGGTAACTGTTCAGGTGTGTCCCTGCGGTGGACATCCCTACTGGCCGGTCAACTCCCGGTATTAACGGAATAGCGGTACGGTGTACGGCCCGTGGCCCTGTCAATCCGGCAGGCCCACGGGCCGTACGTCCTGGGTGGCGACAGCCCGCCCCCCGGACGGAATTCAGCAGGCCCGTCGGCGTTGCGACGGGCCGAAACCGGCAGGGGGTTGGTCTTGCGTCAGATCCGGAACGCGCAATTCGCGCGCGGCCTTGCATTCCTGGGAGTTCCCTGTGAATTCCCCGGGAACGAGAACATGCGGAACATCGGCTCGCACTCCATCGTTGGTCTAGCGTGAGCACGACACAGCCCCTCGTTCTCGCGGCCGAACTGGCCGCCGCCTGGAGCGACATCCAGGCCTACCACCAGGACCTCCCCGACCTCGCCTCGCCCGAGGCGCTGATCGGAGAGTCCTCCTCGGCCTGCGGGACGCGGCTCGGATTCGAGCGCCTACTCCACGAGGCCGCCCACGGTCTGGCCGCGGCCCGGGACATCCGGGACACCTCGCGGGCCGGCCGCTACCACAACCGGCGCTTCCTGATGCTCGCTTCCGAGCTGGGCCTGGCGCACCCGGTCGAACCGCACGCGAGCAGCGGCTTCTCCCAGGTGACCATGCTCAAGGAGACCCAGGAGCGGTACGCCGAGACCATCGAGCGCCTGGACCGCGCCCTCGGGGCGCACCAGGAGGCGGTGGCCGGCGACGGCGCCACGCGCGCCTTCCGCGGCCCGGCGGCCCGGCACGGCTCCTCCGGGGGCGGCGTGCGGGTCAAGGCGGTCTGCGGTTGCGGGCGCAACGTCCGGGTCGTCCCGTCGGTGCTCGCGCAGGCGTCCATCGTCTGCGGGGCGTGCCAGCAGCCGTTCAAGATCGCGTAGTCGGCGCCGACGTCCCGGCGGGCTGCTGTGCGGGCAGCCGTCCCGCCGGAATGAGCGGCACGGCGTCGCGGCTCGGACCCTTGAGCTCCTGGGCTCCTGAACTCCTGGGCTCTCGAGCTCCTGGGCAGTGAAGAGCGAGCGGTACGGCAGGACAGCGGTGATGTCTTCGGGTTGGACCGGGAGCGGGGGCTCCCGGTCGAGCCCTGACCGGGCGCCCGGTCCCGCGTACAGGCGGTTCTCGCCGATGTGGCAGAATGGACAGCTGAGTACTCGGCAGCCGGGCAGGACCCCTCTCTCCTACGGCTGGCGTGTCCCTTGAACGGTCCGCCGCGCAACCCCACGCGATGGCGAGCCCGTTCACCCACGTCAACACCAGGAGAATCCACTCCCGTGGCAGTCAAGATCAAGCTGAAGCGTCTCGGCAAGATTCGCTCCCCGCACTACCGCATCGTCGTCGCCGACGCCCGCACCAAGCGTGACGGCCGCGCGATCGAGGAGATCGGCATCTACCAGCCGACCTACAACCCCTCGAAGATCGAGGTCGACAGCGACCGCGCCCAGTACTGGCTGTCCGTCGGCGCCCAGCCGACCGAGCCGGTTCTCGCCATCCTGAAGCTGACCGGCGACTGGCAGAAGTTCAAGGGCCTGCCGGCCCCGGCGCCGCTGAAGGTCGCCGAGCCGAAGGTCGAGGACTTCTCGCACCTGTTCGCGAAGGCCGTCGCCGGCTTCGAGGACGCCACCACCGGCGTCGCCATCACCCCGAAGGCCAAGAAGTCGGACAAGGCCGAGGCTGAGGCCGACGCCGCTGCCGAGGCCTGATCGTGATCGAGGACGCCCTCGACCACCTGGTGAAGGGCATCGTCGAGCACCCCGACGAGGTGCAGGTGCGCTCGCGCAACCTGCGTCGGGGTAACACCATCGAGGTGCGGGTGCACCCCGATGACCTCGGCAAGGTGATCGGCCGGGGCGGCCGTACGGCGCGCGCTCTGCGCACCGTGGTCGGCGCCCTCGGCGGTCGCAACGTCCGGGTCGACCTGGTCGACGTGGACAACATTCGCTGACGCTGCTGCTCGTTCAGCCGTCAGGGCTTGTGAGGCCGACCGGGACGCATGTCGTCCCGGTCGGCCTTTCGCATTTCCGTTCGCATTTCCGTCGCACCATCGCTTCGCAGCCCGTCGCTTTTCGTTTCGGCTCAGGAACTCCAGGAGAACGATCACCGTGCAGCTCGTCGTCGGCAGGATCGGCCGTGCCCACGGCATCAGGGGGGACGTCAGTGTCGAGGTCCGCACCGACGAGCCGGAACTCCGGCTCGGCCCCGGTGCCGTCGTCCTCACCGACCCCGCGTCGGTCGGACCGCTGACCGTCGAGTCCGGCCGGGTGCACAGCGGCCGGCTGCTGCTGCGCTTCGCCGGCGTCAAGGACCGCAACGCGGCCGAGGCCCTGCGCGGCACCCTGCTCATCTCCGAGGTCGACCCGGAGGAGAGCCCCGAGGACCCGGAGGAGTACTACGACCACCAGCTGATCGGCCTGGACGTGGTGCTGCTCGACGGCACCCCGGTCGGCGAGCTGACCGAGGTCGTCCACCTGCCGTACCAGGACCTGCTCACCGTCCGGAAGGCCGACGGGACGGAGGTGCTGGTGCCGTTCGTCACCCAGATCGTGCCGACCATCGACCTGGAGAACCAGCGCGCCGTGATCACCCCGCCGGCCGGGCTGATCGACCCGGAGCGGGCCGAGGTCGCGGGGAGCTCCTCGGCCGAGGGCGCCGAGGGTCCGGAGGGCGCCGAGGGTTCGGAGGAGTCGGAGTGACCGTCGAGGAGAACGCCGGGGCGGGCGACGCGGCTGGTTCGGGCGGCGCGGCTGTTTCCGGCGGCGCGGTCGATTCGGGCGGCGGGGTGTCCGGCGACGCCGGTTCCGGGGGCGTGCAGAGCGGCATGCGGATCGACGTCGTCACGATCTTCCCCGAGTACCTGGAGCCGCTGGACGTCTCGCTGGTCGGCAAGGCCCGCGCCCGCGGCCAGCTGGACGTGCACGTCCACGACCTGCGCGGGTGGACCCACGACGTGCACCGCACGGTCGACGACAGCCCGTACGGCGGCGGCCCCGGCATGGTGATGAAGCCCGAGCCGTGGGGCGAGGCGCTGGACGCGGTGGTCGCCGCCGGCCCCGAGGGGCAGGTGCCCACCCTGGTCGTGCCGACCCCGAGCGGGCGCCCGTTCACCCAGGAGCTCGCCCAGGAACTGGCCGGCCGCCCCTGGCTGGCCTTCACCCCCGCCCGGTACGAGGGCATCGACCGCCGGGTGATCGAGGAGGCGGCCACCCGGATGCCGGTGGTCGAGGCCTCGATCGGCGACTACGTGCTGGCCGGCGGCGAGGTCGCCGTGCTGGTGATGGTCGAGGCGATCGCCCGGCTGCTGCCCGGGGTGCTCGGCAACGCCGAGTCCCACCGCGACGACTCCTTCGCACCGGGCGCGATGGCCGACCTGCTGGAGGGCCCGGTCTACACCAAGCCCGCCGAGTGGCGCGGCCGCACCGTGCCGGACGTGCTGCTCAGCGGCAACCACGGCAAGATCGCCCGCTGGCGCCGCGAGCAGGCCTTCGCCCGGACCCTGGCCAACCGGCCCGACCTGGTCGAGCGCTGGCAGTACGGCTCCTTCGACAAGAAGGAGCGCGAGGCGCTGGGCATCCTCGGCCTGGCCTGGGACGAGCGGCTCGGCCGATTTCGGTCCGTGGCCGGTGATGTGGAAGAATAGGCCGCTGTTGTCTGCCGCTGGTCCCCTTCCGTAGGGGGCACGTGGACCGGCGCCCCCGCCACGGGGGGATCGTCGTCAGCCGATGCGGCCCGCAGCACATCCCATTGAGACGATTTTCCGTGGGCGGCCCGTGGCGCCTGCGATGGAGAGCAACATGAGCAACAAGCTCGCTGCTGTCGACGCGGCCTCGCTGCGTAGCGACATTCCGGCCTTCCGCGCCGGTGACACCCTGAAGGTTCACGTCCGGGTCATCGAGGGCAACCGCTCCCGTGTCCAGGTCTTCCAGGGCGTCGTCATCCGCCGCCACGGCGCCGGTATCGGTGAGACCTTCACCGTCCGCAAGGTCAGCTTCAACGTCGGCGTGGAGCGCACCTTCCCGGTGCACACCCCGGTCGTCGAGAAGATCGAGGTCGTGACCCGCGGTGCGGTTCGCCGCGCCAAGCTGTACTACCTGCGTGACCTTCGCGGCAAGGCCGCGAAGATCAAGGAGAAGCGCGACCGCTGATCCACCGGCCCCCGGCCTCGCCGGGGGATCGGAATGCTCGGAGGGGGCCGAACGGCCGCAAGGTAAGCTCACCCCCCGATGAGCACGCACGAACCACCCGCGGACCGCGACGGCAGTCCCGCACCCACCGGTGCGGACTCGCTGTCGCGGTCCGCGGTCGTTTCCGGGGGCGATGCCGCGGACGTCTCCGATGGGGCGGCCGGCGGTGCGGCGGCGGGCGGTGCGGCCGTCTCCGATGGGGCCGCCGGCGGTGCGGCGGCGGGCGGCGTCGAGGGCCCGGAGCACGGCGGCGGGCCTGAGCGCGCCGAGGGTCCGGAACAGGCCGACGGCTCCGGCGAGGACGGCCAGGACCAGGACGAGGAGCCCGGGCACTCGCGTTCGCGGGACCTGCTGCTGTTGGTCGGGATCTGCCTGACGGCCCTGCTGCTGGTGAACGCCTTCGTCGCGCGTCCGTTCGCGGTGCCCTCCGGGTCGATGGAGGAGACCCTGCGCCCGGGCGACCGGCTGGTCGCGAACCAGCTCGCCTACGCCTTCGGCGGCCACCCCCAGCGGGGCGACGTCGTGGTCTTCGACGGGACGGGCTCCTTCCTGCGCGAGTCGGCGAAGCCGTCGGGCTTCTGGGACGGCCTGCGCTCCTTCGCCCAGGACCTCGGCCTCGCTCCGGCCGGGGACACCGTCTACGTCAAGCGGGTGATCGGCGTCGGCGGGGACCGGGTGACCAGCACCGGCCCGGGTGCGCCGATCACCGTCAACGGCGTGCCGGTCGACGAGACCTCCTACCTGTCTCCGGGCGACGACCCGTCGAGCGTGGCGTTCGACGTCGTCGTGCCGGCCGGCGAGCTGTGGGTGATGGGTGACCACCGCAGCGCCTCCCGGGACTCCCGCGACCACCTCGGCGAGCCCGGCGGCGGCTTCGTGCCCGAGGAGAAGGTGATCGGGCGGGCGGACTGGGTGGTCTACCCGTTCTCGCGCTGGACCAGTCTGGAGCGGCCCGCGGCCTTCGCCGTGACTGGGGGAACGGGCGGTCATGGGGAGCAGGGGTAAGGGACGGCTCGCCGACCGTCCGGCCGCGGAGCCGTCTGGTGCCGGCCTGCGGGCCGCCGGGGGACCGTCCGCGAGGGGAGCGGGAGGGGACGGTGCGGCAGGCAGTGGTCCGACCGGGGCCCGGCCGGCCCGCGGCCGGGCCGAGCGGCGGCGCAGCGCCCGCAAGGCGGCCCGCCGGCGCAAGCGTTCGCTGGTGCGCGAGGTACCGCTGATCGTCCTGGTGGCCCTGCTGGTGGCGCTGGTGATCAAGACCTTCCTGGTCCAGGTGTTCGTGATCCCCTCGGGCTCGATGGAGCGGACCATCCTGATCGGGGACCGGGTACTGGTGGACAAGCTGACTCCCTGGTTCGGCAGTGAGCCGCAGCGCGGCGACATCGTGGTGTTCAAGGACCCGGGCGGCTGGCTGGAGCGCGACCACGAGCCGTCCGACGAGGGCCCGGTGCTGGGCGCGACCAAGCAGGTGCTGACCTTCGTCGGACTGCTGCCCTCCGACGACGAGCAGGACCTGATCAAGCGGGTGATCGGCGTCGGCGGGGACACCGTCGAGTGCTGCGACGCGCAGGGGCGCCTCAGCGTCAACGGCCGTCCGGTGGAGGAGCCCTACCTCGCGCCGGGCAACCCGTCGTCCCGGCAGACCTTCAAGGTGCTGGTGCCGCAGGGGCGGCTGTGGGTCATGGGCGACCACCGGGACGTCTCCGCCGACTCCCGTTTCCACATGGGCAATCCGGGACAGGGGACGATCCCGTTGGGCGACGTGGTCGGTCGCGCGTTCGTGATCGCCTGGCCGCTGGACCGCTTCCATCAACTCGATGCACCGAGTTCACTCTCCTCTCTCTCGCGGATGCCGCAGGCCGGTGGAACTGCCGCGGGATCGGTGGGCGTTGGGCCGGTTCCTGTGGAACCACCGCTCGTTATGGGGGTGTTGGGCATCCTTCCGCTCGTGGTTCGCCGGTCCGGGCGGCCTCCGGAGTGAGCCGCGCCGGCCGTCGACCGGACAGGTCTCGCGTGTGGGACCGCGAGCCGGATGCCTCGGAGTGATAGAGAAGTGCAGGTGCGGCCGGGAGTGCTCCCGGCCGTGGGCCGAGGCTGTGCTGGTGTCAGGGGAGTCCGCGGTGGGCAGCCCTGAGGCGTTCATGGTCGAGGTGAGCGTGGTGCCCGCTGTGCGGCACTCTGAGCGCGGGCGCGCGGGCGTCCGCACAGCAGGGAGGAGACGTTGTGGGGGATTTGGTGATCGGCGCCCGGTCAGGCGCCGGAGAGCCCGAGGGCCCGGGCCGTCGGGCGGACCGGTCCGCCGAGTCCGCGTCCTCCTCGGCCTCGGTCGAGGACGCGGCGGCGCAGACCGCCGACGGGCAGGGTGGCACCGGTTCGGAGGACCCCCCGGACTCCCCGCACCCGGGGGCCGAGCCCGCGGACGGGTCGGAGTCGGAGGCTCCGGCCAAGCCGCGCAAGCCGCGGTCGTTCTGGAAGGAACTGCCGATCCTGGTCGGCATCGCGCTGGTCCTCGCGCTGGTGATCAAGACCTTCTTCGTCCAGGCGTTCTCCATTCCGTCGGAGTCGATGCAGAACACGCTGCAGGTCGGCGACCGCGTCCTGGTGGACAAGCTGACCCCCTGGTTCGGGGCCGAGCCCGAGCGCGGTGAGGTCGTGGTGTTCCACGACCCGGGCGGCTGGCTGAACGACGAGCCGACCCAGCAGAGCAGCAACTCCTTCCTGCGCGGCGTGCAGGACGTGCTCAGCTTCGTCGGCCTGATGCCCTCGGCCAACGAGAAGGACCTGATCAAGCGGGTCATCGCGGTCGGCGGGGACACCGTCGAGTGCGAGGGCGACGGGCCGGTCAAGGTCAACGGCGTCGCGCTCGACGAGCCGTACGTCTACCAGGGCAACACCCCCTGCGGCGACCGTCCGTTCGGCCCGGTCAAGGTGCCCAAGGACCGGATCTGGGTGATGGGCGACCACCGCGCCAACTCGCTGGACTCCCGCTTCCACATGGACCAGCCGGGTGGCGGCACCGTCCCGGTGGACAACGTGATCGGGCGCGCCTTCGTGGTGGCCTGGCCGGTCGGCCACTGGTCGACGCTGCCGGTGCCGGACACCTTCGACCAGAAGGGCCTGGCGGCGGCCGCGCCGATGGCGCCCCCCGTGGCCGGTGCGGTGGGGGCCGTCGCCCTGCTCCCGCTGGTGCGTCGGGTGCGGGGTCGCGCGGAGCGCCGCAAGGAGTCCTGAGCTCCACCGGATCGTGTTCCACCGGGTTGCCCCCGGCTCTTGCGCGGGCCGTGGTACCGACGAGTAATCTGCTCGGACGTGCCACGGCCCGTCGGCTTTTCCGCCCGTGCCTCCGGCGTGCCAGTGGTGATCTCCGGTCGGCCAGAGGTGGACGGTTCTGATGAGCGGTGTCGTGGAGCAGACGGTCGACCACCCGAGCGCGCCCGCCCGTGCGGGCCGCCGGCCGGCCGCGGTGCTGCAGGGCGTCGCGCTGGCGCTCGGACTGGTGCTGATGATCGGCGGGTTCGCACTGATCGCGATCGACTACCGGCCGTACAAGATCCCCACCGCCTCGATGCACCCGACGCTGCGCATCGGGGACACCGTGCTCGCCCGCAAGGTCGGCGGCGGCGACGTCGGGCGGGGCGACGTGGTGGTCTTCCGGGACCAGGCCTGGGGCAGCGAACTCATGGTCAAGCGGGTGGTCGCGGTCGGCGGGGACACCGTCGCCGCCACCGGGGCCGAGCACCGGCTGACGGTCAACGGGCAGCCGGTGGAGGAGCCCTACCTCGCGACGCAGGGCCGCCAGGGCGATTCGTTCAGCGTCACGGTGCCGCAGGGCCGGCTGTTCCTGCTCGGTGACAACCGGGTGGGGTCGCTCGACTCCCGGACCCACCTGGAGGTCGACGGCGGGACCGTCCCGGCCGACGCCGTGGAGGCCAGGGTCGAGGCCACCGTGCTGCCCCTCGACCGGACGGGCCTGCTCGACCGGGTCACGGACTTCGACGGGTTCGCGGGCCCGAAGGCCTCGCAGCCGGGGCCGCTGGCGCCCTTCGCCTTCGCCTCCGTCGCGGGCGCGGCGCTGATCCTCGTGACCTCGGCGGTGGGCGGAGTGGCCGGCCTGGCCCGCCGGATCCGGGGGCGCAGCTCCTGAGCGGGACCGTCGCCCGGCCGGCCGCTCTGCCGAACATCGCCCCGGACGGCCGCGCCGGGTGGCAGGATCGGTAGCGCCACCGATGCGAACGGAAGGAGCGTGGAGCGCTGCCATGACAGCACGGCGTCGCAGGGCGGCGCGGATCCTGCTGCTGGACGGGCTGGACCGCATCCTCCTCTTCCTGGGTGCCGACCCGGCAGCCCCGGGGGAGACGTGGTGGTTCACGCCCGGGGGCGGCTTGGAGGCGGGGGAGGACGTGCGCGAGGCCGCCGAGCGGGAGCTCGCCGAGGAGACCGGCCTCCGGGGTGTGGACCTGGGGCCCTTGGTGGCGTACGGCACGGTGTCGTTCTCCTTTCAGGGGCAGCGTTACGAGCAGGAGCAGTGGTTCCACCTGGCCCGGACCACGGAGACGGGCCTGGACCACTCGGGCATGGGTGCGGACGAGCACGCCCAGCTGCTCGCGGCGCGCTGGTGGACGGTCGAGGAACTGAGGGGGACCGCGGAGACGGTCTATCCGGTCGGACTGGTGGACTTCCTGGAGCGGCTGCTGGCCGAGGGCCCGCCGGTGGATCCGGTACGGCTCTGACCGCGGGTGCGGTGGTCCACAATGGGTGGACGTGACAAATGAGGGGACGCCTGGATGAGTGCCGAAGATCTCGAGAAGTACGAGACCGAGATGGAGCTCAAGCTCTACCGGGAGTACCGGGACGTCGTCGGCCTGTTCAAGTACGTGATCGAGACCGAGCGACGGTTCTACCTCACCAACGACTACGAGCTGCAGGTGCACTCGGTCCAGGGCGAGGTGTTCTTCGAGGTGTCGATGGCGGATGCGTGGGTCTGGGACATGTACCGGCCGGCCCGGTTCGTCCGCAAGGTCCGGGTGCTGACCTTCAAGGACGTGAACATCGAGGAACTCGCGAAGAGCGATCTGGAGCTGCCCTCGGACGAGTCCGGCTTCGGGAGCTGACGTTGGACGACTCCGTCCCGCGTTGTCCAGCCGAATTTCGCGGGAACGGGCCTCTTCACCCCTGCGGGTGACAAGAATTGTCGACAAGTCCGGGTTATCCACAGGGAACGGTAATTCCCGGGCCTCGTCGTGCGCATTGGTACAGCCTCCTCGGCGGAGGTGGTCACCATGCAGCACACCGTCGTGCAGGACCAGGCCGTACCGGACCAGGCAGTACCGGACGCGGCCGCAGCCGGGAAAGCCCCGCGGGCGATCCCGGACCGCAGCACCAAGAACGGGCTCGGCCGCTACGGGGAACGGGTCGCCGCCCGCCGACTCGCGGAGGCCGGGCTCCGCATCCTGGACCGCAACTGGCGCTGCGTCGAGGGCGAGCTGGACATCGTCGCCCTCGACGGCGACACCGTGGCGGTCTGCGAGGTGAAGACCCGCTCCGAGCGGGGCTTCCAACAGCCCACCGAGGCCATCGACCGGGCCAAGGCCGCCCGGCTGCAACGCCTGGCCGAGCGCTGGATGGCCGAGCGCTGGCCCGGTCACTTCGCCGAGTTGGCCGGCCCCGGCTACGACCCGGGGCCCACCGATCCGCAGTGGCCGCCCGCCCCACCGGGCGGGGTGCGGATCGACCTGGTCGCGGTGGTCAACCGGGCGCGGGGTGCGGCCCTGGTCGACCACCTGCGGGGGGTGGTCTGAGATGGCCTTCGCCCGCACCTGTTCCGTCGCGCTGGTCGGCGTCGACGGAGTGATCGTCGAGGTCCAGGCCGATCTGGAGCCCGGGGTGGCCGCGTTCACCCTGGTCGGCCTGCCCGACAAGGCGCTCACCGAAGCCCGCGACCGGGTCCGTGCCGCGGTGGTGAACAGCGGTGAGGCCTGGCCGCAGCGCAAGCTGACGGTCGGCCTCAGCCCCGCCTCGGTGCCCAAGAGCGGCAGCGGCTTCGACCTCGCGGTGGCCTGCGCCGTGCTGGCCGCCGCCGAACGGCTCGACCCCTCCGCGATCGCCGACCTGCTGGTCATCGGCGAGCTGGGGCTGGACGGCCGGGTCCGGCCGGTCAGAGGGGTGCTGCCGTCGGTGCTGGCCGCCGCCGACGCCGGGTACGAGCGGGTCGTGGTCGCCGAGCAGACCGCGCCCGAGGCCTCGCTCGTCCCCGGGGTGACGGTGATCGGCGTCCGCAGCCTGCGCCAGCTCGTCGCCATCCTGACCGGCACGACGGCACCGGAGGAGCCGCCCGACCCGATCGGCGGCCGGCCGGATCCGCTGATGGCCGGGCTGATGCTGCCCTGCGCGGGTGTGCGGGGCCTGCCCGACGACCGGACGGCCCGGCTCGACATGGCCGACGTGGCCGGCCAGTACGAGGCCCGGCGGGCCCTGGAGATCGCCGCCGCCGGAGGACACCACCTCTACCTGAAGGGCCCGCCGGGCGCGGGCAAGACGATGCTGGCGGAGCGGTTGCCCGCGCTGCTCCCGCCGCTGACCCAGAAGGAGGCCCTGGAGGTCACCGCAGTCCACTCGGTGGCGGGGCTGCTCCCGGCCGGGCGCCCACTGATCGACACCGCCCCCTACTGCGCCCCGCACCACTCCACGACGATGCCGGCCATCGTCGGCGGCGGCAGCGGTCTGCCGAGACCGGGTGCGGTCTCGCTGGCCCATCGGGGCGTTTGCAGACATACCTTGAAAATATGGACACCCTCGCTGCTATCTACTGTCGCATCAGCGATGACCGAGTGGGGGCAGGGCTCGGCGTCAAGCGACAGGAAACCGACTGTCGAAGCCTCTGCGGGCGCCTCTCGTGGCCTGTTGGACGCGTCTACGTAGACAATGACCTCTCGGCCTATTCCGGGCGCCCCAGGGGCGACTACCGGGCCTTGATGGCTGATCTCTGGACAGGCCCACAGAACGCGGTCGCCGCCTGGCACACCGACCGACTCCATCGCTCGCCGCTTGAGCTGGAGGAGTTCATCGACCTGTGCGACCGGCGGCACATCCTGGTTGAGACCTACCTCGCCGGACCGCTGGACCTGACCACGCCCGCTGGTCGAGCAGTCGCTCGCACCCTGGGGGCCTGGGCCCGCTACGAAAGCGAGCACAAGGCCGAGCGGAGCCGGCGAAAGGCCCTGGAGCTGGCCGAGACCGGCCAGGTCTCAGGCGGTGGCTACCGCCCCTTTCGGCTATAACGCTGATCGGCGCACCATCAATGAGTACGAAGCCGCAATCATCCGTGAACTCGTGGCGCGCGTCTTCATCGGGGATAAGCTCCGCACGCTGGTGAGAGAACTCAACGGTCTGGGGATCCGGACCACAACGGGCGGTCAGTGGTCGGTGACCACGCTCAAGCGGCTGTTGTGCTCGGGACGAATTTCCGGCCAACGTGAGCACCAGCCGCGTCCTCGCAGTGAGAGCAAGCGAGCGCTCGTAGGGGCGATCGTTGCGACTGCTGTATGGCCTGCGATCATCACCCCTGGCGAAACCGAGAAGCTGCGCGCAATCCTTTTGGCACCAGAGCGAAGGCTCACGTCCCCCACTCCGCGGCGGTGTCTGTGCACCGGGCTTCTGCATTGCTCGCTCTGCGGAGCAGGCATGTGCGGCCGCCCGCGAGAAGACGGCATGATGCGCTACATCTGCAACAAGATGCCGGGAAACAACCACTGCGGCAAGACATTCATCCTTGCCGACCCAACGGATGCCTTTGTCACGGCGATGGCCCGAGAAGCGTTGCTCTCCCCGCAGATGGCAGAACAGCTCCTCGCCGAGCCGGGCGGTCCTACCGAAGAGGACATCCTGCAAGTGATGCGAGCGTGCAGGATAAAACTTGATGAGCTGGCTGCTGACTACGCAGCAGACACCATCACCCGCAGCGAATGGCTCTCGGCTAAAACTGTCCTGGATGAGCGCCTGGCCACGCAGCGCACTGCTTTGGCCGAGACGGCACCTCGGCTGCAACTCATCACGGAATTCTCACTGGAGGATGCTTTTGATGAGTCGTTTGAGTTGCTGCCGCTTGAGCGCAAGCAGGCACTCCTGCACACAGTCTTTGATCAGGTCGTGGTCAAGCCGGCTGTTCGAGGCCTGAACCGCTTTGATCCAACTCGGCTTGAGCCTGTGTGGAAGATCTGAGGATGCGCGCGATGTCAGAGAGCACTACCGGGTCTTCGATTACCTCGGGAAGTCCTTGAGACGCTCGACTCGCGCGCACGTACTCCGCAAGCTCGTGTCGGTCCATAAAGACTCGACACCCCCACTCGCAAAACCAAGGGGTCTGTAACGGACGCTTCGCTTGGCTGCGAGGAAAAGCTAGCCTGCGGTAACGCCCAGTCTAACCGAGCTCTTGCCTGGAGCGAAGCAAATTCGAGGGCAAATCACGCTCGCGCGGAAAGTCTCTGAGCGGGGTTTCTGGGAGCCCAGTCACTCACCCGAGGCCGACCCCTGGACGAGGGCGAAAACGATAGCTCAGTGGCCCGCGGCAGGCCATTTGGCCACAGTCCCCTGCTCGGGAACCGAGCCTGAGCCAATCGGTGGCAACGCCACCACTCCATTGATCGCAACGCGATCCGCTCCTCCGCGTCAGCGGCCGATTTGCTGGCCGGCGGAAGGAAGGTCTGGAAGGAATGCCGCCGAGCCAGCCACTGTGTCCCCCCTTGGGGGTGGACTCGGAGCCTGCATCTACCCCGAAGGGCCATTGCGAAGCCAATGTGCAGGCGAAGAGGACGGGGGGAGTCAGCCGCGCCACCGACCGCAGGGAGCTTGGCATCACCCCCGAGGCGCGGCTGACTCCCCCCGTCTTGAGGCCACCCGAACCCGCTGGCCAGCGGGCCTTTCCTTCCAGCTACAACCGCCCGAAGGGCGCTTCCTTGGCTACCGGCCGGGCGTACCGGCTCGCGTACCGGCCAGAGGCGGTACGCCACCCGACCTGGGTATCAGGCCTGCTCGATCAACTCCCGTACTCGCCTCAAAGATGATCCAGAGCGATGCAGTAGTTTGCGGATCGAGCCAGTAAGAACCACTCGCGGCGACAGGCCAGATGCTTATAGGCGCAACGACCCCTCCCCCTAAAACCCCCGGGGGTAACGATTACTGGTAGCCTGGCCGCTTCTCTCCCCGATGCTTCGCATCGAAAATAAATGTTGGCGTGTTGTTTTGGGACAGTGTCTCATGCTCTCTCGGTAGTGAGCCGAGTGCCTTATAGCCAACGTGCGTCAGTAATCCAGCTGTGAAATCTCACTACCGCTGGAGCTCCGTAATCAGTGAAGCAGATAAAAGAAGAATCAACCAGACCGGGCCTAAGGCCGGGACCAGACCGGCCCCGGGCCGGGCCTAGGCCGGGACCCACCAAGAGAAAGTATCCTGAGGTGGTAATGGCTGAATGGTAGGCCGGGCCTAGGGGCCGGGCCGGGTTGATGTTAGTGAGAGTTCTTCCGGGCAGTAAGGTAAAGATCAATTGCATCTCGTACCATCGCACTCATGCTTCCTGGTTGTCCATTGGGACCACGATTATCTTCGGCAAGGACTCTAAGAGCCTCGTACTGGTCTTCATAGATGTCGAACTTGTGGCGCTGCCGAATAGGACGGTAGTCAAGAGTGGGCCAGGTCTGGGCCGGTAGGCCGGCGGTAGGCCCGGCCGGGGTAGGGCTTGACAGTGAATCCGAGCCCCGGCGAACCACCGACAGAACATCTGGAGCCGTCTCGGTAGGCGCATCGGCTACTGGTTTTGATATTTGCGTGAGTTTGTCGAATCTTCCCATAGGTTAGATGCGCAGGTTCTGCGCCTTGGCTATCTCCTCGATTTGCTGAGGGCTCGCGTGTGTGTTGCCCTGGACGGCAAGATCGATGAGGAGTTCAAAACACACCTTGATGGCATCTCGGGGAAGTCCTTTGGTGTAGGCGTAGAGCAGGTGGTAGGCCTCCTCGGCGGTTGATTCCTCAAACAGCGAATCGCGCCTGCCCGCGACAGTAAGACGAAACTGGATCATGTCGCGCAGGTCCTCCAAGGACATAGCACTCATGGCAATAGGAAACATGCGGGATGCCAGCTCGCGGTAATTTACGATCTTGGTTCCCAGCTCCTCTTGTCCGACCAGGACGATTTGTAAGAGCTTGGTCTTGTTGGTTTCAAAGTTGAGCAGGTAATGAAGTAGCTTCAGCTGCTCGCGAGTCATGTACTGGGCCTCATCGACCAGAAGCACGGGCACCTTGCCCGACTCAAACTGCTGAAGGAGAAATCCCTCAAAGTTAGCTAAGGAGGCTGCATAGGATCTCTCGGTCTTTACATCAAAGGTCTCCATGATTACCCGAAGCAACGCGTTGCTGCTTTTGATGTTGGGGACAATCAGAAGCTTGACGTTGTACCGCTCGTCTTGGCTTAGCTTTTCGTGGAGCCGGCGGACCAGCGAGGTCTTGCCCGAACCGATCGGTCCGTACATGTAGATGGGGCCGATGCGGTCGCGTGCCATGAACTCACACTTGGCCAGGGCCTCGCGCACCTGCGAGGAGAAGTACAGGAACCGCGGATCGGGGCTGGTGATAAACGGATGCTCGGTAAGTCCGAAATGTCTGACAATTGCATTAATATCCATATTGAGCAACTAACACCAAATATGGCAAAGTTGACGCAATTTGTCAATATGGCAATAAAGTTGGGCGAAATCGCTATTTTCGGAGAAACCCACGCAAAGGATGCTTGCCAAGCAAGTTCGAGCAAGTTGGGTGTGCCGTGGTTGTCGTTGGTGCAAGCTCAGTCACAGTGATCGACCGCGACCGCCAAGGAGGCCCATCATGGCGCTGCACAAACTGGGCAAGGATCCCGATTCGCCGGTGAACAACTCGCCGACCCTCTACTACGACTCGGAGACGGACAACTACCTCATCCAGGGCTGGAAGGTGCTGGACGAGGAGCGCCGGTCACAGTTGGAGCTGCCGGACCACGAGGATGTGGTCGAGTTCCCCAAGCGCATGATGCAGTTCTTCCCGGAGGTGAACGGTGGCGCTGGACCCGACCAGGTTCGATGAGCTGCTGAGGCTCGCCAGCCGCTCGGCCGTCCACCTGGAAATGCGGGACGGGTACATGCGCTCCGACCCGGCCTTCATCCAGTGGCAGGCGGGTGAGGTGATCGACCCTGCGGCGCTGTGGCCGCAGTGGTACGAGTTGCTGGGGGAGGCAGTAGCGCGGAGCGTGGCTATCCGCCGGGCACGCATTGTCTCCGAGCCCCTAAGTGACTACGTGGCGTTCGAGCACACCATCACCGAGGCGCTCAACATCGCGGCAGGAGAAGATGTCCGCTGGCTGCCGCGCCGGCAGGCAACAGATCTGGCGCTTCCCGGCAACGACTTTTGGTTGTTCGACAACCAGCTCGTCCTGGTGAACCACTTCAACGGAGACGGTGAAGCCACAGAGCCAGAGCTGCTCGATGATCCAGCAGTCGCGAAGCTGTGCGCCACAGCCTTTGAGGCGGTCTGGGAACGGGGCGTTCCCCACGCCGCGTACGCACCGGCACGATAGGAACCCCCAGAGATCCGTGTCGCAGTACTCCAACACCGAGCAAGCACGGCGGGACCTCGGCCAGCGGTTACGTGAGCTCCGCAAGGACGCGGGCCTCACCGCCCGAGCGCTGGCTGAGGCCGCTGGGTGGCACGAGTCCAAGTGCTCCAAGCTCCAGAGCGGGCGGACTGTCCCATCAAGCGAGGACATCCGGACATGGACGATGCTGTGCGGTGTCCCGGAGGAAGCGCCCGACCTGATCGCCACCGTCCGCGCCACTGAGGGCGCGTATATCGAGTGGCGGCGCATCGAGCGGGCCGGACTCAAACGTGCCCAGGAGGCCGCAACACCAATCTTCGACCGGACATCACGCTTTCGGTCGTACTCCTCCTGGCTCATCCCCGGGCCCCTGCAAACCGCGGACTACACGCGTGCTGTGCTCCTGGGGACAGCCAAACGAAGGGGACTCTCCCAGGATGTCGAAGAGGCGGTGGCGGTCCGTATGGAACGCCAACACGTCCTCCACGAGCGAGGCCGGTTGTTCGCCGTGCTCCTTGAGGAGTCGGTGCTCCACAAGCTGATCGGCGGGACCGAGGTCATGGCCGGACAGCTCGGCCAACTGGTCACCGCCGGCTCACTTCCCGCGGTCAGTCTGGGCATCATCCCTGACGCAGCAGACCGAAGCGGCATCCACCCGGTCGAAGACTTCTGGATCTTCGATGACGCGCAGGTCAACATCGAGCTGGTCGCCGCCTGGCTCACGATCACCCAGCCTGGCGAGATCGCTGAGTACGCCCGCACCTTCGCCGAGCTAGCGAGCCTCGCCGTGTATGGCGCGGAAGCCCGGGCCCTCATCGCTGGTGCGATCAGCGCGCTTGGGTGAACCGCGAGCAAGTTAAAGCAAGTTTGTTGAGGCGTCTTACAGCCGACTCCTACCGTCCAAAGCGGAGAGAGCAGTGCTGTTTCAAGCCATAGGGACAGGCAGCAATGACCGAGCTTGAGAACGAGGCGGACGTCCGCCGGGATCACCACCGCGAAGCCGAGACCGCTGCCGCTGCCCTGCGGACTGCCCTCTCCCTGAACGGCTTGCCGAGCCTGCCCTCGTTGGATGCAGCCCCTGTTGTCGAAGGGCTTCGCGAGGGCGGCTACGTCTACCTCGGCGGGTGCAACGCACGAACGGCTCAGGCCATCGCGGACACGTTGATGCTGCACGCCCGCTGGACGGGTCGAGTGCTCCCCAGCTCGGCTGACGTCCGGCTGCTCGCCGGCCTGCTGGACGAGCCCACCGCCGAGCAGCTGCCTGCACCACCCCCACACTTCCCCAAGGAGCTGAGTACATGAACAACATGGACGAGACCTCCCCGCCGGCGGCCCCCGCAGAGCAGAGTTGGACACCGCAGGAGGGGGAGGTCGTCACGCTCCTCAAGACCGGTGAGTTCATGAGAATCATGTCGATTCACTCCTTCGGAGTCTTCGTCCGCCCGGTCAGGGGCGGTCGGGAACAGATCAAGCGGCTGTGGGAACTGGTCCCCCCGGACACCGCCCCCGGAGGGTTCAACGACTGGCAGGCAAGCCGCGGGTAACCCGGCAGGCTCGAAGGCCTGGAGGCTTTGGCCGATGTCCTGACGCGGTTGGGGAAGCGGGGAGGCCGTACGCTCGCCAGCGGATCGGGCAGCCCAGCCTGCCCGCAAGAGCCCGATCTGGCCTCTCCGCCTGCGGGGCCCCAGCCGCGTGAGGTGGGTAAAACCTCCAGGCCATCCAATGGAGCAAGACAACCTACTCCCGCTCTGCGGAACCTATCGCAGGAACCTAACCTGACCTCTATGAGCACACCGCAACCGCAAAACGAAAAGGACAAAAACCATAAGGTCGACCCTGCTGCCTTATGGTCAGCCGCAGTTGCAGCAGTCATCGCCTTGGCCGTGGGCGAAGGCCGTTGGGGGTGGCTAAGTTCGGGAATCGGGATCGTGCTGTCGTTGCTCGTAGCGGCTTACTACCGCCCCGGCAAACAAACGGAAAATCGATGGGATAGACCTACCCGAGCTGCGGCCTTTGGTGGAATTGCAGGACTGCTTGGAGCGATGATCGCATCTGGACCCATTCAGGCAATCTTCTTTAATTGTCCACATGAATGCTCCAACGCCAACCTCTACCCCACTAAGAAAGAAATTGACAACTGCGCCGGCAACGCAGCAGGGGTAGCTGTGGGTTGGACCTGGCTGGGAGCTACGCTACTACTCGGATGGTTGCACTGGCGACTCACGGCAACACGAACTCTGGGATCAACAACAGAAGAAGATGTGTCAGAAGAAAATCAAGACTAACCTTCCTATAGTTGAAGCTAGCAAAATTATTAGAGGATAAATTGCACCCTACCCCCGTGTCATCAGGCTCAAAACCTCGCCGCAAATCTTTGATTGTGCGACATGGACTGCTAAGGCAGTTACCCGGCTATGGGATTTCTTCACCAAGGACATCATAAAGGCGCTCGCGCCTAACCAACCCATCAGAGTCGTACTCAAGCACCTTGCGGGTATACCCGTAGGAAAGATCGGGCGGACCTGAAAGGGTAACGATGCGCTCCTCAACCACGCGGTTGTGGCCGTCATACGTCAACTCCCGGCGTGACAACGCACCTGGCTTGTCGATGACCTTGCGCACGCGCCGGCCAGAGGCCGAGTCGTAGTAGTAGCGCCAAGTATCGATGTAGCGCCAAGTACCATCCGGCTCGCGCTCGTACATCATGTTCTCGTGCACGCGGCCTGATGCATCGAAGGTGAACGCCTTGTAGTGCGCGAGATCCCCGTTGTAAAAGATTTCACAGCGCTCCACGATGCCTTGGGCCCAGATGATTCGGACGCTGGGGCCGGTCGGGGCAACTTGGCTGATCTGGCCCACACCGACTATCTCCCCGAAGGGAGATATCTCAAGCGCCTTATACCAGCGCTCGCCAGTGAATGTATCAGCGTCCAGGCGGACGCGTTTAGCCAGAGCCCGCACGTTGTGAGTATAATTCTTCGCGTTGATGAAATTCAAGTACTGGAGCCCGGCGAGACGGGCAGGCAATGGCTGGGTGAGTTTGCGAATAAGGATCGGCAGGATGAAGACCTCCAGCCGGTCACGGATCATCTTTGCAAATGCGCTCTCGAACTCAACTCGCCGGACGTAGTACGAGCGAAGAGCCGCGGGTGAAAGAACGAGGCAGAAGTATCGACTATCCTCGATGGCCTCTTCGATGCTGAGGTGGAACTGAGCGCCGACCTGGAGCTCGATCGTGTCGAGCCAGACATCAACGTGGTGTTCCCGCAAGTCGGCTGCTAAGCGCTCAACAAATCGGGTGTTGGCGTGCGAGTAGGAAATGAAGAGGTCGCGTTGCTGTCGAGTCATGTCGCACCTCTACGAGACAAGCCCTTTGATCCAGTGTCGACCTGGTAGTCCAACAGCGCAACTGAGGGTGCCTTTTCTTCCTTGTGGCTCATGATGTTCCGGCCCGTCCGCCGCGTCAAGGACAAGCCCCTTCGGGGTCCTTCGGATCCTTGACCCGCCGGCCAGCCCGGAAGAGCCGCCAATTAAGGAAGGAAAAGGGAAAGGTGGTCAGGGGGTTACTTTGAGTTGAGTGCAACTACCTTGCCGCGGAAGAAAGACGCCCCGTGCCGTGTAAGCATCGAGGTGAGTTGGGCATCCATGCGCACCCAGTTGTTACCGGTAACTGCAATGACGCCCTCATCAAGACTTGACCCCACAAGTTTGAGAAAGTCGCGCCAATTCTGCGACACGATGATTCGGTGGTGTTTGAGAGCGAGTTGATAGACGGAGGAATCGGCTATCCCGCCCTGATGGAGGTCTACGCTTACGTGCTTGACATCAAAGCGCTCGTTGAGCTTAGGGAAGGCGCCACGCGGGGGCATGTTCTCATCGAGGAGAATCTTGTGTTTGTGGAAGGTCTTAGGCATGAGCGGCGTTGTTGATGATTTCATTTGCCTCGTCTACGGCGCCTGAAATCTGTTTCTTGCTCACCCATGGATACCATTCGTGCAATTGCGCGATAGAGACTCCATTCTTCATGAAGTCAATAAACTGAGTGATGCGTATTCGTGTGCCCTTAAGGACGAAATCGCCGCTGGCAATATTTGGACTAGAGTCTAAGTATTTCATTGCACCTTGTTTATAGCAATTCCGCACCATAAAGTCAATCACCGCTATCTCGCCTTTGGTCTTTAAAGCCGGGCAACCTAAAGACCGTGGTGGGCTGAACGAACTCACGGATCTGGGCTTGCAAACTTCGCCGAGAAATGGGCGGCGGCCGATTGGGTCGGCCCCGGTGGCGGTCCGCACGGCTTTCTTGCTTGGGGGCCGGGGCGAAGTAGCGGTGGAGGTAGTAGTCCTCGACCTGGGCCACCGCGGTAGGGGACGCCGGGAGGTCGGGGAGGGTTGGCGTTCGCACCTTGAGGACCTGGTCGTTGGGAAGACGGATGTAGGCCTCGCCGACCTGGAGCTGCTGCACCCACTGGACCTGGCGCTCCCACTGTTCCTGGAGGGGGTAGTAAGTGGGGTGCGTGCGCTCCTCGGCCTGCTCGTTGGAGACGGTGTGCTTGATCTCGTCCGGGTTGACGGTGCCGAACATCCGGGCGGAATACTCGGCGTCCGGGCGTCCGGCCTTGAGGATCACCTCAAGCCCCACGTTCTGCAGGGCGCCCTTGAGGCGGTCGGAGGCCTGGCTCCAGCTCTGGTGGGCCATGACGCAGAACAGGTTGTACTTGCGGGTCTCAGACAGCATGCGGGTGAGGGCTTCTTCGCTTTGGGCCATGAACTGGGAGAACTCATCGAGGATGAGGTGGTGTGAGCGCCGGGCGGCGGCTGTCCCCAGACTGGCGCGGCTGAGGGCCGCTGCCTCCATGCCGACTGTGAGCAGGCAGCCGAAGAGCCGGCGGACATCGGGGGAGGGGAGGGCCAGGTTGATGATCACCGAGGTCCCTGAGTCGATGATCTTGCGGAAGTCCAGGGCGTTTCGCTCGTGGCCCAGGGCGTAGCGCAGCACCGGGGAGAGGGTGAGCAGGTCGGCCCGGTTGAGGGTCGACTCCTTCATCAGCGGGGCCTCGCGTCCCCACTGGTCCATGCGCATCCGGAAGAAGCGGATCACCTGGGGGTCGGTGACCCGGGCCAAGACGGTGGTCCGCAGAACCGGGTCGACCAAGAGGTCGGAGAGCTTCGTGAGGGGCAGGCCAGCTTGGCGAAGCGCTATCACGGAGTGTTTGAGGATGTTCTCGAAGGTCGGGGCACCGCGGGCCAACTCTGGCCAGGCGCGGCGGGCGGCCTCGGCGACATGCTCGGCCATCGCGTGATCGTCATAGGGCTGAAGCAGGTAGTTGAACGGCAGGTACCTGCCCTCAGCGGCGGCCCGGGGGATGTCCAGGTACATGAGGGCCTGGCGTTGCTTAAGGGTGGTGAGGTCGCCTTCGGCCACCAGGTGGGCGAGGACGAGACGGGCCAGGTCGCCGTGAGGATCAATGAGGGTGACAGGCATCCCGGTCCGGTGCAGGGAGAGGAAGAGCGAGGCGAGAAAGTAGCTCTTGCCGGAGCCGGTCTTGCCGAGAACGTGGGTATGGACTCGGGCCTCATCGCTGGGCAGGGAGAGGGTACGGGGGATCACGTAGCAGGTGCGGTAGGCCCCCAGAGGGATCCGCGGCAGTCGCCGCTGCCAGCTGAACCAGCCCATACCAACGGCGAGTTCAGCTCTGCCCCTCCCCTGGCAGATCAAGCAGGCTGACTGGCTCGGGCCGGTCGGCGGGGAACCAGAGGGCCCCGAAGAAGAAGGCCTCCGCGGATACCTCAAGTGGTGAGGTCTCGGTGAAGAGGAAGACGTCACAAAGGGCCGGCTGGCCGATGCCGTACAGCTCCTGGGCCGTCCAGGAGGAGAGCTGCCTCCTGCGAGCGGTGGTGGGAACCACGGTCGCCACCGTGAGGTTGTCAGCCTCGAAGAGTTGCCGGTAGGGGCCCAGCGCCCAGGCCGTAAGGGCGGCGACCTTGCGGCGCCAGTACTTCTGCTCCTCGGTGCCCCGATCAAGCTCCAGGGCCACGTACACGGCCTCACCGGCCACGGCCAGCTCCAACCACGCATCGGGGATCACCGCCACCGGCCGGGCCTGGGAGTCGCCGGCTGGCTGAACACGTACGGCCTCGCGCTTGAGCTGGCGCTCGGTGAACAGGCGCGGCACGGACACGAGGGGGTGCTGCCGGTTGAGGAGTTCGGCGGCCACGAGAACATCCACCGCGGCAAGGGTGTGCTCCATGAAGGGGTTGTCCCGGGCCTTGGCGCGTTCCTCGGAGGGGCGGTAGTACCCACTCGTAAGCCTGACGCCCCGGGCCTGGAGGAACCGCCGGCCTCGGTCGGCCAGGGTGAAGACGTGCGGGGCCGAGCCAACCTGTGGGGTCGGAAGCTCCCGGAGCCTGAGAAGGTGTCCCGCCTCGACAAGGCGGCGAAGACGGCGCTGGGCGTACCGGTTGTCATCGTGCTGGTTGGGATAAAGGAGGCGGGCGACTTGGCCCGCCGTCATGTAGTGGAACCGGTTAACGGCACGGAGGATCTGCTCGTCTGCCTCACCGATTCGCACTGACTTGTTCTGCTGATTGGTAGGAAGGCCATTCATCGGGCTACAACTTTCGCAGACAAGCGTGAGAGGTATACCCCCAAGGTCGTAAGACTCCCGTAAGAGAAGTCGCTCACCGCTTCTTCGGAGACCTCCTGCCTATCGCTGGAGGAACCTGCGGACTGTCCTGAACCGGAGTGGAAGACTCCTCGGCGCGGGCCTGCTGCTGCGGCTCGTCCGCCTCAGGGTGCGGTGCGGCCGGCTGGTGGTCGGACTCCGGCCGTTGGGGCTGGGTACCAACCAAGCGCTCCTGGCGCTGCCTGATTTGAGCCTCGACCTGATTCCGAGGAGTCCCGAAGCGCTCGCGGCTACGCTCACGGACGCGTTGCAGGATGTCCTCGGGGGTAGGAGCCTCCATTGAGCCGATGAGCCCGCGCATGGCGTCTTGAAACCCCTGCTGCTTAAAGTAGTACTTTGGCTCGGGCGCCCAGCTGCCGAAACCCTCGCGAAGAAGATACTCCGGATCGAGACCTCGAAGCTTTTCACTGATCCGAGTAGCGCTCTCCCGGAGTTCCTCCTCGCTAGACGCTTGGGCCGGAGGCAGCATTTGAACTATGTTCTCGTGCGCCGAACCATCAAACCCGACCACCTTGCAATACGCTACGCCAGTAACAAGATGCGTCAAGCTATTCGTGATCTCCGCCTCTCGATCTGCATGGGTCTGACGAATCTTCTCTACGGAGTCGTACCAGCTACTACCGTCAAGACTCTGGGCAGCTACTTCGCCGAGGTATTCCTTGTGGTGGACGACAGAATGATGGCTGGCATAAAGCTCCTCCATCTCGATTGTGAGAGCTTGAGAGCGAGTGTCGATTTCAGCGAGCTCTTCTTGGCAGGCGTGATAGACCTCAGCGTGGAGGGCAACTGCCTTCCGTCTCTCTATTTTCTCCCGATCCTTCATGAGCGACATCTTGCGCGCTGCCAGCGCCTCGTAACAATTGCAAGCATCTTGGCTATCCCAAACTTGCTCATCCCACTCGTCAAAATGCGATTCCATACGCCGCTGCACATCCGTCTCAGTGCGGACAGGAGTGGAATCCAGGTTCGCCGCTACCTCGCGTGCATCGCTTCCGGACACCTGAAAGGCAATAAGGCTCTCAACGTTGAGCCCTTCCTTCTGGGGCGTCTGGGAAAGGTTCTGATGGGCGATAGTGGCGCCGAGGCCGAACTGGCGGCATTCCGACAGCATGCGTTGGGTTATAGGTGTAGCGAATCGGGCGTACTCATCAAGATACAAATGGACGCGCTTTCGCTTAGCCCTTGGGGTTGGTTCGCGCTGATGAAAGAGCCGCTCGATTTCGACTAGTAGCACCATTCCGAGAAGAGAAGTGGTGGAGTCGCCCAAGCGGGCGAGGTTGAGAAGAAGAATCCCGCCCTCGTCCATCACCTGCTTTATGGGAAGCGTGGTGGGCTGGGACACCATAAGCCGGATTCTATCGTCCCCCAAGAAGCGTTCGACCTTATTGAGGATGGGATCTCTCTTCGAGAGCTGGTCACGGGCGGACAGGGCCTCATACTCGCGCCAGTATTCGCGCGCCTCATTGGAGACTTGACGCAGCGCGCACTGCCGAAAGGTCGCATCTCTATAGAGAAGGCGCAACTCCTGCATGGTCAGGCCATTTGCTATGAGAAGTCGCGCCGTGTTACGAAGTCCCGGGTCGATGACTGAGCGGTACCCCTCCTCTGAGCCCATGAGCTTATTGAACACCTCCATCACGTGTTCAACCGCTAGTTCCCAAGAACCCTGATCTTCGGAGGATGGCAGCTCATAGAGGTTCAATCCGAACGGGCGCTCTGTATTGGGTTCGACAAGTACGATCTTGTCGCGCGCATAAGAAGGAGCCAATGAAACAAGCCGCTTGGTGAGATCGCCTTGGGCATCAATAACAATGGCCGCCGTACCATCGCGCATATCGGCAAGGACCAAATGCTCAAGCAGTACAGTCTTACCAGAACCAGACTTGCCGAGAATGCAGAGGTGTCTGTCGCGGCGATCATAGCGAAGGTGAATTGGGCTCTTGCTCTCGTCCTTCGTGTAGCCGAGCACAACATCAGTACCCACCGGCTAACCTCCTTCCGTGGCGTTGCGCCAAGCGGCGACATGCTAACGAAGAGGGTCTTAGTTCCATCCTACGACTGATCAGAAAAGCGGGCAAAGGGAGAACAGCTTCCCTTTTGATGGGACCTACTGCTCGTCCGGTGAGTACGCCCACCGTGCTCCAGGGGCACCGATACCGGAAATAACAGTTTCAGAGGTGTCATAGGGTAAAGAAGCCCGCTTGGCTAAAACATCAACAATTTTAGCCTGGCGAGGGGTAAGCTCGACCTTCTCCGGCGCAATCTGAATATCGCCCAAGTTTGTATGGAGCTCGCGCTCTGTAAATTTGAAACGCTTAAGCGAGAGAAGAAGAAAGGCGTTGCGAGCTGCATCTAGATCCCTAAAAGCTTCTCCATATCTCCGCGGATCTCTACGGGCCGCAACGGCTACCTGCGCGAAGCCTCCATCCAAAAATTCATCGTATGTCTGCCCTTCCGGGCTCAAAGGAGAACCCGCAGCCGTTTCTTTCTCTGCATATTCCTGGGGGGTATAACCCCTGTAGCGCCCCAGTTCTGCAAGCTCTCCAAGAACGTATGGAGCCAACGCTTCATCTAGGCGCTCCTTGGATGCCAAGACCTCAATGGGTACTCGGGGCGGAAACTCGGCCCACTTCTCGTCCCATCCTTCCGTCTGTACAGGTCTAAGCTCATAGGTCTTCCATGGCGAAGGTTGAGGTTTCTCGCCGCCGCTTTCTGGAGCCGCCGCCTTCTCCTGAGACTTCTTGACACCTTCCGGGTGCAGCAAGAATGTTTCATTCGAAAGCACTGTCCCCGCAGTTATGGACTTTCTCTTGGGTAAAATGCGCTCCTTGTCTTTTGGTGGTCCTCCTCCGGATTCCTGTTCCATATTAGTTTTGTCTCATATTTGCCGCAGTAGCGTCAAGAAGAAAACGGTACGCGGAAGACCGACATGAATGAATAGAGAAAGGTAAGATTCCCTGAAAGCTCAGCGCTTTTTGATGGCAACTGAGTAGATCTCCCGCGCCGTCTTGGTGGTCCCATCTCGCCCCTTGTACTCTCGCTCGTGCTCGTAACCCACAACTTCAACTTCTCTGCCCTTGACCAACTCGCCCTCCTCCATCCGCTTCTTAAGCGCTCGGGCACGCTCTCCAAAGGCCAAGACGTCTTGCCACTGAGTCTCACCGTTCTCCAGATGGATGGCCAAGGGAAACTTGCCAACAAGCTTGCCGCCTGCGGTCTCACGAACTGTGGGATTACGGCCGAGCCGTCCTACTACCTGCACGCGAGGCGGGCCGGACTCCTTAGCCGGCTGGTCCTCCGCGGCCTGCGAAGGTGCCTGATCTCCTCCCCGGATTTGTCGTGCCTGAGCGAGCGGATCCTCCTCGGTCCCGCCGGCCTCTACGGGTTGCACCGCAGGCCGTTCGTCCGGATAGGCACCGGGCGCACGAGTGGGGAACTTGTTCTTCACGGAGTTGACGACTTCTCGGGCTGGATGCCCGGGCTGCTCCGCCTCGGCGGGCACCTTAACGGCCTCCTCGCGGGTAATGATCTGCTCGGTGTCCTCAAGATCGTCAGGCAAGCCGTCAACCTTGGCGGGTCCCGCGTCCACCTGATAGCCAAGGGTGAGACCACCATCCGGATGCAGGGCAACGGTTGAGTGCTCGTGATCGGAGTCTTTCTGGAGGAAAACGATTCCCTCTTCCTCAACCTGCGGCAGGGCACCACCATAGAGCTCGATGCGAGCACCCTTGGTCGTGATACGAGAGACGCCGCTCTCGGGAAAGGTGTCAAGGCTCAAAAACGCTTGGTCGGTCTGCACCTGGAAGTGCTGGCCTTCACCAAAGGCTGGGTCCACAACTTCCTGCGGCTTAGCGCCTAACGCCTTAGCTACCGCCTCCTGATCGAATGATTTTCTTCGTTCTGTCATAGGACAGAGGATTATAAAGAGCAGGAGCAGCAAAGGCTGTAAGACGGATTACAAACCGCCGTGGCGGAGCGTGCTGGGTTAGGCTCGCGTTGTGGCGCGGGCGCTGCCCAAGACTCGACCCCTTGCCTGGCTCCCGCGCCCCCACCAGAGCCCCCTGTGGGGGCACCAGACTCCACTAAGCGGGCGCTTCGCGCCTTGATGGTCTCAGGGCTGCCGAGCCCGACTCGAAGCGTCAGCGGCACCCTGGTGACCTGAGATGCCACAGCCGGACGCCCCCGGGTGAAAGGATCAGCCCATGGCCCAACCACCGAGCTGGTACTTCAACGGTGAGGTCTCTCTCAGCCGTCACCGGATGCAGGCAGCCCACGCACGCCTCGCTCAGGTCGAGGGCGACTCCCCGCCTGGGCCTGGCGTACCGCCTGAGGTGGTGGCTGCCCGAGCCCAAGCGTGTGAGGCAGAGATCGACTTCGCAACGCTCCTGGTGGAACTGCGAGACGGAGCACCAAGGAGCTGACAGCGGAGACGCCCTCTCCTCTATCTCCTCCTCTAGATACATAGGTGAACCCCTTGCCACCGGGGCGTGCTCTTCCTGGACGAGGCGCCGGAGTTCCCGGTCCGGGTGCTCGACGCGCTGCGCCAGCCGCTGGAGTCGGGCGAGGTGGTGATCGCCCGCTCGGCCGGATCACTGCGGCTCCCGGCCCGCTTCCTGCTCTGCCTGGCGGCCAACCCCTGCCCGTGCGGCCGGTACTCGCGGCGGGGCGAGGGCTGCGAGTGCACCCCGGCCATGGTCAGCCGCTACCAGGGGCGGCTCTCCGGGCCGCTGCTGGACCGGGTGGACCTCCAGGTCCAGGTGGCCCCGGTGACGAGGGTCGAGCTCATGGAGCGGGACACCACGGCGGAGACCACCGAGACCGTCGCGGCCCGGGTGCTGGCCGCGCGGGAGCGGGCGGCGGCCCGGTTGGCGAACACTCCGTGGCGGACCAACGCGGAGGTGCCCGGCCACGAGCTGCGCACCCGCTGGCAGCTCGGGGCCGGCGCGCTCAACGACGCCGCGCGGCAACTGGAGCGGGGGCTGCTGACCGCCCGGGGCCTGGACCGGGTGCTCAGGGTCGCCTGGACGGTCGCCGACCTCGCCGGACGCGACCGGCCGGACCAGCGGGACGTCCGCACGGCCCTGGTCCTGCGCACCGGGGTGGAGCAAGGGCTGCCGCTGACCGAGCGGGTCGTCGGCCGGCTCGGTGGAATCCCGGCGCAGCGCGGCAGCCCGGAGGACGGCCGGCCCGGGAGGCCCGAGGCGCCGGACGAGAAGGCGCGGAACCAGGAGGGTGAGGCATGAACCAGTTGCTGAGGCAACCTCGGATCCCCACGGCGGCCGAGGCCGGGGGCGGAACCACGACCGACGCCGGGGCCGAGCCCGAGCGCCTCGCCCGGGTGCTGCTCTGCCGGATCAGCGAACCGGGGGACGCGGTGGTCGGCCGGTGGCTCGGCCAGCTCCCCGCCGTCGACGTGGTCAGGGCGATCAGGGACGGAACGGTGCCCGACCACCCCGGACTGGACGGCACCCGGCTGGCCGGGTACCAGGCGCGGCTCCCCGGGCCGGACCCGCGGACGGACCTGAAACGGGTACGGGCCGTCGGTGGACGGTTCATCATTCCGGGGGACACGGAGTGGCCCAGTCAACTCGACGACCTGGGTGACGGACGTCCGATCGGGCTCTGGGTGACGGGCACCGGCTCACTGCGGCTGCTCGCGCTCCGCTCGGTCGCGATGGTGGGCTCCCGCGCCTGTACGGCCTACGGCGCCCATGTCGCGGGGGAGCTGTCGGCCCAACTGGCGGAGCGCGGCTGGGTGGTGGTCTCCGGAGCCGCCTACGGGATCGACGCCGCCGCCCACCGCGGGGCGCTCGCGGTCGGAGGGACGACCGCCGCGGTGCTCGCCTGCGGCGTCGACGTGGCCTACCCCAAGGGCAACGCCGAACTGATCCGGCGGATCGGCGTCCAGGGCCTGCTGGTCAGCGAACTCCCGCCCGGGGAGCACCCGAACCGCTTCCGCTTCGTCCTCCGCAACCGGGTCATCGCGGCGCTCACCCGGGGAACGGTGGTGGTCGAGGCGGCGGTGCGCAGCGGCGCACTGAGCACGGCCAGACGGGCGCGGGACCTCAACCGCCACACCATGGGCGTCGCGGGCCCGGTGACTTCGGAGCTCTCCGCCGGGGTGCACGCCCTGATCCGCAGCGGCGGTGCCACCCTGGTCACCGACGCGGCCGAGATCACCGAGCTGATCGGGGCGATCGGGGACGACCTGGCGCCGCAGCGCAGCGGTCCGGTGCTCCCGCGCGATCTGCTGGAGCCGGCCGTCGCCCGGGTGCTGGAGGCCGTACCGGCGACGGCGGAGGGAGCGCCGATCGAGCGGCTAGCCCGGCAGTCCGGTCTCCCGCCGGACGAAGTCCTCCAACGCCTCTACGAGTTGGGCTCGCTCGGCTACGTGGAGCGGCACGGCGCGCACTGGCGCGTGGTGCGGAGGAGGTGAGCACCGGAGCGGAGGACACGCCCGCGCCGGGGGACGCGCGTCGGAGCCACCCTGCTGACCTGCCGATCCGTGCTCCTGTTCGTCGCCCGGACCCGGTGTGCGAACGCCACCGGATCGGGGGACGACCGAGTGGCGGTAGCGCTTTGCAGTGAGTCGGTCACGCTACGCTCCACATGCCTTCCCTATCAGCACATGACTCGGCAGAACGGCGCAGACCAACGCATGCCCACACACATTCCCGGACACAGAGTGACCGGTGGTGCTCGGTCCTCGGGAGGGCCGCGGACCGACCGGCGCTCCGCGCCCGACTACCCGTCGAAGCCGGCGGGGGCGATGGGAGGCCTGTCGCGCCAGGGCGGCCGACCGACGGCGGGGCCCCAGCCTGTGGATGCGGCCCGAGACGCCGAACCGGCCCAGGGTGTCGACGCGGCCGGCCCCGCGGGCGCGCCCGTCGGTACGCCCGCCGGCGCGCCCCCCGGCGCGGTCGTCGACGGCGCGCCCCGGCCATCCGGAAGCGCGCCGACCCCGGACGCCACCTCACCGGCCCGCACCTCACCGGCCCGCACCTCGCCGGTGCCCGCCCCATCGGTGCCCGCCCCGCCGCTGTCCGCACCCCGCCGGGAGAGGGCGCCGGGCGGCGATCAGGGGCAGGAGGCCAGGGAGGCCGCGGCCCAGGGGCGCACCGCGCTCGAAGCGCTCTGGCGCTCCTACAAGGAGACCGGGGACCAGCGGCTGCGCGAGCAGCTGATCCTGCACTACTCACCGCTCGTCAAGTACGTGGCGGGGCGGGTCGGGGTCGGCCTGCCCTCCAACGTCGAGCAGGCGGACTTCGTCTCCTCCGGGGTCTTCGGGCTGATCGACGCGATCGAGAAGTTCGACATCGACCGCGCCATCAAGTTCGAGACCTACGCGATCAGCCGCATCCGCGGCGCGATCATCGACGAGCTGCGCGCCCTGGACTGGATCCCGCGCTCGGTGCGGCAGAAGGCGAAGGCGGTCGAGCGGACGTACGCGACGCTGGAGGCCCGGCTGCGCCGGACGCCGCACGAGCCCGAGGTCGCGGCCGAGATGGGCATCGCGATCGAGGACCTGCACGCCATCTTCAGCCAGCTGTCGCTGGCCAACGTGGTGGCGCTGGACGAACTGCTCCACCCGGCGGGGGAGGGCGGCGACCGGCTGAGCCTGATGGACACCCTGGAGGACCACGGCGCGGACAACCCGGTCGAGGTGGCCGAGGACCGCGAGCTGCGCAGGCTGCTGGCCCAGGCGGTCAACACCCTCCCCGAGCGGGAGAAGACGGTGGTGACGCTCTACTACTACGAGGGCCTCACCCTCGCCGAGATCGGACAGGTGCTGGGGGTGACGGAAAGTCGGGTGAGCCAGATCCACACCAAGTCCGTCCTCCAACTGCGCGCCAAGCTGTCGGACATCCGATAGGGCGTCGCACCCCGGCCGTCGGCCGCCAGCTGTCCGAAGCCAGCTGTCCGAAGCCGGCCGTCGGAAGCCGGCCGTCGGAAGCCGGGCGTCGGCCGCCAGCAGCCCGAAGCCAGCAGCCCGAAGCCGGCCGTCGGGCCCGGGCCTCCTTCGGATGCGCGGCGCCGTACCGGCCGGAGGTGTGGCTCCGTACAGTGGGTGCGTGCCGAAGATCCGAGCGGCCACGGTGGCCGAGCATCGCCAGCTCCAGCGAGCAGCCCTCCTCGATGCTGCCCGCGTCCTGCTCACCGAGGGCGGCATGGAGGCCCTGACCTTCCCCGCGCTCGCGGCGCGCACCGGGCTGGCGCGCTCCTCGGTCTACGAGTACTTCCGCTCCCGCGCCGCCGTGGTCGAGGCGCTCTGCGAGGTCGACCTCCCGCTCTGGGCGGCCGAGATCGAGGCCGGGATGGAGAGCTGCGACACCGCCGTCGAACGGATCGAGGCCTATGTCCGGGGCCAGCTGGCGCTCGCCGCCGACCCCCGGCACCGCGCGGTGGTGGCCATCTCGGCGCTGGAGCTCGACGAGGCCGCGCGCGAGCGGATCAGGGCGGCGCACGGCAGGCTGGCCGGCCTGGTCGGCCGGACGCTGGAGGACCTCGGCCACCAGCAGCCCCGGCTCGCCGCGGCCCTGGTCCAGGGCGTCGTGGAGGCGGCGACCCGCAGGGCCGAGCAGGCCGCCGCCGGAGGCCGCACCGGCTGTGCGAGCGAGAGCGCCGAGGAGATCGCCGACGCCGCCGTCGCGATGGTGCTGCACGGACTCGTCCGCGGCTGAGCCCGGCCCCGGTCGCCATTCGCGGCCGTACGGCGGGGCGCCCTACCCGTCCCCGCCCGCCAACGGCAGCAGTCGCGCCGTGCCCGCGCCGAACAGGGCCAGCGGGTCCAGGTAGCGGCTTCCGCGCAGCAGCCCCCAGTGCAGGCAGTCGCGCCCCGCGCAGTGCCGCCCGTCCGCGGCGAGCAGACCGACCGGCTGCCCGGCGCTCACCGGGGTGCCGACCGGGACGGTGCCGGTGACGGGCAGATAGGTGGTCCGCAGCGGGGGAGAGCCCGAGCCGGGGTGGGAGACGGTCACCACCGGCCGTCCCGCGACCAGCCCGGAGAAGGCGACCACTCCGGGAGCCGCCGCCCGGACCTCGACCCCCGGGGCGGCGGCGAGGTCCACGCCCCGGTGCCCGGCGGCCCAGACCTTCGCCGGTGGCTCGAACCGGCCCAGCAGCCCGCCGGGCCCGCCCACCGGCCAGGCCCGCGCACCACCCCATCCGGCCCCGCGCCCCGTACCGGGGGCGCCGTCCACACCGCTACCGCCCGAGGCCCGGGAAGCCCTGGGGACCCCCGAAGCCTCCGAAGCCTCCGAAGCCTCCGGAGCCACTGAGATCCCTGCGACCCCCGAAGGCCTCGGGGCGCCCAAGGCTCCCGGCAGCACGAGCGCCACCGCCACCACTACGGCCACCACCGACACCGACACCGACACCCCGCCGAACCCGCCGCGACCAGTCATGCCCGCAGGCTCGCCGCCCCGTCGCCCCCGCACCACCCGCATCCGGATACCTGTGGACAAACCACCCCCAGGCCCGAGCGTCATCCCTCGGACGGGTGTACGGGCGCCACCATCCGGTGTACAAGCGGCATACCTCCGGCGCTCCCGCGCAAGCGGCCGACCAGCCCGCGCCACCCTCCCGCGTCCGCCCACGCGTCCCCACGCCCACTCCCGGCGCCGCCCCCGGCTCCGCTCCCGCCGCCCCGCCGGAACCGGCCCGCCCCGGCCGTTCCCCGGGCTCCGCCCAGGTCCCCGGCGGGCCCCCGGCCACGCGTGGAGTCGCTCGCCCCTCGGCGCTTCCCGTACACTTCACACGCGACCCGGTCCGCCGGGTCGACTTCGCACGCCCCGCCACCGGCGGTCGGACGCGGTTCGTCCGCGGCCCCGCCAGGTGCGAGTGCCGCTCGGTCCGCCGAGCCCGACCGGCCCCCGGGCCGTGAGGGGAAAGCGGCTCGGCACGTTCGGGGCGTCAGGCGTGGCTGTCACCTGGCCGCCACGGACAAACCGAGCCTGACCCGGCTGTGGGCTACCGCTGCGACGCAGTGCCGCTGCCGGGCCGTAACACCAAGGAGCACGGCAATGGCCGTCGTCACGATGCGGGAGCTGCTGGAGAGCGGCGTCCACTTCGGTCACCAGACCCGCCGCTGGAACCCGAAGATGAAGCGCTTCATCATCACCGAGCGCAACGGCATCTACATCATCGACCTCCTGCAGTCGCTGAACTACATCGACCGCGCCTTCGAGTTCATCAAGGAGACCGTTGCCCACGGCGGCAGCGTCCTCTTCGTCGGCACGAAGAAGCAGGCCCAGGAGGCCATCGCCGAGCAGGCCACCCGCGTGGGCATGCCCTACGTGAACCAGCGCTGGCTCGGCGGCATGCTGACCAACTTCTCGACCGTCTACAAGCGCCTCCAGCGCCTGAAGGAGCTCGGCGAGCTGGACTTCTCGGACGTGGCCGGTTCCGGCCTGACCAAGAAGGAGCTCCTGGTCCTCCAGCGCGAGCACGACAAGCTGGAGAAGACCCTCGGCGGTATCCGCGACATGCAGCGCGTTCCCAGCGCCGTCTGGATCGTGGACACCAAGAAGGAGCACATCGCGGTCGGCGAGGCCCGGAAGCTCAACATCCCGGTCGTCGCCATCCTCGACACCAACTGTGACCCGGACGAGGTCGACTACAAGATCCCGGGCAACGACGACGCGATCCGCTCCGTCACCCTGCTGACCCGCGTGATCGCCGACGCCGTGGCCGAGGGCCTGAAGTCCCGCGCCGGTGTCGCCAAGGGCGACGCCAAGGCCGAGCCGGGTGCCGACCAGCCGCTGGCCGCCTGGGAGAAGGACCTCATCGAGGGCGAGAAGAAGGCCGAGGAGGCCCCCGCCGCCGCCGAGGCTCCCGCCACCGAGGCCCCCGCCGCCGAGGCCCCGGCCGCCGAGGCGCCGGCCGAGCAGGCCTGACGTACCCAGGGTGAGGGGCACCCGCCGGTACGAAACCGGCAGGTGCCCCTCTCTCCAGCGCCGGGACCGAACCACCGGTCCCGGCGCCACTCCACGCAGACACGCGAGACGCGAGAAGAGATTCACACCATGGCGAACTTCACCGCCGCGGACGTCAAGAAGCTCCGTGAGCTCACCGGCGCCGGCATGATGGACTGCAAGAAGGCCCTGGACGAGGCCGAGGGCAACGTCGAGAAGGCCGTCGAGCTCCTGCGCATCAAGGGCCAGAAGGGCGTTGCCAAGCGCGAGGGCCGTGACGCCTCCAACGGCGCCGTCGCCTCGCTGATCGCCGAGGACAAGAAGTCCGGCGTTCTGGTCGAGCTGAACTGCGAGACCGACTTCGTCGCCAAGGGTGACAACTTCGTCAAGGTCGCCGACGCGATCGCCGCCCACGTCGCCAAGACCGCCCCGGCCGACCTGGACGCCGCCCTGGCCTCCGAGATCGAGGCCGGCAAGACCGTCCAGCAGTTCGTGGACGAGGCCAACGCGACCCTGGGCGAGAAGATCGTCTTCCGTCGCTTCGCCCAGTTCGACGGTGACGGCTTCGTCGCGGTCTACCTGCACAAGACCAGCCCCGACCTGCCGCCGGCCGTCGGCGTCCTGGTCGAGCTGGACAAGGAGAACGCCGAGGTCGCGAAGGACGTCGCGCAGCACATCGCCGCCTTCGCGCCGAAGTACCTGTCCCGCGAGGAGATCCCGGCCGAGGAGCTCGAGAACGAGCGCCGCGTCGCCGAGGCCACCGCCCGCGAGGAGGGCAAGCCGGAGGCCGCCCTGCCGAAGATCGTCGAGGGTCGCGTCACCGGCTTCGTGAAGGAGAACTCCGTCCTGGAGCAGGCCTTCGCGAAGGACAACAAGAAGACCGTCGCCAAGGTCCTCGAGGAGAACGGCGTCGCCCTCAAGCGCTTCGCCCGCTTCCGCGTCGGCGCCTGAGCCACGTTCCACCTGGTCCCCGGCCCCTCTACGCTGGGAACCGCCCCCGCCCGCTGACCCGGGCGGGAGGAACGCCGAACGGGCTCACCCCGCGCCCACCGTCAACGGGCGGGCTCGCGTCGGCACCATGAACGACGAGGAGGCCATTGCCGTGCAGGACACCGAACCGGTTCCCGCGGCAGTGGCCTCCTCTCGTGTACACGCAGGCGGGGCATCCGCACACCCGCGCCTGTGACCAGTAGGTGCAAAAAGGAGAAGTCCATGCAGGAGACGCAGGAGACCGCGCAGGACCCCAGGGCCGGCTCGCGCCGCCGGGTGCTGCTCAAGCTGTCCGGTGAAGCCTTCGCCGGTGGCGGCGGGCTCGGCGTCGACCCGGACGTCGTGCACGCGATCGCCCGGGAGATCGCCACGGTCGTCCGCGCCGGTACCGAGGTCGCGGTGGTCATCGGCGGCGGCAACTTCTTCCGGGGCGCCGAGCTCCAGGTCCGCGGCATGGACCGCGCCCGTTCCGACTACATGGGCATGCTCGGCACCGTCATGAACTGCCTGGCGCTCCAGGACTTCCTGGTCAAGGAGGGCATCGAGACCCGGGTCCAGACCGCCATCACCATGGGCCAGGTCGCCGAGCCGTACCTGCCGCTGCGCGCCGTCCGGCACCTGGAGAAGGGCCGCGTGGTGATCTTCGGCGCCGGTATGGGCATGCCGTACTTCTCCACCGACACCACGGCCGTCCAGCGCGCCCTGGAGATCCACGCGGACGTCCTGCTGATGGGCAAGAACGGCGTGGACGGCGTCTACGACTCCGACCCGCGGACCAACCCGGACGCGGTCAAGTTCGACGCGCTGGAGTACTCCGAGGTCATCGCGCGCGACCTCAAGGTGGCCGACCTCACCGCGATCACGCTGTGCAAGGACAACAACCTTCCGATGCTGGTCTTCGAACTGCTGGCGGAGGGCAATATCGCGCGCGCGGTGAAGAGTGAGAAGATCGGCACACTCATCAGCCAGGATTCTGTCCGGGCCTGAGCAGTAACCAGCCGTACGGAACGGGGCGGGCGCCGCGACCGGCGACCGCCCGACACCGGTCGGAACGACAGCAGATGAACCGGACAGGGAGACCACAGTGATCGAAGAGACCCTCCTCGAGGCCGAGGAGAAGATGGAGAAGGCCGTCCTCCACGCCAAGGACGACTTCGCGGCCATCCGCACCGGCCGCGCCCACCCGGCGATGTTCGCCAAGATCGTCGCCGAGTACTACGGCGCCAAGACCCCGATCAACCAGCTGGCCTCGTTCTCGGTGCCGGAGCCGCGGATGGCGGTCGTCTCGCCGTTCGACAAGACCGCGCTGAAGGCCATCGAGCAGGCGATCCGCGACTCCGACCTGGGCGTCAACCCGTCCAACGACGGCTCGATCATCCGCGTGGTGCTGCCCGAGCTCACCGAGGAGCGCCGCCGGGAGTTCATCAAGGTCGCCCGCACCAAGGGCGAGGACGCCAAGGTCTCGATCCGTTCGGTGCGCCGCAAGGCCAAGGACGCCATCGACAAGCTGGTGAAGGACGGCGAGGTCGGCGAGGACGACGGCCGCCGTTCCGAGAAGGAGCTCGACGACACCACGGCCAAGTACGTGGCCCAGATCGACGAGCTGCTGAAGCACAAGGAAGCCGAGCTGCTCGAGGTCTGATGAACGACGCCCCTGACGCCCCCGGCTACTGGGGCCCGTCCGACCAGCAGTTCCAGCCCCACCCTCCGGCGCCGCACCCGCAGGCCGCCCGTGCCCGGGCCCACCCGGCGCCGGGGTACGGTCCGCAGGCGGCGCCGGCCCAGGGACACCCCGGCCACCCGGGCGGCCACGCCGTGCCCCCGGGCGCGCCGGGTGCCGCCCCGGGGGCGCCGGGCCACCGTTCGGATCAGTCGCAGCAGCCTCCGGTGTACTGGGGCGGCGGCGCGGAGGAGACTCAGGTCATGCCTCCCGTACCGGCCGAGCCCGGCCCGCCGCCCGGCATGCCCGACCCCGGTCGCCCGGTCGGCCACGGCCGACCCGCGGCCCACGGCCGGCCCTCGACCGAGGACCGGTCCGCGGCCCACGGCCGGCCCGCCACCGGCGGACCGTCCGAGCCCGCCGAGGGACAGGCCGGGGCGTCCGGCCGGCTGAGCGGCCCGCTGTTCCGGGACGAGCGGCCCGAGCCGGCGCCGCCGGGTGTGACGGAGACGGTCGTGCTGCGCGCGATATCCGACGACGCCACCCCCGCCCCCGGCCACGGCACCCCGCCGCACCCGGGGGCACCGGTGCGTCCCGCGCCGCCGGCGAACCACCTGGCGGCCGGGCAGCCCCGGTTCTCGCCGTCGTCCCATCCAGGGCAGGAGACACCCGTGGCCGCCCAGCCCGCCCCGCAGCCGCAGCCGCGCAAGCAGCGCGGTGGCCGTAACCTCCAGGCCGCCATAGGCGTGGGCGTCGGCCTCGGCGCGGTGATCATCGCCTCGCTGTTCGTGGTGAAGGCGCTGTTCCTGGTCGTCGTGATGGCCGCGGTCGCGGTCGGCGTCTGGGAGCTGACCAGCCGGCTCTCCGAGCGCAAGCAGATCAAGGCGCCGCTGGTGCCGCTGGTCGTGGGCGGCCTCGCGATGGTCGCCACCGGCTACTGGGCCGGCGTCCAGTGGGCCGCCGCCTCGCTCGCGCTGACCGGGCTGGCGGTGATGGTCTGGCGGATGGCCGAGCCGCCGGAGGACTACCTGCGGGACATAACGGCGGGTGTCTTCACGGCGTTCTACGTGCCGTTCCTGGCGACCTTCGTGGCGATGATGCTGGCGGCCGACGACGGCCCCCAGCGGATCGTGCTCTTCCTGATCGTGACGATCTGCAGCGACACCGGCGCCTACGCGGTGGGCTACAGGTTCGGGAAGACCAAGCTGGCCCCGACGATCAGCCCCGGCAAGACCCGCGAGGGCCTGGCCGGCGGCATCGCCCTGTCGATGCTCGCGGGCGCGCTGCTGATGCAGCTGATCATCGATGACGGCAGCTGGTGGCAGGGCCTGATCCTGGGCGGCTGCGCGGCGGTCACCGCGACCCTGGGCGACCTGGGCGAGTCGATGATCAAGCGCGACCTCGGGATCAAGGACATGGGCACGCTGCTGCCCGGCCACGGCGGCATCATGGACCGGCTGGACTCGCTGCTGCCGACCGCCCCGGTGGTCTGGCTGCTGCTCGCCGCCTTCGTGGGCAGCTGACCCGCGCGGACGGGAGACGTACGTACGTAACGCCGGGAGGGCCCCGGACGCCTGGCGTCCGGGGCCCTCGCGCGTCTGCGACACTTGAGGAACCATGCCTAAGCCCGGAGAACTCACGTTTGTCGCGCCGCGCGGCGCCAAGCCCCCGCGACACCTCGCCGACCTCAGCCCCGCCGAGCGCAAGGAGGCCGTCGCCGAGCTGGGCGAGCAGCCGTTCCGCGCCAAGCAGCTCTCCAACCACTACTTCGGCCGGATGTCGAACGACCCGGCGAGCTGGACGGACATCCCCGCCGCCAGCCGGGAGAAGCTCACCGAGAGCCTGCTGCCCGACCTGATGTCGGTGGTCCGGCACGTCTCCTGCGACGACGACGCCACCCGCAAGACGCTCTGGAAGCTCTTCGACGGCACGCTCGTGGAGTCCGTGCTGATGCGCTACCCGGACCGGGTCACCATGTGCATCAGCTCGCAGGCCGGCTGCGGCATGAACTGCCCGTTCTGCGCCACCGGCCAGGCCGGGCTGACCCGCAACCTGTCCACCGCCGAGATCGTCGAGCAGATCGCCGCCGGGATGCGCTCGCTCAAGGCGGGGGAGTTCGGCGCGCGGGCCCCCCAGGACGGGAGCGGCCCGGGCGGCGAGGCGCGGCTGTCCAACGTGGTCTTCATGGGCATGGGCGAGCCGCTGGCCAACTACAACCGGGTGCTGGCCGCGATCCGCCGGCTGACCGACCCGGCGCCCGACGGCTTCGGCCTGTCCCAGCGCGGCATCACGGTCTCCACCGTCGGCCTCGTCCCGGCGATGAACCGGTTCGCGGACGAGGGCCTCAGCTGCCGTCTGGCGCTGTCGCTGCACGCTCCGGACGACGAGCTGCGCGACGAGCTGGTGCCGGTGAACACCCGGTGGAAGGTCGCCGAGGTGCTGGACGCGGCCTGGAACTACGCGGAGAAGTCCGGCCGCCGGGTCTCCATCGAGTACGCGCTGATCAAGGACATCAACGACCAGGCCTGGCGGGCCGACCTGCTCGGCCGGCTGATCAAGAACCACCGGGTGCACGTCAACCTGATCCCGTTGAACCCGACGCCCGGTTCCAAGTGGACGGCGTCCCGGCCCGAGGACGAGCGCGAGTTCGTCCGCCGCCTCCAGTCGCACGGCGTGCCGACGACCGTCCGCGACACCCGCGGCCAGGAGATCGACGGCGCCTGCGGCCAGCTCGCCGCGGCGGGCTGAGCCCCACCGGGGGAGTCCGCTACCGGAGTCCGGCGGCCGCCAGCGCGGCGGTCGCCCCGCCGGTCAGCAGCAGCGTGCTGCCCACCGCGAGGGTGCGCAGCGCGACCGCGCCGAACAGCAGCCGGGGCGAGGTGCCGAGGCGCAGCAGCGCTTCGGTGACCTCCCGGCGGTCGGTGCGAACCTCGGCGAGCCGGGTGACCACCGCGGCGGCCGCGCAGCCGAGCACCAGGCAGGCCTCGACGGCGGGCAGCGCGTCGGCGCTGTCCGGCGTGCCGATCCAGTAGCGGATGGTGGTGAGCACCAGCGCGACGGCGAGGGTGAGCACGGCCAGCGGCGCGCCGAGCCGGCGGGCCTGGGCGGTGAGCCCGCGCCCGGCCAGCAGCCGCAGCGGGGTGGGCCGCCCGAGGGCGAGCAGCCGCCCCGCCCAGGCCAGCAGCGGCCCGGTGAGCAGGGCGAGGCCGAGCGTGCTGGCGGCCCAGCCGCCGAGGGCGGCGGTGCTGGTGGAGCCGAGCCCGGCGGGCAGGTGGATCGGGCGGCCGTCGACGGCGGCGCCGGGCCGCAGGGCGATGAGTTCGAGCGCGGCGCCGATCACGCCCAGCCCGACCCCCAGGGCGATCCGCCAGACCCCGAAGCCGGTCGGGGCCTGGGTGCGGCCGCCGGGCAGGGCGTCGGTGACGGGCACCGCGCAGGCGGCGGCGGTGCCGGCGGTGAGCGGCACCAGGGCGAGCAGGGCGACCGGGGCGGCGGCCGGCAGCGGCGCGCCCATGCCGAGGTCGGGTGCGAGCGAGGGCCCGGCGACGTCGTTGCGCAGGACCAGGAAGGCCAGCAGGGCGAGCACGCTGCCGAGGGTGCAGGCGAGCGCGACCTCGCCCGCGATCAGCGTCCGGATCCGGCGGGAGCCGGCCCCGGCGGCGGTGAGCCCGGCGATCCGCTCGGGCCGCCGGGCGGGCACCGCGCGGGCGGCGACCGCCGCGAACCAGGCGACGGCGGCGAGCGGGGGCAGGCACCAGAGCAGCCGGACCAGCGGGTCGGCGCCGCCGGCCGGGTCGCTCATCGCCCGGCCGAGGGAGCGCAGCAGGAAGGCGGCGACCACGGTGGCGGCCAGCGCGGTGAGCAGCCAGCGGCCGAGGTCGGGCACCCGGTAGCCCCGGGCCAGACGGAGATAGAACACGTCGACTCTTTCAGCGGCTCGGCGTCGTCGCGGGCCCGGCGTCGTCAGCGGCGGGTGGCCGTGACGGCGGGCGCTGCGACGGCCCCGGGGGCGGCGGTGCCGCGGGGGACGGGGGCGACGGGGGCGGTCAGCCGTCCGTCGACGAGGGCGACGGTGCGGTCCGCGAACCGGACGAGCTCGGGGTCGTGGGTGGCCAGGACGAGGGTGAGCTGGTGCGACCGGGCCGCGCTGGTCAGTATCCGCATGACCTGGTCGGCGGCCTCGCGGTGCAGCGGGGCGGTGGGGTCGTCGGCGAAGACGACCGGAGGCAGCGGGGCCAGCGCGCGGGCGACGGCGACCCGCTGGCGGCGGCTCTGGACCAGCCGCTCGGGGCGCAGACGGGCGCAGTCGCCGACGTCGAGGCGTTCCAGCCACTCGTCGGCGGCGGTGTAGGCGGCCTTGTGGCCGGCCCCGGCGAGCAGCAGCGGCAGGGCGACGTTCTCCCGGGCGGTCAGTTCGGGCACCAGGTGCGGCTCGGAGCCGACGAAGCCGAAGCGGTCGCGGCGCAGCCGTTCGCGGCCGGCCCGGGAGAGGGTGTGCACGGGGGCGCTGTTGAACCAGACCTCGCCCTCGTCGACCGGGAGCTGCGCGGAGAGGCAGCCGAGCAGGGTGCTCTTGCCGGAGCCGCGCGGGCCGGTGACGGCGAGCACCTCGCCCTCGCGGACGCCGATCGAGATGCCGCGCAGGGCGGGGGTGCCGTCGTGGGACTTGACGATCCCTCGGGCCCACAGCACGTCGTTGTCAGGCGGTGCCGCTGACATGAGGATCCATCCTGGGTGGCCGCAGGGATATGACAGTCGTCAGATTAGAACGACGGGGGCCGGTCGCGGTGGCGGCGCACTGGTCCATCACGGGCATATCACCCGCATTCAGGCATGTTTGGTCGTACGACTGTGATGTTGCGGGGCGGGGTGCGGCGGTCCGGGGACGCCGAAGGGCGGCCCCGCGGGGAGCGGGGCCGCCCTTCGGCGGAGGGTGGGGAAGAAGGCTCAGGGGATCAGATCTTCGCCCACGCGTCGGTGAGGCTGGTCCGCAGGATCTGCTCGATCTCGTCGAAGGTCGACTGGTCGGAGATCAGCGGCGGGGCCAGCTGGACGACCGGGTCGCCACGGTCGTCGGCGCGGCAGTACAGGCCGTTGTCGAAGAGGGCCTTCGACAGGAAGCCGTAGAGCACGCGCTCCACCTCGTCGTCGTTGAACGACTCCTTGGTGACCTTGTCCTTCACGAGCTCGATGCCGTAGAAGTACCCGTTGCCGCGGACGTCGCCGACGATCGGCAGGTCGCGCAGCTTGTTCAGGGTGCCCAGGAAGGCGGCCTCGTTGTCGAGGACGTGCTGGTTCAGGCCCTCGCGCTCGAAGATGTCGAGGTTGGCCAGCGCCACCGCGGAGGAGACCGGGTGGCCGCCGAAGGTGTAGCCGTGCAGGAAGGTGTTGTCACCCTTGTAGAACGGCTCGGCGAGGCGGTCCGAGATGATCGTGGCGCCGATCGGGGAGTAGCCCGAGGTCATGCCCTTGGCGCAGGTGATCATGTCGGGCTGGTAGCCGAACTTGTCGGCGCCGAACATGGTGCCGAGGCGGCCGAAGGCGCAGATGACCTCGTCCGAGACCAGCAGCACGTCGTGGCGGTCGCAGATCTCGCGCAGGCGCTGGAAGTAGCCGGGCGGCGGCGGGAAGCAGCCGCCGGCGTTCTGCACCGGCTCGACGAAGACGGCGGCGACGGTCTCGGCGCCCTCGTTGAGGATGGCCACCTCGATCTCGTCGGCGCACCAGCGGCCGTAGGCCTCGGGGTCGACGGTGCCGTCCGGGCCCTCCAGGAAGGCGGGGGCGCGGTAGATGTTGGTGTTCGGGGCCTTGTGGGTGCCCGGCACCAGCGGCTCGAACGGGGCCTTCAGACCCGGCAGGCCGGTGATGGACAGCGCGCCCTGCGGGGTGCCGTGGTAGGCGACGGCGCGCGAGATGACCTTGTACTTGGTCGGCTTGCCGGTCAGCTTGAAGTACTGCTTGGCGAGCTTCCAGGCGGTCTCGACGGCCTCGCCGCCGCCGGTGGAGAAGAAGACCTTGTTCAGGTCGCCCGGGGCGTAGTGGGCCAGGCGCTCGGCCAGCTCGACGGCCTTCGGGTGGGCGTAGCTCCACACCGGGAAGAAGGCGAGCTCCTTGGCCTGCTTGGCGGCGGCCTCGGCGAGCTCCTCGCGGCCGTGACCGGCCTGCACGACGAACAGGCCGGCCAGGCCGTCGAGGTACTTGCGGCCCTTGTCGTCCCAGACGTAGGTGCCCTCGCCCCTGACGATGGTCGGCACGGGGGAGTTCTCGTACGACGACATGCGGGTGAAGTGCATCCACAGGTGGTCGTAGGCGGTCTTGGAAAGGTCCTTCTGCGCCGGGTCGGCTGTCATCGGGTGCCCCAGGTGTAGGTCTGTTTCCGGAGCTTCAGGTAAACGAAGCTCTCGGTGCTCCGCACGCCGGGAAGGGCGCGGATGCGCTTGTTGATCAGTTCGAGCAGGTGCTCGTCGTCCTCGCAGACCAGTTCGGCCAGGAGGTCGAACGAGCCTGCGGTGCAGACCACGTAGTCGACCTCGTCGAGGGCGGCCAACGCGTCGGCGACGGGCTCGATGTCACCCTCGACCCGGATGCCGACCATCGCCTGGCGGGTGAAGCCGACGGTGAGCGGGTCCGTGACGGCGACGATCTGCATCACGCCCTGGTCGAGCAGCTTCTGGACGCGCTGCCGGACGGCCGCCTCGGACAGGCCGACGGCCTTGCCGATGGCGGCGTACGGGCGGCGCCCGTCCTCCTGGAGTTGCTCGATGATCGCCTTGGAGGCGGCGTCGAGGGGAACGCTGGCGTTCCGGTCGCGGTTGGCCACGCGGCCACTGTGCCTGATCGTTCCCGTGTTCGCAAGCGTGGAAACTGCTGATTTCGTCGTGATCTTGGAAAACCCATGCGGATTTCATCGCCCAATCGCACTCCGCCTGTCGATACCGGCAGTCGTGCGGCTACCCTGGCACCGTACGCGCGCGCCCCCGGGGCGCGGCGCACGTACCGCCACCAGTGGACCGCGCCCCTCCGGGTGCGGCCACTCGGGACCCTTCGTACGCCGGATCCGCCGACGTACCATGGCGCCGGAATCTGCAACGCCGCAGGCCCAGACCGAGGAGAGATCCGTGAGCGACCTTCGCACGCTGCGCAACTACGTCAACGGTGAGTTCGTCGACGCGGCTGACGGCCGCACGCTCGACATCGTGGACCCGACCACCGGCGAGGTGTACGCGACGTCGCCGCTGTCCGGTGCCGCGGACGTGGACGCCGCCATGGCCTCCGCCGCGGCCGCGTTCCCGATCTGGCGCGACGCCACCCCGAGCACCCGGCAGAAGCTGCTGCTCAAGATCGCCGACGCGGTCGAGGCCCGGGCCGACGAGATCGTCGACACCGAGGTCCGCAACACCGGCAAGCCCCGCGCGCTGACCCTCTCCGAGGAGATCGGCCCGATGGTGGACCAGATCCGGTTCTTCGCCGGTGCCGCCCGCCTGCTGGAGGGCAAGGCCGCCGGTGAGTACATGGACGGGCTGACCTCGATCATCCGTCGTGAGCCGGTCGGCGTCTGTGCCCAGGTCGCGCCGTGGAACTACCCGATGATGATGGCCGTGTGGAAGTTCGCCCCGGCCATCGCCGCGGGCAACACCGTGGTGCTGAAGCCGTCCGACACCACCCCGGCCTCCACCGTGCTGCTGGCCGAGATCATCGGCGGCGTGCTCAAGGAGCTGGAGCTGCCGGCCGGCGTCTTCAACGTCATCTGCGGCGACCGCGAGACCGGCAAGCTGATGGTCGAGCACCGGACCCCGGCGATGGCCTCCATCACCGGCTCCGTGCGCGCCGGCATCTCGGTCGCCGAGTCCGCCTCCAAGGACGTCAAGCGCGTCCACCTGGAGCTGGGCGGCAAGGCCCCGGTCGTGGTCTTCGAGGACGCCGACATCGCCGAGGCCGTCGAGGGCATCTCGATGGCGGGCTACTTCAACGCCGGCCAGGACTGCACCGCCGCCACCCGCGTGCTGGTGCACGAGTCGATCCACGACGCCTTCGTCGAGGCGCTGGCCAAGGCCGCGGCCGAGACCAAGACCGGCGGCGTGGACGACGAGGACGTGCTGTACGGCCCGCTGAACAACGCCAACCAGCTGAAGCAGGTCTCCGGCTTCATCGAGCGGCTGCCCGCCCACGCCAAGGTCGAGGCCGGTGGCCACCGGGTCGGCGACAAGGGCTACTTCTACGCCCCGACCGTCGTCTCCGGCCTGAACCAGGACGACGAGATCATCCAGAACGAGGTCTTCGGCCCGGTCATCACCGTGCAGAAGTTCACCGACGAGGACCAGGCCGTCGAGTACGCCAACGGCGTCGAGTACGCGCTGGCCTCCTCGGTGTGGACCAAGGACCACGCCCGCGCCATGCGGATGTCGCGCCGCCTGGACTTCGGCTGCGTCTGGATCAACACCCACATCCCGCTGGTCGCCGAGATGCCGCACGGCGGCTTCAAGAAGTCGGGCTACGGCAAGGACCTGTCGTCGTACGGCTTCGAGGACTACACCCGCGTCAAGCACGTCATGACCGCGATCTGAGCGGGTCGTGACCATCGGCGCCGTATGACCGCGATCTGAGCGGGTCGTGACCATCGGCGCCGTATGACCGCGATCTGAGCGGGTCGTGACCATCGGCGCCGCATGACCGCGATCTGAGCGGGTTGTGACCATCGGCGCCGCATGACCGCGATCTGAGGTGCTGATCATCGGCTGAAGTGGCCACGGGCCCGGGTCCTCTCGACCCGGGCCCGTGCGTCTTTGCACCCTGTCGGCGGTCGGCACGACCGGCTGACACGATGGAACTGCCCTTCCGGGACCGGCGGCCCTAGCCTTACCGGCATGAGCATCCCCACCGCTGACTCAGCCGCCGGCCAGGCCGTCAAGGCCGCCGACCGCGCGCACGTCTTCCACTCGTGGTCCGCCCAGGCGCTGATCGACCCCCTCGCGGTGGCCGGCGCCGAGGGCTCGTACTTCTGGGACTACGACGGCAACCGCTACCTCGACTTCTCCTCGCAGTTGGTCAACACCAACATCGGCCACCAGCACCCGAAGGTGGTCGCCGCGATCCAGGAGCAGGCGGCGAAGCTCTGCACCATCGCCCCCGGCTTCGCGGTCGAGTCGCGCAGCGAGGCCGCCCGGCTGATCGCCGAGCGCACCCCCGGGGACCTCGACAAGGTCTTCTTCACCAACGGCGGCGCCGAGGCCAACGAGAACGCCATCCGGCTGGCCCGGCTGCACACCGGCCGGCAGAAGGTCCTCTCCACCTACCGCTCGTACCACGGCGCCACCGCCAACGCGATCGCCCTCACCGGCGACCCCCGGCGCTGGCCCAACGAGAGCGGCGTCTCCGGCGTGGTGCACTTCTGGGGCCCGTACCCGTACCGCTCCAACTTCCACGCCGAGAACGAGGCGCAGGAGTGCGAGCGCGCGCTGGAGCACCTGGAGCAGGTGATCGCGTTCGAGGGGCCGGGCACCGTCGCGGCGGTCATCCTGGAGACGGTGGTCGGCACCGCGGGTGTCCTGGTCCCGCCGGCCGGCTACCTGGCCGGGGTGCGGGAGATCTGCGACCGCCACGGGATCGTGTTCATCCTGGACGAGGTGATGGCCGGCTTCGGCCGCACCGGCGAGTGGTTCGCCGCCGACCACTGGGACGTCACCCCGGACCTGCTGACCTTCGCCAAGGGCGTCAACTCGGGCTACGTGCCGCTGGGCGGCGTGGCGATCAGCGCCGAGATCGCGGCCACCTTCGCCGAGCGCGCCTTCCCCGGCGGGCTCACCTACTCCGGCCACCCGCTGGCCTGCGCCTCCGCGGTGGCGACCATCAACACCATGGCGGAGGAGGGCATCGTCGAGAACGCCCGGCACATCGGCGAGACCGTGCTCGGCCCCGGCCTGCGCGAGCTGGCCGAGCGGCACCCGTCGATCGGCGAGGTCCGCGGCCTCGGCGTGTTCTGGGCGCTCGACCTGGTGCGCGACCGGGAGACCCGCGAGCCGCTGGTGCCGTACAACGCGGCCGGCGCCGACAACGCCCCGATGGCCGAGCTGGCCGCCGCCTGCAAGCAGCGCGGGCTCTGGCCGTTCGTCAACATGAACCGCTTCCACGTCGTCCCGCCGTGCACCGTCACCGAGGAGGAGGCCAAGACCGGCCTCGCGGTGCTGGACGAGGTCCTGTCGCTCACCGACGCGCACACCGTCTGACGTACCTACCAGGACGGCCCCGGACACCCGCGTGTGCCCGGGGCCGTGCCACGCTCCGGAAGGCCCGCCATGCCCAGCCGCACCACCCCGACCCGCCGCCCCGCCGACTCCCCCGCGCTGCGCCGACGTTCCCTGCTCGGCGGGGCCGCGCTGCTCGGCGCCGGCACGCTGACCGGCTGCGGCATCCCGTCCGCGTACGTGGCCGAGGACCGCCGCTCGGCGCCGGACCGCTCGGAGAGCGACAAGCGGCTCGTCTTCTCCAACTGGACGCAGTACATCGACACCGACGACGAGGGCGGCCGCCCGACCCTGGACGCCTTCAGCGAGCGGACCGGCATCGAGGTCGCCTACACCGAGGACATCAACGACAACGACGAGTTCTTCGGCAAGATCAGCCCGGTGCTCACCCAGGGCGCGGCCCCCGGCCGGGACCTGATGGTGGTCAGTGACTGGATGGCCGGGCGGTACGTCTCGCTGGGCTGGGTGCAGGCCATGGACCGGGACAACCTGCCCAACGTCACGGCCAACCTGGACCCGCAGCTCGCCGACCCGGCCTTCGACCCCGGGCGCAGGCGCAGCGTGCCGTGGCAGTCCGGGATCACCGGCATCGCCTACAACCGCAAGGCGCTCGGCCGGGAGATCAGGTCCACCGCCGACCTGTGGGCGCCCGACCTCAAGGGCCGGGTCACCCTGTTCGCCGGGCTGGACGAGGCGCTCGGGCTGCTGATGCTCTCCCAGGGCGCGGACATCGCGAAGTTCGGCGACGACGACGCGCACCGGGCGATGGACCTGGTGCAGAAGTGGGTCGACAGCGGCCACGTCCGGCGCTTCACCGGCAACGACTACACCAGCGACCTGGCCTCCGGCGCGGCGCTCGCCTGCCAGGCCTACTCGGGCGACGCCGTTCAGCTCACCGCCGAGAACCCCGACATCGAGTTCGTGGTGCCGGAGGAGGGCGGCGAGCTGTGGGCGGAGAGCCTGATGATCCCCAACCGGGCCGCCCACAAGCGCAACGCCGAGCTGCTGGTCGACCACTACTACCAGCCCGAGGTGGCCGCCGAACTCGCCGCGTTCGTCCAGTACATCTGCCCGGTGCCGGCCGCCCGCGAGGTGCTGGCGGCCGGCGGCGACAAGGAGAAGGCCGAACTCGCCGAGAACCCGCTGGTCTTCCCGACCGAGGAGATGCGCGCCCGGCTGCACACCATGCGCGACGTCACCTCGGCCGAGCGGCCCGAGCTGCACAAGGTCTGGGGCCGCATCACCGGGGTGTGAGCACGGGGGCGTCGAGGAGCGCCGGGGGCCGGACGCGGGGCGCTCAGCGCCGGACGGCGTCCAGGGCGAGCAGCGCCACGTGCAGGGAGAGGCAGGACTCCACCTGGTCGAGGTCGACGCCGAGGATCCGTTCGACCTTGTGCAGCCGGTCGTAGAAGGACGGCCGGGACAGGTGCGCGGCGTCCGCCGCGGCCGACTTGTTCCGGCCCTGCTCCAGGTAGATCCGCAGCATCTGCACCAACTGGCCGTTGTGCTCGGCGTCGTGGGCCAGCAGCGGGCCCAACTCCCGTTCCACGTACGTCTGCAGCCGGGCGTCGTCGCGCAGCAGGTGGAGCAGGCCGCGCAGCCGGACGTCCGGCAGGCGGTAGTAGGAGGAGCTGCGGCCGCCGGGCGCGTCGTGCAGGGCGGCGTCGGCGACCTGGGTGGCCTCCAGCAGGGTGCGCCGGGCGTCGCGCACCGAGCCGACCGAGGAGCCGACCGCGACCACCGGGCCCGCCGGGTCGCCGCCCTCCCGCCCGGGCTCGGCCGACATCCGGCGCAGCGCGGCCGACAGGGCGTCCAGCGCGGCGTGCTCGTCCTGCTGGGTGCCGAGCGCGATCAGCAGGCCGACGGCCTCGTCGTCCAGCGCCCCGACCAGGGCGGACAGCCGGCAGGCCCGGACGGCTCCGGCGGCCAGCTCGGTGAAGTCGCGCAGCCGGGCCTGGGCCTCCAGCGCGGCCGGGATCGGTCCGCGCCGCTGCCGCAGCACCACACCGACCAGTCGGCGGCCCTCCAGCGGAACGCCCAGGGCCTGGGCGCGCAGCGCGGCCTCGGAGACGGTCAGCGCGTGGGTGAGGATGCCGGACAGCAGGGTGCGGTGGGTCTGCCGCTCCAGGCTCTCCCGGTCGCGCACCACCAGCCGGTTGAGCGCCAGCGCGGAGGCGCCGCGTTCCAGCAGCATGGCGTGCGGGTGGGCCTCGCCCTCGGGCAGTGGGCCGGGCTCCTGCACCAGTACCAGACGGCCCCAGTCCTGGCCGCGGGCGCCGACGGTGGTGACCAGCCAGCCGCTGCGCGGGTCGTGGCCGGTGCGCCCGGCCGGGCGCACTCCGCGCGAGCGGCGCTCCCAGTCCTCCAGCACCTCGGCCTCCGGGCGTCCGGCGGTGTCGTGGGCGAGCACCTGGTGGGCCAGGTTCTCCAGGACGACCGGGGCGCCGGCCATCCGGGCCACCTGGCGGATCACCTCGGGCGCCTCCGCGCCCTCCACCACCAGCTCGTTGAAGACCTGGTGGACCGACTCGGAGACCCGCAGCTGCTCCAGCTGGGCGTTGACCACCAGTGCGTGCACGGCCTCGGTGACGGCGACGAAGCGCAGCTCGCGGCGGAGCGTGATCACGGGCAGTCCGCGCTGCTCGGCGGCGTGGACCAGGGCGCGGGGGAGCGAGTCGAAGTAGCGCCGTCCGAACTCGACGACGAGGCCGGCCACCCCGACCTCGTCCAGCTCGCGCACGTAGCGGGCCAGGGCCTCGCGGTCCTCCGGCAGCGCGATCCCGGTGGTCAGCACCAGCTCGCCGCCGCGGAGCATCCCGGCGACGTCGGGCAGTTCGCTGACGTGGACCCAGCGGACCGGCCGCTCCAGGTGGTCGGCACCGGCCACCACCTGGGGCAGGCCGCGGCGCATCACGTCCAGGTCGAGGACTCGGGCGACGGTGGGGAGCATCGCGGGCCTCCGGAGCCGGGGGGACCGGAGCGGGTGCTCCGGGGTGATCAGGGTGTCAGGTAAATCATCCATCGCCCGAACGACCTGTCGCCCTGCCCGCACCCTTGCACCCTGTAAGGCCCTTCGTGCCGAGACTGCCGGAGTGACCCTTGTCACCCCTGTCCCGCAGCGGGCAAGGTCAGCGGGACCGCAGACCCCCAACCGCGGACGCGTGACCCCGCAGCGGTCGAACCACGGCACTTGGAGGAACCAGATGGACCTGACCGACTTCGGCCCGGGCGCGCAGTACATCGCGGGCCGGCAGACCACGGGGAGCGGTGAACCCTTCCAGGTCGTCAACCCCGCCGACGGCAGCGTGGTCGAGCAGGTCGCGCTGGCCACCACCGGGGACGTGGACACCGCCGTCGCCGCCGCCAGGGCCGCCCTGCCCGGCTGGTCCTCGGCCACCCCCGGCGCGCGCTCGGAGGCGCTCACCCGGCTGGCCGCCGTCCTGGCCGGCGCCGCCGAGGACCTGGCCCGGGTGGAGACGGCGCAGACCGGCAAGCCGGTCAAGCTGGCCACCGAGTTCGACGTGCCCGGCACCGTCGACAACGCCGCGTTCTTCGCCGGCGCCGCCCGCAACCTGGAGGGCAAGGCGGCCGGCGAGTACTCCGGCGACCACACCTCGTACGTGCGGCGCGAGGCGGTCGGCGTGGTCGGCTCGATCTCGCCGTGGAACTACCCGCTGCAGATGGCCGCCTGGAAGATCCTCCCGGCGATCGCCGCGGGCAACACCATCGTGCTCAAGCCGGCCGAGCTGACCCCGCTGACCTCGCTGATGTTCGCCCGCGCCTGCACCGCCGCGGGAATCCCGGACGGCGTGGTCAACGTGGTCACCGGCGCCGGACACACCGCCGGCGAGCACCTGGTCGGGCACCCGGACGTCGCGATGGTCTCCTTCACCGGTTCCACCGGCGTCGGCAGGAGGGTCGCCGAGATCGCCACCGCGGGCGTCAAGCGCACCCACCTGGAGCTCGGCGGCAAGGCCCCGTTCGTGGTCTTCGACGACGCCGACCTGGACGCCGCCGTGCACGGCGCGGTCGCGGCCTCGCTGATCAACGGCGGCCAGGACTGCACCGCCGCCACCCGCGCCTACGTCCAGCGCCCGCTGTACGACGCCTTCGTGGCCGGGGTGGCCGAGCTGTACGCGGCGATCCGGATCGGCGACCCGCTGAACCCGCGCACCGACCTCGGACCGCTGGTCTCCCACGCCCACCGGGACCGGGTGGCCGGTTTCGTGGAGCGCGCCCGCTCGTACGCCACCGTGGTCACCGGCGGCCGGGCCCCGGAGAAGGGCCACGACGGCACCGACCTCACCCGCGGCGCGTACTACCGGCCCACCCTGATCACCGGCGCGGCCCAGGACAGCGAGGTCGTGCAGGGCGAGATCTTCGGCCCGGTGCTGGTCGTGCTGCCGTTCGACGGCGACGACGAGGGCCTGCGGCTGGCCAACGACACCCCGTACGGCCTGGCCGCCTCCGCCTGGACCGCCAACGTGCACCGCTCGCTGCGCGCCACCCGGGAGATCGCGGCCGGCTGCGTCTGGGTCAACGACCACATCCCGATCATCAGCGAGATGCCGCACGGCGGCTACAAGGCGTCCGGCTACGGCAAGGACATGTCCCAGTACTCGCTGGACGAGTACACCCAGGTGAAGCACGTCATGTTCGACACCACCGCGGTGGCCCGCAAGGACTGGCACCGCACCGTCTTCGGAGACAGATAACCCCCCCCGGCCCCAGCGGGTGCCCCCACACCCCATCTCCCCCCAGGAGGCCCGTTCCATGGCGTTCAACGAGCTCACCGACGGTCTGCCCGAACCGGTCCGAAGGGCCTGGGAACGCAGCCTGACCAGCGGCCGGGCCGCGCTCGGCCGCCGCACCCTGCTGCGCGCCGCCGCGCTGACCGCCGGAGCGGGCACCCTGGCCGCCTGCGGCATCCCGGCGGCCCCCCGGGCGACCGGGGACTCGACCGCGAACGCCGCCAAGGACCTCTCGGAGACGCAGAAGGAGGTCGACTTCTCCAACTGGCCGCTGTACGTGGACACGGACGAGAAGGACAAGGATCGGCACGGCACGCTGGACGCCTTCACCGAGGCCACCGGCATCAAGGTCAGGTACACCGAGGACGTCAACGACAACGTCGAGTTCTTCGGCAAGGTCAAGCCGCAGCTCGCCGCCGGCCAGGACACCGGCCGCGACCTGATGGTGCTCACCGACTGGATGGCCGCCCGGCTGATCCGGCTCGGCTGGGCGCAGAAGCTCAACCCGGCGAACGTCACCACCGCGATCACCAACATCGAGGCGCGCTTCCGCGCCCCGGACTGGGACCCGGGGCGGCTGTACTCCTACCCGTGGGCCGGCATCCAGACCGTCGTCGCGTACAACCGGAAGGCGACCAGGGGGAAGGAGGTCACCAGCGTCTCCCAGCTGCTGGACGACCCCGACCTCAAGGGCCGGGTCACCTTCCTCTCCGAGATGCGCGACAGCATCGGGATGGTCCTGCTGGACCAGGGCAAGGACACCGCGAGGTTCACCGCCGACGACTACGACGGCGCGGTCGCCCGGCTGCAGAAGGCCGTCGACAACAAGCAGATCCGCCGCTTCACCGGCAACGACTACGGCCAGGAGCTCTCCGCCGGGGACATCGCGGCCTGCATCGCCTGGGGCGGCGACCTGATCCAACTGCGGGCCGACAACCCGGACATCGAGTTCGTCATCCCGGAGAAGGGCTACATCGCCTCGACCGACAACATGCTGGTCCCGGCCAAGGCGCAGCACAAGGCCAACGCGGAGAAGCTGATCGACTTCTACTATCAGCCGAAGATCGCGGCGCAGCTGGTCGCGGGCATCGGCTTCGTCTCCGCCGTCACCGGGATGAAGGACGAGCTCGCCGGCATCGCCCCGGACACCGCGGCCAACCCGCTCGTCGTACCCACCCCCGAGATGGCGGTCCGGGCGCACGTGTTCCGCACGCTCTCCGAGAGCGAGGAGAGCGACTTCGAGCAGAAGTTCTCCAAGCTCATCGGCGCCTGACCCCACCCCCGGCAGAGAGACCCAGGAAGACACCACCCCATGACAGACCAGCAGCGCGACGCGGCCGTCGGCGGCGACGTCCGGCTCACCGGCATCGGCAAGACCTACGGCTCCTTCACCGCCGTCCACCCGCTCGACCTGACCGTCCCGCAGGGATCGTTCTTCGCCCTGCTCGGCGCCTCCGGCTGCGGCAAGACCACCACCCTGCGCATGATCGCCGGCCTGGAGGAGCCCACCACCGGCACCGTCCTGATCGGCGGCCAGGACGTCACCGCCCTGCCCCCGTACAAGCGGCCGGTGAACACCGTCTTCCAGAGCTACGCGCTCTTCCCGCACCTGGACATCTTCGAGAACGTCGCCTTCGGCCTGCGCCGGCGCGGCCGGAAGGACGTCAGGAAGCAGGTCGAGGAGATGCTGGAGCTGGTCGAACTCGGCCAGTACGCCCGGCGCAAGCCGCACCAGCTCTCCGGCGGCCAGCAGCAGCGCGTCGCGGTCGCCCGCGCGCTGATCAACCACCCGCAGGTGCTGCTCCTGGACGAGCCGCTCGGCGCGCTCGACCTCAAGCTCCGCCGCCAGATGCAGCTGGAGCTGAAGCGGATCCAGACCGAGGTCGGCATCACCTTCGTGCACGTCACCCACGACCAGGAGGAGGCCATGACCATGGCCGACACCATCGCGGTGATGAACGGCGGCCGGGTCGAGCAACTGGGCGCCCCCGCCGAGCTGTACGAGAACCCCGCCACCACCTTCGTGGCCAACTTCCTCGGCCAGTCCAACCTGCTGCCCGCCGAGGTCACCGGCACCGAGGGCGGCGACCTGCTGCTCAGCGCGGCCGGCGCCCGCCTCGCGGTGCCGAAGGCGCGCTGCGCCACCGACGCCAAGCGCGTCCACCTGGGCGTGCGCCCGGAGAAGATCACCATCACGCACGCCTCCGAGCAGGTCGCCGACGGCCGCAACCGGCTGGTCGGCACGGTGCTCGACTCCAGCTTCATCGGCGTCTCCACCCAGTACGTGGTGCGCACCGACGGCGGCCAGGAGGTCACCGTCTTCGAGCAGAACATGGAGCGCGACGCCCGGATCGTCCCCGGCGCCGCCGTCCAGCTGCACTGGAACCCGGCGCACTCCTTCGCCCTGGACGCCGCCCAGGCGATCGACGCGGGCACCGCGGAGGAGGCCGCATGACCGCCACCACCCCGGCCGCGCCGCCGCAAGTCGTCCCGCTGGAACCGGCGGAGCGCAGGCCGAGGCGCAGGCTCACCCCGTACTGGCTGCTGCTGCCCGGCCTCGCCTGGCTGGTCGTCTTCTTCGCCGTCCCGATGGTCTACCAGGCGTCGACCTCGCTGCAGACCGGTTCGCTCGAAGAGGGCTTCAAGGTCACCTGGCACGTCTCGACGTACTGGGACGCCCTGGTCGAGTACCGGTGGCACTTCCTGCGCTCGTTCTCCTACGCGGCCGTCGCCACCGTGCTCTGCCTGGCCGTCGGCTACCCGCTCGCGTACACGATCGCCTTCAAGGCGAGCAAGCGCTGGCGCAACGTCATCCTGATCCTGGTCATCGCGCCGTTCTTCACCAGCTTCCTGATCCGCACGCTGGCCTGGAAGACCATCCTGTCCGACGGCGGCCCGGTGGTCGGCGCGCTGAACGCGCTGCACCTCCTGGACGTCACCAACCTGCTCGGCCTCACCGACGGCGACCGGGTGCTGGCCACGCCGCTCGCGGTGGTCTGCGGCCTGACCTACAACTTCCTGCCGTTCATGATCCTTCCGCTGTACACCTCGCTGGAGCGGATCGACCCGCGCCTGCACGAGGCGGCCGGCGACCTCTACGCCCGGCCGTTCACCACCTTCCGCAAGGTGACCTTCCCGATCTCGCTGCCGGGCGTGGTCGCGGGCACCCTGCTGACCTTCATCCCGGCCTCCGGCGACTACATCAACGCCCAGCTGCTGGGCTCGCCGAGCGAGCAGATGGTCGGCAACGGCATCCAGAAGCAGTTCCTGAACGTGCTCGACTACCCCACGGCGGCCGCGCTGAGCTTCATCCTGATGGCCCTGATCCTGGGCATGGTGACGGTCTACATGCGCAAGGCCGGGACGGAGGATCTGGTCTGATGTCCCGGATGTCCAAGTGGATCCGCGCCCACCTGGTGGTGCTGGCCGGCCTGCTGGCCCTCGCCTACCTGGTGCTGCCCAACCTGGTCGTGCTCGCCTTCTCGTTCAACAAGCCGGTGGGCAAGTTCAACTACGAGTGGAACGAGTTCTCCACCGACGCCTGGACCGACCCCTGCGGCGTGGCCGACATGTGCGGGTCGCTCTCGCTCAGCCTGCAGATCGCGGTGCTCGCCACCATCGGCGCCACCGTGCTCGGCACCATGGTCGCCTTCGCGCTGGCCCGCTACCGCTTCCGCGGCCGCTCGGCCACCACGGCGATGATCTTCCTGCCGATGGCCATGCCCGAGGTGGTCATGGCGGCCTCGCTCGGGACGCTCTTCCTCAACATGCGCATCCCGTTCGGCTTCACCACCATCCTCATCGCGCACATCATGTTCTGCCTCAGCTTCGTGGTGACGGCGGTCAAGGCGCGCGTGATGAGCATGGACCCGAGGCTCGAACAGGCCGCCCAGGACCTCTACGCGACCCCCACCCAGACCTTCCTGAGGGTCACCCTGCCGCTGGCGGCGCCCGGCATCGCGGCGGGCGCGCTGCTCAGCTTCGCGCTCTCCTTCGACGACTTCATCATCACCCAGTTCAACTCGGGGCCGACCACGGTCACCTTCCCGATGTTCGTCTGGGGCGCCTCGCAGCGCGGCATCCCGGTGCAGGTGAACGTCATCGGCACCGCGATGTTCCTGGCCGCCGTCGCGCTGACCGTCGTCGGCCAGTGGCTGGGAAACCGCCGGAAGGCCACCGCCTGACGTACGGTCGGCAGCGGTCGGCAGTGGTCGACACGGCTGACAGCGGAATGGCAGCGGTGGCACGTAAGACCGTCATCTATTCGTAGAAAGTGGCTGATAATGCATGGACTCCGCCCGCGCGCTCAGTGACGCCAGGCCCACCCCCTTCTGGCTGGAGGACCCCGGCCGGCCGGCGGCGCTGCCCGCCCTGGTCGGCGACACCACCTGCGACCTGCTGGTCGTCGGCGGCGGCTACTCCGGTCTGTGGACCGCCCTCATCGCCAAGGAGCGCGACCCCTCGCTGGACGTCGTGCTGGTCGAGGGCAACGAGGTCGGGTGGGCCGCATCCGGGCGCAACGGCGGATTCTGCGCGGCCAGCCTCACCCACGGCTTCGGCAACGGCCTGGACCGCTGGCCGTCCGAACTCGCCCAGCTGGAACGCCTCGGTGCCGCCAACCTCGACGGCATCGAGGCCACCCTGAAGCGCTACGGCATCGACGCCGAGTGGGAGCGCACCGGCGAGATCGACGTCGCCACCCAGCCCCACCAGGTCGAGGAGCTCCACGAGATCGCCGAGGCGGTCGCCCGGTACGGCTTCGACATCACCGTCCTGGACGCCGACCAGCTGCGCGCCGAGGTGAACTCGCCGACCTTCCTCGGCGGCCTCTGGGACAAGGAGGGCGTGGCGATGGTCCACCCCGCCAAGCTCGCCTGGGGTCTCAAGGACGCCTGCCTGGGCCAGGGCGTGCGGATCTTCGAGCACACCCGGGCCACCGACCTGCGGGAGCACGGCAGCGGCATGGCCGTCCGCACCCCGTACGGCCGGGTCCTCGCCCGCAAGGTCGCGCTGGGCACCAACGTGTTCCCGTCGCTGCTCAAGCGGGTCCGCCCGTACATCGTCCCGGTGTACGACTACGCGCTGATGACCGAGCCGCTCGACGACGAGCAGCTCGCCTCGATCGGCTGGCGCGGGCGGCAAGGCCTCGGCGACAGCGCCAACAAGTTCCACTACTTCCGGCTCTCCGCCGACAACCGGATCCTCTGGGGCGGCTACGACGCGGTCTACCACTTCGGCGGCCACGTCCGGCACGAGTACGACCAGCGGCCGGAGACCTTCCGCACCCTGGCCAACCACTTCTTCCGCTGCTTCCCGCAGCTGGAGGGCCTGCGCTTCACCAACGCCTGGGGCGGCGCCATCGACACCTGCAGCCGGTTCTCGGCGTTCTTCGACACCGGCTACCGGGGCAAGGTCGCGTACGCCGTCGGCTACACCGGGCTCGGTGTCGGCGCGACCCGCTTCGGCGCCGAGGTGATGCTCGACCTCCTCGCCGGGGAGCGCACCGAGCGCACCTCGCTGGACATGGTGCGCAGCAAGCCGCTGCCGTTCCCGCCCGAGCCGGTCCGCTGGGCCGGGATCGAGCTCACCACCCGGTCGCTGGAGCGGGCGGACCGCACCGGCGGCCACCGCAACCTCTGGCTGCGCACCCTCGACCGGCTGGGGCTGGGCTTCGACAGCTGAAGCGCGAATCCCCCAGTCGGGTGCTCCTAGTCGTGTAATCGGGACCCGCCGTCCGCCTCTCCTTGGTGACGGCGGGTCTCGCACCTCCCGCCGTCTCCGAACAGTACGAACGGCGAGAAGCGGGGACACGACATGGAGACCACCGGACTGCACTGGCTCGCCCAGGTGGCACCGGACCCGGAATCCCTCCGGGAGCAGTGGGAGCGCACCGGGCTGGGCCTGATGCTGCTGCCGGCCGGCCGTCGCTGGGACGTCCTCTCCGTCCCCGGACGGCTCGGGCGCCCGGCCCTGGAGATCATGGACCCGTGCACCAGCGGCCCGGTCCTCACCGACGCCGCGGGCGAGTACGTCGGCTTCCTGGTGCCCGCCGGCACCGCCGCCCGCTGGATCGGCACCGGCGTGCGCGGTGCGGGGGAGGGCACCTGGGTCGTCGTCCCGCACCCCGAGCGGACCAGTCGGGGCGTGCGCTGGCTGGTCCCGCCCGACGGCTCCGGGCGACTCAACGACCCGGTGCTGCTGGAGCTCGTCCTGCACGAGGCGGCGGCGAGGCTCGGCGGCTGGTGAGCCCTGCGGCGTCCGGTGATCGGGGCCCGGTGGTGGCGGCGCGCGAAGCGGGCGGGCGCGTCAGACTGGAGGCGTGACCACCGTCCCGCACGCCGTCGACGCGTCCCTCCGCCCGGGCCCCGCCCAGCTGCGACTGGCCGCGCCGGCCGCACCCGTCTGCGACCGGTACGGCCTCGCGCTGGCCGGCGGGCACGCGCTGCGCGCCCACGGCGTCGCGGCCTGTCCGCAGGACGGGCTGACCCTGGTGACCGGCGGGGCCGACCTGCCGGAGGTGGCCGCCGCACTGGGCGAGGCGTACCGGGCGGCGGGCGGCGGGGTCGCCGAGCGGCCGGGGACACCGCGGCTGGAGCAGCTCGCCGTCCGGCTGGCGCTGGGCGGGCGGTCGCACACGGTGGAGCTGCGCAAGGAGCCGCTGGGCCACCGCCCGGTCCGGCTGGACCTCGGTGCGCCGGGACCGGACGAGCCGCCGGTGGTGCTGCCCGTGGTCGCCCTGGAGGACGCGGCCGCGCTGACCACCGCGCTGCTGGCGGACCGGGGCATGCCGCGTGACCTGATCGACGTGTACGCCCTCACCCGCTGCTACCGGGAAGGCGAACTGCTCGCCCTGGCAGGGGAGTTGGATCCGGACTTCCAGCCGGCCGCGCTGGCCGACCGGCTGGAGACGCTCGCCGAGGCGGCGGACGGCCGGTTCCGCGCCCGGGGCGTCCCCGCCGACGGGGTGGACGAGCGGAAGCGCTGGGCGCTGGCCTGGGCGCAGGACCTGCGGCTGGACCTGCTGGAGACCCAGGAGGCGGCGGACGGGCTGCACGACCCGTACCTGGAGGAGCCGGAGGACGGGGAGCCCTGACCCCCGACCGGGCGGAGGCCACCCGATCGGCCGACCGAGTGACCGGACGACCTGTAAGGCTGAATCCATGATCCCCGTCAGCCTGTTCGTTGAGCCGGGCCGAAGCGGCCACCAGACTGGGAGACGAGCGCGGTAGCCCCGTGATTCCCGTCGACCGGCCCACCGCGGGCGGCGCCAGACCGGACCGGTGGCAGGACGCCGCCCGGGACTTCGGAGGCAGACGGACCTTGAGCAAGCACATCATTCACTGGATCGGCGGCAAGCCGGTCGCCACCGCCGGTGCGGCCCCCCGTCGTGGCGAGATCTTCGACCCGGCCACCGGCCAGGTCTCCGGTCAGGTCGACTTCGCCGGGATCGCCGAGGTCGACCAGGCGGTGGCCGCCGCCGCCTCGGCCTTCACCGAGTGGCGCACCGCCTCGATCGCCAAGCGGACGACGGTGCTCTTCGCCTTCCGCGAGCTGCTGAACGCCCGCCGCGACGAGCTGGCCTCGATCATCGTGGCGGAGCACGGCAAGGTGCACTCCGACGCACTGGGCGAGATCGCCCGCGGCCTGGAGGTCGTGGAGTACGCCTGCGGCATCCCGCAGCTGATCAAGGGCGGTTTCACCGAGCAGGCCTCGACCGGCGTCGACGTCTACTCGATCCGCCAGCCGCTCGGCCCGGTCGCGATCATCTCGCCGTTCAACTTCCCGGCCATGGTGCCGATGTGGTTCTTCCCGATCGCCATCGCGGCCGGCAACACCGTCGTGGTGAAGCCCTCGGAGAAGGACCCGTCCGCCGCCAACTTCCTCGCCGAGCTGTGGAAGGAGGCCGGTCTGCCGGACGGCGTCTTCAACGTCGTGCACGGCGACAAGGTGGCCGTCGACCGCCTGCTGGAGCACCCGGACGTCAAATCCGTCAGCTTCGTCGGCTCCACCCCGATCGCCCGCTACGTCTACGAGACCGGCACCCGCTACGGCAAGCGCGTGCAGGCCCTGGGCGGCGCCAAGAACCACATGCTGGTCCTGCCCGACGCCGACCTCGACCTCGCGGCCGACGCCGCCGTCAACGCCGGCTTCGGCGCGGCCGGCGAGCGCTGCATGGCGGTGTCCGTGCTGGTCGCGGTCGACCCGATCGGTGACGAGCTGGTCGAGAAGATCAAGCAGCGGATCGCCACCCTGAAGGTCGGCCCGGGTTGCAACGGCGACTCCGAGATGGGCCCGCTGGTCACCGGCCAGCACCGCGACAAGGTCACCTCCTACGTGGAGTCCGGGGTCGCCGACGGCGCCGAGCTGGCCGTGGACGGCCGCAAGCACCCGGTCACCGCCGAGGACCGGAACGGCTCCCCGACGGCCGACGGCTTCTGGCTCGGCCCCACGCTGTTCGACCACGTGAAGCCCGGCATGTCCGTCTACAACGACGAGATCTTCGGCCCGGTGCTCTCGGTCGTGCGCGTCGACTCGTACGAGGAGGGCCTGGCGCTGATCAACGCCAACCCGTACGGCAACGGCACCGCGCTCTTCACCAATGACGGCGGCGCGGCCCGGCGCTTCCAGTTCGAGGTGGAGGTCGGCATGGTCGGCATCAACGTGCCGATCCCGGTCCCGGTCGCCTACTACTCCTTCGGCGGCTGGAAGGCCTCGCTGTTCGGAGACGCCCACGCGTACGGCCAGGACGGCGTGCAGTTCTTCACCCGGGGCAAGGCCGTCACCCAGCGCTGGCTGGACCCGTCGCACGGCGGCATCAACCTGGGCTTCCCCACCAACAGCTGAGCCGCACGGCTCCACCGGCCGGACCCCTCTCCCCGGGGTCCGGCCGGCCGTCTTTGCACGACGTTTGCATCCGCTCGCAGAAGCGCGTACAGTTCTTCGAGCTGCCCGGCAGGGAGCACCGGACACGCGTCTGCGCGGACGGTCCCGGGGCAGCCAATCCTCTGAAACACCACTTCTCGGTTCGTGCCGGTCGTTTCGCTTTTCCGCGTGACGGTCTGGTGCTTATTCGGCGTGCACGTTTAATTGGGTTGCGGCTGGATTCGCTTTTCGGAGCGGGGATCGGCTAGAGTTTGAAACGTCGGACGGGGCG